>DCHF01000004.1 GCA_002315555.1 Lachnospiraceae bacterium UBA1759 | reverse complement strand
CCTTCATTTCGTAGTAGAGGTCGTTGCCCTCGCGGGAACGCTCGCCCACGCCGGTGAACACGGAGTAGCCGTTGTGCTCCATGGCGATGTTGTAGATCAGCTCCATGATGAGGACGGTTTTGCCGACGCCGGCGCCGCCGAACAGACCGATCTTACCGCCCTTTGCGAAGGGGCAGATCAGGTCGACGACCTTGATACCGGTCTCCAGCATTTCCGTGGAAGTCGCCAGTTCATCGTACGCCGGAGCCGGACGATGGATGTTCCAGCGCTCTTCGGTCTGAGCCGCCGGCATGTTATCCACATTGTCACCGAGGACATTGAAGATACGGCCGAGGGTCTCACGTCCAACCGGTACGCTGATGGCCTTTCCCGTATCGATAACTTCCGTATCACGCTGCAAACCGTCCGTTGAGGACATCGCGATGCAGCGCGCGGTATTGTCACCGATGTGCTGTGCCACTTCAACGGTCAGCGTCTTCTCGCCGATCGGAATGGTCAGTGCATTGTATATCGCAGGCAGATTGCCGTCTTCAAAGCGAACGTCAACGACCGGTCCCATGACCTGCGCGACGCTGCCCTTCGATAAATTTGCCATACTAAATAACCTCCTTTAATTTCCGGAACCCGCAACGATCTCGGTGATCTCCTGCGTAATTGCACTCTGACGTGCCTGATTGTACGTCAGCTGCAGGCTGTCGATCATCTCCTGTGCGTTCTTTCCGGCTGAATCCATTGCCGTTCTTCTTGCAGCGACCTCACTGGTGAAGCTTTCGCGTACCAGCGCAAGGATCGTACCGGCCACATACTCCGGAACCGCTGCATTCAAGATGGTCAGTTCATCCGGCTCGAACAGGATGGACTTTGACGGTGCGTTCTCCGCCTTTTCAAGCGGAAGGATCCAGTCCGTAACGGCTTCCTGGGTCATCATGGACTTGTAGCTTGTGCTGATGACACCAAGTCTGTCAAACTCTCCCGCTGCAAAATCCGCGCACAGCTCTTCAGCCAGCGCATGTGCAGCCTGATAGTCAAATTTCTCCGCGTAAAGGACTTCACCGCCAAAGCGGTCCACGGAACGCTTGCCGATCGGAATGATCTCTGCGTCCGGGAATTCCTTTGCCATACGGAAAACATTGGCGTTATAGCCGCCGGCCATGCCTCTGTCACCGGCAATGACGATCATGCGGGTCCGACCGCCGTCACGCACTGCCATGTAGGGGCTCTTCCGCGCTTCCGGACACTGTGTCAGCATATCGACAGTCTCCTGAACCGCTTTCCGATAAGCACGGCCCTTATTCATTGCGTCAGTCGCACGACGGATCTTGGACGATGCCACAAGTCCCATGGCCTTCGTCAGATGCAGCGTGGAGTCCACGCTTTTGATGCGATTGCGCAGTTTTTTAATATCAGCGCCCATTTAAGCTCACTCCTTCATTTCCAGTAAGGCTTTCTTTAATTCCTCAACATCGGACTCGTCATAGAAGTTATGCTCAAAACGGTCAAGAAGCTCGCCGTAGCTTGTCTCCAGCTTTTCATACAGCTTTGCTTCGTAAGCTTTTACACGGTTTACCGGAATCTCGTTCAGATAGCCGTTGATAACGGCATAAACGATGGCGACCTGGCAGCCTGCGCGAAGCGGGGAATTGCGATCCTGCTTCAGCACTTCAACGATACGTTCGCCGAGCGCGAGACGTGCCTTGGTATCTGCATCCAGATCACTGCCGAACTGGGCAAATGCCTGCAGTTCTCTGTACTGGGAATACAGAAGCTTCAACTCACCGGAGACCTTCTTCATGGCCTTCAGCTGAGCAGAGCCGCCTACACGGCTGACGGAAATACCGGGGTTGATAGCCGGCATGATACCTGCGTGGAAAAGCTCGGTCTCCAGGAAGATCTGGCCGTCGGTAATGGAAATGACGTTTGTCGGAATGTACGCGGAAACGTCGCCGGCCTGGGTCTCGATCAGCGGCAGTGCGGTGATGGAACCGCCGCCGTATTCCGGTGCCACACGTGCGGCACGCTCAAGGAGACGTGAATGTAAGTAGAATACATCACCGGGGTAAGCTTCACGTCCCGGCGGTCTCCGGATCAGGAGGGACAGTGCACGGTATGCCACCGCATGCTTGGACAGGTCATCGTAAATGATGAGTACGTCCTTGCCCTGCTCACGGAAATATTCCGCCATGGCACAGCCGGCGTACGGTGCAACGTACTGAAGCGGCGCGGACTCGGAAGCGGATGCGGAGACGATGATGGTATATTCCATGGCGCCTGCCTTTTCCAGCTGGTTCGCGATCTGTACCACAGAGGTATTCTTCTGTCCGATGGCTACGTAGATACACAGCACACCGGTATTTTTCTGGTTGATAATGGTATCGACGGCGATCTCGGTCTTACCGGTCTGACGGTCGCCGATGATCAGCTCACGCTGGCCGCGGCCGATCGGGATCATACTGTCGATAGCCTTGATACCGGTCTGAAGGGGCACATCAACGCCCTTTCTTTCAATAATGCCCGGCGCCTCCGCTTCGATCGGACGGGTCTCGCTTGAAAGGACCGGTCCCTTGCCGTCTACCGGCACACCGAGAGCGTTGACAACACGGCCGAGGAACGCTTCACCGACCGGTACGGAAAGGACCTTTCCGGTGCGGCGTACCACAGTACCCTCGTGGATCGTATTATTGTCGGACAGAACGGCTACGGATACGGTCTCGTTTTCCAGGTTCTGAGCCATGCCGTATGAGCCGTCGTCGAACTCCAGGAGCTCGCTGGCCATGCAGTTTCTCAGGCCGTAAACACGGGCGATGCCGTCGCCGACCAGGATAACGGTACCGGTTTCCCGCATCTCGATTTTAGAATTATAATTTTTGATCTGCTGTTTGATGATATTGCTGATCTCTTCCGGTCTTCCACTCATCTGCTAATCACATCCTTTACATCACGCAAGCGGCGCTTCAGACTGCCATCGATGATCTTTCCCTCCATCTCGACGATCATACCGCCGATGACGGACTTATCGACCACATTCTCGATGATGATCGTCTTACCGCTCATTTTTTCCAGTTTATCTGTCAGTTTTCTCTTCTCTTCCGTTGTCAGGTCGATGGCCGTCGTGACCTTTGCGATCACGCGCATCTTGGAAGCATCATAGAGCTTCATGTACTCGTTCAGGCACTCCTCAAAATCCCCGACGCGTCCCTTTTCCACCAAAAGCTTCATAAAGGACAGCACGTATTCCGGGAGCGACTCCGAAAACGCAGCATCCACCGCCCGGATCCGTTCATCTCTTGAAATGTTCGGAGAACGCAGAAGATCCATGTAAGCCGGATTCTCGCGAAGCAGCGCAGAGATCTCCTGAAGAAGCTCCGCATAATGCTCCGTCTCACCGGTCTCCATCCCGAGCGCAAATAACGCCTCCGCGTATTCCTTACTGATTTCAGTCATAGTCATCACCTAAATCGCCGATGAAAGACTCGATCAGTCCGCGGTGATCGTCCGTGTTGATCTCACGGCCGAGCATCTTCTCGGTCAGAGCAGCGGATACATTCACGATCTCGTCCTTAATGCCGGCCTGCGCCTTCTGCATTTCAAGTTCCGCATTGACTTCGGCCTGACGCATGATGCTGCCCGCCTTGTCCTTTGCTTCGGCAATGATCTTTCCGCTTCTGTACTTGGCATCGGTAACGGCCTGAGAACGGATCTCATCCGCCTCCGCGTCCGCATGTGCCAGCTTGGACTCCCAGAGCTCTCTGTCTTTCAGCGCGTCATTCTGCGCATCTTCCGCAGCCTTATACTGATTTTCCAGCTCCTCGCGGCGCTTGTCCATCATCTTCTTAACAGGCTTGAACAGAAAGTGTTTCAGGATCAGGAACATAAGAAGCAGGTTGAGAAGCGAAATCACTATCTGCCAGATATTGACTGATATGACATCCAGTGTCTGCATCGAAATCTCCTTCTTTATTAACCTACGATTTTCATGAGAATGTTAACGAATCTGCCCGGTGCTACGAAGATCAGCAGGATGGCGATAACGAGTGCGTAAAGACCGGTGGTCTCTGCGACTGCACAACCCATTAACATGGTCGTGGTGACATCACCCTTGCTCTCCGGCTGACGGCCGATAGCTTCACAAGCCTTAGCAACGGCGTTACCTTCACCGATACCGGGGCCGATACCTGCGACCATTGCGATACCTGCGCCAAGACCGCAGGAACCTAAGATGATAGCGATTGCGATTTCTAACATTGTTTTTACCTCCAGTTATTTGTTAGCCAGAACTTCTTTCTGTAACTTTTTCTGTGCTTTCCGCAGCTGTCTCATCTGATACTCATCCGCCGCGAACGCAGAGGATACATAGGACATGGTCAGCATTGCGAAAATATATGCCTGCAGCACACCGCTGAAAACATCAAAGTAAAGGGAGAGAACGGCCGGAAGACCGATTCTCAGGAAGGGGAACTCCCCAAGGAAACCCGGAAGCCATCCGAGGACCTTGCTGCTTAAGCCCTGCAGGGCCGCCGCGATCAGGACGGAAATGACGGAACCGGAAAGAATATTGCCGTAATGACGGAAGGACATGGAGACCGGTGTTGCGATCTCGGAGATGATGTTCATCGGGGTCATCAGGGCGATGGGTTCGGCAAAGCTCTTCATGTAATGGATCGGGCCGCACTTGAACCGGTAGTACGTGATCAGAATGAATACCAGGATGGCCCAGCCGGCAACGACATTGATATCGGAGGTCGGGGCAAAAAGGCCGACCAGCGAGCTTAAGCTGGACAGTGCGGACAGCACGAGGATCGCCGAAATGAACGGAACGAACCGGTCAAAGTACTCACCCATGGAGCCGTTGACCAGCTTCTTTGCGCTTTCATACAGCCACTCCACTGCGACCTGACGCTTCAGATGCGCCTTCACACTGAGACCGTGGGTCAGATACAGACACATGAAGAAGACGGAGATCACAACGATCAAGGAGTTCACCTGGGCTTCCGTGACCGGCAGATCCTGTACGGGCATATGGATCGTGAAATAGATCAACGCGCCGGTGATGTTGATGTCATCGGATGCCGGTGACGTCAGGACCTTCAACACGATTCCGGCCGCAAACGGCAGGATCATCATGATAATGTAAAAGATGTCGAGCGCCTTGAAGGCTTTCGAAGTTTTCAAGATTTATACCTCCTGAGACGGGCCGTCGGAGGTGCTCTCCGATCCGGTCTTGTCCTTTAATACGAATTTCTGTACATAAATGGCGATCTGCGGAAAGAATAACGGGATCACGACCGCAAACAGGTTAAAGCAGGAAAACACGCCGCCGATGATCAGAAACGCACCGATCATGAACATCCGGAGCGTCATGTAAAGGCGCACCTTGTTCTCCGGCTTGTCCGTGCCGCTGTTTACGATCTTCTGGATGCCGAGACCCATCAGGAAAAAGTTCAGGACGGCCGCGGATGCTCCGAGGAGATTGCCGAACAGGACCGTGAGATCCCAGTAGCGCAAAAGAACAAATACCGCCTCCATAAGCAGACTCAGGGCGACCGTTCCGGCAGCCACATATGCAGTTTCACGAAGGACCGCTTTTTCGATCTTCACGCTTCTTTTTCCTCCATTTTATGCCCTCTTCCGGACCTCCGGATCACCCCGTGAACCGGTCTCCGGCTTGAACACCATATATGTCAAAATTATAGCAGAAACAGCCTGCTGTGTCAACGAATGAGTAGTGTTCAAGGCATATAACATTTTCTTGTCAAGCGCTTCATTTTCCGCACTTCGGACGGTTCTTCCGGACATGTGCTCCGGAAACCGCATAAATGCTCATTTCTACGATTCGTAGAAAAACGAGTAGACCCTTCTCTCCCTCCCCGTAGAGCATTTTTCCGTTTCGTAGGTTTTCTTTTTAACAAGGTTTTTCTATACTTGAGTCAGAACAGAAAGGGAGGATCATCAAATGTCCGACTATATCATCAGCTGCTGCTCCACAGCAGACATTTCCAAAGAGCACTTTACCGCGCGAGATATCAAGTATCTCTGCTTCCATTATCAGCTGGACGGCGTGGACTATCCCGATGACCTCGGTGAGACCATCGCCTTCCCGGATTTCTACAAAAAGCTGGTGGACGGTGCGGATGCATCGACCTCACAGGTCAATATTTCCGAGTACCTGGCCTTCTTCGAGTCTTTCCTGAAGGAAGGCAAGGACATCATCCACATCACGCTTTCCAGCGGCATTTCCGGTTCCTACAATTCCGCAGTCAATGCGGCAAACATCGCGAAGGAACGCTATCCCGAAAGAAAGCTGTACATCATCGATTCGCTCTGCGCTTCCGCAGGCTTCGGTCTTCTGGCGGATGCCATGGCCGACCGCCGCGATGAGGGTATGACGATCGACGAGCTCCGCGACTGGACCGAGGAGAACAAGCTTCGTGTCAACCACTGGTTCTTCTCCACCGACCTCACCTTCTTTGTAAAGGGCGGCCGTATCTCCAAGGGTGCCGCACTCTTTGGCGGTGTTCTGAACATCTGCCCGCTCATGAACGTGGACTACGAAGGCCATCTGATCCCGCGCGAAAAGATCCGCGGCAAAAAGGCGGTCATCAAGCGGATCGTGAAGAAGATGAAAGAGCTTGCGGATGACGGTGTCAACTATAACGGCAAGGTCTTCATGAGCCACGCGGACTGTTACGAAGACGCCAAGGCCGTGGCGGATCTGGTCGATGAGACCTTCAAGAACAAGAAGGGCGATGTCGAGATCAACTGGATCGGTACGACCATCGGAAGCCATACGGGTCCCGGAACCGTTGCTCTCTTCTATTTCGGTAAAAAGAGAGAGGACTGATCGGTCTGTTCCCGTGAAAACGGGGAACTCCCGGTCCGTTTATTTAAAAGGCTGCTGCACGAGGTGCAGCAGCCTTTTCTGTTTCCCCGGTAAGACCGTTTCAAAACGCCTCCGGCTTACTTGTTTACAAATGAAAGGGTCGTCTTCGTACGAAGGATCGTGACCGGATTGGTGTGATAATAATCGTTATAACCGACGCTCGGATCCGTGATCACCGAACCGTCCTGTGAAGCACCCTCATGATCCATATTAATATATGCATCATCTCGGAAAAGCCAGATATTGGTGACAACGTACTTATCATTCTCGTCATAATAACCGGACCAGTTCAAACGGCTTACTTCGGAAGTCTCCGGCTCGGACCGTTCATAGACGTTTTCCGTGTTGATCGTAAGACTGAACACGTCGGAATCCATATCATATACTGCTGTGCAATACGGATAAGAAACATACTGCGACTGGTACTCGAATGCAACACTGCAGTTATCCTCGTACAGCTTTTTCATATACTCTTCCTTCAGCTGATAATACCGATGTGCCGTAATGCTCTCTACCTCATCGAAAGCGTTGTAATTGATGTAATTCGAACCAACAGTCCAATCGGTCCATTCAAAATAATCATCAATATTATCGACCGTGATCTCCACATATTCCAGCTGATCATCCCTGACATAGCCATCCAGAACCGTGTTCATACCGTAGGCATTCTCTTTCAGTCTCAGGTCGAGCGGGTTTTCCGCGTAATCACCATCGCAGGCAATGAAGGAATAGGTGACGCCTTCATCATATTCACTGCTGTAAACGAACAGCTCCACCGTCGTACCGTCGATAACAGCCGTGTAATCCTCATTGATCGTAACTTCATCGATTTCATACCAACTGTTTCCCTCATAACGGTACGTACCGACATAGTCCTTGTAGAAGTCCTTCGCAAGTTCCTTCAGCACACTCTGGCTTCTGTAGCTGTAATCGACCGTAATGATTCCGTTATCGGAAATACTGTAATAAACATACTGCTGCGGATATACCGAATCTGAGAAATTCATGTAATCCTGTTCCGTATAAAGCTTCAGCGTACCGGACTTTTCGTCCTCCTTCTGTACGATCGTGCAGTACTTTTCGCCGTTGTATTCAATGATTCCGTCTTCTCCGATCACGACCGGCTGATATTCGTCCAGGTCATAATAATAGTAATACTCATAAGTACCTGCCAGAAGGCTGAGGATCTCCAGTTCTTCCGATCCCGGGACGTACTGTCCCTCGCCGGAAACACTGCCCTTTTCGCCTTTTTCCACAGCTTCCGCATAACTCATATCCTCGATCAGCATGATCGCGTCATCATAAGCGCCGCGGTCCAGCAGGCTTTCGAGTTCCTCGTACTTGTTTCCTGTCTTACCGCAGGCGCAAAGTCCGATGGTGCAGACTGCTGCAAGCAGCACCGCTGTTACTTTTTTCATTTTTTTCATATGTTCTCCGTTCTATCCTTATTCGGCCGTCCGCACATCTGCGGACGGCCGTCCTTCCGATTATAACAAGAACCGGACCGTCTATCAAGACTTTCGTCTCATAAAGAGCATATGACATTACATTGTGAATTTTACTTATTTTCCGTTTTTGATCTCCGCCGTCCGGTAGATGAACTTCACCTGTCCGTCCATTTCAGCCGCAATACCGGAGAAATTATTGTACTCTTCCGCCAGGCCGGAAAGGGCCTTCAAACGGTTATACACACCGGCGAGGTCTTCATTTACAAGGTCGGTCAGCTTCCTGATGCCTTCTTCGTTGAACTTTTCCAGGCCGTCCTTCAGTTCTCCTGAGCCTTCCGTAAGAGCATTCACGCCCTCAGTCAGTGCCGGCATGTTCCCGGCAAGACGGGCCGTTCCGTCCGCTAACGTTTCCGCACCGTCCTTCAGTTTAGCCGCGCCGGAATTCAGAGAATCGACACCGCTCTCCAGCTGCTTCGCACCCGCTGCCGCCGATGCCACACCGTCCGTGTAGCTCATGAGCCCCAGATAGAAGCTGTTGTAGGAATCCAGGGATGCCTTCAAGGAGATCAGCGACTGTGCACCTGCCGATGCCTGTGCAAGCTTTGTCTGTACCGCATCGGACGCCATGTTATCGGCGATCGCCTTCTGCACCTGCGTCTCAGTATTGGCGTTGATGGTCGCCTGAATTGCTTCGGATGCCATCTGCGCGTCCGTATTCGCCGTGATCATCGCCAGGACTGCGTCACTTTCCATCTGCTGCGCGACTGCCGCGTCAATGATCGCTGCATCCACATCCGTGCCGTACTGCGCCTGAAGGGCTGCCGTGACCTGTGCCCGGACCTGCGCCTCCACGGCCGTCCGGACCTGCGCTTCCACCTGCGTCCGTACCGCATCGGTCACTGCCGTGCGAATAACGCTGCGCTGGGCTTCCACCGCTGCCGTCACCTGCTGCAGCGCCTGCTGATAGACCGTCGTGCTGTCTAACGATGCGATCACACCATTCAGTACACTTGCGTAGTTGTCGATCGTCATCGTCGGGACTGTCAGCCCGGACGCTGCTATCTCCTTATTGCCCATGGCAAGAAGGGATTCAAAAACCTGCTTTGCACCGCCCTGAAGCGCTGCGTTATTATTTGTAAGCTGTGCAAGTCCCGCATTCAGAGAAGACACACCGTCCTTCACCCGGGTCGTACCATCGTACAGGCTCTCGGTACCGTCCGCAAGCTGTGCCGCGCCGTCGTTCAGCTGTGCTGTGCCGTCCGCAAGCTCGCCGGTCTTTTCCCGAAGCGTAGTCAGACCGTCATAGAGGTCCGAAGAGCCCTGCATCAGCTGCTCCATCGCATCCGTCAGGCTGTCCATGGAATCCGTGAGATCCCCGAGTTTGTCCGGGTCGTCTCCGGAAAGTTCGCTGAAGATGGAGTCCGTCGCGACGGTCATCGTGATACCAAGGCTGAAATCCGTCACATCGGCGGAGAGCTCAAAATACTCCGGAATGTCGATCACGTCGCTCTTCAACCGAAGATCCTCGCGGATACCGGGAAGCGCCACACCGACTGCGATCGTGCGGTCACCGTCGTTTAAAATATGACCGTTCGTCACTTCCACGTTCGTGAACACGTCGTTACTTAAGATCATGCCGGTCAGGACAGCAAAGGGTACATGCATCTCCTCTTCTTTTCCATCCACAAGGGCGGTACGGGTCATGCGGTTTTCATATTCATAGCGGATCGTCACATGGCCGCTCTTTCCGGCCAGATCCTCCGGGGCGATCTCTTCGCCATCCAGAAGGTACGTGACCGTGAGGCCTAACGGAAGCTCCGCCTCCGTGCTGCCGGTGTAGTAAATGTCCTTGCCTCCGGCATTCCAGACCGTACTTCCGTCCGCATCCGTCTCAAAATCCTCGTCACCCTTCACGTTTTCGATGCCGGTAAGACCGGATATATCCGTGATCCGGTCAAGTCCCGTGCCGTTCGTCAGATGATCGCTCACGATGATCTGCATCGGGGTACCATCGGCACCGGTCAGGACATAAACGGTCTCATCCTTGGAAAGCGTATCCGCGCCCTCCTTTCCGGAAGCAGCCGCTGTAAGGACCGTGCTTTCCGAATCACTTACGGTGATCTCCGCACTCTTCTTTTCCGTTTCCACACTGTTTGCCGCATGCACGGATGCCGCACCCGTGCTTATCACAAGCGTTCCGGCCAGGATCGCCGCCGTCGTCTTTTTCCAGTTTTTCATAAGCTATCTCCTTTCACGCGCGCTTCAACACCGCGCCCATTCCGAGTGTCGTCCTGCAGATCAGCTTGTCGAAGATCATGAACATCGCAGGAAGAACAAATATTACAAGGACCATGCTGATCAGGGCTCCGCGTGCCATCAGCATGCACATGGAACTGATGATCTCGATATCCGAATACAGTGCTACACCGAAGGTTGCGGCGAACAGTCCCATGCCGGATACCAGGATGGACGGGATCGATGTATGCAGCGCCGTCCACACTGCCTTTTTCTTATCAAGACCGCCGATGCGCTCCGTCTTGTAACGGGTCGTCATCAGGATCGCGTAGTCTACGGTCGCGCCGAGCTGGATCGTACTGATGCAGATCGGGGTGATGAAAGCCATCTGCTGCCCCAGATAATGCGGGAGACCCAGATTGATGAAAATACCGAGTTCGATGACCATGATCAGTATTACCGGCAGCGACAGACTCTTTTCCACGATCAGGATGATCGCGAAGATCGCAAGCACCGAGACTGCCGTGACCACGGCAAAATCATGTCCGGTCGTTTCGATCATATCCTTCATGCACGGAGCCTCGCCGATCAGCATGCCGTTTTCATCATACTTTTTAAGGATCGTCCGCAGACTGTCCAGCTGGTCGTTCACGTCATCGCTTGCGACCTTGTATTCCGAGTTGATGAGAAGAAGCTCATACCTGTCACTCTCCAGTATTTCGCGGATGTGATCCGGAAGGATCTCTTCCGGAACCGAAGAACCGAGGAGCGATTCCATACCGACCACGTATTTGACACCGTCCACCTCTTCCATCTCACGGATCATGCTCCGGGTCTTTGCGGAAGAAAGGCTCGGGTCCACCAGCAGCATGTGGGTGGATGCGATATCGAAGTCTTCACGGAGCTTGGTATTGGAGATCACATAATTCATCTCCTCCGGTAGGCATTCGCCCATGTCGTAATAGACCTCGTCATTCGCCTTGTTATATCCGTACCAGGACGGCAGGATCAGCAGCACAAAAATGATTGCAAATACCGGGAAGATTTTTACGATGCCTGATGAAAACTTTTTCATGTCCGGGATCAGCGAACGGTGGCGTGTCTTCTGAAGCGGGCGGTCCAGCACCAGGATCAGCGACGGAAGGACCGTCACGCAGCCCAGGACCCCCAGGAGGACGCCCTTCGCCATAACGATGCCCAGATCGCGGCCGAGTGTGAAGCTCATGAAGCAAAGGGCGATGAAGCCGGCAATCGTCGTGATCGAGCTTCCGAGAACACTGCTGAGCGTCTGATGGATGGCCACCGCCATCGCATCCTCTTTATCCTCATACAGCTTCCGCTGCTCGTTGTAGCTGTGCCAGAGGAAAATGGAATAGTCCATGGTGACCGCAAGCTGCAGCACCGCGGACAAGGCTTTCGTAATGTAAGAGATCTCACCGAGGAAGTAGTTGCTTCCCAGGTTCAAAAGAATCATGGCACCGATGGACGCCAGGAAAACAAAGGGGATCAGCCAGCCATCCAGAAGCAGGACCATGGCGGCACAAGCCAGAAGGACCGCGAGGCCCACATAGACCGGTTCCTCCTTCTCGCAAAGATCCTTCAGGTCCACGACCAGAGCGGTCATGCCGGAAACGAAACACTGGCTGCCGCACACCGAGCGGATCTCCTTGACGGCGTCCATCGTAAGATCATCGGAGGTACCGGTGTCAAAGAAAACGGCCATCAACGTGGAATGATCGGTCTTGAATTCGTGCAGAACGGAATCCGGAAGAAGCTCCATTGGGATGGAAAGATCCGCCAGGGAATCGTACCAGAGGACCGTGTCCACGTGGTCGATCTTTTCCACCTTTTCCTTAAGCGCCGCCGCATCCTTGTCCGGCATATTCTCCATGATCAGGAAGGTGAATGCGCCTTTATTGAAATCCTCTAACAGCATGTCCTGACCGATGACCGTTTCCATATCCTTCGGAAGATAGGTCAGCATATCATAATTCACGCGGGTCCGTGCCATTCCGATCACCGAAGGGATCATAAGAAGAACGGTCAGGATCAGAATCGGGATCCGCAGCTTAACAACTTTTTTTGCCGCATGCATAACTAAAACTCCTTATTTAATTTCGTAATATTTCGCGTCGATCGTATCCGCCTTCTGGTGTTTGACGATCTTCACCATACTGACCGCCGATGCCAGATTCAGCGCGCCTTCCGTGAAGAAGGCGATGCCGAGGAGCCGCACCAGGAGCCGCGCACCTTCCGCCGGCCGAATGACCAGCATGAGCGCCGCAAGGCCTGTGACCGCCGCCAGAATCAGGGTCAGCCACCAGTTCCGGATCCCGAATGCTCTTGCATCCAGAGAAGTCCGGATCCTGAACAGGCTGTCGATCATGAGGCAGATACCGAGAAGCGCACAGAGGATGACGACGGTATCGCCCGGACGGAACAGCGTTACAAGGCCGATCACAATGAATATACAGCCAAACTGAAGATCATATTGAAACGCCAGCCGGTACAGGTCTTTTGAGAAGAAACCGATCAGCTTGATCGCGCCCAGAAGAATGAGCGCCACCGAAAAGACGATCTCAAGGATTCCTGCGGAGATCTCCGGCTGAATGATCATCATAACACCGGCAGTCATAAACAGGACGGACAGAGCGATCGAACCGTATTTCGCGATCCTCATCGGTAAAACAGACCGTATTTTCATAAGACAAACCTCCTTGTTCAAATCGATGGTGCCATTCTACCCGATGTTTTCCGTCGTTGCCATATACAGTACTTTGCCGGTGTATGAAAACCTGACATCGCACAAAAAGTAACCAAAATTCAGACACACGCGGCGTTTTGCCTAAAACGCGGTCCCCGGTGCAGACATAAAAACCGTATAGAAGCATAAAAAAGAACCCCGGTGCGGCTTTTTACCGCCCCGGGGCTCCTCCTTTATTTATTATTTATTCTTTGTGGTTCTCGTCGAACATCAGGATCGACTCCTGAATGAAGTCCATCTTATAAAGCAGGACTCTCCGGATATCCGCCGTGTATGTCTCCGACATGCCGTGATTCAGCCAATCGATGACCATTCCGAAGCCCAGACATTTGTAATAATTGACCAGCGCCTCCCGGTCGCGGTCGGACAGCTTCTTCTCGCGGGATACGTTTTCCACCCAGCTTTTAATGAAGTACTCGCTGACCCACATAAGGTTCCGCTCAAAAACCTCCCGGTTCAGCGACTGGAAGATGTGCATGATCGCCTTCTTCCGGTGCGATGCGAACTCGATCAGCGCGTCGTAGCACTCCAGGATCGAATTCACCGACGGATACTTGGCGATGATCCCTTCCGCTTCCTCCTTGACGATTTCTTCCACGAGCGCGGGCAGATCCCGGAAATGATAATAAAACGAGTTCCGGTTCACCCCGCATTCCTCGACGATGCTTTTCACGGTGATCTCCGAGATCGGCCGCTCCTCAAGCTGCTTGATGAACGTTTCTTTGATTGCTCTACTGGTAAAATCCGCCATTTCCAACTCCTTATTACTCTTCCGTCTTCGGCATCTCCGTCATGCGGAGCTTGGCACAGCCGTACGGAACCAGTTCCTTTGTAACGGCAGCGCCGGTGGCCATGTGCGATACCGGTGTGCGGTCCGCCACGGAATCGTAGCCCTCCGCGTAGTCCCAGTCCACCGGCTTCATGAACGCCTCGATCACAAGGCGCGGTGCTTTTGAAGAAAACGGGACGGCATCGCCCGCTTTTTCTTTTACGGTAAAAGTTTCACCAGAGAAGCCGTATCGCCATTCGGACTTCGGAAGAAGTTCATAATCGCAGTACGGTGCTTTACGCTCCACGCCGTCCCGGACGTACTCATGAATTACATATTCCGTGTCGATGGGCAGTGAAAATACAAACGGCCCGTATTCCAGCACGGAAAGGTCGCAGGGACGCTCCGTAAAATGCGGCGTGTCCTTAAAACACAGGGAAACGGTGGTCTCCCCATCCGCATGCAGCTTATACACCGCTTTGTTTCCGGTGATCTCCGCGCCTTCCGCACGTACATCAGAAGCCCAGGACGGGATCCGGACAGTAAGTTCCATATCGACCGGTGCAGCCGATACCACCGTATACTCCGCATCAAACCGGAAGGGATACCCGGTCTTGCAGGTGATCGTGACCGGCACGCCGTTTACGGTCGTTTCCGCCACGGACGGCAGGATCAGCGCAGCCTCAACGCCGCTTTCCCTCTCAAGATAGATGCTCATGGCGAGCTTGGGCCAGGCCTGGTTGTGATTTGCGGTGCAGCAGCCGAAGTGCGGTTCCAAGCCGAAAAGGTGTGCCTCGTCGTTGTTGGAGCCAAAGAAGGACTTGCTGCCAAAGATACGACAGGCGATCTGATTGACCTGCTGGTCGTACTGATGCGTCCACATATCGTCGCTTACGGCGGCGGGGAAAGCGTTGAACGCAGCCCGCTCGAGGCGGTCCGCCCACTTCGGTTCCCCGGTCAGTGCGTACAACACTTCGCAGGTGTACATAAGCTCCGCAACGCTGCAAAGCTCGGTGCCGCGATTGTTGTTCAGGCCCGCCAGGCACTCGTCACCCGTAAAGGTTCCGACCGCGGTGCCGTTGTACCGTTCCAAAATCTGCCAGAGCTCTTCCGCTTCATCGGCATAGTCCGCCATGGTGCCCAGGAGCTTTTTCGTGACAGCCTCGTATTTCAACATCATCATCAGATTGACGATGTGCGTTTCCTGCGTCCAGCGGTTGGAATAGCGGACCCAGCGCTCCTTTACGGTATGATAATCCAGGCCTTCCTCCCGCAGGATCTTTGCGAGCGCGGGGATCCAATCCTCCGGGTACCGTTCATATAAATAGTCCAGCGGGATCATGCACTCAAACCAGCGCGATTTGCCCCAATCAAAGAGCTTTACATCGCCGCGGGCCAGAAACCCGTACAAACACTTCATCGCGCTGTAAAGGGCCTTTTCCGCGCGTACATCGCCGGAAAACTCCGCATACAACGAAAGAACTTTGCCGATCAGGAAGAACGCCCATACATCATACCCCTTCCGCTCCTCTTCGGAGCACGGGCAGATCCAGCCGTCGGGCTTTTGCCGGTCTATGATCGCCTCCATGTAACGCTTTGCGTCCGCGATCATCTCCGCATCATCGAGAAGATATGCAAGCGGAATGAAACCGTCAAGCCAGTACGGAACACGCTCCCAGCCCTCGCAGCTTCCGCCGATCCACGCGCTGTCACGCACATCGGGCCAGACCGTATGAAGATGGCCGGACAGACCGTCCGCCTGGATCTTCAGCTGGTCATACAGCCAGCCTGCGGGTTTTACGCTTCCTGCCCTCAAAAAGTGATACATAGAAAAATCCTCCTGCTGTTATCTGCCTTGAGTATAACACACAGGAGGATTTTTTCAATTGTTTTAAGTACCGCGGGAAGGCGCTCCGGTCTCCCGCCCTTTCCGGCTTACCGGCTATTTAATGTCTTACCGGTACCAGGAATGCGCACAGGCCGCCGATGATAAGGAATACCAGCGCCATGACGATCAGGCCCTTTGCAGCCATTGCGATCAGTACCAGCGGAAGAAATACGATGCGGAATCCGATTTTGAAGATGCCCCATGCAAGACGTGCCGCAAGTCCGATCAATTTGCCGATCACCGCCATTAACAGAATAACGAAAATAATATATAACATGTTCTTTCTCCTTTCATTTATCAGAACTTCGGAAGCCGTACCGTTCATTCCGGCGCGCAATTTGTTGTGTCTTTTTTCTTCCGATGGTATGATTCTACCGCTTCCCACTTTGAAAATAAACCGTGGAAATAGCATAATAAACACACTATTTCTCCGTTACGGCAAAATACTCTTTAAAATGATTTCACACATCTTCCCTTGCAATACCCGGAAAAGTACGATATAATGACCGCACTAAATGCCGTGAAAGGAGAATACCCGCTTGGACGAACTGAAACTCATATTTGCGAGCAACCTGATCCGTCTCCGCCAATCCGCAGGATTGACGCAGGCAGAGCTCGGTGAAAAGATCAATTACTCGGATAAATCCATTTCCAAGTGGGAACGCGGTGAAGCCATTCCGGATGCCTTCGTGTTAAAGCAGCTGGCAGCGATCTTCAAGGTCACTGTGGATGATCTCCTGACCAGCCACGATGAATGGAAAAAGCCGGGCTACGACATGAACAAAAAGGTCGAATACAGCCAGTTGTCCATCATACTCTGCTGCATCGCCGGCATTGCAACGCTCTGCCTTTTAGAATTTGTCATCGTCTGGATCGTGATCGGACACTTCCACTGGACGGTCCTTTTCGCCGCACTTCCGGTCTCCCTGATCGTAGTGCTTGTCCTGAATTCCATCTGGTACAAGGGTAAAAACAATATGTACATTGTCGGGGCGCTGGTGCTTTCCGCCATCGTCCTGGTCTACCTTTTACTCCTGCAGTTGACAAGCAACTACTGGCAGATCCTGCTTCTTATCGTTCCCGCGGAACTCATCGTTTTCATCGCGTTCCATATCCGGAAGCGCGCGCTGAAGAACAGTCACCAGGAACAGGAAAACGAAGCTCAGAAATGATCCATTATGAACTGAGCATAAAAAGACCGCCGCACGATCGTGCGGCGGCTTTTTTATGCTCTTTTGAAACGCACTGCTAATCAGCCTTTCTTACCGAAAGCGTCCTGGTTCTGTACCGGGCTGCTTCTTCTGCCGATGTTCGCCGCTCTGTGAGAAAGTGCTGCCATGGAGATCTCGATATCCTCTTCCGCTTCTTCTTCATTGAAGCAGCCGACGGTGACCATGTCGCAGTCACGAAGTGTTGCCCAGGAAAAGTTCAGGCCGACAAACGGCGTGGTCCGTCCGGCAGCCATCGACTTGATGGTCATGACCGGCTTCTTCGCATTGTGGATGATCTGATTGACCGTTTCGACCTCGACCTGCATTAAGAAGCCCATACAGTTGTAGATCTGAATGTAGGTCTGAACATCGTAGTTGTTGTCGTCGCTGTAGACCACAAGCTCCGGCATGTGTGCCGAAAGCCCGGGAATCATGCCCGCGTCACGGATGATCTCCGTATAATCGGGAAGACGAACGATCTGATGCAGGTTCTTGTTGACCAGCTGCTCCGCGCAGGAATGGTGGATCAGGCAGAGCTTCGCGCCGAGTTCCTTACTCTTCTTCGCGATCGCTTTGGTCTCCGCATAAGCCTCTTTGGTGTTGTCTACGTTGAAGAACGGGGTATCGACCATGATCATCTCACGGCCAAGCTTTTCCTCCGTGGCACGGACTGCCTGAACCAGAGTCGGAAGATTCTGGAACGGGGCCATGATCGTATCGACGCCGTGTGCCATAAAGGTCTCGAGCATCGGCCGGATGGTATCCGGGGTGGAATGCTTGGAAACGATCATGTGGTCCGCTGCCGGGCTCGTATGGCTCCAGCCACCGATCCAGTTGGTACCGATGATCATGCGTGAAAGTGATAATCCTTCAACTTCTGTTCGTGGAAACTGTTCGAAATTCATTTCGCCGCCTCACTTTCTTTCCTTATATCATCAGATCTTCATTGCAACTTCATACGCACGCCAAATAACGGAACGCAGATTGCCGATGCCTCTGCAGTCACCGACCAGGTGCACATGCTTGGACTCTTCCGCAAGCGGTGCCGGGATGTAACCCGCGGAGCTGATCACGCTGTCACATGCGATCTCGACTTCGCTGCCGTCCTTTCTCGTGCAGACGATGCTTCCGTCCTTCACTTCCTTCAGCGTCGTTTCCAGATAGACCGGAACCTTGTTCAGTTCAAACCACTCTCTTAAGTAAGAGCTGTTTGCAAGGCAGACACCCTTCTGGGATACCAGGTCGTCCTTCATCTCAACGATGATGGGCTTCTTGCCCTTCAGCGCGAGTTCGTACGCGATCTCGGAACCGGTCAGACCGCCGCCGATGACCGCCACGGTCTCGCCGACCTCCTTGCCGTTTAAGAATTCACAGGCTTCGACCATCTTCTCAAAGCCCGGTACTCTTCTTAAGAGACGTGCCGTGGAACCGGTCGCAACGATGACTTCATTGTTTTCAAAACGGGACAGACTGCGGATCTCTTCGTTCAGATGGATCTCGATGCCCATTTCCTTCATCTGGCGTCTGTACCAGGTCAGAAGGTCACGGAGCTTGCCCTTGTAGGACTCGGCACTGGCCGGAATGAACGTACCGCCCAGTACATCACTCTTTTCATAGATGACCGGCTCGTGTCCGCGCAGCTTAAGCACACGGGCAGCTTCCATACCGCCGATGCCGCCGCCGATGATGATGACGCGCTTTCTCGCCTTTGCCGGTTTGATGAAATGCTTGGTGGTCTGCATGGTCTCCGCATTGACCGCGCAACGTGCCAGATGCATGGAATCGGACAGTTCCTGATCATTCGGAACACCGTTGTAATGGCACATGTTGAAGCAGCCGCTGTGGCAGAGGATACACGGACGGATGTCGTCTTCGCGGCCTTCCATCAGCTTGTTGATCCACTCACGGTCTGCGAGGAACTGACGGGCAAAGCCTGCGCCGTCGATCTTACCTTCTTCAATGGACTTTGCCGCAACACGCGGGTCCATACGGCCCGCACAAACGACCGGGATATCCACGAACTGACGGATGTGCTCGACATCGGCCAGGTTGCAGTTCTCCGGCATGTAGATCGGCGGATGTGCCCAGTACCAGGCATCGTAAGTACCGTTATCGCAGTTCAGCATGTCATAGCCCGCATCCTGCAGGTACTTTGCGGCCTTCTCGGATTCTTCCATGTCACGGCCGACTTCCACATAGTCTTCACCGGGAAGCGCACCCTGACGGAAGCCTTTGGTCTTGGAAACGACACTGTAACGAAGGGATACCGGGAAATCATCGCCGCAGGCCTTCTTGATGGCCTTGACGATCTCAGCGGCAAAACGGTAACGGTTTTCGAAGGAACCGCCGTATTCATCGGTTCTCTGATTGACATATTTCAGGGTGAACTGGTCCAGAAGATAACCCTCGTGTACCGCATGGACTTCAACGCCGTCAACGCCTGCTTCCTTCAGCTTGCGGGAGGATTCCGCGAAGGAGTCGATGAAACGCTGGATCTCCGCCTTGGTCATTTCACGGGACGGGATCTTATCGGACCAGCGGTTCGGGCTCGGGCTTGCGGATGCAGTGATCTTGTCCAGGTTCATGAAGGGCTTGGAGACCACGTTCAGGACCGGATTCGTGTACAGGCCTTCCATCATTTCACTGACAGTGAAGGAACGGCCAAAGCCTGCGGTCAGCTGTACAAACAGCTTGGCACCGGTCTTGTGGAATTCCGGCATCCACTTGGCGAGGTCCTTGTACATTTTGTCGTTCTTGTCCAGCCACTGGCCGAGCATCGGATTGTAGACCGGCTGACAGCCCGGAAGAACCAGACCGCAGTTGTTCTTTGCGACTTCCAGGATGAAGTTTGCACCTTCCTTGTCAAAATGGTTCACTTCCATCCAGCCGAACAGGTCGGTACCGCCCATAGAGGTCAGTACGAAACGGTTCTTGATCTCGCAGTTACCGATCTTCCAGGGTGTAAACAATGCTTCTAACTGTTTGTCCATTTTTATTCTCCTTTTCACTTGAACTAAGTGTTGATGGTCAGAAAAGCGAACACAGAAGGTCCGTGTAGCCGGAAGGATCATCGACCGGCATGCCGGCGATCATCCGGGCCTGCGTGAACAGGATCTCCGTGTATTTAACGGCACGCTCCGGATCCTCCGTGCGGGCCTTGTCGAGGGCCTGAACCGCGGCATGAGCCGTGTTCAGTTCCAGGATGCATTTGGCTTTCATGGGCATATCCGGTGAGATCGAGCGGAAATACCGCTCCATTTCAAAGGTGATGCCTTCGCCGTTTGAGAGGCAGACCGGATGGCTGCGTAAACGTGTCGAGGAGATCACGTCATCGACCCGGTCACCAAGCGTTTGCTTAACAAAATCAAACAGTGCGCGGTACTCTTCCTGCGCTTTTTCCTGCGCGGCCTTCTCTTCCGGAAGTCCCAGGTCACCGCTTGCAACCGAACGGAAACGCTTATTTTTAAAGCTTCCGAACATCTGCGCCACGAACTGGTCCGCTTTATCGGTGAAGTACAGGATGTCCATGCCGTGCTCGCGGACGATCTCCGTCTGCGGGATCCGCTCAATGGCATCCGGACCGCTGCCCGATGCGTAGTAAATGTACGCCTGCTCCTCCGGCATCGCTTCCACGTATTCGGGAAGCGTGATCATCTTTTTCTCTTTGGCGGAATAAAACAGGAGGAGTTCGCCGAGCTCGTCCTTCTTTTTACCGTAATCGTCCATGGCGATGACCTTCAGATGATGGCCGAAGTTCTCATGAAATTTCAGGTACTCGTCACGATCGTCCCGGAGCATGCGGAGAAGCTCGTTCCGGACCTTTTTGGCAAGATTCTTTTCGATCACGGTAAGAGTGCGGTTTTTCTGAAGCATTTCACGGGAAATGTTCAGGGAAATATCCGTGGTGTCCACCACGCCGCGTACAAAATTGTACTCTTCCGAAAGAAGCTCGGTGCAGTGGTCCATGATCTTCACGCCCGATGCATAAAGCTCCAGTCCCGGTTTATACTCCTCGGAGCCGTAATCATGCGGCTGCTTTCCCGGAATATAGAGAAGGGACTTAAAGGAGATGCTGCCTTCCACATCGGAAAACAAGACACTCATCGGATCGGTCTTTTCACTGAAATGCTCTTTAAAGAATGCATTCTGCTCTTCCCGCGTGACTTCACTCCGGGTCTTCTGCCAGACCGGGACCATGGAGTTCACGGTCTCGTACTCAAACGCTTCCCTGTAGACGGGATTCTCCGGGATGGAGCCTTCCGCGATCTCGGGATGCGGCATGTAGAGTTTAATGGGGTAACGGACATAGTCCGAATATTTCTTGATCAGTTTGTAGATCGGATACTCGCGGAGGTACTGTCCGTAGTCGTCGCTGCCCTCCTCGTCCTCACGGATGTGAAGGATCACCTCCGTGCCGGTCACTTTCTTTTCATACGGGCGGACGGTGTAGCCATCCACGCCGCCGGATTCAAAACGCCAGCCGTTCTCTTCATCGTAGCGTTTGGTCAAAACGACGATGCGGTCGGCCACCATGAACGCGGAATAAAATCCCACGCCGAACTGGCCGATCAGATCCTTTATCGAACCCTCACTGTCCTTGTTCAGCTGTTCCTTGAACTCGAGCGATCCGCTTTTTGCGATCGTGCCGAGATTCCGGATCAGTTCGTCTTCGTTCATGCCGATACCGCGGTCACTGATCCTGAGTAAGCGTTTTTCTTTATTGATGCGGATCCGAACCTCCAGATCCTTTCGGTCAAGCGGACGTCCCTCCGTCATGGCAAGATAATAATGCTTGTCCATGGCATCGGACGCGTTGGAGATCAGTTCACGGAGGAAGATCTCCCGGTTCGAATAGATCGAATGGATCATCAGCTCCATGAGTCTCCTGGATTCCGCTTGAAACTCGTGTTTTTCCATATGAATCTCACACCTTCCGGATATGCCAAGCAGCGGAGCCGGATGGACCGGTGCTCCGCCGCATATCATTTACAGTGTATCTTTGCCTTCCGGAACCTGCTCGTATGCCGAATCAAACGGATTCTTGCGTTCGATACTGTCATAATGCTTTGCCAGGAACGGCTCCACGACATAGTATAAGAGCTTGCCGTCCAGGTCAAAATAAAAGACCGCAAACAGAACCGCATACAGGATCAGGCCAAAAAGACCCAGTTTTAAACAGATCTTTAACAGTTTTTTCTGCATTTTCGTACTCCTTTCCCGTATTACCAGCAGTTCTCGTCATCAAAATCGACCAGCGTCGGATCCAGCGGTTCCTCATGCATGACCGTCGTCATGTAGTCATTGATGATGGAACGGATCTCCGAACGCGGAACGGTACGCTTATCGGGAAGTGCGTGCGGCATCCAGATGGCATGGATGTTGCGGGCACGGAACTCATCCTCAAACAGGCCGTGAACGCCCTGCATGCCCTTGCACTGCAGCTGGTCGTACATCATGACCATATCGCAGTGGAACTTTTCCATGTTCTCCCAGAGTTCAAAAATGTGATGCATGCCGCCAACGGCCATACGGCGCATGGGTGCCCATTCGTGATAGGTGGCCATGTCTTCCAGGGCATGCTCGTAAGTATCGGTACGGATCTCCATGTCGAACATCAGAGAGTCCATGTTGATGATGCAGTTTAAGCCCCAGGTGTTGTATGCCCAGGTACACCAGTTGGAATAATACAGCGGTGCACAGGACCATGCGATCACACGGTGGCGGGTCTTCGGGAAGTTCTCGATCTTGTTCTCCACGGAGTGGTCGAGAATCTTTTTGACCTTTTTGTCGATCTCATCCCAGATCTCGCGGTCACCGTCCTGCGTATAATAGATACGGTACAGGGCCTGAGCAACACCGTTGATCGGGTAATAATTCGTATTGGCTGCAACATCCCACTTTTCCCATTCAAAGCGCTGGCGCTCATTCTGCTTTTCCAGATGCTTCTTCAGCTCTTCCCAGTGGAATTCCACGCCCATCTGCTCTTCGATGAAACGGAACGCGCCTTCGATCTCCTTCTTGCAGTATTCCTGGACCAGCGGGTCGTCGAACTGCATCGGCTGCGGCATTGCGTACAGCGGCTTGTTGATCATCCAGTCCTGAATGACGGAGGTCGCAACGGAACCGTCGCAGGCTTCGTTCGTGGTGATGAATGCCGGATAGAAATCAGGCATGTCGTCACTTACAAAGATACCGGCTTCCGCCTGGCACATCGGACACGGGTCGCCCGGGAGGCCGATGGCCTGCACCGCATCGATGTAGTGTAAAACAGTATGGTTATTTACATGGCAGGTAACGAAATACGGGATCATCTGGAGCGGTACATCGTCCAGCTGATCACGGTACGGATAGAACACGCCGCCCCAGACCGTCTCGTCATGGGCGATGGTCTTATCGTACAGCTCCTTGCTGCCGCCGGTATTCTGATCTGCCGCGAACATGCGCATGAACTGACGGATGGTCTCATTCGTCATACCGCGATAATGCCATGCGGACGCGCGCAGAGCATCGCCGCGCATACCTTCCATACCACGGTCAAACCAATGTGCGACCGGAAGATAGGTCTGGCCGACCCAGCGGTAACGCCACACGCCCTTTGCGAACGTGACCACGCCGCCGTATTTCATGATATCGCCGACCATCTTGCCGTAATTATAAAGCCAGATGTTGTTGAAATAATACATCGTGTCCTTGATGCCGCGCCATTCTCTGTGCTTGTAAAGGCCGGTGCCCGGGATATAAAGATCACCGAGGCGACGCTCTTCGTGCGGCTTGCCGTACACGAAATCATGCATTTTCTTTTTCAGTGCATCCTTCTTTTCGTTCGTCATTCTTCGGTCCCTTTCTCCGCCTGGATCTTCTTGATCTCAATGCTCTCCACAAACGCCTGGAAACGCGTTCTCAACTGGCCGGAAGCGGTATTGATGTATTCCTTCTCGATGGAACATACAGGGAATCCGTAGTCACGGTTCAGAACGACCGTGTCGATGGTTCTCTCATAGCTCCAGTATTCGCAGAATTTGTTGGTGGCAATGATGATACCGTCGCAGTTATATTCCTTTGCAAGACCTGCGATGTACGCCTTTCTGCCGCGCATTTCCTTCTGTTCCATGAAGCGTGCGCACTGGCTGGTCAACAGATAATGACGGGCGATGGCACGAAGCGGGGTCTCTCCTTCCCGGATCTCGATGGGAAGGCGGGCTTCCGTTGCGCCGTAGCAATAACGGTCACAAACGACCAAAGCGCCGCAGCTTTCGATCAGCTTCGTGAAATCCGGATCATCGTTCTCACTGCCGCAAAGCAGGACCTTACAGCGATAATTCTTCTTCATATCCGGCTCACGGGTCTTCAGCTCTTCCAGTGTCTCATACAGCTTGTCGATGATCAGATCCTTCGGGCAGCACATGGAGACCAGGTTGATGACCTGGAACTCATAGCCTGTGATGGTCGGGTTTTCAAGCTTTCTGTAGTCGCCGATCTCATTGATCAGACGGCAAAGCTCGTTATGCTTTTCGATCGCGGCGCACAGCACTTCATCGGAGGTGTCCACGCCGTAATTGTCTCTTAAGAAATTCAGCACATGATGCTGCAGCTGGACTTCATAATGATCGATGCTGTTTTCATTCTTCTTGAACGGAACATCGGCAAATTCACATTTGAATTTCACATTGTCGATGACACCATCCATCCGTTTCAGATGTTCCTGGAAGCGGCAGGTCACCGTACAGGTCTCCGTTGCAAGCTGTGCGTCCAGGAAGTTAAAGCCACCCTCTAACGCACGCTCCAGAAGGCTTCTTCCGTAGTGGCAGGTACGGGATGACATATAATACGT
>DCHF01000024.1:14489-38570 GCA_002315555.1 Lachnospiraceae bacterium UBA1759 | reverse complement strand
CTTATGACCGATGAGGACTTCCACCGCGACGCGGGGATTCTTCGTCTGCCTGTAGGCCAGATCGACAACGGCGCCGGCAATGCGGTCCGCAATTTTATCGGGGTGAGAGGGATTCACTTTTTCAAACATGATTTGACTCCTTTGAAATCAAAAGAGGAACGGCATTTCTCAACCGTTCCCCGTGTCGTTCTATTTTTGACAGATCATACTATGGCATAGACGGGTACTGTCTTATCCTGACCAGCATCAGAAAGTTCCTTAAATATTGTATTGCAAAGCGCAGTACAATGTGTTATAATGACCTATGGAGGTGTGATATCAATGTCAGTGAAATCCAGTACCGTGATGGCTCGTGTCGAGCCGGACATAAAAGACAAGGCGGAGGAAATTCTCGCTACGCTGGGCGTATCTTCTTCCGGACTTATCAATATGCTCTACCGACAGATTATTTTGACCAACGGAATTCCTTTCTCGATTACCATTCCGCGTACGTTGCCGAATGCAGAAGATATGACAGACATCCAGTTGGACGCTATGCTGGAGAAAGGATTGGCGCAGGCAAAAGAACATCAGGGTGTATCCCTTGACGATGCTTTTACTGTGCTTGAAAGCAGCATAGGATGAATCAATACGAAATCCGAATCACGGAATATGCCTTAGGGCAGATGCGTGAGATCGTGCAATACATTTCAGATACGCTCAGCGCGCCTGACGCTGCGCATAATCTTTTGACAGCGATAAAATCTTCTATGACTGCATGCGCCGAGTTCCCGGCACGTAATCCGGCCATTGCAAGAGAGCCTTGGCATAGTCGAGGCATTCGCAGGATTATCGTAAAGAACTTTTATGCGTACTATTGGATAGACGAGGATAGCCATCAGGTCTGGTTTATTTCAGTCGTCTATGCCAAGCGCAATCAAACAGATGAGTTATTGAAAGCACTTGTTCAGGAATAAGCGTCGAACATCGGCGCTTTTCTTGTATTGGCTATCGGCAGAATGCAGGAAAAAGATAGTTGAAAACACCCGCATTTCTGCCGATTACGGAAGAAGGAACGGCATCTCTCAGCCGTTCCCCGTGCCATACTGTTTTGACAGCTTATACTATACCACAGGTGGGTACTGTAAAACAATGTATTTTACTGTAATCCTTCGGGCACTTTGAAATTTCTGAGTGCCTTAGCGTGCATCTTGAAGACATTGTTGATACAGTAGCCCATGGCATCCGCAATAAAATCCCAAGACTTGAAACAGAGGTAACGCAGTTCAAGGAGAGTTTGATATTCCGAGTTCTTCACGTCCTTGATTTGACGCATGATATCCCTTTTCAAATCCACCAGCGCATCGATATCCCGATCCAGTTCACTTTCCATGTCCACAATCTTGGCTATGGTATCCTGCAGACTGTGGACGTTCCGGGTATGAGATACAGGAGCATCATTCATAACGGCGGTTGCTTTGGTGGTGGTATCGCGGAGCGCGGACAGCTGTTCCAGCTTGCTGTCAATGCGGCGATCCAGCCAGTACGCCTGACTCAAATATTCCTTTGCGGTCATAAATCCTCCTTCGCCCAAGGCATCTGTCCATGATAGTATTTGTCGGCAACCAATCGCTGTTCTTCCGAAGACTTGTCCGCGATGCGCCGAAGAGCGATCTTCCGATCATGCTCACATTTCCATTTGGGCTTGTAGAAAGGACAGGTATCATAGTTCCCGCGGCATATTCCTTCTTCAAGCACCGCGCATTCCCTGCCCTTTCTCAGCCCGAAACATTTTTCATTCAAGGACACTCACCTCTCATGCCTTGAAGTCATACAAAGCGTAAGGAGTGAGCGCACCCTTTCCGCCTGTCTTGTTGTAGAGCCGGAACATGGCGAAGGCAAAGGTGTAATCCTTGTTCTTGGCGGTGGCATCCTTGTACTTGTTTAGATCGGTGAGGTCAGTGCCGCCTACGGACTTGAGAAATCTTGCATGATTCATTTCTTCCCGGTATGCCTTGATGAACATGGCCATGCCGCCGACGATGTTGGCGTTGAGACTCCACGTCTCGCCATGCCACGCTGCCATGAGCAGGGACAGCGTTTCGGAATAGAGATCGGCATCCATCTCGTAGATCTTCCAGAGCTTAGCTACACAGCCGAGGGTACATTTGGCGGCGGTGCGACCGCTGGGCGAAAGGCGGAATCCGGTCGCCTCGGTACGGCTGCGGAAATCGCAGGCGCGGTCATCGTTTGAGAGCAGAAGGGCTTTCAGACGGGCGGCGGTAGCGACCTCCTTGGACTCGCCGCGCTGGAGGGCGAAGAGGTAGGCTTCGTCCTCATAGGACAGACCGTGGAAGAGCATGCAGTCCACCATGAAGTTGTCGAATTTGTTGACCTCCTTCAGCGCAGCCAGCGTGTGAGCGCCGTCGAACACATAGTAGTGACCGTCACGGCTGCTGACCTTCAGCGGATTGACCAGACGGGCATCGAAGTTATCCACGATGCGCCCAACACGTTTCAGATCGATGGCGCGCTGGTAGGAAGTATCGCTCTCCAGCATGGTGCTGGGCAGACGGGTGAATTCATAGCTGCACGTTTCGTCCAGCATCCGTACCACGCTGCTGTTTTCGACATGCTTGGGGGAAATGTTATCAAGGGAAAGCTGAATGCCCTGAGTGTTCAGGGGCTTGTTGGACTGACGGCGGGCGTTACGATTCTTGCGGCTCATGTTATTTATCCTCCAAATTCATTAATGCGTATTTTTGTTATTCAGATGTTTGTCGAGCAGTTCTTCCGTGGTGTCGGCTACGTAATCGATCAGTTCACGAATCAGGTCGGAGTGTTCCTCCGAGATCATGCTGGGGCGATACTGGGCGAGTGTTGCCTCAAAGGCTGCGAGGTAAGCGTTCTGGGCGTGCTTCAAAAGATCCACGACTTGACCAAACATGGCGGGATCGTCGGGTAGACCGAGGGCAACGTGCGCGGTCTTGCCGTTCTTGACCTGAATGCCAGTGTCGTGAGGGACAGGGCGGGTTTCTGCCGCATCGGTATCATTGACCGGGTGTTTAGCTTTGGCTTCGCAGTCTTTGCAGACACTTCGAGGTTGACTGCAGTTGCTGGGAAAGGCAAATTCAGAATACGGTTTTTCCTCATGACAGCTTTCGCATACACGGGTTTCACCGTCATGCTCTCTGTTCACCAAGTCGGTGTAAGCTCTGTGGATGGATACTTCGCCGGCACGGAGTTTTTTCTTGGTTTCCTCATCGGCTTTGGCATCCAACTGCTTAACCTTGTCCATAGTGCCATGAGAGATGCCGGCCATTTTTGCCAGTTGATCACGAGTTTCGGGTTTACTGCCAGCTTCCGCCAAATTTGGCCGAAGCTGAGGATCCGTCCCGCCGGTTGACGTGGCTTGACGTTTGGCTGCGCTTTTTCGGAGAATCGGAGCATATTTCAGAATAATCTCAGCGCGTTGATAAGTCTGCAGATTGCGCCGAGCCAGCTGATGCTCCAGCATCCAGAACATGGCGGCATCCCTGTCGGAGAAAGAACGCTCCTCGTAGGCGAAGGGAATATCGTGCTGTTGGCAGATTTCGTAGCGATTATGACCATCCACGATGATGCCGTCCCATACGGTAAGCGGGGTATCGCAACCGTCGCGCACAATGCTGTCCTCCAGCATACTGTACTCATCCTCGCTGAGGGGCGGGATAAGATCCCGGAATTCGGGATCGATTTTGAATTCATAGACTTGCTTTTCCATGGTGTTATTCCTCACTTTTGTCAGTTGTTCGGGTGATCAGTTCGCCATCAACGAGCTGAATGATGGCCTTGGCATCCGCTACGCTTTCCACGCGACGGGCAATGCCACCGGCAAGGTTGATCTTCGCAATCGCTCGTTTCTGCAGTTCGGTCAACCGACCGCCTGGGAGCTTGCACTCCATGCCGATGAACCGACCTTTGTAGCAGACAATGATGTCTGGAATCCCGGAAGTGCCATAGGGGCCGCCGTGTTCCTTCCAGAAGAACACATCCTCGCCAAGTGTTGACAGGTATCGCTTGACGGCGGCTACGATATCACGCTCAAGCAAGGGAACTACTCCCTTTCCCGGTCTTGCTCTTTACGGAGTCGATCTCCGCCTTGACCGCAGCCAGCAGAGCATCCTGCCCGGCTGCTTTGTCATGGAGAGCCTTCATGGCTTTTTCATCGGTGGTGTCCTTGGTGATGATGTGATGGATGACCACGGTATTTTTCTGACCCTGCCGCCAGAGGCGGGCGTTGGCTTGCTCATAAAGTTCCAATGACCATGTTAGCCCAAACCAGATGATGGTACTGCCGCCTGATTGCAAATTGAGACCATGGCCGGTGGACGCGGGCTGAGTGGCCGCGATGGGAATCTTCCCGGCGCACCAGTCGGTCATGTCCTGCTCGGAAACCAGTCGGCGCACACCGTTCGGATTGTCGGGGCCGTATGCGCCCAGCCGTTCCTGGATTCGGGTGAGGTCATGCTGGTAGCTGTACATAATCAGCACAGGCTTGCCATTAGCGGCTTCAATCAGGTCTTCCAGGGCATCCAGCTTGCGGTCGTGGATGGTTTTCACGTTGTGATACTCGTCGTAGCAGGCGCCGTTGGCCAGCTGGAGGAGTTTGTTCGCCAGTACCGCCGCGTTGATCGCCATGATATCGCCGTCCGCGTAAGGCAGCAGCATGTCGCGCTCCATCTGCTTGTACAGCTTCATTTCACGGGTCGAGAGCACGACCTCCACAATATTGTCCACGCGCTCCGGCATGTTCAAATGATCCGCGGCTTTCATGGACACGCAGATGTCGGAGAGCTTTTTGTAGATCGCGTCCTCCGCGCCTTCTTTCAGCTCATGCTTGTAGGGGAGCCAACTGTTGGGAGTCGTAAAATACAGATCGAGGTAGGTGCGCATGGTCCGGCCCAGCCGCGCGCCGCGGTCTAACAAAAACACCTGCGGCCACAGCTCTTCCAGAGAGTTGGGGGCAGGCGTTCCGGTCAGGCCGACTACACGGATGAACTGGCCGACGACCTTTTTCAACGCCATGAAGCGTTTGGAACGGTAGTTCTTGAAGGATGACAGTTCGTCAAGGATCAGCATATCGAAGGGTAGTTTCCTTCCGGCATAATGCTTGACCAGCCATTCGGTGTTTTCCCGGTTGATGACGTACACATCGGCACGCTCGCCCAATGCCCGGACACGGTCTTTCTCTGTGCCGATCACGCGCTGCATCCGAAGATCGGAAAGGTGCGCCCATTTGGACAGTTCCGCGATCCATGTGTCGCGGGCGACTCGCAGAGGCGCGATGATCAGAACCCGATTGATCTCATAGCTGTCGTACATGAGATGCTGAATGGCAGTCAGGGTGATGATTGTTTTTCCCAGACCGCAGTCAAGGAAGAGCGCGCATTGGGGATGCTGTTCCAGAAAATCAACGCAGTATTGCTGATAGTTGTGAAGACAGCCCTCGTCAAGGATGACGGGAGGGCTGTTTGTGACGGGACTTATTGCTGTATTCGTTTCGTTCATGGATACCTCCGGGGCGTTTGCCTGTAGTGAAGCAGTACTCCCTCGGCGGCAGCCATCTTTGAACCCGATAACCTTACTGTCTTACTAGTATCAGCTATCAGTATCAAAGTTGGCGTCTTCCGAGGGAGAGAAGTAGTACCATGCCATAGCCTATAAAATGGGACCAAGGCATTTATGAGGATGCGGCAAGGTGAAGATGGGGTCATCTGTATTCCATTAAGGCCAGAAGAGTAGAGATTAGAATTTGTAACCGGAAACCAAAAATCCCTTACGCGCGTGTACGGGCGTACATAGGAAAAAATACTATCTCTATATTATCCCCACCATATATACTGGGAGACAACAGTTACAAAGTAACAGCGGGATTTTTCTTCCTATTATATATAAGCAGTAACCAGAGACCGTAACTGCAAAATGGATCACGGTTACAGTTACAAAATGACTGCCGTCAACAGGATGGAATGTGAGGTGCTGTTACAGGCGGTTACCGCCGCTGTTACAGGGTATCATCCGGGCGGTTGTAGCACTTCTGAACGCCGTAAGCGGTACGCTGGGAATTGGAGGTACCGTTTTTCCAACCCAGTTTGGCGAGGATGGAGAGAATCTCGTTGCGGTCTGTCTTCTTGATCGAGCCGGGTTCTCTGCCGAAGCACTCTGCCCAGATCTCGATGACCGAGACCGTCTTGCGCTGAACGGTGCCGGGCTTGTCACCGCCGTTGAAGGGATCGTTTCGCAGGAAGCCGCGGCGGGCGTTTAAGTCCATCTTCGACCAGTCTTCCGGCAGCAGCTTGTCCAGGTACTCCAGCACCAGACCTTCACGGTCGTCTGTCTCCATGGCGTCACGCTGCGCTGCTTTTGCCAGCGCCTCTACATCGTCGTCCAGCAGAGGCTTTTCACCCTGCTCGTACAGGTACTTGGCTTCCGCCCAGATCTGATTGATCTCGTCCTTGGTAAGATCCCAGCTGTTCTTGGTGCCGCCGCCCGGCGTCTTGACCGGCCAGAAACGGCGGTTGCCGGTGGTGTCGCGAAGATAGCCCTGTTCCTCGTTGGTCGTACCGAAGAAGATACACTGGCGGAGGTGCGGCGTAGCGCGTTTTCCAAAGGCCGCACGGTAGATGTCGTTCTGTCGGGAGAGGAATGAACGCAGCGTTTCCACATCAGCTTTCCTCAGTCCGGCCAGTTCGCCGATCTCCAGAATCCAGTACCCCTGCAGCTTTTCCGCGGCGGTCTTATCATGGGTGTCGGAGAGCGAGAGACTGTCGGAGAACCATTCGCCGCCGAGGCGGGCAATGAGTGTGGATTTACCAATACCCTGCGGCCCCGACAAAACCAGCATGGAGTCATGTTTGCAGCCGGGACGGTCGATGCGGCGCACAGCGGCTACCAACATCTTACGGGTCACGGTGCGGACGTAGGTGTTATCCGGAGAACCGAGGTAATCAATGAGCAGGGTGTCCACGCGGGGTACGCCGTCCCAGGAGGGAAGGCTGCTGAGGTATTCGCGGATAGGGTGGTAGGAACGGTCATCCGCCACCTTGCTGATGGCTACGTCATAGTTCCGGATGGAGAAGGTTCCGTACCGCTGTTCAACGTAGGAGATCACCTGATTGTCGTCCGCGTCACGCCAGAACTTGGAAGGGTGCTTCCAGGGCACCGGCGCGATGTCGTCCCGGATCTCCATGCCGTCCGAAAGCTGGTTGAACACGATGCCCTTGAGCAGCGGATCATGCTGAAGGATCAAAAGAAGATTGACCAGCGTGTTTTTGACTTTGCCGGATTTGTCGTAGTCCAGCTTGGTGAGCCACTGATCGGGATCGGGTTGTTCAGAATCCGAGCTGGGCGCGTCTTGAGCGTTATCCTGATTGGATGATGTTGAAGCAGGAGGAGTATTGTCCAATGCGGAGAAGTCGCTCATGAGCTCGTCGGCGCGATCCTTGGAAAGTTGTATCTTGGTAGCGGGATCGGACGCGGCATACTCCTGCATCATAGACAAGGATGCTTTTTCGTCTTTTACCGTGTGCCCGTTTACCGAAACAGTACCGGGCGCGAAAAAGTGCCAGCGTACCAGATCGAAAGCATTGCACAGTTTGCCGGACGCAGGGTCGGTCGCGTGATGGCTGAAGGCGAACTTGTCATCGTATACCACCAGACCGCCCGTGGTCGTGCCACCGACGAAGGTGTAGCGGTCCTCCTGCCGGGTGGGCGTGTACTTGTCCTTCAGCAGTGTTTCCATAAGCTGCGAGATGGAATGCGCGCGGCAGAACGCGCCGATCACGCCATGCTTTTCCAGCGGGTCTTCCGCCTTCTTGATGTTATTGTGGATGCGCTCGTCCAGCGGCTGCGTCGTAGGCCACAGTGTGGAGTCGTGCCAATCGACGTAGGTGGCGAGGATGGAATCCGCGTCACAGAAGGGGCCGGGCGCGTAGTCGAAGATGTACTCCCCGTCTTCCGGGGTGGACGGCCAGTACATGAGCCGCGCCGCCTCGAAGGTGGTGGGGTCGAAACGGGAGAGCGTCAGGTTATCGGCCAGACGGCGGGCAATGGCAGAGTATTCGTCCGGCGTCACATCCCGATTGAGCGGAATCACCACGCGGTAGCGGGGCTTTTCCGGTGTGTGACTGTGGGTGGAATAAAGCGCGTAGGTGAACGGACAGGTAAGCTCCAAATCGGAGCGAAGATCGGCATCACCGGTGTCCGCGTCCAGGCAGACGATGCAGCGGTTGGCGACAGAAGCATTGTTGCGCTTGCCGTTTTTCAGGTAGCCGCCGACGAAACCGCCGATGTCCTTGATCTCATCGCGCTCGGCCTTGGAAAGGGAGGCGTACTCTTTCGTACTCTCGCGGGTGCGGGTCGTGGTGGCGAGCTTGTCCAGCAGCTCGCTCCACAGGATTTCCTTGTTCTGCCAGAGGGCGGCTTTGCGGCTGCGACCAACGGCGATCAGGAGTTTACGGTCTTCAGTTACTTGCATGGGGGAACCTCCTATATAATCAAAAAGGTACTTCATCCTCTGCTTCATCAGAGGAATCAATAAGGGCCGGAAAGTACACGCCCTCGGCAATAGCCTGCTGAGCGTAGCGTTCCGCGATGACGGCGGCGAGGGCTTCGACGTCGGTCTTTCGAGGATCAAGGGTCGTGTGCCGTTCGATCACTCGGTAGACAGGGTCTTTCTTCCAGACATAGATGTGGAAGCGGGGCGGGGTCCGGCCACCACCGCTAATCTCCACCTCATAAGGTCCGATGATCCGGCAGACACACTTTTCCAGATCAACGGACTTGATATGCCAGCCGGGCTGACGCTCCCGCAGCCGATTGAGCAGGAGCAATTTTGCTCTGGGAATCATGGGGTACCTCGCTTTCATGGGTAAAGGAAAAGCATGCCTTTCGACATGCTTTGTTGGGGTGAGGACTGTTTACTCATTTATGAGATCGTCTTCATCGCGGTTCTCTTCGTCGAACCAGCCGCCGTCCGCGGCGTCCTCCAGACTGCTGACCAGTCCGTCAAAATCCTCGTCGGGGCCAAGAACCTCGGCCAGGGAAAGAACGGCTTCGAGGGGAATGCCGAGGTCGTCAGCAAGGCTTTGCAGATAATCATCACGGCTGTTGTAGCCGTTTTCCAGATACACATCTTTGTTCGTCATCGTATGACCTCCTTCATTGTTGGTGGTCTATATGTCACTCTGTTCCGAAAATAAGTCAAGCGGGGAAAAGGATAACAGATTACATTTTCCTGTAGTATTCCAGTTCGTCGCCATCTGCGCGGAGCGGAAGATCGCTGGCCCAAACAGGCGGGATGCCCATGATGGCACAGGCGTCTTCCAAGCTGCCGTGGTCGTAGGGGACTTCCAGAATGACTTCATCGTGGACATGGAACACGATGTGGTAGCCGGCCTTTTCCAGTTCCAGCATGGAGTTGGCGAGAATATCACGGGCGACGGCTTGGGTCAGATTCTCGGTGAGCTTGCCGCCGAAGGTTTCTGTCAGCATCATTTTCCCAGTGGCACTGGGCATGTAATAGCCGAGACTGCGGTTGCCGAAACGGTTGTCGGTGTAGCAGATCCCTTGATAACAAAGATCTCTGCCGGAGGGAAGGCGCATAAACATGTTCCCATCCTTCCAGTAGAGAACGGTCTTGCCTACGGGAACAGTGATCTTTTCATCCACGACCTTCCGGGCGGAGGATTCCATGGCGGACCAGAAATTGACGATGTGGGGGTTTGCCCGCCGCCATGCCTCTACGATGTCCTGAAGCTCGTCGTCCGGCATGGTTGCGCCCATGTTCTTCATAGCTCCAATCCCGCCTCCGTAACCACAGGCCAGCGTCGCTTGTTTACCCTTCTGGCGGTAAGCATAATTGGGGTTCCCTTTGACGATGGTGTCAGCAGGAACATGATACATGCGGGCTGCGGTGGCTTCGTAGATCTTGCCTTTGCCGCGGAACTCCTCTAACACCCATTCCTCACCGGCCAGCCATGCCAGCGTCCGGGCTTCAATGGCGGAGAAGTCAGCTACAAGGAACCGACAACCCTCCTTGGGAATGAGCGCCGTGCGGATAAGCTCGGAGAGCGTATTGGGAACGGAACCGTAGAGCATTTCGACCATCTCCTCATCCCCGTTTTTCACCACATTCTTCGCTGCGTCCAGATCGGGAAGATGGTTCTGAGGAACGTTTTGAAGCTGAACCAGACGCCCAGCCCAGCGGCCTGTCCGGGAAGCACCGTAAAACTGTGTGACGCCATGGACCCTACCGTCTTTGCACACGGTCCGCGCCATGGCTTCATACTTTTTGACGGAGGTCTTGGAAAGCTCCAGCCGGAGACGAAGAAGCTCGGCGACGATGCCCTCCGCGTCCTTGGCTTTTTCCTGCACGACTTTCTTGGCCAGCGTTTCCATGGGCATGTCCTGATCGGCCAGCCATGCCTTGAGCTGTACCACGCTGGAAGGATTCTCAAGACCGGTGATCTCCTGCGCCCGCTGGTAGGCTTTCTGGGTGAACTCGCTGTCCACGATGAGCGCGGAGCGTACCAGCTGCTTGTCAATGCGAACGCCCCGGTCGTTGATGATCTGATCCAGCGCGTACAACTCCCATTCCAAATCCGGCAGTGGGTAACGCTCCAAGGCGCGAACCACGGCGCGTTCCGTCTCTACGTCCTGGCGGTTGTAGGCTTTGTAGACCTCCCACTTATCTGGGGCGTCACCAGGAAGGTTGCGGGTACGTCCGCCATTTGCCTTGGTCGCCTTGCATGGGACAGAGAAGTAGCGGATCAGGTCTTTGCCTTCTTCCATCTTCCGTTCTGTGAGGTTGAGCGCCACAGCTACGTCCGCCAGCTTTCCAGGCAAGGTTAGATAGTTTGCCATGATCATGCTGCACCGCCACTGATGGGGATCGAGCCAATGACCAAGGTATCGAGAAAAGCAGACGCGCTCAAACTGAGCGTTGTGAGCGACCTTCAGTACATTGGGGTCTTCCAGGGCGGACAGGAAATCGGGCGGGAGCGATTCTCCACAGGCCAGATCAACGGTGAACAGTTCTTCATCATCGTAGCAGTAGGTTACAATGAGGATCTGGAAGTCTGCAGCTTGACTGTAGCGGTAAACGCCGCACTTGGGGAGCGGCTGGGAAGAAAATGTCTCTATGTCGATGTGCATATGTCTTTTCTGTTTAGGGGTCGATGTTGAAAGAGCCATGAGGATACCTCCGTGGAAGAGTGCCGCCCGCAGAACGAGTCCACGGGCGGCGGTCGAAAGGGTCAGCCGAGGAAATCGTCCTCGTCGTCGGCATCCAGAGCGTCGAATTCGTTTTCAGCCTTGACGCGGCCGTTCAGCGGCTCGCCGTCCTCCCAGAACTGCACGTTGCCCAGCCCCGCGCCGATACCGCGGTTGCCGTTGGTATTGAAGGGATAGAAGTTCACGCTGGCGCGGATGTAGCAGCCGGAGTAGATCACGGTGGGATCGGTGATGGGTACGCGCCTGCGATCCACGATGCCGGGACGCTCGATGGAGTTGGTGTTGATGAAGTAGCTGTCAGCGAAGGCGGGATCGTCGGGGCGTTCCTCGTCACCGTCGCGGAGGGGCAGCTTGAGGTTGGGCGGGATCTTGCCGTTCCACTTGGAAACACCGCTCTGCTTGGCCTCCTCAACAGCAGCCCGGATCTTTTCGATGGTCTCGGTATCGCTCTTGGGGATGATCAGAGAAACGGAATACTTGGGATCGGAGCCGTTGGTGGAATGCGGCTCGAAGAGGTGGACATACGAGGCGCGGCACTTGCCGGTGATCACTTTGGTGGACATAATGAATTCCTTTCTGCCTCAATGGGCATTGTCGTGTTGTTATTCCGCGAAGTCCGTCTCGGCGGAGGAGATGGGCTTGCGGCGGTCGGAAAGGGGAACCAGTTCGGGCGTGCCCTCCGGCTTGAAAACGTAGGGACCGACGATCTCCTGAAACGCTTTCTTACCTATGGCTTTCTCCAGATCGGAGATGCCCAGGAGCGAGGTCTTGTAGATGTTGGTGTATCCTGCCTCTGTGCAAACGCGGATGACGTCGGCGTCATTGGTGTACTTGCGCTTGGTCACGCTGGCGACCAGCTTGTACCCCGGCCAGGTCTTGCCCTTTTCCGCCTGCGCGGTGGCGTAGGCCATAAGGTCCTCTACCCACTTGGCGAGGTTCTGTGCCATGGGCAGGATGTCGGCGATCTCCTCATCGGTGAGAAGATCGGCCTCCTTGAAATCCCGTCTGGCCAGTTCCATGTAATACTCGCTGCGCTTGCGGCAGGTGTGGCGGGCTTTGCAGAACCGGCAGTGTTCGCCGGCCTTGTACTCGCCTTTGCCTTCCAAGGCCAGAATGGCTGCGGGCGCGACCTCGTTCTGTGCCCAGGAAAGCAGAGCGTCCGGTGTGATCTCATAGGACGAGGTGTTGTTGAGCCGGGGCTGTACGATGCTCATGCGAATGGTACGAATGTCGTAGAGAGGATCGAACTCCAGCAGTCCTGCCAGCGCGTAGAGCATCAGCTGGGGATTGCGGTCGGCCTCCACCCGGACGCCGCGGCCGCCTTTGAAGTCGATGATCTCAAGCACGCCGTCTCCGACGATCAGCAGGTCGCCCGTGCCGAATCCGTCCGGCACGATCTCGGAGTAGTCCAGACGATGCTCCACCAGGATCAGCGGATCGGGACAGGATGCCCGGACTGCTTCGATGGTCTCAACGCAGAACTGTACATACTCGTCCGTGACCGCCTCGGCTTCTTCCGAGTAGAAGTCGTTGTCCTTGTGCGCCCGGAACTGCGCTTCCAGAATATCTGGGGCAACGTCGCCGAGGAAACGGTGGAGCTTCAATTCGCAGAGTTCATGAAGATAGGTGCCTTCCTCGGAGAATACGGTAGGCTGGTCGGCAAACTGTTCCGACAAACGGACCGAGGGCGGGCACTCCAGCCAGCGGTGTGCGCTGGAAGCGGAGAGCATGGCGTGCGCGCGGTGGGCGTGATCCACTTCGTGAGCTGCGTTGACCTCAGACAATGGCTTCTACCTCCTTCTGGAAGGCGAAGTAATCGGTGAGCGGCAGCTCGGTCAGCTTCGCCACGCCGTGTTTCTGAAGCAGCGCCTTCATCTGCGCTTTCTGTTCCTTGGTCTGCGCTTTGGACGCGGCCAGCGCGCGCAGAGTGGGCAGATCCAGTGTGACGATCTCTCCGGTCACCGGATCGATGCGTTCATTGGGAGCCAGCTTGCCGGAAGATTCCGCAGGGACAGCACTGGGGGTCTCAACAGTCTGCTTGGGAGTTGCGGTCGTTTCCGCAGCGGTCGGAGCATCGTTGTCTGCCCAGCTATTGCAGAGGGTTTCGAGATCATCCGCTACAGAGCGGATGTCCGTGATCAGATCGAGGAGTAACTTGGTTTTCGACATAATGTCCTCCTTGGAATCGGAGGCTCAGCATGCGTCTGCCGTGAGAAAGTACCAGCCGGAGAGGATCTGGCATGCTATGAGATCACAGCCGTGCTTAATCTTCTGCCAAAGCCAGACAGCCTTATGAGCGATGATTTCTCCGATGACGGTCATTTCTTTGATGTAGTAAATGCCGCCGGAGAGGTACACGGTCAGCAGGATTCCGTCGTCATAGCGCACATCGAATTCGGGAATCATATCGATGCCGTTATCCAGGTGACGCTCGATGTACTCGGCCAAGTCACGCTCCAGCTGGTAAAAGCGGATGAATGCCGAACCGAGCTTTGCGTTGACGCGGTTGAAGGAGCGCCTTCCAATCCTGGTGAAGTCGATGCGAATGCGCAGGGAACTGGTGTCATACTTGCAGGGCGTGTACATGCTGTTACCTCCATGATTGGGTCGGTCGTGCGGGTAAAAAAGAGCCGGGGCGCCGCATACGCTCCGGTTCGTGATCGGCCCACGAAGACAGAGGTATGCCAGCCACAGGTGACGGGCATGCGTGGTTCCGTGGGATGAGTTCCCATGGGACTGACGCGCCGGTCATCCGCAGGACATCCGCTGCCGCTCGCGAGTCGGCTGTGGAGTTGTCCGTGTTCCAAAGCCTCCTGCCACGACCACCCTGGGAGGGCGGCGCGGCTCGGTGTTCCTTGGAACGATTAAAATGATACCAGAAAACAGGGGAAAAGAATTATAGCGCAGTATAAGAAATCCGCGAATCCTTATAGCGCAGTATAATTCTTTTGGCGAAAAGTGTGATATGATACGCCCAAACAACAGAAGGACGGTGAGAGGTGGATCAAAAAAGCCGCCTTCGTGATGAAAGCGGCTACATGAGATCGATCATGGCCTCGAACATTTTGATCAGTTTCGTCTGTTCATCAGGCGTCTTCTGACTTAATTTGCGAAGCGATGGCAGGAGAATGGAAGGAATCGTGTTGTAACCATCGAGCGATGGAGGCTGTATTTCCTGCAAAGATACATGAAGGGATTCCGCAAGAGAAAACAGCGTATCAGCCTTGGGAACTGTCACGTCCAGTTCAATGCGGGAGAGCGTTACCGGGGTAATTCCTGCCTGAATGGCCAGCTCTGTCGCGCTCATCCCGCGGGCTTCCCGTTTTTCACGGATACGATTGCCCATGCCTGACGGGGATACATAATACTCACCGGCCATTCGCTCTCCCTCCTCTCGCGTATCATTATATACGAATGTGGCAGTCGATCTCGATTTCAGCTAAAAGAGAATAAAATAATATGGCATAGCGTATGCCAGAAAATAATTTACACGAATGTACAAATTTCCTATTGACACGAACGTGCCTTTCGTGTATAATCTATGTGGAAGTCAGGGAGAGGACTCTCCGGCGGCCACAGACAATATTATACAGTACGGACGTATGCGTGTCAACTCAAAACAAATACGAACGTATCTGATATAGAAAATTTATTTTCGATATTTACACGGAAAGCATTTGAGTTTCCATTGATCACAAATGCGGATTCGTGAGCGGAAAGACAGGGAGGAAAGAACATGGCAACGAACAAGGAAGCCCCATACGCCGAGTTTGGCAAGCGTCTCACCGAATTGAGGAAGAACGCGCACATGTCCCGACAGGAATTGGCCAGCGCGTGTGATGTTGCGGGAAGCACCATCGTGAACTACGAACACGGTACGCGCATTCCCTATGCGGACACAGCCGTGCGGATGGCGCAGTTGTTCAATCTCACCGTAGAGGAACTGCTAGGCATGGCGCATCCGGAGATTGCGATGGCCAACGCGCGGGCAATGGATCAGATGCGCGGGATCAACGGAAAGAAGGGCGCGGAGCGACTTCACGAGATGTATGCGGAAACGACCGCGCAGCTGGCGGGCGGAGAACTGGATGACGAACAGCTGATGGAGCTGACGCTGGAGATGCAGAAGATGGCCATGATCGCCCAGCAGCATTTGAACGAACGCTATACCAATCGCAAGTATCAGGCGACTGTTACAGCGAAGGCTGAGGCGACCGCCGACGCGGTACGGGTACTCAATGACGCCATCGCCGCCCTGCAGGGAGGCGAGAACTAAACGATATACGCCGTGAGGGAGATGATATAATTGGCAGAAAAAGTATTTGCGGAGGTAGATGCCGCGATCAAGCGAATGGGCACGACGGAGTTCCGCACGGCAGCAGATTATTTCGGGATACTGGTGATTCCGGTAACAAGCTCCATTTTAGGGTATGCTTCTCATTATCGCAGTGTTCCCACCATCGGTGTCAACGAGCGATTAAAAGGGATGGAAGAAGAGTATGCCGGCTGGCATGAAATCGGCCATGTGCTTGCCGGGCATATCTGGGAACCGAGGATCACAGTCAAGGGGCTGATGGACACCGCGTTTTTTGCCGAGGAAGCGGACAGCCGTTCCATCGCGCAGCATGAAAAGACTGCCAATCTTGTGGCGGCGCATGCTGTTGTGGACACGGAGAACACGTTGGAAGCGATCGGGTATGGCAGCAAGACGCTCAAGCAATACCGGCGTCTCAAGAATCGGCAGGACGAATTGAGCAGGGAATATGAACTTCTTCTGTTTTCTATCGACAGGGGGAATGCGAGCGCAAAGGTGAAAGCCAGTCTGAAAGGCTATCAACGGGCGCTGAGTATCCTTGAGAAGGAAAAACAGAGCCTTGAGAGCGACCTGATCGCCATGAACATGTGCAGACCTATTTCCGATATTGCCATGGAACTGGACGTGAGCGAGAGAGTCTTACGCTATAAGTTGGAAGCACTCCGCCTGCAGGGGTACGATATTGATCCGCAGGAGCTGGAATGCTACGAAAGAATGTTTGAGGACACGGGGAACTGACCCGTGTCAGAAAAGGAGGCGCAGTATGAATCAATTCCTTATCTGTTATGGCTGCGCCCCCGGCTTTTCTCATCATTGATTTTCTTTTTTCAATAAAACAGAATGAACGTTCCTGCAAAAAATTCCGGGCAGCCGGGAGGTGTGTTTCGTATGCCCAAAAATGAAGAGCGCGTCTACATCGCCATCGATATGAAGTCATTTTATGCGAGTGTGGAGTGTGTTTATCGCCAGCTCGACCCGCTGAAGGCGCATCTGCTGGTGGCGGATGAAAGCCGGAGCGATCAGACGATCTGTTTGGCGGTCAGTCCGGCGCTCAAGGCCAAGGGTGTGCCGAGCAGACCACGACTCTTTGAAGCAAAGCAGGCTATTCAGCAGTGGGAGCGGACGCATCACGAGAAGCTTCCCTATCTGATCGCGGTACCGCGTATGGGGGAATACGAACGTGTATCTTCCCTGATCTATTCCGTCTGCATCCGATATGTGGCTCCCTGCGACATCCACGTATACAGCATCGACGAATCCTTCATTGACTGTACGCCGTACCTTCATTTCTATAGGGAGAAAGCGGAGAAGACGGATACGCATCCGGCCCGTGTGATGGCGATGACGATCATCCGGGATATTCTGAAAACGACGAAGATCACGGCGACCGTGGGGATCGGCACCAATCTGTATCTGGCGAAGATAGCGATGGACATCGTAGCCAAGAAGGCACAGCCGGACGCGGACGGCGTGCGCATTGCGGAACTGAACGAGGACAGCTATAAGTATCTGCTGTGGGATCACACGCCGCTGACAGATTTCTGGATGCTGGGCCCCGGAAAAGCAAAGCGGCTTCAAAAAGCTTACCTCTTTACCATGGGTGATGTCGCCGCGAGAAGCCAATATGACATGGAGTGGTTCTATAAGACCTTCGGTATTGACGGAGAGATTCTTGTAGATCACGCATGGGGTGCGGAGCGGGTAACCATGGCGGACATCAAGTCCTATCATACCGATCATCACAGTCTTTCCAACGGACAGGTGCTCCCCAGACCCTATCACTGCGGGGAGGCGCGGAACGTGCTGCATGAGATGATCGACGCGCTGGCCTATGATATGTATAAGAAGAAGCTGGTTGCGCAGTCCTTTACCTGGTGGGTAAGCTACGACCACAAGAGTCTGCAGAAAGTTCCTGATTATACCGGACCGGTTGTCACTGACGATTATGGCAGGCTTCATCCGGAGCACGACAACGGCTCGGTCAAGACCCGGATACCGACCAACAGCCCGGACATGATCGCCTCTGCGATTCTCAGGCAGTTCGATACGCTGGTGGACGACCGTCTGCTCTTTCGGCGGCTCGGCGTGTGCGCCAACGGGGTACAGAATGACGACGGGGTTTATCAGCTGGATATGTTTACCGACTATGGGGCGGTGGAACGGGAAAAACGAATCCAAGCGGCGCTGATGGAAGTGCGTAAAAAGTACGGTCCTAACGCGCTGCTCAAAGGGAATAATTTTATGGAAGGCGCTACGATGCGCGAGAGGAATGAACAGATCGGCGGACATCGCCGGTAAGGAGAGTGACAGGGATGGCAGCAATCGGATATATGCCGATGCCGGTTGACTTCAAGTATAAGTCCGTAGTGGAACGTGGGAAGCCGGAACCGTCCCGCAGGCATCCGTTGATGGACGCGGGACAGCGGGCGAAGATATTTGCGCCCTTTGCCGCGCTGCGGGGATTCGACCAGGCGATCCTCAGCAAGGATGTCCAATACGAGGAAAGGCGTTTACTGAGCAACGATGAACGAAATGAATTGAACCGCCGACTCAACATTCTGCATGATTTGACATTCAACGGGCGGACGGCCAGAGAGAATAAGCCTGTGGCGACGGTTACTTATTATGTGACCTGTGATGACAGAAACAGCGAGGCTTACGGTATGCTCGGCAGTTACAGTACCGTCACGGATATCGTATGGAACGTGGATACGGTGAGAAAATCCCTGCGGATCGGTAAGGCAGACATACGGTTTCGGGACATCTGCTCCATAGAAGCAAAGGATCTGTTTGATACGGATTGGGAGGTCGGTGCGTCATGAGCGATAAGCCGATGCGTCTGCCGGAGGACGAAAAGCGAAAGCATCGATGCGCCTTCACAGGTCATCGCCCGCAGTATCTTCACCGACAGGAGGATGACGTCAAGGTCGAACTGGAAAACGCCATCATGGCCGCGGTTCAGGATGGTCTGACCACATTCATTACGGGCGGAGCCTATGGCGTGGATATTTGGGCTGCGGAGATCGTCATGCGGCTTCAGCAGAATAACAAAGAGCTTCATCTGATCGCGGCGATTCCGTTTCCGGGCTTCGAGTGCCGGTGGACGGACGAATGGAAAACGCGATATAACACGGTACTGGCAGCCGCGGACTATGTGGTGTTCATGGAACCGCAGTACAGCAGGGAGGCATATCAGACCAGAAATGAATGGATGGTTTCTCATGCTTCCAGGCTGATCGCGGTCTTTAACGGTGAAAACAGCGGAACAGGGAATACGATCAATTATGCCAGACGGATCAGCGTGAACGTAAAAACGATCAAAGGGTAACCGCAAATTGACGGTCAAGCGCGACAATGAAAATGGAGGAAAAAGAGATGGCAAAGAATTTCTTTGGAGAAGAGACACCGACTTACGAAGAAAGTCTGGCGATAGCCAAGGGGGCGAAGATGTGTATCGAGGCGAAAAAGATCACGCCCGAAGCACTGGAACTTCTGGAAGACGCAGACGACAAGCGACTGTTTACCTTTCTGTCGGATATTGCGCTTTTTGTGGGACGTGACTTTGGCTCTGCGGCGAAGAAGGAGCAGTGGCATTCCCATATGATGGAATATGTGGCAAAGGCGGTGTTCCAGGGCTTCGAGGACGCCGGGGACGCGCTCGGCGAGATCGACGAAACTCGGTTTATCTGCATCAGTGATTACCTTGATTGTGTCGAAAAGCATGCAGATATGCCGGGACTGTCCAAAGCATTTTTCGGACTTTGCGCGGGCGGAAATCTCAGCATCGAACAGGTTACGCAGCATCGGAAAACAGGAAAAATCGTGAAGCGGGAAAGAATCGAGATCAAAGGACACGACGCGCTGCGAAGAGGCGTGCTGGCTGCCCAAAGCGTGCTCTTCCTGGATATAGGGATGCCGGCAGATATGTATATCTCATTTCTAGAAAAAGAGGCGGAGATAGAAGCGAAGAACGGGGCATAAAAAGAAAAGGATCAAACCAAATGTAAGGACACCGTCACGGTTTGTGGCGCGTGTCCTTTTTTTATGCCCAGAGAGAAAAAACGTATCAGAAAAATAAGAACGATAAGACCGGATTGGCGTTGACTTATCTGCCGTTCAGAGCGTTAATAGCACTACCCCAAGGCATAGTACGGAACTTGAAAGCATGGGGAAGAACTACGAATGACAAAGGAGGAAATTCCATGGGCATTGTTCAAGTAACGACCAGACCAAGTTATTACGCGGCGCTGGAAGCGGAGAATAGAAAGAAGAAACCGAACCCGATCCCCGAAACCGTTCTGACCGGAAAATTGGTGATGAAGGTCGTAGTCGGCGGGCTGCGCGATCCGATGAAGCGAATCCAGCAAAAGCGGATCGAGACGGTGATCAGTTCGGTACTCAGGCAAAAGGGAATCTATACCAGAGAGTACAACAATTCGGACGATCGTGGCTACTACAGTTGGGACGGTATTACACTGCACCAGAATGAGATATTCACGGACGCTTTTCCGGTCGGCGAGATCAAGCGGTTTGAAGCGCTGATGAACGCTTTCGACGCTGAAAAGTGGTATCCGGAGGACATCGTTTTGACCTACTACCCGGATGGCGGAGACCTTTCCACGGTTCTGAATTTGTTGAATATTCTGGAATCCAGAAGACCGTTGATTGAGCAGGCACTCTCCCTGCGGGAACCTATGCGGATTATTGTGAATTACGGATTGGCGCTCGGCATATCGCTGAGCGTCTTTTCATATCCCGCCGTTGAAGCGGCGGCCTTCCTGATTGCGCAGGGCTGCAAAATGGCATTGACCACGGGAAAGGCGAGAATGAAGCCGTGCGACATGAGCAATCCCAAGTATCAGATGCGCACATGGCTTTTGAGGCTGGGGTTTATCGGGGAGGAATTTGAACGTCCGCGAAAGACGCTGCTGGAAGGATTGGCGGGCGATATGGCCTTTTTCAACGAGGAGCAGAAGCAGGTCGCGGTCGCCAAACGGAAAGCGAACAAATTAAACACGCCGCAGTCGGCGTGAGAAAGGAAGAGCATATGAAGAATCGTAGGAACCAACCGGACATTCAGGCGGGTCAGATGGAGACCTTCCATTATGAGGCGGCCGATACCTTCACACGGGGAACAGGAATCAAAAGGGTGGCGGCCTACTGTCGGGTCAGTACGCTGGCGGAGGAACAGGACTTATCCTTTGAGACGCAGGTCGAGTATTACAAAACGATGATCGAAAAAGACCCGACCATGCAGTTGGTCGGGATCTACGGAGACCATGGTTTTTCCGGGCTTCACGCTGATAAAAGGAAGGAATTTCAAAGGCTTATCGCGGACTGTGAAGCGGGCAAGGTGGACCTTGTTTTGGTAAAGTCCATCAGTCGGTTTTCCAGAAACACGGTGGAGTGCATGGAATACCTTCAAAGGCTGAAAAAATGCGGCGTTGCGGTAGTGTTTGAGAAGGAAGAACTGAACAGCATGGATCAACAGACCGAATTGATTCTCGCCATTTATTCCTCTATGGCGCAGAGCGAATCCTGCTCTCATAGTGAGAATATTCGTTGGGCAAGGAAACAGCGGGCAGAACTGGGCGATCCTGTGCGCGGCGCGGCTTACGGCTATCGCATTGTGAAAAAGCCGGGAGATCCCTTCTCTTACTGGGAAATTGACGAGGAGGCCGCCGAGTATATCCGGTTTATCTTCGCCCGTGCCTATGAAGGCTACACAACGACGGAAATTCAAACCAGACTGAATCGAAAGCTTCGGAACGAAGGGAAAGAAACGTGGAGTATTGAGCGATTGCGGTTGGCACTCAACAACGAAGCCTATCGGGGAGATATCCTCACGAACAAGTTCGTTGTTTTGGATTATTTGGCCAAGAAAATCGTCAAGAACCGAGGACAGGTTGAGCAGTGCTATATTGAAGGTCATCATCCACCGATTGTATCGCCTGAGATTTTTGACGCTGTTCAGGATTATATGAAACAGGGCTGCCTGAATGGCAGAAATAAGCTGATTCGGTCGGCTTGGTTGAGCGATCATCCGGAAATTTTGGAACGCAGGAAGCATAAGGAGGAGACGGTGTGATGAGCAAACAGATGAATGCGAAAGGGTTGAAAAGCACCCAGTCCACTTTGGCCAACGACGTGAGGATTATTGAGAATCAGCAAGAAACCGAGGCGGAGATTAAGGTGGCCGCCTATTGCCGCGTCAGTACGAACCTGGAGATTCAGAAGAAGAGCCTTGACACGCAGATGGCCGCTTTCAGTAAGGTAATCGGGGAGCACCCCGGATGGGTTTTGGCGGGAATATATGCAGATCGGGGCATAAGTGGGACTTCGGTGAGGCACCGCGAGGAATTCAAGCGGATGATCGAAGACGCGAAGGCGGGCAAGATTCAGTACATTCTAGTGAAATCCATCTCCCGCTTTTCGAGGAATACGGTTGATGTGCTGGCCTATGTTCGAGAACTCAAGACCTATGGCGTATCCGTTTATTTTGAAAAGGAAAAACTGGACACAGGCAATGCGGTTTCTGAGTTTCTGCTTTCCATATTTGCCGCCAGCGCTCAGGAGGAAATCATTTCTCTGTCAAACAATGAAAAGGTGGGCAGGAGAATGCGCTACGCGGCCGGTATCGATCAGTGGACGCATATCTACGGGTATCGCCGCATGGAAGACGGTACCTGGGTAGTAGAACCGGAAGAGGCAAAGATTATCAGGCGTGTCTATGAGGAGTATGTTTCAGGACGGTCACTGCCCGAGATTTGCGAAGGGCTGATGAAGGACGGTATTCCGTCCACCGGCGGAAAGAAAACGTGGGCGCCTAAATCCACGGCAGACATTCTTCACAACGAGAAGTATATTGGCGACCTGCGAATGCAGAAGTCCTATATCAGCGACCCGATACAGCATATCAAGGTAAATAACCGGGACGCGAAACTGAAACAGTACTATAGGGAGAATCATCACACACCCATCGTGGATCGCCATTCCTATGAAATGGCGCAAATGATCTCAGCCATGAAGGACTTTCACCGCGGTTCCGCGCAATACCCGTATTACGGTTTTCTGAAATGTCCTATTTGCGGTCAGAATATGATTCGCTGTCAGCTGCCCCGGAATAATCATACTTTTGCATGGACATGCGGCGGGACGGCCACAAAGAAGGGCGACCTTCGCAAGCAGCGCACTGCTTGTCCGCCTTACTACATTCTGGACGCCTACATTGACGAAGCCTTCTGGAACGCTCTGAAGAGCATCGAAGCGGATGACCTGATGGCAATTGCAAACAGGGCGGATTCAGAAAAAGCGGCAGCGGCTAACGCCATGCTTCAGCTCAAGAGCATGGCTGTCAAAAAAGCGCAGGCGGCGGGTAGGGTTCATACTATGGGAAGCAACTATATCGCGGGGATTGACCACGCGGTTGAGTATAAAAACCTGTGCGACACGGTTCAGAACATTTCATTTCCGCAATGGACGTTATTGAAAATCGACTGGAAGTGCGGGATTACAACCAGTACGACCATCGAATATAAGAAAGCCGCAGATATGCCTTACCCCAAGATTACGAGGGAGGAAGTGGAGCATACCATTCGGGGAACGCAGAAGTGTGTGATGGAGACGTATGTGGTAAACGGTGTGCCACTGATCAAAGGCTGTCCTGACAGACAGATCGAAGGAATCATGAATGCGCGGGAGGCTGTGCAGAATACGACGATTCTGGAACCTCTGGTCTACGAACCGCCGGTTCCGAGAGTATATGGTATCAAAACCAGCAGGAATATGGAGGAAACGACATGATTATTCGGAAGATTGAACGCAAGGTTGCAAACAAACGTGTAGCGGCTTATGCCCGCGTCAGTACGTTGACTGAAGCCCAGGAAGAATCCTATGAAACACAGGTGGCATATTACGAGCATATGATCACGGGAACAGAGGGCTGGGAATTTGCGGGCGTATATGCGGATAAAGGAATCACGGGCACCAGCGCGGCCAAGCGTCCGGGTTTTCTGCAAATGATCGAGGATGCGAAGGCGGGCAGGATCGACATTATCCTGTGCAAGTCGATTTCACGCCTCTCTCGTAATTTTGCGGAGGCCCAGAAATATGTGCATGCGCTGAAAGCGATCCATGTAGAAATCAGATTCGAGAAGGAAGGCATCAGTTCCTTTGATCCGAGCTCTGACTTGATCTTTGGTACGATGGCGGCGGTGAGCCAGGAAGAAAGCCGGTCTATCTCTGTGAATGTGAAATGGGCAAATAAAAAGCTGCTGGATCAGGGCATCCGTCATGTGGGAAGCAATCATATGCTTGGCTATGATGAGATTAAGGGAAAACTCACTCCGAATCAAGATGCTTGGATCGTGAAGTTGATTTTTGAGGAATATGCAGCCGGAGTAGCGCCTGCGGAAATCCTCTGTCACCTCAAAGAAAGGGGCGCTCAAAGAATGCGTTCCCAAAGGGCGTTTACATGGTCGGCTGCGCTGCGGATTCTTCAAAACGAGGCCTAT
>DCHF01000024.1:13889-14444 GCA_002315555.1 Lachnospiraceae bacterium UBA1759 | reverse complement strand
CCGCCGCAGAATTATCTGACCAAGAAGCCCGACCCGAACGAAGCCTACGAAAGCAAGTACATTTATAACGACCACGAGGGCGTCATTACACCGGCGGTATGGGATGCCGTGAGAGAACGCTTCAAACGGCAGCAGGAATTAAGGGAACAGGGTTTAAAGCCGCAGCATACCGTACACTTTTTGTACGGGAAGATTTTCTGCGCCAAGTGCGGCGAACCCTATCGCCGCTTTACCGCAAAGAATAGCGGCGGCCATTATAAAACATGGCGGTGCAGAGGAAGGGTGAATACAGGCGAGTGCGATTGCCGGCATATCAGAGAAACGATGCTTCTTCATGAGATTTCGGATGCCTTGGGCTGGGAATGGCTGGGAGAGGAGCGTTTCGACACATGGGCGTTTCTTGAAGGCGTGGATCGAGCTTTGGTGAGTGACTCCGGGGTCGAGATTATAGAAGCCGACAGTGCCGGGCAGGAGAAGAGTGGCATGGAAAGCGCATAATTGAATAACCACAAAGCCCCCAATGCTTATGTGTTGGATGCTTTGTGGCTTGCGGAT
>DCHF01000024.1:0-13865 GCA_002315555.1 Lachnospiraceae bacterium UBA1759 | reverse complement strand
ATTAGGTGCTTTTGCGGAGAATATCAAGATAATCGGTATATGAGTAGATTCGGGCTTTTCCTTCTTTGCTAGTCTGCTGTAATATTCTTTTCTCTTCGAGAATGGATACAGCTTTTGCCGTTGTATTGTAAGACATTCCCAGCGCAGAGGCTGTTTTTCCGATATCGATAATGGGGTTGCTTTCAAGGTAAGTGAAAACTGCAAACACGGACTTTTTTTGCCGTGTGGAGAGATCGTTTAGCTTACTCATACTGGAATCGTGGAGTGTGGTTAGTCTATCGATATCCGCGACTGCTTCCTTAGCGGATTCGCTGATTGCGTCAAGGAAAAAACGAATCCATTGCTCATAATCCCCGGTTCTCCTGACCTGTGTCATACGATCATAGTATTCGACACGGTTCAATTTCAGATAGTAGGAAATATAGAGGGCAGGAGTTGTAAGCACTTTTCGTTCCATCAGGAAAAGCGTAATCAGCAAACGCCCTACGCGACCGTTTCCATCCAGGAAGGGGTGCGTTGTCTCAAACTGGTAATGAATGAGAGCGGAAGCAATAAGGGGATCCAATGAATCATCATTGTTGATAAACTTTTCGAGATTTGACATTGCCTCAATCATATCAGAAGGATTCGGCGGAATGTATCGCGCATTCATAAGCGTACTTCCCGTCCCGCCGATCCAGTTCTGAGAGTAACGGAATTCACCGGGACTTTTTTCGCTGCCTCTGACGCCTTGGAGAAGAACAGCGTGAGTTTCCTTGATGAGTCTTGAGCAAATAGGGAGAGTATTTAGCCTGTCAATGGCATACTCTGTAGCTTTGACATAGTTGACAACATCCGCTACATCCTGATTGGCATTTGTTTCTATATAGGGGCTGAGAATATCATCAAGAGTACATTGAGTTCCTTCAATCTGTGAAGACATCAAAGCCTCTTTTCTGACATACATAGAGACAAACAAATCCATATTCGGAATGCGGGAAGATAGCCCTTCCAGTATCGCAATGTTTCTGTTTGCCTCAACAAGCTTCTGTATCATTTCGGTATCCATCTCGACAGGCGGACTCGGTGGGAGAGGCGCCGGTTTAAAAGATTTATAAGCCATTTCGCCGGATAAATTATTGACAAAGCAGCCGGCACGATTTTCCATATAGAAATCCTTTCTCCGCGAATGCGGAAGTTGAAATTACAGAGAGTATTATAGCACGGAAATTTCAAGAAGTCAACGAAAATTGAAAAGTAAAGTGTGCAGAAATTTCTTGTATAACGGTATATGAGAAATACAAACGCAAAAAAGCTCGACTATATTTCAAGTTCGAAAAGTGAAGGATGTGATACAGGGTAATATATAGACATATATTATATAACTTGACTTCATTCCCTTCTGACGGTAATATGCACACACCAACCGAGAAGGAGGGAAGACCATGAAAATGAACTACTACGAATTTCCTGAAAATACGGACCCCGAGATTCTGAAAGAGAACGGCTGCAAACCCGATGACCGGGTTCTGGAAGGCATTTCAGTCACGACAGCGAAGAAAATGCTGAAGGAGCATGGCGGCATCGCCTGGACGGAGCACTGTGAGCGCGACGGTGGATGCTTCGAGGTAACCCCGATCACACTTTCCGGCAATAACAGCCGGTTCAAATACAACCGACACCTATAAACCACCGGAACGCCCCGGTACGTTTCCAATCTTGTCTACTGCGACAAAGGAGGAAACGTGCCGGTTTTTTTTATTTCCGTGGCCTCAATGCTCATATCTACAGAGGCACCCCAAAGGGTGCCGCTGCAGCCTATGCGGGCCACGTTCGCTATAGTTCGGTGCTGTCGATCACAGCACCGACGAGTCATATATGATTATATCCCGAATTCCCGAAGAAGAGCCTTCATAAACTGAACCGTGCGTGAGAGCATCTTCTGTTCGTCCAGATTGCAGTCCAGCAGAAGACGATGGATCTCAGAGCCAGCCCTGGAGGTGGAAACCGTCAGATTATCATGCAGGAGGTCATCCGAGGATACGTTCAGCGCGTTGGCAATATAGACCAGCGATTCCAGACTCGGACGGATGACGGCATTCTCAACCTTGGTGATATACCGGGGACCCGCGTTGATCCTTTCCGACAACTCTTCCTGCGAGATGTTCCTTTGAGTTCTGTAACCTTTTATCCGTTTTCCGATGCTTTCATAATCAAGGGCCATGGTAAAAAAACCTTCCTTTCTTTGGCCCACATTAGGCTGGTTCATTATACCGCGAACAGCGCAACGATCAGCAATATATAAAGAGAGCCCGCAAGATAGCGTCGTTTTGCGGGCGGGTAACTGATTGGAAGAGACTACGCACATTTATCTCATAAAGTAAAAGTGTAAGGTCATCAATTCCATGATCGCATCATATCGCTTGCCGAGTAGCGTCATTGACGTTTATGACCCGGACGCCGCGCTTTTGAGCATAGGCGATGGTATTGGCGGTTCCGCCGGGTTCGCCATTGAAGAAAGCGAGGACAAGACCGGCGCGGTCTACCATCCAGATATTTCTCTTTTGATAGCATCCCTTGGAGAACGAAGGGCATATCGTTTGCCGGAAATCGGCTGCCATTAGGATGGCGCGATATCGCTGTTGCCACTCTGCATTCCATCGTTTCTCAAAATCGGGATGGGGAATCGCGCAGAATAAGCAAATGTCAGGATGCCGACGCTTCTCCTCCAACACGATCTCCGCCGCCCAGATATCAACGCCTCTTGCCATGCCGGTGATGAATGTCGTATATCCAAGATCATAGGCGTATCGTATGTTTTTCTGCAAAAGGGCGATGGCTTCCTGCTCGGAACAATCCAGTTTTTCCGGTCGATGCCCGGTAAAGCAGCACCGGCTTTTCCGCCTTTCGTTTTCAGAGGTAAAGTACGACAATTCCATACATCCGTCCACCCTTCAACCTGTCTCCGTAGTACCAAGTATAGCACTAAACTTTCGAGAAGTAAACAATAGTATAGTGCCAAGCTAAACAGTAAAATATATGGGGATAGGGTGTGATGAGATGGATACGGTTGAGAGATTACAGAAACTGCTGAAAGAACGGAACTGGACGGAATACAGACTTGCCAAAGAGGGCGGTCTTTCTATGTCTACCCTGCAGAACATTTACAAGCATAACACCATACCGACGATTGAGACGCTTGAAAGGATCTGCAAGGCATTCGGCATTACTTTGTCACAGTTCTTTGCGGAAGGCGACGTCGTTGATCTGTCGCCGGAACTGAAGCGCCTGTTTGACGGATGGGTGAACCTGACCGCGGAACAGAAGAGAGCTGTCCAGACGATGGTGGACGCTTTTAACCATGACAAATAGTGATCGGTCAATATAACAGTTCTATCAATTGAAAGAAGCCTAAGATTGCAAACGCTCCGAGCCACTGGAGACGCGCAATCTTAGGCTTTTTTGTACCCTGACAGGGAACATATTGGCAATCATGTACCCTAACAGGGTACGGTGAACGGCGCGGAAATCAGTTATAATATATGTGCAGGGACGCGAAAGCGCAATGCCTGTGCGGACGGAGAATGCGCATATCCGTATGGGAACAAAGAGGTGCGGAAAAGGATGACTCAATCAGGACTGTTGACGCTCTACAGCGATATACAGGCAGAGCCCGTCAACTGGATTTGGTACCCGTATATAGCCTCGGGGAAAATCACGCTTCTACAAGGTGATCCCGGAGAAGGCAAGTCAACAATGATCATGAATCTGATTGCCGAGCTGTCCAAGGGCGGCACTTTGCCGGACGGAACAGCAATAGGAAGACCGCGGCGGATCATCTATCAATGCTCCGAAGACGGCGTAGCCGATACCATCAAGCCGCGATTGGAAAAATGCGGAGCGGATTGCCGAAACATCGCGTTTCTAAACGAAGAGGTGCATTCCGGACTGACGCTGGATGACGAGCGGATCAGACAGGCGATCATAGAATTTCATCCAAAGCTGGTCGTCATAGACCCCGTTCAAGCCTATTTGGGGAATGATTCTGACCTGATGATGGCGGCGCGGGCGCGAAAGCTGATGCACAGAATCGGTATGTGGGCGGGTGTTTTCGATTGCGCGGTGATATTGATCGGCCACTTGAATAAGCGTGAAGGCGGAAAGGAGCTGTACCGCGGCATGGGAACAATCGATATTGTTGCGGCAGCCCGCAGCGTACTTCAAGTGGAACGCAGCGAATCAGGTGCGAACATTCGTATTGTTCGCCAAATCAAGAACAGTCTGGCTCCGAATGGCGCGGAGATCTGCTTTGATATTTCTTCCGAAGTGGGATTCCGCTGGTTGCCGAGCAACTATAACAGGACAGAGTATCCGGTACACGAACAGACGGAAGCGCTGACAAAACAGGAACAGGCAGCTTATCTGATGAAACGGCTGCTTTCGGAAGGCGATATGAAGGCGAAGGACGTTCTTCAGAGTATGTCTGAGCACGGTATCGGAGAGAGGACAGTTCAAAGCACGAAAGCGGCGCTGGGCATTACATCTTACAGAAAAATGCGGCAATGGTACTGGCATTTGGAACAGCCTGCGCCGATAGAGGAGGACTAATCCGTGAACGAATCTGAAAAGCAGACCAAGGCAGATACGGGAAAAGAGGTACTCGTAAACTCACATCCCGATATGGTAGCCTCTCTGCCGGAAAGCGGATCAACAAAGACGAACGAGTCCATGAGCGGTAGGGAAGCAGCCTCGAAGCCCTATATGAATATGGAATACCTGAATATGAGCCGGGACGATATCCGGGAGGTAGACGCGAATGAGGCAGAGGTGGTCAGCAGACAGCTGCTTTCCAGAATGCGCGAAATCACAATGACGGTTCGCCCGGATAGCATGAGTTTCAATAATACCTGTATCACCGCGTTCGAGAATGTGGTCTATGTCCATTTCCTGATGGACAAAAAGAAAAAACTGCTGTATGTAAAACCGGTTGAGCAGTATGATAAGGACGCGCAAAGATGGTGCGTCATCAAAAATGGAGCGCGTAAAAGCCGGAAGATAACCGGAAAGCCATACGCCGATCGGGTGTACAGGCTGATGGGATGGAGCAAAGGGTATTACTATCGGGTTACCGGCGCGCCAGCCGTCCAGATCGGTCAAGAGGACGAATACCTGATGGTGTTTGAATTATCCGAGTACGATGAACTGCTATTGACTGAAAAAGCGCGTCATTCTGCCGGCGTGGAGGACGAGGAATTGGGGGATTCTCTGGAACGAATCCAATCGGAAGTCCGCGCAATGGAGGAAGATAAGAAGAACAAGGTCAAACGCAGGAGAAACAGGATTACGGTTGATGACGACGCCTTTGGCGTCCCGCTGAAGGATCATCGGAATCGTGTCGTCATTCCGCCGCTGGATCAGATCAGCATGGATCTGGAACTCCTGACAAATACCGATAACGAGGACTAAATACTGTGAAGCATAGCTGTCGTGCGGAAGGGTGATACTTATGCTGGATTCAGGGTTGACAATGTACTTCCGAAACGATAGGATGCGCTTTCGGTATAGGACAATATTAGAGCTGGAAAAGCCGGAATATGTCCACCTTAGAATCAATGAGCGGAAGAAACAGATGTTTATTCAGCGGTGTGAAAAAGATAAAGACGCATTCCGACTGGTTTATTCTGTCAGGAAGGGTATCCTTGAACACAGCTGCTACATTAACGCGAGAAACTTCCTACTATATCTATCAAGGGTGGTAGGAGTAACCGACAATTCTGTTTCTCTGCATTTTCCGGGGGTACTTATGGACGACGGTCAGACGGTATATATTGATCTGACCAACTATCAACCAGTGCGCGATGAGGTGGACGATGAATAAGATACCCAGTTTGAGCCAAGGCTTGCATGCGGTTTCACAGGAAACTCGACAGGATATTCCTTCCGGCCTTTCTGACAAGGATCAGATTCGTTACGAGTACGGCCGGGAACGGGATATGAGCAAAGTGACCTATTACCCGGCCAGAAAGGACGTTACGCTGTTCGATCCGCGACAGCGTTCACGGGTCGTGGTTTATTGCCGTGTTTCAACGGATGGCATTTCTCAGACTTCCTCGTTTGAACTGCAGAAGCATTATTATCTGAAATACGTGCGTAAGCATGGGAACTGGAAATTGGTGGCGATGTTCTCGGACGAAGGGATCACGGCAACCAGCACTGAAAAAAGAATCGGTCTACTTCAGATGCTGGAGGACGCGAAAGCCGGACTGTTTGACATCATTATCGTGAAGAATTTGTCACGCCTCAGCCGAAACCTGATGGACTGCATGAACATAATCTATGCGCTGCGGGCGCTTCCGCATCCGGTGGGCATTTTTTTCGAGACCGAGAACCTGTTCACGCTCGACAAGTCCGCTGACTTCACCTTGCAGGTGTTGTCATTGGTCGCGCAGGAGGAAAGCCATAAAAAGTCGGAAGCGATGCTGGGTTCATACTTTATGCGCTTTTCACAGGGACAGTATATGGTGCCCGATCTTTTGGGATATGATAAAGCAGGCAAGAACAAAATCAGCATCAACGTTGAAGAAGCAAAGACGGTACAGTTGATTTTTATGATGTATCTGGCAGGATACTCCTGTAAGGTGATTGCAAACGTACTGACGATGCTGGGACGGAAGACACATACGCGGGTCAAGAAAAACGGCGAAGTCATCGAGGGCGAGGTCAAGTGGACGGCCGCGTCTGTTTTGAGTATTCTGCAGAATGAGCGCCGCTGCGGCGACGTCCTGGCGCAAAAGACATATACACCTAACTATTTGGATCATAAGTCCAAAAAGAATATCGACGCGCTTCCGAAGTTTTATGCCCAGGACGAGCATCCCGCGATTGTGGCTCCGGCGGACTATTTGCTGACTCAGAGAATGATCGCGGCGAATCGTGGCGGTTGGACGGGCAATCCTCCGGAGATGTCTATCTATACGAAGGGCGGGCTGAGCGGCTTTGTAACCGCAGCACCCAATTGGCGCGGATTCAGCGCGGAAGATTACAATCGCGCTTGCCTGAGAGCCTACGGTGTAAGCGAGGAAGAACTGACCGCGTTGGGCGGAAGCTTTGATCAGGAAGAAGTTCGGACTCCCGATATCGGCGAGGGTGAACCGGCGTCCGAAAGCGGTATGTTTGAACACCGTTACGCCATTGACTCGGATGACTATACGCTGTACCCGGATACGGGAGACGAGCAGGTCATAGAGGATGAGGAGATAGAGATTTCGACATTTGCCAAAATGATAAACGAGTTTCGGGAGAAACACGCGCCCGTTATCCAAAAAGGTCTGTATAGCGGCTATGATCTCAGCGAGTGCGAGCTGATCCGCTGTCAGATGTTTTCGCTCTATGACAAACCGTATTTCACGATGGATAAAGGGGCAATGACGTTTAACAAACGGTGCTTGGATGCCTTGGGCGGGTCAACGCTGGATGAAATCGAAGTGGCGTATAATCCCATGGAACGTATTCTGCTCGTTCACAGGGCGCCGAAGCCGAGCCTGCGTTCATTGCATTGGGTAGGAGAGAAAAACGGTAAAGCGGAAATGCGCAGATGCCCCTGTCACGGTCTCACAGAGGCTATCTACCAGAACATGAAATGGAACCGCGATTACAAGCTACGTATTGTCGGGTCAGTCATAGAGATCGATGGGGAGACGGTTCTCTCTTTTGAACTGGACGAGCCGATCATGATCGTTCCCACAGAGGTTCGCAAGAAGAAAGCGCAGACCGAAAAACGCCATGAACGACGCGAAACAAAGGTATTGATTGAAGCCGGCTATATCACAGACGACATCCGAATTCCCACGCTGGCAGAGTATGACTTTGGCAGTCAGGCGTTGAATGACGAGATACATGAGTACGCGCGCAGTCGGGCAATCTATTACGATGAGTTTACGTCGGCTGAAGGCTCCATTCATGTGGCGGATCTGAAGGAAAAGAAATTTGACCCGGAGTGCATTCGTCAGATCCTGATGAAGGGCAGATGTCCTGAAGAGGGATGGCTGTACTTGAAAGGCATGGCGGTTCTGGGGAAACGAAGCTTTACTATCTTCCCAGATGGGTGGAGCGAAAGCTTTGGACCCGAAGTATATAAGAGCCAATGCGTGAAAGAGTTGAATCGTCAGACAGGCACATTTTCCGCCACTCCATACGGATGGACGACGGGACTTGTTTTGCCAACCGTGGAAATCGTGGAACGGACGATTCGAGAGCTTGCGAGTGAGCAGGTTGGAGCGTAAAGCAAGGACTCCGACAGAAAAGCGGATAATGGAGATGGTTTGAGTGAAAGCGCGGTATGAGACGTGGGATACATCAAATCCCGGCATTACATTTGCCCTTTCGACCGGACGAATCTCTGTTTTTCTGAGGACACTGACATTGCTGGAGTATCCACAGTATTTTTGCTTCCGCTTTTGTTCTGACTTGGGTTTGTTTGACGTCAGAGTCTGCGAGAAAAATGATGAAGGATCAAGGCTTTTGCGGATTCGCGCGCCGAAAGAAGGCGTTACGGTAAAAAACATCAATTTGGTCAGAACGGTCTATTCCGTGTGCGGATGGAATCCGGGAATCAGTTACCGAATTGCCGGTAAGCTGCGACCGGAAGATAAGCTTGTTCGTTTCGACCTGTCCAGCGCATATGAGATTCACGAGGGCAGACTGATGAAAAATGCTTCTACGATGCGAAAGGAAGAAATGGTATATGGAAAGTGAAAAACAAGTTGTGAGGGCGGCAGCATATGTCCGATTATCTGCGCGGGAGCTTACACAGGATAACACCTTTGCGCTTACTTGTTTTAGGTATGATGACTATGCCAAACAGCATCTGGGTTGGAAATTTGGTACACTATATTGGGATGAAGATTGCAAAAACAAAAACGAAAAGAATCTGCCGGGTTTGTCAGCTCTCATTAGTGATTGCAAAGCCGGAAAGGTTGATGTGGTTCTTGTGAAGTCGATTTCATATCTAACAAGGGAATTCAATGATGCCATATCCGTAATAGAAACACTTCAGAACCTAAATCCTCCGGTAGCCATTCTGTTTGAAAACGAACAGGTTCAAACAGGGGGAAATGAGGATATCCTTCTTAACAGATAATAGATGTGCTGGCGATAGTATTGATGGGCTTTCTAAGCTTTGATAACGATTTTCAGAGATGAACATGAACGCTTTATGCTATAAGAAAGAAGAAAACTGTGTAATCATGACGACAAACAATGATTTCAATACAATTATTATCTTTGATAATTGGAGAAAACAGCTTAAAGTATCAGAACAATGCTTCGAGAAGCTCAGAAGACCTGAATGGGTACGGGTTCAAATGGATGCTGAAAAGAAGAATATAATGCTCATGGCGAGCAAGCAAAACAATGATGATGCCATCCATGTTGATAAGAATACGGATTTTGATGGCATCTTTTATTACATCAGTTGTCAAACTCTTTTTGATGATTTTCATCGCCTCTGGAAATGGGAACCCAGTGATGTGTATGTGGCTCAAGAGGACAGCTTTGATGCTGATCTGCCTGCATTGATCTATGGCGGAATAAAGCCTCAAGACGTGGAGATAAGATCAGGGAAAGACATAAAGATTGTGACAATTGACTGGTTTTGGAAGCCATTTATACCCATTGGCAGACTGACCATGATTCGGAGCAGGCAACCGCAAATAGCTTTAAATCTCTTGTCTGCTATTTCTGGTCTTTTATCGTCCGGAATAAAGCTGCCAACATTTTGGAACGGCCAGATATTCGATACCACTCCAATGGAACCTGTTCATGTGGGAATCATGACAGAACGCTGTTGTCCGAGAGAAGCGAACACTTTTTTTGAAGCCAATCATGGGAACAGTCAACGCATCGTGTGGATCGATCATCTTGAAAACTGCGATATGGAAACAACTATCGTAAAGGGAAAACTGGGTTTATTGATCATTGATAGAAAAGGAATAAGTTTTGAAAACGCAATAGAAGGTAATGCCGTTGATGCTGATCGTTTGGAACGGTATTACAAGAGACTGTATTATACGGCTAAAAAGACGAATTGTGCGATTATCGTCATAGATGAGATAAGCCGTATACCCTATGTGAGTACAAACGATTATTACTGTATGTCATCGTTGCGGAACATTATCGAAACGGGTGAACTCAAAACGGGATTTCTATTCTTTAGAACTGTCAAAAACAATTTTCGGGGTAGTTGCTATGATCCAATCATATTCAGGTTCGATGACGAATTGAGATTGATACTGGAGACTGGTTTTGCTGATACTCGAAAAGAGTTCTTGGAAAATGGAGCTTATACTATTGTTTCGAATGCACGATGGAATGCTTGCGCTATGAACGTTCGTCGATAGACACATATGCATCTGAACATAGTATCTAACTGAGTATTGGAGGTACAAACGTGCCATATATTACGATCCAAATTGAGATGCCGTGTGACCAAGCGGCGGAACTTTACCGTTTTTGTTCGGAAAGGCGCATAACGCTGGATGAGTTGGTCGATCAGTTCATGAGATGGTGTATCCGGGAACCGGAAGCGTTCAAAGCGTGGTATGGCGAGAATCGGCATCTCCTGGATGAACCGCCGGTAGTTCGGAAACCTGACCGCCGCCAATTGAACATGCCGGAGATAACCGAGGATGAGCTTGTGGCGCACATTGAGGACGACGATTTCTTGCAGGTTTATGGTAATCCCGTCTTGATCCGCAGCAAGGATGGCAGGCATGACTGTGTGCTCATGAGCATTGAGTATTACGAACGACAGCAAAGAATGATCGAACAGATCTCGGCTATGACCGCTGAGAGCGTTTCGGGTATGGGTGAGCCGAGAAAAGAAAGCCCAACGTCCTGAACCTTGCAGAGTGCTCTGCACTTGCTGTATTAAAACTAAGCGAATAATTGCCGCGTGGCAGCCCCTCTGGGGTGGCGTAGGATTGGGTTGGGTTGTGTTCCCACAAAGGTTGTTGAACGCGTCACAGACCGCACCAGAGGGCGCGGTGGGGGACAGGAAAACAGATGGCGCAAGGGTGATACTGCATGGTGCCGGTGGATGAAGAATAGGAAAGTTCAAAAAAATTTACTACGCGCCTTGACTTTACCGCCTTTACGGCATATACTATTGGTGAAGGCTTGGGAGGTGAAATCAATGGCGTTAAAAGTAATGAACTTCAAACTTGATGAAGACCGTATCTATGAACTAAAAAGTGTGGCGTCGATTTTTAATATGACAATTACGGATGTCATCAGCGAGGCTTTGCGCGAATACATTCATAAGCTGAAACAGGATCCATTCTATCGCTTGACGGTCAATGTGGAAAACGCAAGTACAGAGGAGACGGAAGAAATCCTGGATGAGATCAACAGTCTCACGGATGACGATCTTCAAATCAGTACGGTCAGGAAATTTACAGCAGAGTAAGAGGTCATGTTATGGGAAACAATCCGAAAGAAGCATCTTCCTATGAGATCCTCTACACGAAAGCCGCTGACAAGTTTCTGAAAACACATGAAGATGTTCGGCAGAAATACGAAGAAAATATGCATGAGCTGCTTATCGGGGAACATCCTGAATCGGTGGACGTAAAAAGAATCCAAGGGAAAAAGAGTGTCTATTTCCGTATGCGTATCGGAGAGCATCGTATTGTTTTTACGGTGGTGAACGGCAGGATTATCGTGGTGACGACACTACTTGCCGGTGTTCGTGGTGACATCTATAAAAAGATGGACGGACTGAAATAAAGAAATGAGAAGTCATGAAGCGGATATTTTGAGGGATGAAAATATGAAACCGAAGAATGAACCGATAATTGAAGTAATTCCTGCGAACCCTGAGATGGTTCGCAAAGAGGCCGAGAAGCAACAAAGGAGAACGGAAATTCGAAGTGAACTGCCAGATCTCTATCAAAAGCAAACAGAACTGACCCTTACGATAAACCTGCTGAATGAACTCAAAAAAGAACTTGAGGATAGAATTGTATCAGCGTCTTCACAGCTGGAAGAAAACGAAGCAAGAATTCGACGGATCGAAAGTGAATTACAGGAATCACATGAGCGTTCCAACGATAAAGATGACAAAGCCTTGGCAGCAGGACTCAAGAAAACGGAAGATACAATGAGCTATGTGAGGAGTCTGATGTATTATGATGCTCCGGATCAAGCAAAGGATAAAAACGTGATTGTGATGCTGCCGCTGGAGAATGGCAGGACGATACCGCCTGCCATGTATGTCCAGCTTATCACAAAAGTTCCGGAAGGAAACATTACCTGCTGGGAAGATATAAAAGCGTTCCTGGGGAAAATGTATCAGAGAGATGATTTGGCCGATTCGATTCCGTCGTTACCCAAAAAAGATTCCTATGATAGACGCCTTCCATACTGGCGTGTTGTCAGTGCTCAAGGTGTTTTAGGAAATGGAATTGATACACATGAAGAGCAGCGTCAGCGTCTGATTCAGGAAGGAATTCAAGTTGTACAGCGTGGCAGCATGGAGGGTTCCTATAGAGTTTGCGAGTATAAAGAGCATATGTTTTGCTTTGAAAAACTGAGCGTGATTAAGAGTACGGAGAACATTGGCGGTTGACGTTTTAGCCAAGATATTTATCGTAGAAGTCAGTGACTGTAATAATGCGGCTGTCTTCCGGATAATGCTTGACGTTGCCTGTTACCACATACGCATCGCAGAATTTGGCGACCTCAAAAAACTTTCTGTCGCTTTCATCTGTGAAGGGAATATGGGGGAGGGGTTCCGGGATCACGGATATTCCGTTCTTGATGATAGGATCGAGAAGATAATTGATTTCCCAATCATTAAATTTGAACTTGGGGCGGTGCAGAACCTTGGTGTATTCTTCAAGAATGCGATAGTCGTAACATGCCGTAAAGCGACGGGCAATGACAGCGTTTACGATTGCTCCCGGTTTGCTGTTGGAAGACCAAAGAGCCGAGACCAGAACATTTGTATCCAATACAATATTCATGGTTCACTCCTCGTTTCGTGCGGCGTTGATTTCAGCCTCAATCTCTTCATCACTCATGAAACCGCTCATGGCCGCCTTCCTACGCATGTTATTAAAGGCGATCATAGCTCTTGCCTGCCTGACAGCCTGGACAATTTCGTCAAAGCCGCCTTCCGGAATGTCAATCATGAGAGCGGATGGTTTACCGTTATTGGTGATAACGACCTCTCCGCCTGCGGATAGGTTTTCCCAGACGTTTTTGGATTCGGTCCTTAAGTCGCGTACAGAGTAGAAATTCATAAAGCTACCTCCTTACTGTGTGGTATCTATAGTATACACGAATGAGTCCAAAATATCAACAGAATATGGAGGTGGGAATTGTAAACTTTTTAAACGGATAATAAGCAGAACGACGCCTCGCTTGCGGAGATAGAGCTTTCCATCGTAGTCACAATCGTTTTTCCGTTGGTTCACCTGTAACCAAAGCTGTAACCGATAGGCAGTACGCAGAAAAATGCGTGCTGTTTTTTTATTTCTTTTTTTCGCGCTCGGTTACAAGCCTTCTCCCGTGGTCATATGAAAAAGTGGGGAATAAGTTCCGTCCCATAACCTGCCTTGTAGTCTGCCGAAAGCCAGACCACAATATGCCGCGCCTTTCCTCCGTAGTCACGGGCGGTTCAACGGTAACAAAATCATCACTGGATCCTCTGGAGGCATGCTTTTAACGGATGATCTTCACGCCGCAAATAAGGCGAGAAAATGGTCTACTCAAAGTCGTGAGGATGCCCCGTGGTATCAGCACGAGGAACTCGGTTACAACTATCGCATTAGTAATGTAATAGCCGGTGTCGTGAGAGGTCAGTTCCCGTATCTGCAGGAGAATAT
>DCHF01000048.1 GCA_002315555.1 Lachnospiraceae bacterium UBA1759 | reverse complement strand
GGTGTGGAGATCACGTCGATGTTTTCCTTATGCGCCTGGATGATCTCACGGACGATGGACAGGCCCAGACCGGTGCCTTTCTTATCCTTGCCGCGCGAAGCATCCGTTTTATAGAAGCGCTCCCAGATCTTATTCAGGTTCTCCTTCTCGATACCCACGCCGTGGTCCGTCACGGAAATGAAGACCTTATCACGGTTCAGGTGCGTGGCGATATCCACCGTGGAATCCAGATTGGAGAATTTGATTGCGTTATCGACCAGATTGTAAATGACCTGCTGGATACGCGAACGGTCCGCATGGACCTGCTGCACCTCTTCTTCAAAGGTGATATTAAAGGCCAGATTCTTTTCCTCAACACGCCCTTCAAAGGTGGGCAGGATATTGCGGATCAGATCGTTGATGTCAAAGTCGCTTTTGTCCAGAATGATACCGTTTTCGAGCTGCGTCATGTCTAAAAGACTGTTGGCAAGCTTGGTGAGGCGGTCGGCCTCATTGATGACGACATCGATGTATTTTCCCTGCATTTCCTGTGGGATGACACCGTCCCGGATGGCCACCATGTAGCCCTTGATCGAGGTGAGCGGCGAGCGGAAATCATGGGAGATATTGGCAAGGAAGCGGTGCTGGTCCTCCGCGGCGGAACCGATCTGCTTTGCCAGCTCCACCTCCGCCATGGCGAGACTCGCGATCTCATCGTTTCCCTTGACATCCAGCGGATAGCTTAAGTTGCCGTTGGCATATTCCAGGGCCGCTGCGCCGACCTTGCGGATGCGTTGGACCGTGTAATAATCCTGGATCAGCAGGGCGATCGCAAAGAAGATCAGAAGAATGCCGAAGACCACATAGGCGATCAGCATCTGGCGGTCGGCGGAAGCGTGGACCTGCGACATCGGATAGTGCAGGAACACATAGCCGCGCGTGGCGATGCTTCTGGTCAGCGGCAAATACACGCTCAGCATTTCCTCGTCGTAGCTGCCGTAGAAATCACCGGTCATGTAGAATCCGCTCTCACCGTCCGTCGGATTGAACGCGGGAACCTCCTCCGGCGGCTGGACCGTACCTGCATAGGCTTCGATCTTCCCGGAGATCGCCATGACCCAGACATCACAGCCGGTACTGTATGCCATGGCTTCCAGCTGGGTACGGTTGATGGAGCCGGTGTTCGCTTTGTAAGACGCGGACAGATAACCGGCATCCTTGGAGAGCGTATTGATCGTGTTATTTTTAACCTGTTCGTTTGCGAGAGCCGTTCCCCACGTTGCCATCAGGACAAAGCCCGCAACGGCAATGCCCAGAAGCAGCAGAAAATTCTTCCCGCGAAGGGGGAATTTCATCGGCGTACCTCAAATTTATAGCCTACGCCCCAAACGGTGGCGATGCTCCATGCGGAATGATCGTGGACCTTTTCGCGGATACGTTTGATGTGAACATCGACGGTGCGGGTATCGCCCATGTATTCGTAGCCCCAGATGCGATCCAGAAGCTGTTCGCGGGTGAAGACCTGATTTGGTGATTTTGCCAGGAAGTAGAGAAGCTCCAGCTCCTTGGGCGGCATTTCAAGCGTGTGCCCGGCATAGGTGACGGAATAGTTGGTCAGGTTGATGGTGAGGTCCGGATACTCGACGAATTCGCCGTGCTCTTCGACCGCCGGGGCCTCCTTTTCGGGCACGCTGCGGCGAAGGATCGCCTTGACGCGGGCCACAAGCTCCTTGGAATCAAAGGGCTTGACCATATAATCATCGGCACCGAGCTCCAGACCCAGGACCTTGTCGAAGACCTCGCCCTTTGCGGACAGCATGATGATCGGGCAGGAGGAATTCTTGCGGATCTCACGACAGACCTGGTAGCCGTCCATACCGGGCAGCATCAGGTCCAGAAGGATGATGTTCGGTGCAAAAGTCGAAAACTCGCGTACGGCGCTTTCCCCGTCATGTACGATCAGGGTCTCATAGCACTCCTTGAGCAGGTAGAGGGAGATGAGCTCCGCAATGTTTTCGTCGTCGTCAACAATAAGAACGCGCTGTTTGTCAGCCATGGGGTTCTCCTTTGGGTTTATTTGAAGTGGGCGATCGTTACGCCGGCATCGCCTTCTCCGTACTCACCGTTGTGGAATTCGGCGATGTACGGCAGCTTTCTCAGGCGGTTCTGGACAGCGCTTCGCAGGGCGCCGCTGCCCTTACCGTGCACGATGCGCACCTGTGACAGATGCGCGAGGTACGCGTCATCGAGGTATTTTTCAAGTGCGTAAATGGCTTCGTCGACGGTCTTTCCGATCAGATTGATCTCCGCGGAAATGGTCGCCGCTTTACTCATTCCGATGCTCGCGCCGCCGCTCTTTTCGGTACGAACGGACTTGCCGCCGTAACTGATGGTGGCTTCGTTGAGCTTGGTAATATCGGAAATGTGGACCTGACTTCTCAGGATACCCATCTGGACAAACAGGTTGCCCTTGGCATCCGGCAGCGTGGATACCGTGCCGTTCAGATTCATCGAGAGGACATGGACACCGTCGCCGATGTGCAGATCTTTGGCCTGTGTGGACGAACGCTGCCTGGGCACGTCTTCCTTCCGGCCTGCGCTGTTTTTATCCAGAAGCTCGCGGGTCTTTGCGCGGGTCTTCTCAAGCTCACGGACATCATACTGTCCGGTCTTGTTCATCATGCGGATCGTCTCATCGACCTGGTCCTTTGCTTCCTGCAGCATCTTACGTGCCTCCGCACGCGCGTCCTGCAGGATCTTGGCCTTTTGTTCCTCGATGCGCGCTTCCTGCTTGGCAAGCGTGCTCTTCAGATCGCGCGCCTCGGCCTTCAGCTCGTTGATGCGCATCTGTTCCTTTTCCATACGATGGCGGGAGTCGTTCAGGCTTTTGATGACGTCCTCGAAATGCTCGGATTCATCGTCCAGCTGCTCGCGCGCCTCGTCGATGATGAAGCCCGGAAGTCCCAGCTTCTTTGAGATCGCGAACGCGTTGCTCTTTCCGGGGATACCGATCAGAAGGCGGTAGGTGGGGCTCAGGGTGGCCACATCGAACTCGCAGGAAGCATTTTCCACGCCCGGGTTGGACAGGGCAAAGATCTTCAGCTCCGAGTAGTGCGTGGTGGCCATGGTGCGGACCTCCATGCGCTTTAGGAAATTCAGGATTGCGATGGCCAGCGCGGCACCCTCCTGCGGGTCCGTTCCGGCGCAAAGCTCGTCGAACAGCACCAGGCTGTCCGTGTCCGCTTCCTCCAGGATGCGGATGATGTTCTTCATGTGAGAAGAGAAGGTGGACAGGCTCTGTTCGATGGACTGTTCGTCACCGATGTCGGCGTAGATCTCCCGGAAGATGCCCAGCGAGGATTCCTGGAACGCCGGAATATGAAGTCCGGCCTGACCCATGAGCTGGAACAGACCGACCGTTTTTAAGGAGACGGTCTTACCGCCGGTGTTCGGGCCGGTAACGATCAGCTGGTGGAAGGCATCGCCCAGGTAGATGTCGATCGGGACGACCTTATGGCGGTCCAGAAGCGGGTGGCGGCCCTTCTTGATATTGATGTACTTGCGGTCGTTGAAATTCGGGCGGGAAGCGTCCATTTCACGGGCAAGCTGCGCTTTTGCAAAGACAAAATCCAGGTGGGAGAGGACCATGAGGTCCGTCTCAAGGGCAGCGGTGTGATCTGCGGCCAGGGTACTCAGGTTGGCCAGGATGACCTCGATCTCCTTCTGTTCGTCGATCTCCAGCTGGCGGATCTCGTTGTTCAGTTTGACAACGCTCATCGGCTCGATGAAGACGGTGGAACCGGAGCCGCTTTCGTCATGCATCATGCCGGGGACCTGGGAGCGGTATTCGCTCTTGACCGGTACGCAGTAGCGGCCGTTGCGCATGGTGATGACATTGTCACGGAGGTAGCCGGTATTGGAATTCACGAGGGAGTTCAGTTCGGAGCGGACCTTTTCCGCAGCGGTCTTGATCTTGCGGCGGATGGAACGGAGCGTGGAGCTGGCGTCATCGGCCATATCCTCTTCGGAGATGATGCAGCGCTCGATCTCGCGGGAAAGGGCCTGCAGCGGTTCCAGCGCGCGGAAGCTGTCCTCCAGAGAATCCGTGTCGTCCTCGTTTTCCTTTTTGCCGCCAAAGGCTTTCACACGGGCTGCGGTCTTGCAGACGGAAGCGATGTTAAGAAGCTCGGGCATGCCGAGGTTGGCCTGTACTTTGAGGCGGAGGAGGGAGGCGCGGATATCGCGGGCACCGGAGCAGGAGATACCGCCGAAACGGAAGATGCGGGTGAGGGCATCGGCGGTCTCACACTGGTTCCGTTCGATCTCATAGAGCGTGTCCGAAGGAAGGAGATGAGCGGCTTCCTCACGGCCCAGCGGAGTGACGCATTTTTCGGTCAGTTTCTCAATGATCTTATTAAATTCAAGGGTGTATAATACTTTTTCGTTCATAGTGGTTCAAGTATACACTAATTCAAACAGGGGTGCAAGTGACCTTTACTTTTACGGGAATATCAAATATAATAAAATCCAAAGATTCTTATAGTGCGAAGCGGGAAATGCTTCAAAGACCAATCATTCGAACGGGATCTGTTTATGGAAGAAGAAAAGAAACAGCCGCGGACATTCATCAACGAGAAGATCGTGCCGCGAAAAAAGTATAAAAAGGTGCTGGCCATAATTGCGGCCACTTTGGGTCTTGCGATCCTGTTCGGCGTTATGGCGGGCATTTCGTTCTATGTGAGCCGGAGCGTGGTCGGTAAGACCGATGTCAGTGCGGCGCTTGAGACGATCATCATCGCCCGGGACGATACCACGGAGGCGGCGAAGACCAGTGCCGCGGAGACGGAAAAGGCGAGCGAGGACAGCAGCGCGGATGCGACGGAAGCGGTGGCGTCGGAGATCGTCATCGAGGAAGAGGAGACGGTTACTGCGCTCGATGTTTACGAATCCGTTAAGGATTCCTTTGTCACGGTCAATATCGTGGAGACTGGCGGCATGGACTGGTTCGATGCCGCGACCACGCGTACCAGTGAGACCTTTGGCGTGCTGACGGCACGCAGCGATGAATCCTACTTCATCCTGGCCGACGCGTACAGCCTCGGTAAAAATGCGTCCATTTCCGTGACGATCGGAAAAAAGAGGATCCCCGCGGCCATTTACGGCTATGATAATATTACCAAACTCTGTATCCTTAAGATCTCAAACGAGGGCATTCCGAAGGATCTGCCGCTGGCATCCCTCGGTAATTCGTTCACGCTGGATCTCGGGGATGAAATTATCCTTGCAGGCGCACAGTACGGGTACTCCGGGGCTTTAAGCGCCGGTGCCGTGACGTTCATTCATGATTTTGTGGATGTGACGGACGGTTATGAGCAGTATGTGTATACGGACCTTGTGCGTTCCATCGGCGGTACGGCGGTGCTTCTGAACATGAAGGGAGAGATCATCGGATGGGTGTCGGATTATACCTGCATCGATGATCCGTCCATGGTCGTTGCCTGCGGCATCAGCCCGCTGAAATACCTGATCGAGGATATGTGCTCCGGTAAGGATACGGCAGCGCTCGGAATCAAGTGCGTGTCCGTTTCCGATGCGGATGCGGAGATGGCCGGCGTTCCGGCGGGCCTTTATGTACAGCAGGTCCTGAGCTTCAGTGCGGCAGAGGAATACGGCATTCTGCCGGGTGACCGCATCATCAGCATTAATAACCGGAGCGTGACGGACAGTCATACGCTGCAGGTGCGCATCGATGAGATCGAGGCCGGGCAGACGGCGGCGGTGTCCATTGAACGCCGCGGTGTGGCCGGTTACGAGCCGCTTGATCTGATGATCAAGTTCGGCAGCAGATAAAGAAAGAGGAAAAAATGGTTTATATTCAGGAACTCCGCGAAGGCGATCATATTTCACAGATCTACCTTTGCAAACAGAAAGTTACAGGTACCACCAAGAGCGGGAAGAGCTACTATTCGCTGAAACTGCAGGATAAGACCGGCACGCTGGATGCGAAGGTGTGGGAGCTCGGAAACAGCATCGGCCATTTTGAGGTCAATGATTACATTCTGACCGAAGGCGATGTTACACTGTACAACAACGCGCTGCAGTTCAGCATTAAGCGGATCCGCCGTGCGGACCCGGGTGAATACGATCAGGCGGATTATCTGCCGGTATCATCCCTCGGCACGGAGAATATGTATAAAGAGCTGATGACGCTGGCTTCCAAGATCGAGCAGCCTAATCTGAAGGCGCTTGTGAATTCCTTCTTTGTGGAGGACAAGGAGTTTATCACGGCGTTCAAAGCACATTCCGCGGCAAAATCCGTTCACCACAATTTCATCGGCGGCCTGCTGCAGCACACGCTCCGCGTGACGCAGCTCTGCTATTTCTTCTGCCTGCAGTATCCGGTTCTGAACAAGGATCTTCTTCTGACGGCGGCCATGTTCCATGATGTGGGCAAACTGAAGGAGCTTTCCGATTTCCCGGAAAACGATTATACGGATGAGGGCCAGTTGATCGGTCACATCGTCATCGGTTACACGATGGTCAAGGACCGCATCGAAAAACTGGGCGGCTTCCCGAAGAAACTGGAGACCGAGCTGCTTCACTGCATTCTGGCACACCAGGGTCAGCTGGAGTACGGTTCACCGAAGAAGCCCTCGCTTATTGAAGCGATGGCACTTTATTACGCAGACGATACGGATGCCAAGCTGGAGATCATGGTCGAGGAATTCGATAAGACTCCGTCAATGGACTTCCTGGGACTGAACCGGTTCCTGGGGACCAATATCAGAAAGACTTCCAAGGATAAATAAGGCAGGACACAGGCTCCCTGCGGGATTGGAGCGGATATGGAAAAGAACGAAATGTATATCGTTGAGATCACGGATCTCACATCAGAAGGAGAAGGCGTTGGTAAGATCGACGCCTTCCCTTTGTTTATTAAGGACACCTGCGTGGGCGATGTCGTGGAATGCAAGGTGATGAAGCTGAAGAAAACGTATGGGTTTGCGAAGCTGATGCGGGTGGTCGAGCCCTCGAAGGACCGGGTGGAAGCGCGGTGCCCGCGGGCCAAGAGCTGCGGCGGCTGTCAGATTCAGGAAACGTCGTATGAGGCGCAGCTTAAGTTTAAGACGGATAAGGTCAAGGAGAATCTGAGGCGGATCGGCGGCTTTGAGATCTGCGAGAGTGATTCGGAAGTGAGTGCAGGGGGAGTGGCAGCAGGCGGAAACGAACACTTAAGCTCCGGGCAGGTGTTCGTGCAGCCGTGCATCGGTATGGAAGAGCCGTGGCGCTATCGCGACAAAGCGCAGGTGCCGTTCGGCTATGATAAAAACGGGAAGCTGGTGGCCGGATTCTATGCGGGGCATACGCACGATATCATCGATATGGAGGACTGCGCGCTGACGCCGGAGACCATGGCGGAGGTGATCCGTGCGGTGAAGGCCTGGATGATAACGTACAAGGTCCGCGCATACGATGAGAATACGCATCGCGGCCTGGTGCGCCACGCGCTGATCCGTAAGGGCTTTGTGACCGGTGAGGTTATGCTGTGCCTCGTGATCACGGCGGAAAACTGCCCGCATACGGAAGAACTTTTGGAGCTTCTTCGGAAGATCAAAGGCTTCAGAACGCTTTCGATCAATATCAACAAAACGACCGGAAACACGATCCTTTCCCCGGATACCCGCGTGGTGTACGGCCCGGGCTATATTGAAGATCTCATCGGTGATGTCCGTTTCCGCATTTCACCAAACAGCTTCTTTCAGGTAAATCCGGTGCAGACGCTTGCGCTTTACGGAAAAGCGCTGGAGTTTGCAGGTCTTTCCGGTGATGAGAATGTCTGGGATCTGTACTGCGGCATCGGTACCATTTCGCTGTTCCTCGCGCAGAAGGCAAAGAAGGTCTATGGCGTGGAGATCGTGCCGCAGGCTATTGTCGACGCAAAGGAAAACGCAACGCTGAACGGCTTTTCAAATACGGAATTTTACACCGGTAAGGCGGAAGAGGTCCTGCCGGAGTGGTATAAAAAGCATGCGGGAGAGCGCATCAATGTGATCTCCGTGGATCCGCCGCGAAAGGGCTGTGATCCTGCGTGTCTCGAGACCATCGGCCGCATGGCGCCGGACCGTGTCGTTTACGTTTCCTGTGATTCCGCGACTCTGGCTCGTGATCTTAAGATCCTGACACAGGAGTACTGTTACCGGGTGGAGAAAGTGCAGCCGGTGGACATGTTCCC
>DCHF01000009.1 GCA_002315555.1 Lachnospiraceae bacterium UBA1759 | reverse complement strand
AAGCAGGCAAAGAAGCCGGAAGACCGGAAGATCGTTCTTCCCAAGTGATCATGAAAAAAATCGGTATTCTGGGCGGAACCTTTGATCCTGTCCACATCGGGCATATGCATATTGCAAAAGAGGTCCAAAAGGCGCTGGCTCTTGATGAGATCGTGTTTATGGTGTCCGGAACCCCGCATTATAAGGTCGGCGAGCGTACGGTCTCAAGTAAAGAGGACCGCATCCGGATGACGGAGCTTTCCGTGGCGGATCAGCCGTGCTTTAGGGTATCGGATATGGAATGCCGCCGCGAGGGAAACACCTACACCGCGGATACTTTGGCCGAACTGAAGAGCGCGGATCCCGGAAGCCGGTATTACCTGATTCTCGGCGCCGATGCCTTTTTTCACATGCCGCATTGGTATCGTATCGAGTCTGTTCTTCAAAATACCGCGGTGGCTTTGGTTAAACGGGGTGAAAAACCCGTTGAAACGGAAGCAGGAAACGCGTATGATGAAACTGAGGAACGGATCTTGCGCACGGCAAAGGAGCTTACCGGGAAGTATGGCGCGGAGATCGTGTTCGTCGAAACGGAGCCGGTGGCGGTGTCATCGACCCAAGTACGCGAATGGGTAAAGCTCGGGAAGGATATCAGCGGTCTCGTAAGTGAGAAGGTCGCGGCGTATATCTCGGAGAACGGCCTGTACAGGGAGGATTGAATGGTTCTTGACGGAAAGTATCTGGAGATCAAAAAAGCCATAAAGAAGGTACTCGACAAGGAGCGCTATCAGCATACGCTCGGCGTTGCCTACACGGCCGCGAGTCTTGCGATGAAGTACGGCGAGGACATTGACCGCGCATTCATCGCCGGAATTCTTCATGACTGTGCCAAAAACATCCCGGTGGATGAGAGGGTGACAAAGTGTGAGAAGTGGGGCATCAAAATGACGGATGTGGAGCGTAAGAACACATCGCTTCTTCACGCAAAGATGGGCGCGTATCTTGCCAAGGAGCAGTACGGGATCACGGATCCCGGGATCCTTTCCGCGGTGGCGTATCACACCACGGGCAGAGCGGCGATGACGCTTCTTGAAATGATCATATATGTGGCGGATTACATCGAGCCTAATCGCGACCGCGCTCCGAATCTGAAGGAGATCCGGCGGACGGCGTTTGAGGACATCGACCGGGCGGTCTTTCTGATTGCGCGGGATACCATCGAGTATGTGTCCCATAAGGACAGCGCGGACATCGATCCCGCCTCGATGGCTGTCTATGAGTATTATAAAAACACATTTTGAGATGAACCGAAACGTATAACCGGGAGTTTTAAAATGTTTAAATAATTGCAACCGAAAAACGGAGGTCAAATGGAGATCGAACAGGTTAGGGAAATGGTAAAGCTTGCGCATAAGGCGCTTGAGGATAAGAAGGCGAAGGACATTACCGTGCTGGATATCAGCCGGGTCACGGTCATCGCGGATTATTTCATTATCGCCAGTGCGGAAAACAGCCGTCAGATCGGCGCGCTTGCGGACAATGTCGATGAAGTCCTGGGCCGCGCGGGCTATGAGCACCGCGCAGTGGAAGGCTACGATTCCGGAAGCTGGATCCTGATGGACTATAACGATGTCATTGTACATATCTTTAATCGCGAAGACCGTCTTTTCTATGATCTTGAGAGAATCTGGCGTGACGGTAAGCGTGTTGATGTAAAGGAACTGTAATCGGATACCGGTTATGGGTGTTTGAGAGGGAGAGGTACTATGTCCGTTTCAATGGCAATTGCGGATTTTATTCCGGTCGTTATTTTTCTTCTGACTTCCATGATCCTGCGTAAAGAATACTACGGCAGAATGAGCCGCAGCATGTATTCCCTGTTTTCCGCAGGTACGATCATGATCTTTATGGCAGGAGCGCTGAAAGCACTTTGGAAGTTCCTGTATGCTGCGGGAATCTGTGATTTCGATAAACTGAATCACATGTTTTTTCCGGTGCAGTCCATCGGCTTCGTGTTTGCGGGCACGGCGATGCTTCTGACCGTACTTTTCCGCCATCACAGGAAAAATAAGGTGTACGCGGCAGCTGCAGTCCCGGCTGTATACTCCGGTACGATGCTGTTCGTGGCCATGATGATCCTCGGACTAATGGGATTCTTGGGCGGACTGATCATTGAGGCTTCCCGTAAGAAAAAAACGGCGGCGATCCTGTTATTTGTGGTTTCGTTCGTCATGCTTCTCGCAATGGGCTACCTTGCGACTAAGGATTTCTCCAAACCGTTTATGAACTGGCTTGCGGAGATCATTAACGCGATCGGACAGCTATGCATGCTTGCGGGAACGATCATGATCGTGAGCGCTAAAAAGAAAGAAGAGCCTGTACCGGCTGAAAACGCATAAAAAGAACCGGCTGTTTCCGAAAAGGAAGCAGCCGGTTTTCTTTTACATATGAGCGTTCATCCAGGCCAGAAGATCCCGGTAAACGACATCCCGATCGATCTCATTCAGGATCTCATGCCGATCCTCCGGGTACATGCGGACTGTGACATCGTTCAGGCCGTAGCGGTTATAGACCGCTTTTACCTTCGGGCAGGCGTTTTTACCGCCGACCGGATCCAATTCACCGGATGTGATGAGGAGCGGAAGGGAAGCGGGCAGGTTTTCAAAGGAGTCCTCCCTGGATACAAGGCCGATAAACTTAAAGAAATCCTTATATGCGGATGCAGTGAACATATAGCCGCAAAGCGGATCGGCCTGATACTTATCCACATTCTCGGTATTTCTTGAAAGCCAGTCATTCGGCGTGCGCGCAGGTTCAAAGGCTTTGTTATTACCGCCGAGCGCAAGTCCGGTCAGGAATTTACTGCGGTAGTAGGGACCGCGGAAGAAAGCGGTCATCGTCGCAAGGAAATGGCCGAGTCCTGCAAGGCCTGCGGGAATGAAACCGGTGCCCATGATCACGGCGCCGCTGACGGAAGAGGCATGGAGGGCGAGAAAACGGCGTGTCATGAAGGAACCCATGCTGTGGCCCAGAAGGAACAGGCGCTTTTCAGGCCAGCGCATGTGCGCTTCCTGTGTGATCTTGAAAATGTCTTCAATGACGATCTCATAACCGTTTTTATCACAGAAATAGCCAAGCTTGTCACTGCTTGTGACGGAACGGCCGTGGCCCAGATGATCGTGGCCGATGACGGCAAACTCATTGTCCGCCATAAAGACCGCAAAGTCGTGATAGCGGTCAATGTACTCCACCATTCCGTGCGTTAGCTGAAGAACGGCGCGAATCTCACCTTCCGGCACCCAGGTGATCACGTGCAGATCCGTGATATCGTCATTTGATTTCAGGAAAAATTCTTCTTTTCTCATAAGACCTCCGAAATATTGATTATTATGTAAAGTCAAGTCTTTTCTTTTTGTTAAATAAAGTGTATCATAACTGTGCCGAAACGCAATCGGTTTATTCGTGGAGCGTATATGTTATTATGGATCATAGCCGCTACGGCGGCATACTTTGTCAAAGGAATCTGCGGTTTCGCAAATACACTGGTCTTTTCGTCGATCCTTTCGTTCGGAAAGAACAATGTGAACATCACGCCGGTCGATCTTCTGGTGGGGTATTTTTCCAATGGCTGCCTCGCGTGGCACGGCCGGAAAGAGATCCGCGCGCGGATCGTTTTACCGTTGATCCTTCTAACGATGGTCGGGAGCATTCCCGCAATCTTTTTCTTGAAAAATGCGGATGCGAAGATCGTCAAGATCATTTTCGGAGCCGTGATCATTCTGGTAGCGATCGACCTTCTTCATCGCGAATTGAACCCGGAAGCGGGGAAGCGCAGTAAAGTCTTTGTGATCGTGACATCGATCATTTCGGGACTCTTATTCGGAGCCTACGGCATCGGAGCTCTTTTAAGCGCGTGCGTATCCGGCATGACGAACAACAAGGAATCCTTCAAGGCAAATCTTTGTACGATCTTCTTTATCGAAAACACGGTCCGTCTGATCCTTTACATCGCCACGGACATCATTACAAAAGACACGGTATTCACGTCGCTTGTCATCCTGCCGTTTATGGCGCTCGGCCTTGGGGCGGGTATCCTGACCGGGAAGCATATCGATGAGAAAAAGACCAAGCTGGTCGTCATCGTTATGCTGATCATATCCGGCGCAGCCGTGATCATAAACTGTCTTCGGGCTTGACCCGTAACAGATAGAATCGGAGTATTATGAAAATTTTGACGAAAGCCATGAAGATCAGCAGTATTTCCATGATCTTTGCATCCCTGATCCGTTTTTTCTTCGGAATTACGTTCATGAATTTCTTCGCTTCGGCGTATAATTTACGCCAGATCGATAAAAGCCAGATGCCGTTCCTTCTTACGGCGTTCCTGATCACCGTTCTTTCCGCGCCGGCGGAATTCATTGCCGGGATCGTGGGCGCTGCGACCTGTGAAGAACCGTCCTTTATTTACAAGGGCTTTATTGCGGGCCTGGTAGCGCTGATCGTTTCCGTAGCGGGTATGTTCATGCAGATCGAGATCGGTTACGGCGCCAGCGAAGTTACGATCATCTGCGGAATCGTATGTCCCGCGTTGTTTGTGATCTTCAGTCTGATCGGTACTGTCAAATATGCACAAACAAAAAAGAAAAAAGTCGTTTAATTGAGCAAAGTGGGTTATTGCTATTTGTGACAATTAAGTGTAAACTTGTAACATATTTCCGTTTTAGGGGGGACTTCCATGAAGCTTCTTGAAGAGAGAATCCGTAAGGATGGCATTGTCATCGGCAACGATATTCTGAAGGTCGACAGTTTTCTGAACCATCAGATGGACATTGCCCTGTTTGAGGAGATGGGCAAGGAGTGGAAGCGCCTGTATAACGATGTTGAAATAAACAAAATCCTGACGATCGAAGCATCCGGAATCGGTATCGCCTGCATTGCTGCGCGCGAATTCGGAGTTCCGGTCGTTTTTGCTAAAAAGAGCAAAACAAAGAACATCGCAGGCGATGTTTACACATCCAAGGTCATGTCCTTCACGCACGGCAGAGAGTACGACATCATGGTCTCCAAGAAATTCCTGGGGCCGGAGGATAAGGTACTGATCATCGATGATTTTCTTGCAAACGGCGAGGCTCTTCGCGGCCTGATCAAACTGGTGCGTGATGCGGGTGCGACCGTTGCGGGCTGCGGCATCGCAATAGAAAAAGCATTCCAGCCGGGCGGTGACAATGTGCGTGCAACGGGAGTTCGTGTTGAATCGCTGGCACGTGTTGCATCCATGGATGAGAACAAAGGCATCGTATTCACGGACTGACGGAAACAGCGGGAGAGAGGTCTCCCGGACTTATGATCTTTAACCGCAGAGGCGGTTTCAGATAAAGACATTTATACATTTTTTATGGAGGAGAGACAATGAAAAAAGTATTAGCTGCTCTTCTTGCTGCAGTTCTTGTTCTGTCTTGCATGGCAGGATGCGGAAACAGCGAAAAGAAGAACGAAGAAAACGGCAAGACTGTAAAAGTTGGCTTCATCTACTTACATGATGAAAACTCTACTTACGACCGTAACTTCATGGAAGGTGCTAAGGCTGCCTGCAAGGCTCTTAACATCGACTATCTTGAAAAGACCGGTATTCCGGAGACCAACGAGTGCTACGAAGCTGCACTTGACCTGATCGATCATGGCTGCAACATCATCTTTGCAGACTCTTTCGGTCATGAGTCCTTCCTGGCTCAGGCCGCATCCGAGAATCCGGAAGTTCAGTTCTGCCACGCTACCGGTACCACTGCACACACCGCAGGTCTTGCTAACCTGCACAATGCATTTGCGTCCATTTACGAAGGCCGTTACCTTGCAGGTGTTGCAGCAGGCATGAAGTTAAATGAAATGATCGACAATGGCCAGATCACCGCTGAAGAAGCTAAGATGGGTTACGTCGGTGCATTCACCTACGCAGAAGTTATTTCAGGTTACACCTCATTCTTCCTCGGCGCTCGTTCTGTTTGCCCGTCTGTTACCATGCAGGTACAGTTCACCGGCTCCTGGTACGATGAGACCCTTGAGAAGGAAGCTGCTCAGACTCTTCTGAACAATGGTTGTGTTCTTATTTCCCAGCATGCAGACTCCATGGGTGCTCCGACCGCTTGTGAAGAAGCCGGCGTTCCGAACATCTCCTACAATGGTTCCACCATCTCTGCTTGTCCGAACACCTTCATCGTATCTTCCAAGATCAACTGGCAGCCGTACTTCGAGTACATGATCAAGTGCGTACAGGAAGGCAAGGAGATCGATACCGACTGGACCGGCACCATCGCAACCGGCTCTGTAGAAGTTACCGCTGTTAACGAGCAGGCTGCTGCTGCAGGCACTCAGGCTAAGATGGACGAGGTTAAGGCTCAGCTCGAAAAGGGCGAGATCCATGTCTTCGATACCGCTACCTTCACCGTTGGCGGCGAGACCCTGACCTCTTATATGGCAGATGTTGACACCGATGCGAACTACGAAGCGGATACCGAAGCAATCTCTGACGGTTACTTCCATGAGTCCGAATACCGTTCAGCACCGTACTTCAATATCACCATCGACGGTATTGAAACTCTGAACGTTGCATTTTAATTAACCCGGAACCGGGAGAGCGGCATGTCCGCCTCCCGGCCCTTTGTAAACAACGACGTCATTCGTGCAGTTCTGTACGGATGATTTTCGCATTTTCAGGCAAGGAGACTTACGATGAGTGCAAAGATCCCTGCGATCGAACTGAAAAACATTACTAAAACTTTCGGTAAGGTTGTTGCAAACAAAGATGTCTGTCTCACGGTAAATTACGGTGAGATTTTGTCGATTCTGGGCGAAAACGGCTCGGGAAAGACCACACTGATGAATATGATCTCCGGTATTTATTATCCGGACGCGGGTCAGATCCTTGTCGGCGGCAAGGAAGTCATCATCGCATCCCCGAAGGATGCATTTAAATACAAGATCGGTATGATCCACCAGCATTTCAAGCTGGTCGATGTTTTCACCGCAACGGAAAACATCATCCTCGGCCTTGAGAATCAGGGTCGTTACGATTTAAAGGCGGCGGCGGAGAGAGTTCGTGAGATCTCCGAGCAGTACGGCTTTGAAATCGATCCGAATCAGAAGATTTATGAGATGTCCGTTTCGCAGAAACAGACCGTTGAGATCATCAAGGTGTTATATCGCGGTGCCGATATTCTGATCCTCGATGAGCCCACGGCGGTACTGACTCCGCAGGAAACGGCCAAGCTCTTTACCATACTTCGAAAAATGAAAGAGGACGGTAAGGCGATCATCATCATTACACATAAGATGCATGAGGTGCTTTCTCTGTCCGATAAGGTTGCGGTTTTACGAAAGGGCGAATACATCGGCACTGTAAATACCGCAGAGACCGATGAGAGCCAGTTGACCGAAATGATGGTCGGTAAAAAGGTGAGCCTGAATATTCACCGGTCAGAACCGAAGAATCCCGAAGAGCGTCTGATCGTTGCCCATCTGCAGTGTGAAAACCGCGAAGGCAACAAGGTCCTCGATGATCTTTGCTTCACTGCATACAGCGGCGAGATCCTCGGAATCGCCGGCATTGCGGGTTCCGGACAGCGTGAGCTTCTGGAAACCATCGCCGGACTGCATCCCATCACCTACGGCGGAATCCAGTACATCACGCCGGGTTCCGGCATCATTGAGAATCTGAGAGACAAGACACCGCTTGAGATCCGCAATCTGGGCGTGCGTTTGTCCTTTGTCCCGGAGGACCGTCTCGGCATGGGCCTGGTCGGCAACATGGGCATCACGGACAATATGATGTTACGAAGCTATCGAATGGGAAAAGGCCTGTTCTTAAAGAAAAAGGAGCCGGAATCCCTGGCGGACCGTATCATTGAACAGCTTGAAGTCGTTACCCCGGGTAAGGCAACTCCGGTAAGACGTCTTTCCGGCGGCAATGTTCAGAAGGTCCTCGTAGGACGTGAGATCGCTGCTGCACCGACCGTGTTGATGGCTGCTTATCCTGTTCGTGGTCTGGATATCAACTCATCCTATATGATCTATAATCTTTTAAACGAGCAGAAGGAAAAGGGCGTTGCCGTTATTTTTGTCGGCGAGGACCTGGACGTGCTTCTTGAGCTTTGTGACCGTATCGTCGTCGTTGGTCAGGGCCGTATCACCGGCATTGTCGATGCACGTACCACCACGAAGGAAGAGGTCGGCTTGTTAATGACGAAAGGAGGCCGCAAGTGAGAGAACCGCTTTTTCATATCTCAAAAAGAACGGAGATCGATCTATGGAAGGCCTGGCTGATCCGTGTCGTCGCCATTGCACTTGCACTTGTTCTTTGTGCCATCGTCACGTTTGCGCTGACCGGACTGAACCCGATCAAGGTCTTTGCAACTCTGATCGACGGCGCACTGGGTACAGCCCGCCGCAGATGGTCCCTCCTTCAGGGCACGGCGATCCTTCTTTGTATCTCCCTTGCCGTAACTCCGGCATTCAAGATGCGTTTCTGGAATACCGGCGCGGAAGGTCAGGTCCTGGCAGGCGCCATGGCTACCGCGACCTGCATGCTGTTCATCGGCGATAAGGTCCCGGCACCGGTCCTGTTTTTGATCATGATCGTTTCCGCAGTTCTTTGCGGCGCGGTGTGGGGCCTGATCCCGGCGCTGTTCAAGGCGAAGTGGAATACCAACGAAACACTGTTCACCCTGATGATGAACTACATTGCGATCCAGATCATCAACTATTTTGTATACCAGTGGGCGGTTCCGAAGGGTTCCGGCCAGATCGGTATCATTAACGGTACGACCAAGGCCGGCTGGCTGCCGGCAGTGTTCGGTCAGAATTATCTGGCAAACATCCTGATCGTTGCCGCAATCACGATCTTTGTATTTATTTACCTGAAATTCTCCAAGCATGGCTATGAGATCGCCGTTGTCGGCGAGAGTGAGAATACGGCGCGATACATCGGTATCAACGTTAAGAAGGTCATCATCCGTACGATGCTTCTTTCCGGTGCGATCTGCGGTATCTGCGGTTTCCTGATCGTCAGCGGAACCGACCACACCGTGACCCGCGACTCGGCAGGCGGACAGGGCTTTACCGCGATCATGGTATCCTGGCTTGCAAAGTTCGATCCGATCATGATGATCTTTGCATCCATGCTGATCATTTTCCTGCAGAAGGGTGCCATCGAAATTTCCACACAGTTCGGTCTGAACCAGTCCTTCTCCGAAATTTTGACCGGTATCATCATTTTCTTCATCATCGGTTGTGAGTTCTTTATTAACTACAGGATCAATATCAACAAGAACAGAAAGGAGGCCAAGGCATGATCACATTCTTACAGCGTGCGATAATCATGGGCATTCCGCTTCTTTTCGGTTCGACCGGTGAGACTATCACCGAAAAATCCGGTCATTTGAATCTCGGTATTCCGGGTATTATGTACATGGGCGGTATCTGCGCGGTCATCGGCGCATTCTTCTATGAGAATGCGGTAGGAGCGGCCAATGTCGTTCCTGCGCTTGCGATCCTGATCCCGCTTGTCTGTTCTTTGGCAGGCTCTCTTTTAATGGGCCTTCTGTACAGCTTCTTCACGGTCACGCTCCGCGCAAACCAGAACGTTACCGGCCTGGCACTGACCACCTTTGGTGTAGGCTTCGGAAACTTCTTTGGCGGTTCTCTGATCAAGCTTTCCAACGCGGACGTTCCTTCCATCAATCTGACGGCAACGAGCAGCGTGTTTAAGACCAAGATCCCGTATGCGAACATGCTGACCGCACTTGACAATGCGACGAACGGCAATGCGAAGTGGCTGGTAAAGATCATCGGCGGTTTCTGCGATCTGTTCCTGTCCTACAGCTTCCTTGCATATGTGGCTGTCATCATCGCATTTACTGCAGCATTTGTACTGAAGAAGACGCGCGTCGGCCTTCACTTAAGAGCAGTCGGTGAGAATCCGGGTACTGCGGATGCTGCCGGCATCAATGTCGGCCGCTATAAGTATCTGAGCACCTGTATCGGCTCCATGATCGCAGGCCTCGGCGGTCTTTACTACATCATGGACTATGCGTTCGGCGTCTGGTCCAATAACGGTTTCGGCGATCGCGGATGGCTGGCCATTGCGCTTGTTATCTTTACGGTCTGGAAGCCGAATATCGGCATCATCGGTTCGTTCCTTTTTGGCGGACTGCTTGTCATTCATAACTACATTCCGGGCCTCGGAGTAGCAGACCAGGAGCTCATCAAGATGCTTCCGTATCTGGTTACGGTCATCGTGCTGATCTTTGTATCGGCAAGAGAGAAGAAGGAAAGCCAGCCGCCGCAGAGCCTGGGCCTTTCATACTTCAGAGAAGAGCGTTAATTGTAAATGGAAAGGCGTCCGTAAGGGCGCCTTTTTCAAACTGAAACCATCAATCGGAGATCGATATGACTGCATTACGTACAGGAATCAAGAGCATACTTCGCACACCGGCACGGTCGGTGTTGTTTCTGGTGCTTCTTTCGATCCTGACATCGATGCTGATGCTCGGATCAGCGATCCTTTCCGCAATCACCGGATATCTTCGGGACTGCGATACGTTCTATCATTCCATTGCGGAGCTGGAGTACATCGGCCGGGAGTATCCGGACAGTACGGTCCATGATGACGCGTTGGCCGAGTCCCTGCAAGAGAATAAAGACGTTTTTGCACAAATACGTGCATTGGAAGGTGTTTTATCCTACGAGGCCAATACTGCTTCGTTAGGCCTGATTTCAGGCGTCAGACGGAAGGATAACGCGCTTTATAATGAAAACGCGGCCGTTCTGGACGTTACTTTAATTTCATATGACAAAGCCTCCGGTGCATATGTCGGTATCATTAAAGAGTGTCTGTATTCCGCGAAAGACAATACCGGCCTTATGGTCTTCATTAGTCCGTACGGATTGGATGAGGAAGGGGAAGAGGGAAGTCTGAAAAAGTCGACCTCCTATGTCATGACCGGCGCATATTTCTCCGGAAACAGCAGTTACATCTGGTTCCAGCCTTCTGCAATCGAGCTTGAGACGGACGGCATTACGGAAACGCTTCCGGTCTACAAAAAGTCATCGGAAGGGCTCGGCAAGGATGACGAGTACCGGCGCGCGGCACAGCTCATTGCGAACCGCAATAACGGTTTCCGCGTTCAATATGTTTCCGATCTTGAATACTATCGTCCGTATCAGCAGGAGGAACTGAAGCTGACTGCCGGAAGGGGCTTCACGGAAGAAGAATACAGATCAGAGGAAAAGGTATGCCTTTTGACGCTCCGTACGGCGGAATATGCCGGCGTGGAGATCGGCGGAACGATCGATATTTCCTTTGCGGATTCGGAGGAGGGCGTTTATCAGTCCGCATCCGAGTGTGTTTCGGAGTCAGAGACGTACACAGTGATCGGTATTCTGGAACAGCCGGACGATGATCCCGGCATCATTTTCCTCCCGAAGGCGGAAGCGAACGAAACACTTGTGTGCCCGACCGGCTATACCGTTGGCACATACCGGCTCAGTAACCGTGAAGCAAATTCATTCTACAGTGAGGCCTCCGGGCTTCTTCCGCTCGGGTACCGTCTGACGCTGTATGACCAGGGTTATGCACAGGCGGCAACACCGTATGAGGAGATGAAAAACATTGCGGTGCTGTTCCTTTCGGTAACCATGCTTTTGATCCTTGCGGTACTTACGGTATTCTGTAACCTGTATATCCTTCGTCAGAAGGATACTGCCCGGATCATAACGGACCTTGGCGGAAAGAAGCGTTTTGTGACTTCTTATTTTGAAGCCGGCTCGATGTTGATCTACATTCCGGCGGCAGTGATCGGCATGATGATCACAACGTTTTCGGAGAAGCGTGTCCTTGCTAAAGTTGATGAATTTGCCGCACATTCACTGGTGAACGACACCCGTTATTCATCGGGTGCGCTTTCCATCGTACGGAAGCTGCAGTTTGCACCGAAGACCGACCGCATGCTGTATCTTTATGCAGCACTTGGATTCCTTGCGGTATTAATGATCTATACGGCAGTCTTTTCCATGATTGCGCTGCGTGAAGAAAGGACCTCCAAAAAACGCAAAAAAACGCTCAAAGTGCGTAAGAAGAGAGTTTCCTCCTCGAGACTCTCGGGACGTCTGAAATATGCGTTTTTATCTTTCTCACGCGGAGGTGTGCGTACAATATCCGTATGTTTACTGGCTTGTGCCGCAGTCCTGTTCTTTGCGATCCTGAACGGCTCGGAGCTTTCCTACAGCGATATGATCAAAGAGGTTCAGGAGCATTCACCGGTCAGCGGTTATGTAACGAACAATAACGGAAAAAAGATCTCGGGACTTGTCGTTCGCGGCGATTCTGCGGCAAAGCTGGCACATTCCGAGTATATCCGTTCAATCACTTACGGAACTACGGTCGCTCACTTTCGGATCCGTGGCATTACCGTTTATGCGGACGGCACGGAAACGGGACTTCCCGAGTTCGAGGAGCCGGAAAGCAGCTTTGCGCAGGAAACGCTGGAAAATCAACTCGGCCTGGAACCGATCTGGGTGCAGACTTCCCGTTTGACCGGAAGTCCCGAATTCTATTTTGAGGACGAGGTACAGGTGCAATGGCTTGACGGCTATTCCGAGGACGTTATGAGTAGTGAAGAAGAGAACATCGTTGTTCTTCCGACGGCGCTTGCGGAAAAGGAAGGGGTAGCGCTCGGCGATACGATCCAGATCCTATACACGGTGAAAAAACGCTGGGGCGGTACGGAGTTTAAGACATCGGACTTAAAAGTCGTGGGTCTTTATGTTCCGGTATCGACCTCGAACACGATCTATTCCCCGTTTAAGTATCCTTTTGACGGCTCGATTGCAGATGCGGATCTCAAACGTATGTCCTTCAATTATTTCACATTCGAACTCACGGATTCCAAGCATCTTGAAGAAGTACGTGACATGTTAAGCACAGCGGGCTTTGTTCCTGCCGGTACCAAGGGCCACGTGAGGAACTTCGCGGTGGTCGATGACGCTTCGTATATTTCGACGACATCGTCCATGAAACGGCAGCTCAATTATATGGCATTATTATTCGGTTTCCTGTTCGTCCTGGTATTATGCGCCGCATTATTCGCTTCCCGTCTGATCGCGCAGTCGCGGCGGAAGGAGACAGCAGTCATGCGTGCCATCGGCGCAGGAAATACGGTGATCTTTGCGATCTTCATGCTGGAACAGCTTTTGACACTTGCGATCGGTGTCCTTTCCGGCTACATGATCTCCGTATACGGATTCGGAAAACCCTTTGATCAAAAATGTATGCTTCTTTCCGGCGCGTTCGTTCTGTGCTGGTTCATCGGAACCGGTACCGGACTGATACGACAGCTCAGGACCGGAAGCCTGGCACTTTTACAGGAAGAGTAAGGAGGAGAATATGGCGATACTTGAAATCAAAAATGCGGAATTTACATACCGTTCCCGCTATCAGACCGTTCATGCGCTCCGCGGTATCAACTGCAGCTTTGAGACCGGCCGTTTCTATGCGCTGGTCGGAAGCTCCGGAAGCGGAAAATCAACACTTCTCAGCCTGATGGCCGGACTTGCTGTGCCGGATACCGGTGAAGTCCTTTTTGAAGGAGTTTCGACTACAAAAATGAATCTCACGGACTATCGCCTGAGGAAAGCATCCGTGATCTACCAGTCATTCCGTCTGCTCCCGTTATTAACGGTCCGGGAGAACATCACATTCCCGATGGAGCTTCGCGGCGTTAAGGGCAAGATCGCCCGTAAAACGGCTGCGGAACTGATCCGGAAGGTCAATCTGCCGGATACGGTGCTGAACCGGTTTCCGGTCATGCTTTCCGGCGGTGAGCAGCAGCGTGTGGCCATTGCCCGTGCGATGACGATGGATTCACACCTCATGCTGGCCGATGAACCCACCGGTAATCTGGACTCGGAGAATTCGGAAAAGGTCATCGACCTGCTTTTGTCCCTGGCACACGACGAGGGTTACTGCGTGATCGTGGTCACACATGACATGGAGATCGCCGCAAGAGCGGATGAGGTGCTCCGGATGAAGGATGGACTTCTGGAAAAGGTGAAATGAGAAGAATGGATCCGGAAGGGCGAAATAAAAGAACAGAGAGAAAAAAAGCCCCGCGCCGATTGCGCAGTGTTCATAAAACAGTA
>DCHF01000052.1:72930-84304 GCA_002315555.1 Lachnospiraceae bacterium UBA1759 | reverse complement strand
CATAAGATTCAAATAATGCCATTTTCGTACGTCTCCTTTCGATCACTCTTTACGCGGGTCGATGATCTTAACAACGCCCTGCTCAGCGGTAGTACGACCGTACTGGCCCTTAGACTTCTCCCAAGCGGTGGTCGGATCGTCGCCCTTCTTGATGAAGTCAGTCATCTTGCCAAGGTTAACGAACTGATAGCCAACAACTTCGCTGTTCTCATCAAGTGCAATACCGGTAACATAGCCTTCTGCCATCTCAAGGTAACGAACGCCCTTTTCGCGGGTTGCGTACATGGTACCAACCTGAGAACGGAGGCCCTTACCAAGGTCTTCCAGACCTGCACCGACTGCCAGACCGTCATCAGAGAATGCGGACTGAGTACGACCGTAAACGATCTGCAGGAACAGCTCTCTCATAGCGGTGTTGATAGCGTCGCAAACAAGGTCGGTGTTCAGTGCTTCCAGAATGGTCTTGCCCTGAAGGATTTCAGCAGCCATAGCTGCGGAATGGGTCATACCGGAGCAGCCGATGGTCTCGACAAGTGCTTCAACGATGATGCCATCCTTAACGTTCAGTGAAAGCTTGCAGGCACCCTGCTGAGGAGCGCACCAGCCGATACCATGAGTAAAGCCGGAGATATCCTCGATCTTCTTGGCATGTACCCACTTACCTTCTTCAGGAATCGGAGCCGGTTCATGCTTTGCGCCCTTTGCAATGGGACACATGTTTTCAACTTCTTTTGTGTAAATCATCTGAAAACTCCTTTCAAGAATACTTAAGCGCGAGGCGCACATTTTGCGGCCGCGCCGATTATCACATACGTAGTTTATTATCTTACAAAACCGGTGAATTGTCAATAAATTAACACCTGTTTCGTATCCCGAATTCACATCATTCCGTGTCGATCGTGATTTTTTCCGCCATTGCGAGAAGATCGGCCGGGAATGTCGGTCTTGCAAGGTAGAAGCCCTGCGTGAAGGACTCGCCGAAACCGCGGATCAACTCCAGAAGCTCCCGGGTCTCCACACCCTCAAAGCAGATCTTGTACTGCATCTCCTCCGCGCCGCGGATAATGGCTTCCGCGAACAGACGGTACTGCGGATTCTCCTGCAGCGCCACCACAAAATCACGGTCCATCTTGATCTCGTCAAACGGCAGGGTAAGCAGCAGACCGATGGTGGAATAGCCCGTACCCATATCGTCGAGCGCAATCCGGATCCCGTACTCGCGAAGCGCCACGATGCGCGTTCTCAAAAACTCCACATCCAGCACTTTACAGCGTTCCGTAAGCTCCAGAGTCAGATCCTCCGGCGGGAAACCGGCATCACTCAGGATCTCCAGCACGCTCGGAATGAAGTCCTCACGCTGCAGCTGCTGCGCGGTGATATTGACCGAGATGCGAAACTCCGGAATGTGTGCCTTGACCTTCATCGCATCCGTGACTGCCGTGCGAAGAATGTATTTGCCGAGCTCGAAGTAGCAGGGGTCGCTCTCCAGGAACTCGATGAAACGGCTGGGCTGGACTTCGCCGTACTGCGGGTTGACCCAGCGGATCAGTGCTTCCGCGCCGAGCATTGCCCCGGACTGCGTACTGACGATGGGCTGGTAACGCAGGTTGAAGTACTTGCGCTCGCCGATCGCGTCACGGTGGATCATCGTAAGAAGATCCCCCTCCGCATGATCCGCATCCTGAACATGATCTCTGTAGAAGACCAGCTCCGTACCGTTGGCATAGGTGGAATCATCCAGCGCGATCTGAACGGAACGCCAGACATTACTGTAATCCTCGGGGATATCGCTCTTCAGCATGTACGCGCCGCCGGAAACGTTGAGCGGGATCGCCACCTGTTCCAGGACGATGCCGTTCAGTGCGGCCGTACGGATCTTTTCATAGATCTCTTCCGCCTTCTCGCGCGGCTGTGCCGGAAGAAGGATACAGAATTCGGAACCGCTCTGACGGAAGACCTCGCCGAGGTCCGCCACCGCCTCGCGGCAAATATCGCCGAAACGTTTCAGGATCTCATTGCCGGCCTCATAAGAGTACAGCATATTGATCCGGCGGAAATTGTCGATGACGATCTTCATGCAGATCGCCTCGGCGCCCGCACGGTTCAGCTTGGTGACCAGATCGCCCATGACATTCAGGCGACGCAGGCCGGTGATGTTATCGACCTTTTCCTCGACGCCGTGGTTGACCATGTAGCCGGCAAAAATATCCGGTGAACCGTCACGGCCGTGGTACATGGCACCGTGGCAGGTGCAGGTCACGTACTCACCGTTCTTGTTCAACGCGCGGTATTCACTGTTGTGATATTTCCGGCGGCCTTCATAGGCGGCATGGAAATCATCGCGGAATGCGTTACGGTCATCCGGGTGGATGTATTTCAGCCAGATCTCTTCAAATCCGGTCAGGAAATCATTGTCCAGACCGAAATACTCCATCCACGACGGAGAAATGCGGGTAACGCCCGTCTCCATGTTGATGATGTACGGGTAGGTATGCTCATTCGAGGAGCACATGGCCTCGAAGACACGCTCGGTCAGGCCGGTCAGATTGAGGCGCGTACCGTTGTTGCCGGTGATAAAGCTGTTCATGCGCTTCAGCTCGGCCTTGTTGCGGTACATCATGTAGTCCGCGGAACGCAGAGCGTCGCGGACGTTGCAGCAATCGGGGCCGGTCATGGCATAGCCCATGGCTACCGCCGGGTTGTAGTCCATCTTTCTGCCCGCTTCCTCGCATTCGCGCTGAACGGCTTCCAGTTCCTTCATGACCGTCTCTTCGGGCACTTTATTGTAGATGACCAGGAATTCATCACCGCCCATGCGGTAAATATTCCGGGCTTTTCTCAGATTGCGGAGCAGCGCAGTCGCAACCAGGGTAATGTAGTGGTCACCCTCGTGGTGGCCGAAACGGCCGTTGACCGCACGCAGATTGTTGATGTCGCAGAACACGAACATGTACTCGTCACCGTTGTCCGGCTGGTACTTCTTTTCGATCCTTGCCATCTCGATCTCATAACTGTGGCGGGACTGAACACCCGTCAGCGCATCCGTCATGACCTTGCGCTCGTACACGTGGATCGGGTTCTCGATGGAGAAGTAGAAGCCCACGGTAACGATCGTCACTGCAGCGCCGGTAAACAGAAGGTCCGGAATGATGACCTGCAGCGCTTCCGCAGCGATCAGGATGCAGAGCATCGGCAGGAGGCTGTGCTTTACGGAATTGTTGAGCTTATGCCGGTTGGTCAGGATCAGCAGTACGGATGCCGAAAAGTAAATGAATGCCATCGAAAAACCGATGTATGCCGCCGTTCCGTAGCTTAAGCTGGTGCCGCCTACGACCCGGTACCGGATGTCCATGAACGGTAGGCAGAGGACATAGACAATTGCCGGGATCAGGCTGATCAGATAACTCTTTTTCGGGAACTCGGGATGACACTGTTTGAATACATAGCAGAACATCTCGTTGGCATAAAGGATCGCAGTAAGGAAAAATACCGCATGGCAGAGATAATTTACGATCTCCGGAACCGTGCTCTGATTATTGACTGTCAGTACCGTGACGATGTCAAACAGGACGTGCAGGGTGGCAAAGGTGATCAAGCGCCGGAAGGCCTTGTTTTCCTTGTCCACGTTGTACACGCCCGCCGCCAGGATGAGCAGTGTCAGTATGATGAGGCAGACCGCCTCTTCTCTTAGAATCAATACAGGATACATTGGATCCCCCCTGGTCAATTTTCATTAAACAAGCTGCAGATAGCTTTCATCGACCGCTTTCGCAAAAATATCCGGAACGCTCTCTTCCACAATGCCCATCATACGGCGCATGCACTGGGTCTTTAGCAGGAATTCGCAAATGTTCTTTGCGCAGCGCTGATACTCGGCTCTGGTAACGACACCGCTCTTCAGGCCTTCTTCGGAGTTGTCGTTTCCGCTGTTTTCAGCCGCATTCGGCATCAGCATATAGACATCGTTCTGAGCCATGACATAGGCTGCGGTATTGGCATGAACACCTTCCTCCCCGTAGAAGTTGCCAAGCGCCCACCAGTCGGTCATGACCACACCCTTGAAGCCCCACTCCTCACGGAGGATGCCGGTGCAGAGTTCATAGCAGGAAGCAGTCCAGTAATCATTGACCGGATTGTAGCTGGTCATGACGAGATCGCCGTCACCTTCCTTGATCGCGATCTCAAACTGCTTTAAGTAGATCTCGCGAAGCGCACGCTCGGACAGGACAGCCTCTGAGGTAAAGCGATCCGCTTCCTGGCTGTTGCAGCAGAAATGCTTGATGGTACCGGTCGCGCCGCCTTCGTGCATACCGTTCAGCTGAGCGGCTGCGAGCTTGCCCGCAAGGAACGGATCTTCGGAGAAATACTCGAAGTTTCTGCCGTTCAGCGGATTTCTGTGAATATTCATGCCGGGGCCCAGAAGCGACTCGATCTTTTTATCGTGAAGCTCTTTGCCCTCGTAGATGTAGAGTTCATGGACCAGTTCCTTGTTCCAGGTGCAGGAAATGCAGACACCGTTCGGGAGCTGGACGGAAATGGCGCCGTTGTCGCGGCGGATTCCGCTCGGGCCGTCAGCCACGCAGGCAATCGGAATGCCAAAATTCTTCAGGCTTTCGGTCACACCGCCAAAGGAGCCGATGCAGGCCGGAGTGACCTTCAAGGACTGCGGACCTTCACCGCGGACGATGGCCATCAGATCCTCATCAGACAGCTGCGCAATGAACGCATCCATGTCCACTTTGCCTTCCTTGACATCGGCCAGCTTGTAGCCCCTGTCACCGGTCTGCGCGATCTCCGCAGGCATGCGGGATTTTCTGCGCGCTTCCTTGTCATAGTCGGCAAGCGGCGCATCCTCCTTCACCATACCGGTGTAGGTCGCTTTGAAACGGCGGAATTCCTGGCTCGGTGCCATACGGGATTCCAGTTGCTCCACAACAGTCAGTTCCTTCTCGATGCAGCCGCCTTCCATTGCGGAACGGACATCGGAACCGACGTAGAAGATATATTCACCGGCTTCCAGTACATAAGCCGCCTTGTGGCCGGTTACACCGCCGTCATCATAGGACGCGCAGGCGTACCACGGGATGACGATCTCAAACTCTTCCGAAGCTCCGGGTGCAATGATGCCGGTCTTCGTAAAGCCGCAGAGCACGCGGGCCGGTTTGCCCATCTTGCCCATCGGCGCGCCGACGTACACCTGAACGACTTCCTTACCGGCCGTCTTGCCGATATTCTTTACATGGCCGCGAACCACGACCTGTCCGTCCTCTTCCTTCACAGACTTGACCCAGATGTCAAATTCGGTATAGGAAAGGCCGAAGCCGAAGGGATAAACGACCTTGTCCTGTGCAAAGGTCTCAAAATAGCGATAGCCCACGTAGATGTCTTCCTCGTAGAAGTTTCTGCGGATGCCGCCGTAATTCATGGTAGACGGAATGTCCACGATGCGCTTGGTAATGGTGTCACTCAGCTTGCCGCAGGGGTTGACATCGCCGGAAAGAACATCCAGCACACCGTTGCCGCCCTCCTGGCCGCCCTGCCATACGTACATAACTGCGGACGGATCGTACTTCTCCATCCAGTTCATGTCGATGACCGCGCCTACGTTCAGCAGCACCACGACCTTCTCAAAAGCCGCGGTGACCTTTTCGATCATCTCGGTCTCCTGCCCGGTCAGAAGATAGCTGCCCTCTTTATAACGGTTGTCCTTGTCCTCACCGGCCAGTCTGCCGATGATCACGACCGCCATGTCATTTTCCGCCGCCGCTTCACGCACAACGGAATCCTCAAGCGGCATTTCCGCCTGGAACCAGGGCTCCGTCGCCCAGCCGTGCCCCTTGTCAAAGGGATGATCCTTCAGCCATGTGCGGTATACGGTATTCAGTTTTTCATCGAGCGTATAACGCGGATCCGCTTCGAATGCATCGCGGATACCGACCACATACGCACAGTTTACAAGACCGCCCGAACCGGTGCCGGCCTTCACGTACTCATACTGCGCACGGCCGAACATGGCGATCTTCGTTCCTGCCGGAATGGGCAGTACGCCGTTGTTCTTTACAAGAACGGATCCCTCCGCCACAACTGCACGGGCAGCCTTCTGATACTCTGCCGAATAGGGAAGATTGTTATTCATGATGTCACGCCTCCTTCCGGGGTTTCCGACCGCAGCTTTTCTTTTCCTCGCACCACCCGGTCAGCTCACATTTAGGTACAAAATAGTGCTCTACAAGATAAGCCCATTCGTCGGAAACCGCAGACAGCGCGTTGCAGATATCACGGAATAATTCGCGGTATTCCCAGTATGCGCGTGTGCACATCCGCTGATGGCTCATATCGATCAGGTTCCGGAGATTGCGCTTGTCCACGATCTTGGTGGACATACCGAGCGGAAGCAGCATCGCCGCATCCTCACGCGGAATGCCGTACTCCTCCTCCAGCTTCTTGCAGGTGACGGAGATCTCCTTCATCATGTTTTCGTAGATTGCCGCCGCCTCTTCATTCTTTGCGATCTTATGCGGAACAACGTATTCAAAGTTTTCGTAATTCACATAACGGGTGCTGGCCTGAAGGCGGGTCGGTGCACCGCCCAGATGCGTATACCACTCGCGGATCACGCGTGCGGAATAACCGTCCAGGACCATTTCCACATTGACAAACTCCAGAACTCTTCCGTGGCCGGATGCCAGGCAGTCCAGACCTCTTTTATAATTTTTCTTCGGGTCCGTAATATCGGAACCCCAGCATACACCGGCGCGTTCTCCCATCAGGGAAAGCGGTTTTTCAGTCGTGCTTGCGAGAATCGTAACTTTGCTCATGACATTTCTCCTTTATCGTTCGTCCTTTTCATGCCGCAGCACCCGCATGATGCCGATCTTACGGAAAAGAGCCGTAAGGAGCGGGATGCCGATAGCACCGGTCACCAGTCCCGGCCAGATGGCAAGGACGGCCTCGGAAATAAACATATCTGTTGTATAGTAGTTTCCGGCACGGAAATACAGGATCACCTTGGTCATCGCGAGGACGATGCCAAACGCCAGAATACCGCTCACAGCCGCGCCGATGGCGGTGGTCAGTTGACGGTAGATCACGCCCGCCGTGAGGCCGGCCGCGATCAGGGCAAGTGTCATTGCCAGCGTGTTGGGCAAAAATCCGCTCTCCTCGTACAGCAGCCAGGACAGTACCGGCACTGCCGCTCCGGTGATCATTCCAAACACCGTACCGCACAGAACACTGCAAAGAAGCGTACCGAATAAAGCCGGACAGAACAACGCCGCATACGCCGCGTATTCCGCGGGCAGAAGAGGCATTGCCAGACCCAGCAATATGAACATGATCGTGAGTACAATGTGTAAGGATGCCGTTTTAACCATAGTAAAAAAATTATATCAAATCAAATTTGAAATGTAAATCGGAATAAGAACGCGGACATGTGAACATTTGATGTAAAGACGCAAAAAAACGCACCGCCGTTTTCACGGTGGTGCGTTTCAACACTCTCTGAAAATTACAGAGCTGCCTTTGCAGCTTCAACGAGTGCAGCAAAACCTTCTGCATCGTTAACAGCGAGTTCAGCCAGGACCTTGCGGTTCAGAACGATGTTCGCCTTCTTCAGACCGAACATGAACTTGCTGTAAGAAAGGCCGTTCATACGAGCTGCAGCGTTGATACGAGCGATCCAAAGAGATCTGTACTGACGCTTCTTGTCCTTTCTGCCGGTATAAGCAGTGGTAAGTGCACGCATAACTGCCTGCTTCGCTGCTCTATACTGCTTGGAACGAGCTCCTCTATAGCCTTTTGCTAATTTAAGAACACGATTGTGCTTCTTCTTGGCATTCATGCCACCTTTAACTCTTGCCATTTTTTATTCCTCCATTATCCTTTCTGTTCGATTTTTTCCGAATTATAAGTACGGAAGAATCTTCTTCATGCTTACGTTAGCATGATCAGTAAGAGTGGACTTACGTAAGTTTCTCTTTCTCTTCGTGGACTTCTTGGTCAGGATGTGGCTCTTGTAAGCCTTCATTCTCTTTAACTGTCCGGAACCGGTCTTCTTGAAGCGCTTTGCAGCGGCGCGTTTTGTCTTTACCTTCGGCATTTCTTTTTCCTCCTAGTGTTTATTTACCAGCCTTGGGAGCCAGTACAATGCTCATGCTTCTTCCTTCCATCTTTGCCGGCTTGTCCATGACGGCGATATCCGTCAGGGTAGCTGCGAACTCATCGAGAACGCCTTTCGTGGCATTGATGTGAGCCATCTCACGTCCGCGGAAACGTAATGTAACCTTGACGCGGTTGCCTTTTTCCAGGAACTTTCTGGCATTGTTGGACTTGGTGTTCAGATCATTTGTGTCAATATTCGGTGAGAAACGAATCTCCTTCACTTCCACGACGTGCTGCTTTTTCTTAGCATCCTTTTCGCGGCGTGCCTGCTCATACTTGAACTTGTTATAGTCCATGATACGGCAAACGGGCGGTGCTGCATTCGGTGCGATGCAGATCAGGTCTGCTTCCGCTTCATCCGCAAGATGCATAGCCTCTGCGATGGGCATGACACCCAGCTGCTCGTTTTCTGCTGAGATCACGCGTACTTCTTTCGCGTTGATCTTCTCGTTGATCATTAATTCGCTAATGGTCTTACCTCCTGAATAACTCAAATAACTGAGCGACTAGAGCTACAGAAATAAAAAAAGCGGATTCTTTCGAACCCACTCCATCTAAACCGCGGACACACTGTGCCCTGCCGAATTTAAATTTTTCAACCCGAGTCACAGCCCTTTCGGGCGTGCTGAGGTGAGAGTGGAACTCTGCTTGCTCATTTACAACAGTAGAATGATACCACCTCACCGCACGTTTGTCAACTTGTTTTTTATTGATTTTTCAAGTATTTTCAAGGTTTTTTGAACCCTGCGGGCGGATCGTGACGGATCATTTCACAGCCCGTATTTTACTTTAACGCGGTCCATTTTGTCAAGCATCGGTTCCGCGCCGAAGAACAGGAACAGTGCCGTTGCCGCCGCCTGGACGCAGTCCATCGGGAAGCCGGACAGGTAATAAGTCAGAATTACCTTCATGCTCAGTGTGTCCGTACTGCCCCACATCAGAACCGATGCCGGGTTCATAAGGCCGCCATACAGCACGATGGCCGCGAAGACGCCAAATACTGCAAGCGCGGTCCGGTTTCGCCTTAAAAGGCCCTTTTTGAAGAGCACACCGGCAATTAAGCCGATGAGTCCCATCGCAAACATCTGATACGGGGTCCAGGGGCCCTGACCGAAGATCATGTTGGAGACGAGCATCGTCAGTGCGCCGACCAAAAATCCGGTCTCACCGCCAAAAGCCACGCCGCTGACGATGACCAGGGCAATGACCGGCTTGAAGTTCGGCAGCATAAAAAACAGGGAACGTCCCGCCGCGCCGAGCGCCGCAAGGACCGCGATCACCACAAGCTCGCGCGGCTTGGGTCTCCGCTTTTCAAACGCGATCGCAAAGGGAAGCATTGCCTCCAGGAGCACGATCACCGACAGGATGTAGTAATGCTTCGCGCCGAAATAAAAGACCGCAAGAAGGATCGTGAGCGGAATCAGAAGAAGCACAAGACAGCACGCCAGCTTTGTTCGTCTTCCGAGCCTGCGGTCCGTCTGCACAAAGGCGGGGACCGGCGGCTTCTTGCTTCTTTGCGAGATCGACAGTGCCAGACCGATGACCGAAACGATCAGCACCGCGTATAGGATCATGTACTGCGATGCAAGCGGTGTCAGGCCTTCCGGGCCGATGAGCGCGGAAAGATCCGTGTGTGTGACAGCAAAAACGAAGGTGCCGATGGTGACGATACCGAAGAACGCTCCGAGAAGCTTCCGCCAAAGCGGCAGCCCGGCGGATGGATCACGCGCAGGGGTTGAAGAAGATGATCCTTGTGCCTGCGGTTTTCCGCCGATTCTCTCATCGTCATACACCGTGGACCGGTCTATATCATCTCCGATTTCCTCCGTCTGCCGGTATACCGTACCGCCATCATTCGCGATCTTTTTTTTGCAGGCGCCCGCCACATCCGCGACCGTGACCGCACCGGGGAACAGATCCCGCGCCATGCGGCTGACTGCCGTCGTGTAGAAGCTGTTTCCGGAAAGGAACGCGCGCGGCGTATTCTCCGCCGTCAGCCCGCCGTCAAAAAACAGTCCGATCCGGTCCGCGTATTCCGCGCAGAATTCCACGTCGTGGCTGACCATAAGGACCGTTTTTCCGCTGTTTGTCAGCGTTCTCAGGATATCCGCAAGTTCTTTTTTGAAATCCGCGTCCAGGCCCTTGGTAGGCTCGTCCAAAAGCAGGATCTCCGGGTCCGTGATCAGCAGCTTGGCAAGTGCCGCGCGCTGCTGTTCGCCACCGGAAAGGTCATAGGGATGGCGCTCAAGAAGCGCTTCCAGGCGGCAAAGGCGGATGACCGAATCGAGCCGGGTCCGCTCCTCTTCCGTCAGTTTTTCTTCACGCGCGGTCCGAAGGCCCGCGTGCGGGAAGGCTTCGATTAGATCCTCGCGCACGGTCTTCTTCAAAAAGACGGTCTTGGGATCCTGCGGGAGCATTCCGGTGCGGCCGTTCGTCCGGACCTCACCGCGGTACGGCTTCAACAGGCCGGTCACGACGGAAAGCATCGTGGATTTGCCGGTGCCGTTGCCACCCAGGATCGCGGTGAAATCGCCCCGTTCCACGGTGAATGAAAGACCGCGGAGCACATCCGGAAGGTTCTTTTCGTAGCGGAACCGTACGTTTTTCAGGTCGATGGCCGTCTCCTCCGAACGCACTCTTGCGCGCTCTGAAGGAACGTCCGTCGTTTCGTGTGTGTTTTTGTATTCCTCCAGGAACCGGCGGCCGTCACGCACGGTCACCGGGCAGGGGCCGTCCGCATCGAGTGCGGCATAGAGCCGCATGGCCGCAGGCATCGCAAGAAACATGGGATGCCCGTTCTGCTTCAAAATATGGCCGGTTTCCGACGCTTTCCCGTTCGAAATGATCCGTCCGTCGTCCATAACAAGAACGCGATCCGCAAGCGGAAACACCTCTTCCAGCCGGTGTTCCGTCATGAGCACCGCCACCCCGAGTTCACGGTTGATGCGGCTCACGGTCTCCAGAAATTCGTGCGCGGCGATCGGGTCCAGCTGGCTGGCCGGCTCGTCTAAGATCAGAACCTCCGGCTGCATCACCATGACCGATGCCAGATTGAGGAGCTGCTTCTGTCCGCCGGACAGTTCGCTCACGTTTTTATCAAACCAGTTTTCGATGCCGAAGAAGGACGCCATCTCCGCCACCCGCGCACGGATGGCCGCCTGATCCAGGCCCAGGCTCTCAAGCCCGAAGGCGAGCTCGTGCCACACCTTGTCCG
>DCHF01000052.1:72633-72883 GCA_002315555.1 Lachnospiraceae bacterium UBA1759 | reverse complement strand
ACACCTTGTCCGTGACGATCTGGTTCTCCGGCGACTGCTGTACAAAGCCGACGGTGACCGCCTCGGTCCGATGGTCCATCGCCCCCGCGGGTACACCGTTCACAAGGACCGCACCATCGGCCGCGCCGACCGGCGCAACGGACGGCTTGAACTGCTTTAAAAGTGTGGATTTACCGCACCCGGACGGACCGCAGAGCACCACAAATTCTCCCGGGTCCAGGGTCATCGACACGCCGGATACGGCGGGCCT
>DCHF01000052.1:34383-72605 GCA_002315555.1 Lachnospiraceae bacterium UBA1759 | reverse complement strand
GGGCGGGCCTTTCCTGCTCGGGATAATAAAATGTGAACTTTTCAGTCTCCAGAATGTGCTTCAAATCCGTTCTCCGGTTCGTTTATTTTCTCAGTTTTCGGAAGATCGCTTCTTCCCGCTTGTCCACCGCGAAGGGCGTCACGAAAAGCGCCGCATAGACCGCCAGATACAGGACGGAAAAGGTGCTTAACGCCGGGCCCTCGATGAAAGGATAATAGCGGAAGTCCGTCCAGTGCAGAAGCTTTCCCGCCGTAAGATACATCAGGCAGCACAGGATCCACACAAGAAGCGCGCGGTCCCGTTCGTCAAATCTAAAGATCGTGTAGGCGGTCCGGCCCGGCAGACCGTAGCCGCGGCCGCGCATGGAATCGCCGGTCTCGATCGCGTTTTCCAGGCTCCAGGTGATCATCGCGGAGAGGATCGCCGCTCCGCTCCGGATCCGGTTCACAAAGCCCGTCATATCTTCCGGATGCAGCATCTGCCGTGCCTCGCAGACCTTTTTGTACTGTGCACTGAAGCGCGGAACAAAACGGAGCGCCATGGAGATCACAAGTGAAAGAGCCGGAATGAACCGTCCGAAAAGGCAGATGAACTTATCCGATGTCATCACCTCGTTATAGCAGCTGAACCACTGGAGCATCGAGCCGATCATCGCCGCAGCCGCCGCGCCGTAGACGATGCTTTCGAGCGTCAGCGGATTCCCGGACGGCAGATAACAGAGGATCGTCATGCCCTTATGCGTAAACGCGGGGTTCACGAGCGCCGTGATCAGCATCACCGGAAGCACCCGTGTCAGCGCAAGCTTCACGGCCTTTCCGCCCTTTAGATGCAGGTTATAGATGAAGGAGGCCGCAAGGGCCGTTAAAAGACACACGGGGTGCATGTCGCACACCGAAAATATAAGGACCGTCACAAACCAGAGGAAGGACACCGCCGGGTGACAGTCCGAAAACGCGTTTCTCTTCATGTCAGTTCCCCATTGCGCTTCCGCCGCCGATGTCATTTCCCAGGTCGCAGGTGTAGATCCACTCGATCACATCGCCGTCCTCCGCAAAATAGGAGGAACAGCCGTAATTCGGGAACCAGCCGTTCACCCGGTACATCCAGCCGCTGTTGTCACCCACGTCAAATTCGTAGATGTTGTTAATGCCCTCAATATAGTAGCTGCCGTAAAGCGGCGTATAGGAATACTCCAGCGGAATTCCGTTTGCCCGGCAGACTTTATTCAATATATCGAACACGCTCTCGCCCTCCGTAAAGGAGACCGTCGTCGAGGAAAGGATCGTGCCGTTTCCGGCAAGCGTGATCGTGTAAGGGTCCCTCGCAAGACCCGTGTTATTCAAGATCGTATTGCAGACGATGGAGATCGTGACACTGCCCCCGGCCGCCTGCGCGGTTTCCGCCGGAGCCGCTGTCGTGGCCGCGGCCGTGGTCGTCTCCTGCGCTGCGGTACTCTGAGTACCCTTTTCTGTTTCTTTTTTAGTTTCCGCATCCTTTGATGATGCGGTCCCGCCCGCGCTTCCGTTATTTCCGGAGCCCGCGCCGTTCTCCTTGTCCGTACCGGACGCTTCACCGGATGCCGCTTCACTTTCCGTCAGCTTCGGATCATTCGTTCCGATACCGTCCGAATCACTTTTTTCGCTGCCGTCCGGCGTGTCTGTGCCTTCCGCATCATCCGCCTCATTTTGCGTATCCGCCTCCGGACTCTCCGCGGTGACGCTTTCTTCAAATGCTTCGTCCTGTTCACCGGCTTCCGTCTTTTCTACAGACATGCCGCCTTCCGGCCCGATTCCCGCTGAAACGGAGGCATTCGTATTCTTTTTTTTACAGCCCGCACAAAAAAGCGCTGCGATCAACAGGACCAGCAGGAGCTTTACAAATGCATGTCTTCTCGCATTCCGTTTCATGGTTTTCCTTAGATCCGGACAGCTCCGGCCTTTTACCGCCGGAGCTTCCGTCTTTTCAGCCTTGTCAATTCCGACGCGGCTGCTTACTGTTTTCTTTCAGCCTTGCCAATTCCGACGCAGCCGTTTACTGTTCTTTTCGCTTTCTCCACACAAGGACCGCGGAAAGCGCTGCGATCATCACCGCTGCAGCCGCCATCAGAAGGATGTACGGACGTACGGAGACCTCTGCGCCGAGGACCTGTGTCGTGGAAGAAGTCGTCGTCTGATCCTTGACCGTTTCCGCTGCTTTCTTTTCCGCAACGGTGAAGGTCGTGCTGCAGGTGCAGTCCTCGTAGACCGCAGTCAGACGATGGGTGCCTGCAGAAAGCGTTTCAATAAACTCCTTCTTCAGGGTGATGTAGGTGCTGCCGCGACGAGCGGTGTAATTTGCCGGGTCGACGGTCTTGCCATCGAGCTGAAGCTCAACGAACTTATCAAAGTCACCGTCGGTCACAAATTCCGCATCCTTGCCCTGTTCCACGCGCTGGTTCATGCCGGAAGTGAATTTGTAATCCACCGGAACGTAGCTGACCGTAATAAGGGTCAATGCCGGTGTGATGGACTTGTCGGCAAGGCTCGCCTCGACCATGTAGGTGCCGGCGTTCTTGAAGAACAGCGTGTAGGTACCGTCGTTATTGTCCTTGACGATGTAGCTGCTTGCATCGACCTCGGTCTGATGCGCTTCGTCGTAGGCCTTGATCACCGCGGATGCCATCGGTGACGTGACGACGTTCCAGCTCGCGTCGTAACCGTTCTTGTTCAGTAAAACGGTCACACCCTCGTTCGTGTCACCGGTGTAGGAATCGTTTGCAAAGAAGGCATAGGAATCGCTCCAATAGGTCTGGTCCGCATAGATGTATGCGTATACGCTCTGACCCGCGATAACGGTGTCGGCAAGGCTCCAGCAGGAAACGTCATCCAGATAGTAGCCGAACGCGCCGCTCGTATCGCCCCAAAGCTTCGTAAGGGACAGACCGTACTGGGTCACACCGCTTGCGTAACCGGCAGCTGCGCCGCCTTCGTAATAGGCCTCGTGTGTTGCATAGAGGACTTCATCCATGTCAAATGCGCCGTCATAGTTACGGTCAATGACGGTCACCGTCTTCATGGGAACGACCACCGTGCCGGCGTTCGAAACGGTAACGGTGACATCGGAGGATGCCTGCGTGTAGCTTTCATCCGAGGTGATCACTACATAGTGAACACCTTCGGTCACGCCGTCTTCCGCAAGGACCGTGACCTTGAAGATCGAGGTGCCGGTGTAATTGGTCTTGTAGAAACGATACTTATACGCGGTGCCCTGATAGGTGCCGCTTGCGGAAACAAAGTTCGTGTTAACGTCCGTGTAGGACTGAAGTTCGACAGCGGTAATGGTCGCATTGGCCTCCGCCGCGCCGAGCCAGATGCGCTTCGTGTAGCTGTAGTTCTCAAATTTGAAGGTGTTATCGATCTCTGCAACCGCCTGCGTGCCTGCGCTGATGCTGTTGGAGGTCGTGGTGACGACCTTCAGGCCGGCATCGCTGCTGAACACCTTCACGGTGACCTTGGCTGCCTTGGAGGTCGCGGATTCCGATGCTCCGCCGAGCGTATTCGTAACGACACAGCGGTAATAGGTCGTACCGAGTACTGCGGTCGCCGGAGTATAAGAGGTCCCGGTCGCACCGGAGATGTCCGTGAAGGTCGTGCCATCGGTTGAGGACTGCCACCGGTAGGTCAGCGTGCCCGCATCCGCGGTCGTCGCGGTCACTGTCAGCGCATCCGCGGTGTCATCCGGCTGAAACTTCACTTCCGCGGTGGAAAGGTCCGCGGTGATGGTGGGAACCGCAGTTACAGTCTTGGTCAGTGCCAGGACGCAGCCGCTGTCGTTCTTGTAGTAGAGGTCGCCGTTAGTATCGCAGATGATGCTGCTGATGCAGTACTGCTCATAGCCGGCGGCGTCATAAATCTCTTCCTTGACAACGTCCGTGGGGTCGGAAGCCTTGACCTTGATGAGGGTCACGCCGCCCGGCTGTGCGTTGTAGGTGCTGTAGAAATACAGGTATCCTTCGGAAGCCTCGTAAGCCGTGGACAGAAGCAGCGATGACTGCGGATAGCCCTTCAGGCCGATGGCCTTCACCATGGTAAGATCGCTCTTCTTCGCGATGACCATATTGCCTGATGAACCGGTTTCGGAGATGCCGCTGCCGGTTGCGAAATAGACATAATCACCGTAGACGACCGGAGTCGATGTACTCTGCGCGCCGTAGTTCACGCTCTTTAAATCAGAGAGTGCGCCGGTGGAAGCGTCGATCGCTGCGGAGCAGAGATAGCCCTTCTTGGTCGTGAAGTAAACACGGCCACCGGAAACCGCCATGCAGGAGCGCTGGTCGCCCATGCCGGTCAGCTCCAGAGAAGATACCGGAGCACTGCCGGTTTTGCTGAATACGAACACATGAGACGTGCCGTTTGTGCCGCTCGCACCGTCATCGGTACCGACGACCACATAATCACCGACCGCTGCCGCGCCTGCCCAGTAGAAACCGCCCTGAACGGTGTAGGTCCAGTTCAGTTCGCCGGTCGCCGCATCAATGCAGACAAAGTTTGCGTTCTTTGCTTCACCGGTCCAGAAACCACCGTAGATGCAGCCGTCGTTGTAAGTCAACGGGCTCAGGGCCTGACCGCCCAGCGCATCCTTGAATGTCCAGAGAACGCTCAGAGTCGTCGGGTCGATCGCTGCGATCGTACCGCCTTCAAGCGGCACATAAAGAATACCCTTTTCGGGTACATAGGTCATGGACGTATAACCGTAACCGTTACCTGCCGGCAGGGTGCCGGACGCCGTACGGTTGCCGGTTGCTAAATCATATTTATAAATAGAGGTACCGGACGCAACGATCAGGGAATCTCCGACGATCAGCTGCGGCCCCGGAGCTACCGTCCAGCCGCTGCTCAGCTTCTCCGTCGCCCACTTCAGTTTGGTATGTGCTTTATCAGCCGGAGTGCTTGCACTCGTGATCGCCATATTGGTGGCGCTGTTACGGAAGTCGGACCACTGCGCGCCGACGTCGGTCAGCTGATATGCAGTCGGCTTTGCGATCGTAACGGTGTAGACCGTGTATCGATCATACGCACTGTAGTTATTGTCTGCATCGTAGAAGGTTCCGCCAACGGCGACCTTGATCTCAGTGCCTTCCGTGACCGGAACGGTCTCTGTTCTCTTATACGTTGTGTCACCGACGCTGGTCACGACCTTGATGTTCGGGTCAGCGGCCTTTGCGGATACGGTAACACCGGTACAAGCGGTCGGAACCGTCAGGGTGTAAGACGTCGTCGCCGCATCGAACGCGGGTGAAAGACTTCCCGTGTTGAAGCTCAGGCTCTGCAGAGCAAAATTGATCTCTTCCGGGCCAAATGCCATGCCAACATCGGACATGGTGCAGGTGTACATCAGGATGATCTCATCGCCTGCTGCCAGTTCACCGTTTGCAACGCTGAAAGCGGTAGCGTAATTATCCGCAAACCAACCGTTGAGCGTGAATACCCAGCCGTCCATGTTGAACATGTCCGCATCACCGGCCGTCAGGCCATTGACCTCGGTAATATAGCCGCTCGCGGTAGCGGTGAACGAGTATCCTGCATTCTCTACTGCTTTTTTAATACAGGAGAACGCGGTGGAATCTGCTGCAAGTTCCACATTTGTGTCAATGAGCGTCCCTTCCCAGGGAACGTTCTCGTAGTCTTCGCCCTCGGTGAACGTCGTATTCCGGACGATCACATGGACGGTTTCCGCCTCAGCCTTTACAACGACCTGCACACCCGGAAGCATTCCGAGTACCAGAATCACCGCAAGGAGGAGACTCCATACTTTTCTTTTCATCTTTTCTTTCCTCTCTTCTACCGTTTTACGGCGTAGTACCCGCATAATTGCGGAATCAGTCAGAGGAAACGTTCTTTTCCTTTGTTTTCTGTCTCGGACAGGCGTAAAGGAACCTTTCGGTGGAACGCCGCACGTATGTGTTCGGCCGCGATGTCTTTTCACCGGGATCCCGGTCTGCAGCAATAAAAAAAGACCCTCACAGCCGTCTTCACCTGCCATGCGGATCTCTCGGTATACATGTACAAAAAACACCGGTCACGGTATCTTTTTACAACGAAAAACACAGGGGTAGCCCCCTGCTCCTCGGTTATTCATGTTAGCCGGAACGTTCCGAACGCAAGCACCTGGTGACGGCAGGCACTTCATCTGCACTTCCTGACGTATCTGACTTATCTTCGCCGTTCTCACGGGAAGCATCACAGTGACCCACTCGCGGGGCTTCTCACCCCATTCCGCTTCCGGTCTTGCGGCCGGTCGGAGACAGATGTTCATATCGGTACAATCGTAACACAAACGCCGATTGAAGTCAAACCCTTCAAAGCTCCAGATCTTCGATCATTCTCTTTACTGCAGGAAGGAAGACCGGTTCCATACTCAGTTCACGGATGCCGCTTTCCAGGAGGATCTTCGCGGTCTCCGGCTGGCCGGCGGCTTCACCGCATACGGACAGTGGTTTTCCGGCGTGCAGAAAGGCATCGGCCACGCGGCGGATCACCTTAACGGCACTGGCCGGAAGCAGTTCGCGTTCAACCGCAGCTTCACGATCCTCGCCCAGCATGAAGCTGACCAGGTCATTGGTGCCGATGCTTGCAAAATCTACGATTTTTGCCGCCTCTTCCGCGTCCTCCGCAAGTGCGGGGATCTCGATCATTACGCCGAGCGGCACGTTCATCGCGCAGGCCTTCCCTTCTTGCAGAAGGTTCTTCCGCATGGCGTCGATGGCCTCCCGGATATCCCGGATGTCCTTCACATTACGGACCATCGGAAACAGCATGCGCATGTTACCGGAAACGCCGGCGCGAAGCATCGCCCGCATCTGGACGCGGTACATCTCGCGCGATTCCGGATCCAGGCCGGGGATGGATTTATCGCCTTTGAAGTCGAATGTGCGGAGCGTCACGGTCTTTCCCTGTGCATCTCGAAGGATCCGGGCGTAAAACGCCGTCTGCTCCTCTTCGTCCATCATGCGACCGCGGCTCATCAGTAAAAACTCCGTGCGGAAAAGGCCGCAGTTTTCACCGCAGCGGAAAACCGTGCTGCAGTCGATCTGGCCCGCATTCACACCGAGCAGGATCCGCGTGCCGTCCTTCGTAAAGGTCGGGGTGGCGGAACAGACCTCATCGGAACGGGTGCTGTTGGAAGCGGTCTCGGTGTTTTCATCTTCTTTTTCCATGAAAGCCGCAAGTTCCGAGTCATTCGCGCCGCAGAGGACCTCGCCGGACGTACCATTCAGGGCGATGACATCGCCCGTGCGGATCCGTTCCGCTGCATGCTCTACGCCCATGACTGCGGGGATGCCGTAACTGCGCAGTAGAATGGCCACGTGGGACGTCATACCGCCTTTTTCGGTGACCACACCGAGCACATGCTCGCGTTCCATGCCGGCGGCCTCGGACGGGCGCAGAAATGCACAGACCAGGATCGAATCCTCGCCGAGGGCCACGGCCTTTAAGTCCGCTTCGTGCCGGATCTTGATGACAAGGCGGTCACGTACGTCACGGATGTCCTGAATGCGTTCCTCCGCATACGTACCGCTGCCCTCCAGAATGGAGGCATAGTACTCACAGGCACAATCGACGGCGTATTCGGGGATACGGTACCGCTTTGTGATGGACGCACGGATCTCCGAGAGGAATTCCACATCATCCAGGATGGCAGCGTGCGCCGTAAGAAGCGCTTTCTCCGCCGAGCCTTCCGCCGTGTTCACAAGAAGCTCTCCGATCTCGCGACGGACAGCCTCACGCGCGTTTTCAAAGCGCTGCAGATATTCGGTTGTCCTTGACGGCGGGAAATGCCGGTGCGGTACGGAAACGGTGCGTCCTTCGGGGACGACGGCTTTTCCTGCGGTCGCTCCGGCGGATGCCGGAATGCCTTTCATGATCATGCGTTTATTTTACTTCCTTGTTTTCGTGATATTCCTTCTCCGTGTTGACGCTCCAGATGTTGGATTTGTCTTTGGTCCCGGAGAGGATGTTTTTGACTGCTTCAAATGATGTGGCCATGGAATGGTCCAGATTATTGTAGCGGTGCTGACCGTTGCGGCCCACACAGTACAGATTTTCAATGGAGGACAGGTATTCCACCAGCTTGTCCATCTCATCGTAGGTGTCAAAATACGCGGGATACGCCTTTTTGACCTTTTCCATGTGGTAATCCAGCACATCGGCTTTTGAGCGGATGATGCCGAGCTTCACCATTTCATCGATGGCAAAGGCACCGAACTCTTCTTCCGTCATGTTCCAGAATTCATCGCCCTCGTTTACAAAATACTCCAGGCCGAGCCAGATGGTATTCTGAAGATCTTTGACCAGGTACGGTGACCAGTTGTTGTAGATCTGCAGACGGCCCAGCTTGACACTGCGGTCCTGAACGTAGATCCAGCAGTCCGGGACGATATCCCCCACAGTCTTCAGGTTTGTTTTATTCTGAAGCTCGATCTTCGGCACCAGTACGCCGAGCGTCATATAATCGCGATACGGCAGTCCGGCCGCAATATGCGCCGGTTCCGCAGGGACATCGTTCATGCCCGCTACCAGGTCCTTGACCGGCATGGAGGAAATCACATAGTCCGCATCCAGCGTAACGTTCTCCCCGTCCTTCTCGTATGTCACGGACGTGATCACATTGTCCGCGTTTTTCGTGATCCCCACCGCGCGGGCATTCATCAAAATGCGTCCGCCCATCTTTTCTACTTCCGCTGCGGTGACTTCCCAGAGTTCGCCCGGGCCCAGCTTGGGATACTTGAACTCTTCGATCAGCGAGGTCTCCACCTTGCGGTCCTTCTTGCCAAAAGCCTTGCCGAACACGTCTTTAATGACCGCGCTGATGGAAATGCCCTTGACACGCTGCGCGCCCCAGGAAGCATCGATCTCACGCGGATGACGGCCCCAGAGATTCGCAGTGTAATATTCAAAGAACATCGAATACAGTTTGCGTCCAAAACGGTTGATATAAAAATTCTCCAGATTATCCTCCGGAAGCTTGTGCACCATGGCAGCCATGTAGCTCAGGCCCACGGCGATGGTCTTTCCGAAGCCCATGTTTTTGAAGGTCTCCGGCTTCATGGAGATCGGGTAATCATAGAATTTGGAGTCGAACAAAATGCGGGACACGCGATGGCGCTTCAGCATGACGCGGTCGGTCGTTTCCGGATCCGGTCCGCCCGGCTGAAGGGAGGATTCGCGGCCCAGGAGAGCATCGTCCATGGACGCACTGCCCTGTACCGGCAGCATCTTTTCCCACCATTCGTTGACCTCGGGCATCTTGGAAAAGAAGCGGTGGCCGCCCATATCCATACGATTCCCTTTATAATTCACGGTTTTTGAGATACCGCCCAGCGCACCGGTCTCTTCCAGCACCACGACTTCGATATCCTCTGCCTTTGTCAGCAGCTCATATGCGGCCGTCAGTCCCGCGGGACCCGCGCCGATGATCACAGCTTTCTTCATAACACCTTTTCTCCCGGCGGATAAAACACAGGACGTTCCTGCGGCACCTTTCGGTGCGGCTTTATCGTCCTTCCGACCATATGACAACTGCCCGGGGCATGGCCACGGGCAGTATATCCATTGGACCTTTTTGCGGTCCGTATGCTTTTCAATTACTCAACGCTGTAGTTCGGAGCTTCCTTCGTGATGTGGATATCATGCGGATGGCTCTCTTTCAGTGAAGCGGCAGAGATCTTAACAAACTTGCCGGTATTCTGAAGAGTGGTGATATCCGGAGCACCGCAGTAACCCATACCGGAGCGAACGCCGCCGATGATCTGGAAGATGGTGTCTTCAACGCTGCCCTTGTAAGCAACACGGCCTTCAACGCCTTCCGGAACGAGCTTTCTTGCGCCTTCCTGGAAATAACGGTCCTTGGAGCCTGCTTCCATAGCGGAGATGGAGCCCATACCGCGGTAAACCTTGAACTTTCTGCCCTGATACAGTTCGAATTCACCCGGAGCTTCATCACAGCCTGCAAACATGGAACCCATCATGCAGACATTTGCGCCGGCTGCCAGAGCCTTGGTAATGTCGCCGGAGAACTTGATACCGCCATCGGCGATGATCGGAATGTTGTACTTCTTGGCAACTTCGTAAGAATCCATAACAGCGGTGATCTGCGGAACGCCGATACCGGCAACGACACGGGTCGTGCAGATGGAACCGGGGCCGATACCGACCTTAACTGCGTCAGCGCCTGCCTTGATCAGGTCTTCCGTTGCAGCGCCGGTAGCAACATTACCTGCGATGCACTGCAGATCCGGGTACTTTTCCTTGATCATCTTCAGGGTGTTCAGGATGTTCTGGGAATGGCCGTGTGCGGAGTCGATGACGATGACATCGACATGCGCCTTGACCAGTGCGTCAATGCGGTCCAGAACGTTTGCGGTAACGCCGACTGCGGCACCGCAGAGAAGACGTCCCTCGGAATCCTTTGCGGAATTCGGGTACTTGATGGCCTTCTCAATATCCTTAATGGTGATGAGGCCCTTTAATACGCCTTCATCATCAACGATCGGAAGCTTCTCGACGCGAGCCGCACCGAGCATCTTCTTTGCTTCTTCCAGAGTGACGCCGACCTTTGCGGTGACCAGACCCTCAGAGGTCATAGACTCGCTGATCTTCTTGGAGAAATCGGTTTCAAACTTTAAGTCACGGTTCGTCAGGATACCGACGAGCTTCTTATTTTCAACAACGATCGGAACACCGGAGATACGATATCTTCCCATCAGCTCGTTGGCTTCGGCAAGCGTATTGTCCGGATGTAAATAGAACGGATCGGTAATAACACCGAACTCAGAACGTTTTACCATGTCGACCTGAGCCGCCTGCTCTTCGATGGACATGTTCTTGTGGATGATACCGATACCACCCTGACGTGCCATGGCAATGGCCATACGATGTTCAGTAACCGTATCCATACCTGCACTCATTAACGGAATGTTTAAAGTGATCTTGTTTGTGAGCTTTGTCTGTAAAGACACCATATTCGGTGTGTAGTTGGAGTACTGCGGAACGAGCAGCACATCATCAAATGTAATGCCTTCTCCAATAATCTGACCCATAGTGACGACCTCCTCATCTGGTTCGTTGATTAAAACAATAAGGTGAAATTGTGAAGATTATATCATTCGCATTCGCTAAAGTCAACACGACTTGATGCCTAAAAAAGAAAGAAAAAATAACTATTTTTGGTGATTTTTCAGAACACTTCTCCTGTGGAATAATTCCGCATCGGTACCCCCTCTTTGTCGAGGTACATGTGCCCCACATCACCGTATGAGATCATGCGCGGGACCAGTGGCTGCGCGGTCTCGGTTTCCACTCCGGAAAACAGATTGCCCTCTTCATCGGTGCCTACGCGCTTAAACTCATGAAAGCTGAATGCCGTGACGCCTGTGAAGTTTCCGATGAACGGGAAGTTCACGTACTGGTACGGCATGTTCATGAAATGCGCAAGAAGTACGCGCATCATGGCGGCGTGACAGAACAGGACCACGTGCTTGTCGTTCGGACGCACCGGCATGTAGAAGCCGTCCTCCGTGCGCTCATAGCCGAGTTCTTTGATCCAGGCATCCAGGCCTTCGGTGATCATCCGGTAGCGCTCCTTGAAGCCGCTTTTCTGTACCGCTTCGAGCTCAAAGAATTCTTTCCCGGTCAGGTTCCGGAATTTCGGCTGCATCCAGTACGTTCCGTTGATCCAGGACAGATGCGTGGGCTTTTCCGAGAACATGGTTGTTTTGCTCTCTTTACTGAGCTCGTATGCCCAGGGCAGGATCTCGACCGGGAGCCCGGTCTTCTCCGCCGTCGGGATCGCAGTCTCGCGGGCTCTTCCCAGCGGGGATGAATAGATTCCGTCCACACCGCTCATAACGAGCCTCCGGGAAACCAGCTCCGCCTGACGCTTTCCCTCCTCGGTCAGAGAATCCGTTTCATAGTCCGGCTCTCCGTGTCTCACAAAATATACGATCATGCTTTCCCTCAGAATTTCAGATTCTTGAACAGATCACCGAGGGACGTGCCCGCACTGCCGTGATCGTTGTATTCTTCCACATCCTCTTCGGACTTTTCGGTGTTCAGTGCATCCTCAAGGGCTTTCATGGACAGGCTCACCTTGCCGTTATCGACCTTGGTGATCAGCACCTTGACGGTCTGTCCTTCCTTCAGCACGCCCTTCAGGCTCTTTAGACGTCTTTCGGATACCTGTGAGATGTGTAAAAGTCCGCTCACACCATCGCCGATGTTTACGAATGCTCCGTAATCCCGGATGCTCTCGACCGTGCCCTCCACGATGTTTCCGACAGTCAGCAGGCTGACCTTCTTATTACGTTCCTCGATGGCCTTTCCCTGCAGGATCTCCTTCGCCGAAAGCACCAGCTTCCCGGCGTTCTCCTCCACGTTGATGACCTGTACCTCGATGATGCGATTCAGGAACGGTGCCGGATCCTCCACATAATCCAGTGCCAGCTTGGAGCAGGGAATGAAGCCGCGGATGCCTTCCACGTACATGATCGCGCCGGCCTTTACCGTCTCCGTGATCTTGCCGGTGATGACGGTCTTCTCATTCATAAGCTTCTTCAGTTTGTCCCAGGACAGGGTGTCATCGGCCTGTTTTCTGGAAAGCAGGATGTTGCCCGCGCCGTCGTCGCGTTTGGTGACAGTGGCGGAGAAACGGTCTCCGATCTGAACGTCCTCCATGATGCTGAAGTGCGGATCGGCGGACATTTCATCGGCCGGGACCTTGCCCGGTGCATAATAGTCGAGGTCCAGAAGCACGCCGGTCTCGTCAACGGAAATGACCGTGCCTTCCAGAACATCGCCCACGTGGATCTGTTTGAAGGAGGCCTCCAGGACATCGCCGTAGTCGGCCATGGTCTCCGTCGGGATGGTATCCGGATCCGGCATTGCGGAAACGTTCGTGCGGATCAGACCGTGCGGGTTCTCCTGACGCTCCTTGAGCTCCGCCGCCTTCTTCGCAGCTTCCTCCGCTGCAGTCTTTGCTTCCGCCGCTGCCTTTTCCGCCGCCTCGCGCTCTTCCGCTTCCGCGACGATCTCCTCCAGGTCTCTCTTGCCGTCCGCGAAGCTTTCCTTCACGCCGGCATCCTTCATTTCTTCGAGGATCTCCTCGAAAGTCTTCTTTTCTTCCATGTTAAAACTAACCTTTACCGTAAATTTGTTGGGTGTGTCCGTTCGATTGATCGTAAGCGTTTCCACTTGCCCGTCTGTCCGTCCGTTTCGGTGCAAGCGTTGACGCTCGGATTTCTTAACAATGATGATAAAACAGGGGCTCTGCCTAAGATGCAGAGCCCCGTAATTCCATTATACAGCCAGGAAGAACTTGACCAGGAAGATCAGAGAGATGATATAGGTCAGAACCGTAACATCCTTTGCCTTGCCGGTGAATACCTTCATGACAGTGTAGGTGATGATGCCCAGACCGATGCCGTGGCCGATGGAGCCGGAGACCGGAATCGCGATCAGCATAATTGCGACCGGAATGAACTGGAAGCTGTCGGAGAAATCAATATTCTTCAGACCTGCCAGCATCAGAACGCCGACGTAGATCAGTGCTGCGGAAGTTGCCGCTGCCGGAATGATCGCAGCGATCGGGCTGATGAACATGCATGCCAGGAACAGGATACCGGATACCAGTGCGGTAAGACCGGTACGGCCGCCGGCTTCAACGCCGGATGCGGACTCGATGAACGTGGTGACCGTTGAGGTGCCGGTCGCAGCACCGAACATGGTACCGATAGCATCGGAGATCAGCGCGCCCTTCATATTGGGCATGTTGCCGTTTTCATCAAGCATACCTGCGCGTGAAGCGGTACCGACCAGGGTTCCGATGGTATCGAACATATCGATGATGCAGAAGGTCAGGATCAGGGTAACGACCGTGAACCAGCCGATGCTTGCAAACGTTGCGAAATCAAACTTGAACAGCGTCATTTCCGCCATGTCGCCGAAAGGCGGCAGCCAGGAAGCGGTAGCCAGTGCTGCGAACGGATTGGTGTGCAGGAAGATCGCCTCGCCTGCCCAGTAAATAACGGAAGCAGCCAGCATGCCGATCAGAACAGCGGATTTGATGCCGTGCTGTGCCAGGATGACGATGACAAAGAAACCGATGAGCATGGTCACAACGGTCAGTACCATTGCTGCGTAGCCGTCTGCGCCCATTGCGGTCTTAGCGGTGCCTGCGGTCAGGGAACCGAAGAAGTTCGCCATAACATAGAACGGGCCGCCGTTTGAAGAATAAATACCTGCGTTGGAGCCAAAGCCGATGTTCAGAAGCATCATGCCGATGGCCGGAGCGATACCGAGGCGGATCGGAAGCGGAATCGCTTCAACGATCTTTTCACGCACGTTCAGTACGGAAAGGATCAGGAAAACGATACCTTCGACCAGGATGATGACCAGTGCTGCGCGGAAACCGGCAACATAGGTAACGCCTGCCATTTCGGCGATCTGTGCGGCAACGACCGCAAAGAAGCTGTTCAAGCCCATACCGGGAGCCATTGCGAACGGCTTGTTTGCTGCGAAGGCCATTACGATGGTACCTACGCCGGCTGCGATACAGGTTGCAAGGAAGACTGCATTCCAGAGCTCCGGGCCGCCGTTTGCTCCAAATCCGGTCAGCAGATTCGGGTTCAGGGCGATGATGTACGCCATGGTCATGAACGTTGTCAGGCCGGCGATGATCTCCGTTCCGACAGTGGTCTTGTTCTCTTTCAGTTTGAACATATTTTCCCCTTTTCGTTGCTGCTGTTCACGCCGCAGCCGCGTTATTTACTTATTTACCGTCGTATGCAACTACGCTTGCGACATCGTATCCCTGCAGCTTATCTCTTCCGTTCAGGCCCTTGAGTTCCATCAGGAAGATCATCTTGACAACTTCGCAGCCCAGCTCTTCCACGAGCTCCGCAGCAGCCTTGACCGTACCGCCGGTTGCGATCAGGTCATCGACGATGACGACCTTCATGCCGGGCTTCAGGTCATCCTTATGCACTTCAATGGTCGCGCTGCCGTATTCCAGATCATAGCTCTTCTCAACGGTCGCACGCGGCAGCTTGCCTTTCTTACGAACCAGTACGAACGGCTTATGCATGTTGTAAGCCATCGGCATACCGAACAGGAAACCACGGGATTCCAGACCGACAAATGCGTCAAAATCCACACCGTCAAGCAGTTTTTCCATCTCATCAATGGCAAGCTCCAGACCGTCCGGATTGACAAGAACACTCGTAACATCTCTGAACATAATACCCGGTTCCGGGAAATCCGGGATCGTGATCACGTAATCTTCAACTTTTTTCATTTGTAAGCCTCCCCTGACTGCGCGGGTATAAAAATGCGCAGATCCATTATGCGTTTTTGCCGATGTTCCGATGAGTCCGGACAACACCACATTTATCAGTATATAACAAAGCTTTTTAGAATTAAAGTGTTTTTTTGTCTGTATTCTATTGAACTTCCCGCTGTTCGAGGCTAAAATAAGGACATCAGATCACATACCCGGAGGTATAAAATGCGCACGGAAAAGTTCACGATGGAGCGCGATGTACTGGAGATCGGCGATGTCGTCGAGATCACGGAGGGACGTCTGCCCCGCTCTTATTACTATACAGCGGAGCCCGCGGCTGCGATGTCGGAGAATGTCGCGCTGAATAACCGCATCATTTCAAAGACCGGTACGGTCACCGCAAAGGTGCCGGAAGGAAGCTCCTACATTCTGGATATCACCTTTGACGAATAAAACAAAAGCCCCGGCTGACCGCCGGGGCTTTTTTATAAAGTTATCAGTCATCCTTCGAGGTATCGGTGCTGATCAGGGAACCAAGCAGGGACATGATGCCGTTACTGCTGTTTCCGCTGTTACCGCTGCTGCTTCCGCCGCCTAACATTCCGCCCAAAAGAGAGCCGAGAAGACCGGAAGAGGCATCGCTCGATGAATTATTGGATCCGGTGAGGGTCTGGCCGATCAGGTCCGTTGCCGCGGAGGAACCGGAGCTCTGATTCTGATTCATCAGTGCGTTCAGGATCAGCGGCAGGGCGATCTGAATGATCTTAGCCGTAAGGTCATTGTTTACGCCGGACTGCTGTGCCGTCTGAGAAGCGGCATTCTGGTTGCCGGAAAGAAGCATCGGCAGAAGGCTGGTCAGAACAGACTTCGTATTCTTCTGCGTGGTGCCGGCTTCCTTTGCGACCTGCTTGATCAGATCCTTTGTAATGATGGAAGATGTATCCATGTTCCCTCCTTACTCGACGTTTGCGCCTTTAACAAGATTCTCAAGGCCGTCGATCTCATCCAGATGCTTTTTCATGCAGAACTTGCAAAGGAAATCCTTGCCGTAGCTGCTGATCGCTTCGTCGATGGTACCGCCAACGAGTTCTGAAGAATTCACAAGTGCCTGACAGTCCTGGTCCAGATGATAACGGGAACCGCCGCTGGTCCAGTACAGCGTATAGCCTTCCAGAACGGATTCAGCTTCGGTCTTCTGCTCGATGGACATCGGATTCCAGTCATAGCTGCACAGACCGCCGATGACTAACATGACAGCTGCTGCGATCGCCGCGATCTTCTTGGTCTTCGGATCTGCGTTCTTATCGGTAAGAGCGATGATGATGAACGGGATGAATGCCAGAGCACATACGATGACACCCATATTGTTCCAGAGCCAGAATTTCAGTTTGTTCTTCTTGGAGACCGGATCCTTGTGGTTTGCGGTCTTCCAAAGCTGGGAACCGATGATGATGAATACCAGGTCAAGTACCAGGAATACCAGCGTCTTTACCAGCGGAGTCCAGGGAAGCGGAAGCTCCAGCTTCTCAACATATACAAGAATCGCAACGACTTCACAAGCCAGTGCGCAGAGCCAGAGGATTGCCGCACCGATGCGGAGACCGGTCGCATTTTCTTTCTTCTTAGCCGGCTTTACGGGCTTTTCCGTCTTAGCCGCTTTTTCTTCTTTTACTTCTTCAACAGCTTCCGCTGCTTCCTTCTTCACCTTCTGAACGGGAGCCTTTTCCGCAGTGCCCGCCTTCTTGGGATCGCGTTTGATTACTTCTGCCATTTCTTTCTCTCCTTTTTAAATCCAAGAGGGATTTTCTTTCTGTTTTTGGAGTTTTCTTGCCATAACTCCGCTCTATCCTTGTATTATAACGAATTCTTTCCGTTCATGCAAGCATATATTGCGCCGCCTTCCGGCTCAGCCACAATATGTGCGCTCCCGGTCATCAATCTTCATCGCCCAGCGCTTCCAGCCCCTTGGCATTCGCGACCTTCTTTGCCTTGATGTTCTTAACGAGCAGGCTGAATACCACGAAGGACAATGCGGTCAGAATGCAGGAATATACGGGCAGTGCACGCCACATGCCGGTCAGATTGAACAGGAAGCCCAGAAGGACCGGGGTCACGGTCTGCGCGGACATGCTGGATGCATAATAATAACCGGTGAACTTGCCGATCTTCTTGGAGGAGCAAAGCTCGACGACCATCGGGAAGGAACAGTTATGGACGAGCGCCATACCGTAGCCCTTGATGACCCAGACGGCAAACAGTGCGGTCGGGAATGCATACTCACCATTCGCACCGGTAACGGATCCGGTCGGAACAACGAAGCACATGAAGATGAGCGCTACAAAGGTGATGCCGAGTCCGATGGAAATGGTCCACTTACGGCCGATCTTATCGGCGATGGTTCCTGCGGTACCGAAGCCGACCACGGATGCCAGTCCGCCCAGGATGACCAGGTACATAGTCGAGCTGGATACGGAATTCAGGTAATAGATAACATAGTTGCCGATGTATGTGCCGATGGCATTATCGGACATGAACCATAAAAACTCCGCGCCGAGGATTGCGAGCAGCATATTGCGGTTTGCCTTGGACATGGGCTTGTCATCGTCCACGGCGTCGGCAACGGCCGCCATCTTTTCACCGGCTTCCAGCGTCTCCTTCATCTCTTCCTTGACCTTGTTCTCCTTGATCGTAAAGAACAGGACCATGGCGGAGATGACCATCAAAATTGCCGCGATGATGAAAGGGATCTCAATGATCCAGAGCTTGCGGGCTTCATCGGCCACGTTGATATAATCGCTGAGCTTTAAGAAAATGCCGAGCACGGTCGCAAACGCACCGCCCAGATAGCCCATAATGTTGATAATACCGTTTGCCTTTGCACGGAGCGGCTTGGGGGTGATATCAGGCATCAGGGAGACCGCCGGGTTTCTGTACATCATCATGAACATCAGAACGATCGCCATCATAATGACCATACCGACGATATTGTTGTAATGGAAGAACAGCGGAATGAACGGGAACGCCACAGCGGATACGAACGTGCCGACCAGAATGAAGGGCATACGTTTGCCGATGGGGGTCTCCGTTTTATCGGACAGATTACCGAAGATCGGAAGCAGGATCAGTGCGGCAAGGTTATCGCACGCCATGATGATACCGACGAGCCACTGGACCTTCAGGATCTTGGACGCATCACCGGCCTTCAGCTCCGCGGAAGACATATGATACATACGGCGGGCAAAAATGTCCGTCAGGAATGTGGGACACCAGGAATCGTAGACCTGCCAGAGAAGCAGGATGCCGAAGAAGGCAAAGCCGATCAGGAATGTCCGCTTGTAATTAAGTTTCATGATTAACCTCCGAATCTGTTGCGTATTGCACATGAGGTGCTATACTGTTGATAGCAACATACTACAATAAAAAATAATCTTATACAAGTAAATTTAAAAATGTCTGTCGGGAGGTAGCTATGGCAAGACTTACGGAGGAGCAGAAGGCCCTCTTTTTCCATCACAATTTCGCGCATCGCGGGCTGCATACGGAGGATAAGTCCGTGCCGGAGAATTCGATCGCCGCATTTCTGGCAGCAAAGGAGGCCGGCTACGGTGTGGAGCTTGATGTTCAGCTTTCCAAAGACGGACAGGTCGTGGTCTTTCACGATGACACCCTGGACCGTGTGACCGGTGTTCACGGCCGCGTGGACGCGTTCACGCTGGAGGAGCTTCAGAAGATGTCCCTCTGCGGTACCGCGGAAACCATTCCGCTCTTCACCGAAGTCCTGGCCGCCTATGACGGTGCCGGCCCGATGGTCGTAGAATTAAAGACCGGTCCGCACAATGATGAGCTCTGCGGGAAGACCCTGGCGATCCTCCGCGAATATAAAGGCGTGTTCTGCATCGAATCCTTCAATCCGTTCATTGTAAACTGGTTTAAGAAGAACGCGCCGGACATCGTCCGCGGACAGCTTGCGACCACATACAACGATTACCTTCCGGCGCAGAAAAAACCGATCGCGCGCCTGCTTTCAAACTGCGCGTTCAGCATCCTGAACAAGCCGGATTTCATCGCGTACAAGCAAGGCGCGGTTCCCGCCTCCGTGCAAAAAATGCGTAAAAAAGGCGTCCTGCTGATTGCATGGACGCCGCATGACGCTTCCGGTGAGAAGGATTATGATGCCATGATTTTTGAATTCTACCGTCCCAAGACCGTGTACTAAGCCAAAATCAGTAGATCACACCGTACTTTTTATTCAGTTCCGCGAGCTTCTCTTCGGAGACCGCACCCTCATACAGGGCACGTCCCTGATAATAGAACAGCGCTTTTTCAAGGACCTCTGCGTCATCCGTACGGATGCACAGAGGTTTATTGATGAGATACTGCGTGGTTTTGAAGAGTGCGAGGTCGGACTCGCTGTTCAGGGCGATGGTCATGACCGGATCAGTCTCTTCATTCGCTTCCATGATGTCGTCCTCAAGATCCGCCGTGCAGGAAAGCACCTTGCCCGAGCTCGTGTCCGGCGCGAGCAGGAACAGCTCCTTCTCCGTAGCCGCGGGAAGCTGATCCGTGATCTTTCGGACCGGACGATGCATCGCGACCTTCGGAAGGTTTTCCTTCAGTGCGGCGATGAACCGCGGATCCGTACCGCAGCAGCCGCCAAAGACCATGACGCCGATCTCTGCCATCGCCGGGACGTAGGAAACAAACTCTTCCGGGCTCAGATCGTAGTAGGCCTTGCCGTCCTCCACGCGGGGAAGGCCCGCATTCGGCTTTGCAATGAGCGGAATCTCCGCGTACTTGCTGAGTTCCGTCAGGTTGACCAGCATTTCCCTGGGGCCGGCGGAGCAGTTCAAGCCGAACGCGTCCACGCCGAGGCCCTGCATGATCAGGAGCGCGGCGGTGATATCGGTTCCGGTCAGAAGGTGACCGTTTTCATCGCAGGTGAAAGTACAGAAGACCGGCTTGTCGCTGACGGCCTTGGCTGCAAGGACCGCCGCACGTGCCGTGGGAACATCCATCATGGTCTCTGCCACAAAAAGGTCCACCCCCGCTTCCGTCAGTGTTTGGACCTGTTCCAGATAGTTTTCGTATAGATCGTCAAAGGACATCGGTCCGAGCGGCGCCATCATCTTGCCGATGGGGCCCAGATCACCCGCGACATACGCCCTTCCGGACGATGCTTCTTTGGAGAACTCCGTCATCTTCCGGTTCACTTCCGCCGCGCGGTCCTGAAATCCGTAATCCTTCAGCTTATCCTTTGTCGCGCCGAACGTGGATGCGTAGATCACCTTGCTTCCGGCATCGACGTAGTTTTTCTGGATCTCCAGAATAACTTCCGGATGCGTAAGGACCCACTCCTCCGCGCTGATATCGCCGGTGAAGCCTCTTTTCTGAAGCTCGGTGCCTGTGGCACCGTCTAAAATGACGGGATAGATCAGTTCCATATAACTCTCCTTCTATATTGAGATGATTGACGCTCATCCTGTTTTTCTTTATAATACCAGTAGTACATGGGGCTGCGAATGCCGGTACATCTGCACCACCGCGTGTGAACGTTCCCGCGTCCCATGTATCGACACCTCATTTTACTGAATTCCCTGTCCTCATGTCAAGACGGGAAGCAAGGGAGTCTCTATGCAAACACCGAAGGAATTACTTCTTGAATTATTAAAACCGGACGGCCAGCCGGACCGCGCGCTTGTACAGTACGAGGCGTTCTCCTGCTTTTTCGGTGAACCCATCAGTGCTTATCTCCGCGGCAACCGTAAGCTCGGGGAGACAGTGAAGGACCGCTGGGGCACGACCATTGCCTGGGAAGAAGGCAGCGCCGGTGCCATGCCCGTCACGACCGATGAGCTCAAGGTCTTAAAAGACATCACCCATTGGCGGGATTACGTCAAAGCCCCCGACCTCTCCCACCTCGCGGACGAGGACTGGGAAACCGCGCGTATTGTGGGGCGCAAAGCCGCAGGCGATGACCGTCTCTTCACGGTCTTCATGGGCACCGGTATTTTTGAACAGTGCCATTTCCTGATGGGCTTTGAAGACACGCTGACCGCGCTGTACGAGCATCCGCAGGAGATGCATGAGCTGATCGATTATATTCTGCAGTATCGTCTGCAGTATGTGACGATGCTTCTGGACAAGCTGAAACCGGACGCGCTTCTTTCCCACGACGACTGGGGTACTAAAAATGCACTCTTTATGAAGCCGGAAATGTGGCGCGAATTCTTCAAGGAGCCGTACCGGAAGTTTTACGGCGAAGTGCGGAAACGCGGCGTCATCGCCGTTCATCACGCGGATTCCTATCTGGTTCCGATCGTAGACGATATGGCGGAGATCGGGATCCAGGTCTGGCAGGGAACGCTGCCGGAGAATGACATTCCGGCGCTGCAGGAGCATCTAAACGGACGGATGGTACTCATGGGCGGTGTCGGTGCGGCCATCGACCGCGTGGATGCGACCGAGGAAGAGATCCGCGCGTATGTACGTGCGACCTGCGAGGCAAACTGTCCCGGCGGCTACTATATTCCGTGTATCACGTACGGGCTTCCGAAGTCCGTTTATCCGCACGTGGAACCCATCATCAGCGATGAGATCCGCGCGTATAACGAGTCACTGCACATTCGCAGGTTCGTGCGGCCGATGACGCCGCGCCGTGTGGCTGCGGTGAACGGCGGCGCTTTTTTCGGAGCGGCGCAGGAAGAGTCCACGGACCTTCTGTCCGATCTTTCCGCGGCGCTTTATAAGGGTCAGAAGAAAAAAGTGCTGACGCTGACCGAGCAGGCCGTGAACGCCGGAATCACACCGGCTGTCATCCTGTCCGACGGCTTGATGGACGGTATGAATAAGATCGGCAGTGATTTCTCCGCAGGCAAGGTCTTTGTGCCGGAGATGCTGATGGCGGCGCGCTGCATGGCGGCGGCGACGGAGTATCTGAAGCCCTTCATGGTGGCGGGCGGAAGCGAGACCATAGGCCGGGCGTGTCTGGGCACCGTTCAGGGCGATATGCACGATATCGGCAAAAATCTGGTCCGCATCATGATGGAAGGCGCCGGAATCGAAGTTCTGGATCTCGGTACCGATGTGTCCGCGGAGACCTTCGTACAGACCGCGATCGATAAAAAGTGCGATATCATCGCGCTTTCGTCGCTCCTCACCACCTCCATGAACAACATGCGCGATGTCGTGACCCTCGCCGAGGAGTGTGGCATTCGCGACCGTGTCAAGATCATGATCGGCGGTGCGCCGACTTCGCAGGAATTCTGCGATGAGATCGGCGCAGACCTCTGGACCGAGGATGCCGGTGCGGCTGCGCGTGAAGCGGTGAGGTTGATAAAGGAGAAAGGCTGAGAACATAAAGGACGGCTATCATAAGATAAAGGACGGTGTGAAAATATTCACACCGTCCTTTTTGTTTTAATCCCGTTTTTTCGCAAACTCGCGTCTGCGGTCAGACACGCGGTTCCTCCGGAACCGTTCCCTCGAAGTCAGACACGCGGTTCCTCCGGAACCGTTCCCTCGACTCCGTCTCGGCTTTCGTCTGACTCTGTCTCGGCTTTCGTCTGACTCTGTCTCGGCTTTCGTCTGACTTAGATACGGCTTTCGTCTGACTCTGCATACTGCAGCTTATACAGCTCATAATATGCACCGCGTTTCTTCAGCAGTTCAAAATGATCGCCCTGCTCCACAATGCGTCCGTGATTCAGCACGATGATCTTATCCGCATGCTGGATGGTGGACAGACGGTGCGCAACGATCAGCATCGTTCCGATGTTCATCATCTTTTCCAGTGAATTCTGGATCAGCTGTTCGGTCTCCGTATCGATGTTCGCAGTCGCCTCATCCAGGATCATGACATCCGGTTTGTGAATAATGGTACGTGCGAAGGACAGCAGCTGACGCTGGCCTGCGGAGAAGTTGTTACCGCGTTCACGGACCTCTTCGTCCAGGCCATTCGGCAGGCGGTCGATGAAATGATCGGCATTGACATAGCGGCAAGCCTCCATGATCTCCTCATCGGTCATATTCTCCTCACGCAGCACGATGTTCGAGCGGATGGTGCCCGCAAAAAGGAACACATCCTGCAGCATCTGACCAAAATGACGGCGAAGCGACCGGACCTTGATCTTGCGGATGTCGATGCCATCGACCAGGATCTGGCCCTTCTGAATATCATAGTTACGGCAGACCAGTCCGAGAATGGTCGTCTTTCCGGCACCGGTCGCGCCGACAAATGCGACGGTCTCCTTCGCATTCACATGGAAGGACACATCCTTTAAGATCCACTCGCCTTCCTTGTATGCGAACCAGACATTCCTGAACTCGATTTCACCCTCGAAGTGCTCCAGTTCGATGGCATCCGGCTCATCGACGATCTCCGGCTCCATATCCATAATGGAGAAATCCTTCTCTGCCGATGCCATCGCCGACTGCAGCCAGTTAAAGGTCTCCGCCAGGCTCTGGATCGGGTTATAGAACTTGGAAATGTACATATAGAAGCTGACCAGCGTACCGGATGTGATCACCTGTCCCATGAAGCTGGTGTTCTGAATGTAGCCTTTACCGGACAGATACAGAAGACACAGAATGGATGCGACATACAGCATGTACACGATCGGTCGGAAAATACCGAATACCAGGACTTCCGCCACGCGCGCCTTTGCGGTCTTATCGTTCTTTTCCCGGAACTCCTCGCGCTTCTTCTGCTCGTTGTTGAAGATCTGCGTGATCTTGATACCGGAAAGATTTTCGCTTAAATACGTGTTGATATCCGTGGTGCAATCCTTCACGCGGCGATATGCGCGGCGGGAGAACTTACGGAAGATCAGCGTAAACAGAATGATGAACGGTACAAAGCACAGGACCATCAGGGTCAGCTCGTAATTCAGACAGAGCATCGCTACCAGGACGCCGATGACCACCAGCGCATTCTTGAACAGATTGACCAGAATGTTTGTGAACATCATGGAAATGGCATTGGTATCGTTGGTCTCACGGGTGACCAGCTTACCGACCGGAATGTGGTTCAGCTGATTGTGCGACAGGCTTTCAATGTGCGTGAACAGATCCTCGCGGATAGCCGTCAGGATCTTCTGACCGGTCTTCTGCAGCTGGATCGCCTGAATGTAGTTACTGATAAGCGATACCGCCAGAATGCTCGCATAGATCAAGATCATGCGGACCAGCTGATTCATCTCGAAACGGTCCTTGACCATCTCTTCGATACGACCGATGAGAAGCGGCGACGTGACATCATACGCGATGGACACCAGAACAAAGGTGAAGATCAGGAAATAGTTTTTCCAATAGGGCCTCGCATACATCAGAAGGCGCTTAATGATCTCGCTGTCCTTCATGTTTCGTTCAAAGCCGATGGCTTCCTTCTTATCCTTCATGCAGGCAAACGCTGTGACGAAAACGATGCTGAGCACTCCGACGATGGCCCCGGTCACAAGAAGCGGATAGTATTCTCTCATATTATTCACGCTCCTTTCTTTCGTCCTCAAGGCGCTGCAGCTCGACCATTTCAGCGTACGCCGGGCAGCGTGCGATCAGTTCCTCGTGGCCACCCACATCGACCACGCGGCCGTCATCGATGAAGATGATCTTATCCATGTGCCGGACCGTTGTGATACGGTGCGCGATCAGAATGGTCGTGCGGCCCTTTCTCGTGGTCCTCAGATTCTCAAGGATCGTCTTTTCCGTCTTGGTATCGACCGCGGAGACGGAATCATCCAGGATCAGTACCTCGGAATTCTTCATCAGCGCACGGGCAATGGAGATTCGCTGCTTCTGTCCGCCGGAGACCGTGACACCGCGCTCACCGAGCATGGTCTCAAACTTCTCCGGAAACTCGGAAATATTGTCGTAAACATCGGCATAACGGGCCGCTTCTTCAATGGCCGCCTTATCATCCGAGCCTTCAAACGCAAACGCGATATTCTCGCCGATGGTCTGCGAGAACAGGAAATTATCCTGCGGAACATACGCAAGATGCTTGCGGACCGTATGAATCGGAAGGTCATTGACATCGTGTCCGTCCATAAAGATCGTGCCGTCCGGTACGTTATACGTACGGGCGATCAGGTCCACGATGGTCGTCTTACCGGAACCGGTCTTACCGATCAGGCCCACGTTCTCGCCGGCCTCGATCCGGAAGCTGACGTCGTGCAGCACCTCGAGTTCCGAACCCGGATAAGTGAAATTCAGATGCTTGAATTCCACGGTACCCTTGATCTCCGGATCGATGACGCTCGTGTCCCCTGCCTCAACAGCAGCGCGGACCGCCTCGGAGTCCTTGACATCGATGCCGGTATCCAGTAGCTCGCTGATACGGTTCAGTGAAGCGGAACCGCGTGCGTGCTGCTCGATCAGCATGGAAATGGCCATGATGGGCCATACGATATTCGTAAAGTACAGGATGAATTCGACCAACTCACCGGCATCAAACACACCCACATAAACCAGATAGCCGCCGAATCCGAGGATGATACAGATGACGGATTCCACGAACAGCGTGATCATGATATTCATGAGCGTTGCCATACGGACGAATTCCACATTTACCCGCTCGTTATCGATATTCAACACGCGGAACGCCATGAGTTCCTTGGCTTCCTTCGCAAACGCCTTGATGACGGCAATGCCGGAGAAGGATTCCTGCGAGAAATCGGACAGATTGGAGAAGGCCTCCTGACGCTCTCTCCACTTGGCGGACATCTTCTTTCCGACCAGGCTTGCCGCGATGAAGAGGAAGACCATCGGGATCATACTGAAAGCCGTCAGGATCACATTCATGCGGTACATCTTGACCAGCGCCATACCGCCCATGATCAGGGCGTCCGCAAAAGTCAGGATACCGTTACCGAAGCAGTCGCGGATGGTATCGATATCGTTCGTGAACAGGGACATCATATTACCGACCTTGTTGACGGCGTAGTACTGCTGGGAAAGGTCCTTGCAACGGTCAAACATCTTGAAACGGACCTCCTGCTCCACCTTGATAGCGGAACCGAAGAAGCCGATACGCCACAGAAAACGTCCTGCCACGATCATGACGATGACGATGCAAAGCGGCAGACAGATCTCATCGAGCAGGAAATCCATGTCAAACGTATGAAGAACGCCGTCCACTTCCACCGCTCCGTTATTCAGGCCGTTGACCGCCATTCTGTAAAGCTCCGGAATCTTCAGCTGACCGAAGTCAACACTGACCAGCGCGATCAGGCCGAGCAAAATCATCCAACTGTATTTCAGATAGTACTTGTTGATATGCTTTCCGAAAATCAATGCATTACCCCCAATAATTATCACTGTTTTTTGCGCATGATCAAAAGATGCGCGCACAAAAATCAGTATACCACAGGCCGCAAAAATCTCAATTCTTTTATGTTTTCGATTTTTGCGCCGACTTTTCCTTTTTTGCGCTCATTTTCCGCGTTCACTGTCACGGAAAATGAGCGCAAAAAAATAGGCTCCGATCGGAGCCTATTTTGTCATGACTGCTTCAGACCTTCACAGATCGTTTTTACACTTTCAAAAATGTAGGTCGGCTGTTTCTCATACTCCAGCGCCTCCTCCAGTTTCGCTTCACCGGACAGCACACAGATCGTGGTGACGCCGGCATTGACACCGGAAGCGATGTCCGTGTAAAGACGGTCACCGATCAGCACGGCCTGCTCCTTCGGGACCCCGTACTTTCTGCAGGCCAGTTCGATCATCGTCGGCTTTGGTTTGCCGATGACCGTCGGTTCCTTACCGGTCGCGTATTTTAAGCCGATGCACATCGACCCGCAATCCGGTACAAAGCCGAAGGAGACCGGACAGACAAGATCCAGATTTGTTGCGATGTACGGTACATCCAGTTTGGTCAGCATCTCGCTGGTGCGGCGCAGTTTCTCAAATGTGAGTTCGGTATCGAACCCGACCAGAATGACTTCGGCGCTGAGGTCAAACTCTTCCGTGACACGGATGCCGGAGGTCTGCAGTTCTTCCACTAAAGAGCGCGTACCCTGCACATACACAAGCGCGCCGGGAAAGTTCTCCTGAATGTAGCGTACCGTTGCCTGGGACGATGTAAAGAAATCCTCGCGATCCGCATCGATGCCCATGCCTGTGACCTTGGTCACATAGTCACGGACGGACTTGCTGGAGTTGTTGGTGAGGAACATATAACGGCCGCCGTCCTCGCGAATCTTCCGGAGCAGGTCGAGCGTGCCGTCAAAGATACGGTCCTCCTCGTAGATCGTGCCGTCCATATCGAACAGCCAAAGGGTCTTATTATGAAGGTCGCTTGCATCGCGGCCCAGATGATCCGTAAGAATGGGCATGGAAAACTCCTTTAATAAAAAACTACAGTAACTGTACCATAGTTCGGCGGCTGCGGCAACCGGAAAGCGCCTGGACTCCGCAAAGAAAACTTCTTCCGCACACCGTTGCGTTTTTCCTGCTGCGGTACTACAATCGAAGTAACTGAAGGAGGCGTGTTATGTCTATAGATCCTACCATTCGTATTATGTCCAATAACCAGTGGCGCCACGATGAAAACAACGAGATCTGGGCGGCCATGGGGGAAGATTGCTCCGCCGAGGTGCGCGAGCGCGGCTTTGTCCGCGTTTACCGGGAAACGATGCCGGATATCATCGGCTTTCAGGAGGTCTCGCCGAAAATGCTGGACCTGATGATGCGTTATTTAAACGAAGGCGAGCCGCATTACGCCGCGATCTGGGGCCGCGACACGCCGATCCTCTACCGTCAGGACCGTTTTGAGCTGGTGAATTCCGCCTTCGGCATTTACCCCGCAGGCTGTCCGGGCTATGAGGGCTGCTTTAATAACGATGACACCAAGTCCTGGTGCATCGGCCTGTTCCGTGACAAACGCACCGGAAAATGTCTGATCCTCTGCACGACCCATCTCTGGTGGAAGTCGGACGATCCCGGAAAAAAGGATTTCCAGCTTGGTTCCGACGCCGCGCGCGTTTACCAGTGCAGTATCTTAGTGGAAGAGATCGAGCGCTTCCGCGCGCTTTCCGGAGCCGATTGTCCCGCGGTCCTCGTGGGCGATCTGAACTGTCCGTACGACTCCGCCCCGATCCGCTTCCTTACGGAGCGCTGCTTCACCCACGCGAATGACAAGGCGGAATGGGCGTACCCCTACAACGGTTACCACTGGTGCGGTGACGACGGCTGGGTGCCGTATGAGCCGAAGCCCTTTGAGGAAGCCATCGACCACGTACTGATCCAGGGACCGATGCGTGTCATCCGCTTTGACCGCTACATCGACGACGCCTACCTGAAGCTGTCGGATCATTTTCCGGCGTGGATCGATTGTATTGTGTGAACAAAAAAGGAATGTGTCCCCGGGCTCATTTTCTCTTGATCAATCCCATTCCCCCGATCAGCGCACAGAACCCCGCGATCGACACGAACAGCATCGGCCATCCGATATGTGCCACAATGAATCCGTACAGGATCGACTGGAATCCGGCTCCCATATAACCGGTGAAGCCCACCAGCCCGTTCGCCGTGCCGTTGAAAACGCGGCCGCCGGCATCGATCGCAATCGTATTCAGAATGCCGGAGATCGCATAGATGAAGAAGCCGGCGATGAACAGCATGACTTCGATCAGAAGGAATCCGACCGTTGTGCGCGGATCCAGGAACAACAGCACAACAAGGCAGGCCATCGCCGCAAAGGAGGATGCCGGTATGATCGTCATGCGGTCCTGCAAATGGTCCGTGATCGTCGGCATGACCAGGCAGCCGATACCCATTCCGATGGGCAGGGCTAACGACGCAAACAGGCCCTCCATAATGTCCACGTTGAAGCGTTCGATGAAGTACATCGGCACCCAGGTCAGGAGACCGTAGCGTGAAAACCCGCAGAACACGTGCATGACAAGCGTACGCACAAAATAGCCTTCCTTCAGAAGATACTTATACGGATAGAGCTTGCCATTCTTCTGAACAAGTTCGCGCATCTCCGCTTCTGCCTTTTCGATCTCCGGGTTTTCTTCGTGATAGGCCTTAAGGCCGATCTTCTCCGGAGAAGCCTTGGTAAACAGAATGTAGATCATAAAGAACACGATCGGGAAGACCGCCGGCACAAAGAATGCGCTGCGCCAGCCCATGGACGGGAACAGAAACAGTCCGAGCGCGACAGTGAGTGTCGCAAACGCCTGACCGAAGCCGGAAAACGCGCTCGCGAAGCCCATGGCAAAACCGCGGGACTTTCCGGGCCACCACTCCGCCAGCACCTCACAGCCCGCAGGCCAGTTCATGGCCTGGACCAGACCGTTGACTGCCCACAGGACAAGCATTACCGGCAGAGAGCTCGTGAAACAGAACAGAATATTGACCGTAACCGATGCCAGGACCGAAATCGTGATGAACCGCGTGGAGCCGAACACCTCCGATGCTCTTCCCCCGATCAGCATACCCACGGCATACGACCAAAACAGCGTCGCCGTCAGAATGCCGATATCGGCCGTGGAAAAGCCGAGCCCGGAGATCATCTCCGGGCCGGCATTTGCAAGATTGAGTCGCACACAATACAGTGCGCTGTATAAAACCGAGTAAAGAATGAGGAAACGCCAACCGTATTTTTTAAATTTTCCGTATTCGGCCGGCGTATAGCCAAACGTCAGCGTTTCCGTTTCATTTTCCTTCATAACAATCCTTTTCCGGAGTGCGAAACATGAGCCTCCGGTTATTTTTTTGCTTTTTCTTTAGATCTCTTGTCGTTAATGATCTTCATCTCTTTTTCAGTGATGAGCGTGCAGTTGTTCTCCTTGGCCCAGTCCACGCAGCCCTTCAAAACGAGCGGCAGGAAGACACGCGGAACATTCAGGATGGTCATCAGCGCATCATCGGAGAACTTGACGGTATCATCGGCACGGTCTGCGGCATAACGGACGGATTCCAGAGAAGCGGCGCGGATGGGCAAAAGCTCCGTACGCATGCGGCTCTTTCTGTGGAACCAGAAATTCTTGCTGTCACGATAGCCGTAATCGACCGGAAGGGACGGGAAATCGCCGGCCTTCACACCGTTCACGATGGCATTCGCATACTTCTCCTTCATCAGGATGCGGTCGATACGCAGAATGAAATGCGCGCCGAACTTGGAGGTGATGCCGTTGAAATCATGGTACGGCGGTTCGTAGCCGTTCAGCTGACCCGGAACATCCTTGTCGGCGCCGTCCAGCTCACGCATCCAGGTGCACTCGATGACTTCGATGGCATCGGTGAGGACCATCGGCCGCTTTTCACCGGTCTCCTCCTCGATCAGGCTGGTCTCCAGGCTCATGTTGAATTTCGGCATTTTCTCTGCCGGCGTATCACCGGGCCAGGACAGCTTCACGATCTCATGGAAGGTCTTGGGCTTGTCATTGACAAAATTGAGTGCACATTTACCGGTACGCAGAAGATTCTGCGCGGTATTGGAGGAGTTGCGGCAGTTTAACAGCATGGCATAGTAGTCCTTGCCGGCAACATAGTACGGCTGGATCAGGCTGTACGGACCGCAGCTTGTGGTGCCATCCTCGCAAAGGGTGCTGATGACGACCGTCGGCATCGGGAAATACAGCGATGTCTGGTAGAAATTATCAACGATTCTTAAATTCTTAAAACTGCTCATATGGTACTCCTTTTTTGGTGCCGGATGCCCGGCTCGTCAATTCGGTTATACCACTCCCCGCGGGATAATGCAATATGAACGCGTTCATTTAAGAATGAACGCGTCCATAGTTACTCATGTAATTCAATTGGAAGACCGTTCGGATCCTTGATAAAGGTCATCTTCCGATGGTTGAACGTGTCTCTTCGGACCGGCTCCGATTCGATTCCGAGCGCCGCGAGCCGTTCGATCTCTTTTTCGATCTCCGTTACCCGGAGCGCGATATGACGTACTCCGTAAGCCTCCGGTCCGGTCACATGGTCCGGATGTCCGCCGCCGATGAACAGCTCCAGCGTAAAGCCGTAGCCCTCCATCATCAGGATCTCATCGTTCCGTTCGGGACGGACATAGTCCTCCGCGATCCGGAACCCGAGTCCGGTCTCATAAAAATGTAATGCTGCCGCGCGGTCACTGCATAAGACCGCGATGTGATGCTGTCCGGTGATCATTCTTCTGTCCTCTTTTTTGAAAGAAGCGCCACGGTCTCGATATTCTGCGTTCCGACAAACATATCGACGCAGGTCGCACGTTCCATAACATAACCGCCGGCCTTCAGGATCTCCAGATCGCGGACAAGGGACGTCGGCTTGCAGGAAATATAGACGATGCGGTCCACATCGAAGGAGATGATCTTGGCAAGCGCCTTGGGATGGATACCGTCACGCGGCGGGTCCAGCACGATAAGATCCGGCTTTCCGGCCTTGTCGCTCAGATCGTCGATGACCTTCAAAACATCGCCACACAGGAAATCACAGTTGGTCAGACCATTCAGTTCGGTATTGACCTTGGCAGCCTCGACCGCCTCCGCTACGATCTCCACACCGGTGACCTTCTTTGCCGCGGGCGCCAGCACCTGCGCGATCGTTCCGGTTCCCGAATACAGGTCATACACGCACTTGTCCTTTGTGGTGCCGATATACCCGCGCACCGTATCATACAGAACTTCCGCGCCGAGCGTATTGGTCTGGAAGAAAGAGAACGGTGTGATCTTGAACTTCAGATCAAACAGTTTTTCGTAAATATAGTCACGACCGTACAGAACGCGGATCTCATCCGCGGCGACCATATCGGCCGGATTGTCATTGATCATGTGCAGCACCGATACAAGTTCGCCGGAAAGCGGCAGATTGCAAAGATTCTCCACATATACGGCAAGATCCAGAGAAAGCTCGCTCGTAGTAACGAGCGCCACCATGATCTCACCGGTCTTGGTGCCCTTACGCACTAAAAGATGACGCAGGATGCCCTCATGCCGCAGCTTATGATAAAACGGCACATTCATCATGCGGAAATAGAACTGGGTATAGTTCAGGATCTGGCGATAGTCCTCATCCACGATCCGGCAATCCCTTACCGGGACGATGTCGTAGAATCCGCCGCGCTTGTGAAGGCCGACGGTCAGCGGACCATCCTTTTCCTCGTTACCGAAGGAGAATTCCATCTTATTTCGATAGCCGAACTGATTCGGGCTGGTCTGGATCCCCTCCCATTTGTAATCAAAACCGGACTGATCCAGCAATGAACGCACCTGGAATTCCTTCAGTCTCAGCTGATTCATATACGGCATGCTCTGATACAGACAGCCGCCGCAGATGCCAAAGTGCGGGCAGACGTCCTTTGCCGTCTCCAGCTCCGACTTTTCAAGCACCTTTAAGAGACGGCCCTCATAGCGGCCGTTCTTTGCCTTTTCCACGCGGAACTCAACCTTCTGGCCGGTCAGTGCATTGGCAACTGTACACTTCTCTCCCTCTTCGGTCGTAACAACGGTCCGATTCGGGAACTTGATTTCCCCGGCGACACCCTGGTAAATCTGACCTTTCTTCATTTGATCCTCTCTTTCAAACACCGGGATCCTTTCCCTGTGTTTATTTATTATTCAAGCAGCTCCCTGCCGCCTGTTTCCATAAAAAAGCCCGGGCCGATGACATACGCTTTTCCGAATCCTCGGTAAAGCCGGCGTCACACACCCGGGCTGATTACTGATCTGAGTTTAAAAATCCTCTTCGTCATCGAAGAAATCTTCATCGTCATCCTCGTCAAACTCGTCCAGGCATTTTGCCGACTGAATTCGATAGACCACGTAGCATACCGCTGCAACAAGCAGAAGCACTGCAACCACTGCACAAACGATGCAAAGGATCTTCCGGTTCTCTTTCAGTTTTTCTTCAACCTTGGCTTTAACTTCAGAATCGATCACTTTATTTAATAAATCATTCATCGGATTTGTACTCCTTTCCTGTTCAGTTCATCATACACGATAATCCCGCAAAAGTCAATTGAGGGAATGTAACAGACAGCAGGATTCAAGGAATTTCAAAGACTTTTCAACGCTATATTCGATAATTCATACTGTACTTTCCGCTGAATTGAGCGTAATATGAGAGTATCATATTTTCGTGAGGTACTGTTATGAATGCAACACTTTACTGCCGCATGGGCTGGACCGGTCAGGAAGCTTACCGTATGGTCATGCCCTGGGAGGGCGATGCCCCCGCAGCGGATTCTTTTACTATCTCCGATTTCGGTAAGGATTTTCAGCGCGAAGAGGTGAAGAAGAAGACCGGCATCGGCTATGGCGAGGTCCTGAGGATCACGGTCGAGGACGGTGTCCTTACACTGGACTGCACACCCTTCTGCTCCGGCTTCGGTTTCACCATGACGCTCGGCGGAAAGACCTTCACAAGAGCGGATTTCACCGTTGAGATCGAAGGCCTGGATCTTTTTGAGTCCCACCGCGAGGGTGAGGTCCTGTATCGCCTGCGCCGGCCGTCCTGTAACGGCAAGCGCCCGCTTCTTCTCTACCTGCACGGCGGTGGAAACGGCGGCCCCTGCACCGAAGAAGACGGTGACGGCCGCGACAATAAAAAGCAGCTGATCGCTGATTACGGTCCCATCAATCTGGCGATGAAATACAACGATATTTACATCATGGCACCGCAGGCCATTGAAAACTGGCATCCGAACATGAACGGCGGTATCATGAAGCAGTCCTTCAAGGACGCGATGCTTGTAAACAGCGGCTGGTACCGGGATTATCTGGGCAAGGTCTGCGATATTATCCGCCGCATGATCGATGAGGGCCTGGTAGATCCGGACCGTGTTTACGTGACCGGCCTGTCCATGGGCGGCGCGGGTACGCTGACCGCCATGTCCGTCGGTTCCGACCTGTTTGCAGCCTGTGTCCCGGTATGTCCGACCATGGTAGAGGAGACCTTCAACATCCTCCGTTCCATCGAGGCTCCGGTCTGGGTCGCTTCCGCGTACGTGGACCATACCGTGTATCGCCACAAATACCTGGTCGATGCCATCATGGAGCAGAAGGACCGCGGCCACAAGAATGCCCATCTGACGCTGTATTCCCCGGAAGAGCTTGCGGAGTACAACATCGGCATCGGTGAAAATATGGACTATCGCCGCCTGTTCGGTGAGAACCACATGACCTGGGTCCCGACCTACAACAACGAATACGGCATCATGACCTGGCTGCTCAATCAGCATAAGTGATTCCGCACTCTCTGAAGAAATAAAGGAAATATCTATGACAAACGAACAACTCGAACAACTGTTATCCGAGCTCTCTCTGGAGGAAAAGCTCGGTCAGCTCACCCAGTGCGAGGCCAGCTTCTTCATTGAAAACGCCGGCCTTGCCGCAACCGGCCCGGAAAGTGCCATCGGCCTGAAGCCGGAGGATCTCAAACTGATGGGCTCTGTATTAAACTGCGTCGGTGCGGAGAACTGCATCAAACTGCAGCGTGAATTTATGGAGAACCATCCGCATCATATTCCGCTTATTATGATGGACGATGTCATTCACGGCTACCGGACCCAGTATCCGATTCCACTTGCGCTTGCCTGTGCCTTTGATGATGAACTGACAGAGGAATGCGCAAGAATGGCCTCGCACGAAGCCGCGCTGGAAGGCGTTCACGTCACCTTCGCGCCGATGGTCGATATCTCCCGCGACGCCCGCTGGGGTCGCTGCATGGAGTCCTGCGGTGAAGACACCACGCTGACCAAGCGCCTCGGCGCAGCTATGGTCCGCGGCTTTGTGGGCGATGGCGGCGAAAACACCGTCGGTTCCTGCGTGAAGCATTTCTGCGCCTACGGCGCGCCGGAAGCCGGCCGCGACTACAACAATGTCGAGCTTTCCGAACGCACGCTCCGTCAGACCTATCTGCCGGGCTACAAGGCCGCACTGGATGCCGGCGCGCACTGGATCATGCCGTCATTCAATTCCATCGGCCATCTGCCGATGACCGGCAACAGTTATATCCTGAAGGACATTCTCCGCGGAGAATGGGGCTTCAAGGGCGCTGCGATCAGTGATTACAATGCCTTCCGTGAAATTCAGTGGCACGGCGCCGCTGAAACGATGAAGGACGTCGCGGAGATCCCCCGCCACTGCGGAGTGGATATGGAGATGATGTCCGGTACCACGATCCTGCACTCCAAGGAGCTTCTCGCGGAAGGTCGCATCACGATGGAGGAGATCGATACCTCCGTACGCCGCATTCTGCAGGAAAAGAACGCGCTCGGCCTGTTCGAGAACCCGTTCCGCTTCGCGAATGCCGACGCGGCCGCCGATTATATCATGAGCGACGCCAATAAAGCCCTCGCCCTCCGCGCCGCTGAAGAAAGCGCAGTCCTGTTAAAGAACGACGGCGCACTTCTGCCGTTTAAGAAGGACATCAAAAAGCTGGCACTGATCGGCCCGTTCGCCGCTGAAAAGGGCATCAAAGGCTTCTGGAGCTGCGTCGGTGTCGATGAAGAGACCGTCTCCGTATATGAAGGTATCAAGGCCCTTCTTCCGGATACGGAGATCCTGCTGGATGCCGGATGCTCTTATGATCTGTTAAACACGACTCCGATCGATGTTCTCACCGCAAACGCAAAGAAAGCAGCTGCTATTGCCAAGGAAGCGGATGCCGTTCTCCTCTGCATCGGCGAGTACCAGAACTACTCCGGCGAAGGCAACAGCCGCGCGGAAATCCGCCTGCCGCTTCCGCAGCGCATCCTGGCGCAGGAAGTCCTTTCCGAGAACCCGGACGCAGCCGTTCTCCTCTTTGGCGGACGCCCGCAGGACATTTCCGACTTTGAGCCGCTGACCCGCGCCATCCTCTACATGTGGCAGCCCGGCACCATGGGCGGCACCGCAGCAGCGCACCTCGTCTTTGGCGATGCGGTTCCCTGCGGCAAGCTTTCCATGACCTTCCCGCGCAGCGTCGGCCAGGTTCCGATCTACTACGCACACCAGACCACCGGCCGCGCTATCAAGGACCCGGACATCCCCGGCATGCCGCACCCCTTCACCTCCCGCTATATGGATATGCCTGTCTCCCCGCTCTACGCGTTCGGCCACGGCCTCTCCTATACGACCTTTGAGTACGGTCCGGTCACACTGAACACCGATACTCTGACGGAAGACGGAAGCATCACCGCGACTGCAACCGTAAAGAACACCGGCAATGTCACCGCAAAGGAATCCGTACAGTTCTATGTACGCGATCTCATCGGCAGTGTTGCGCGCCCCGTAAAGGAACTGAAGGATTTCAAGAAGATCACGCTGGCTCCCGGCGAAGAAAAGACCGTTTCCTTTACCGTAAAGGAAGAAGATCTTCGCTACTGGGACAAGGATCTTCAGTACGTTTCCGATGCCGGCGCGTTCCACGCGTTCATCGGCCCGGACAGTGATACACAGAATTACGCCGGATTTGTCCTGAAGAAATAAAATATTCAGTTGTTTTTAAGGAAACGGGTGTATAATAGAAATAACAAAATCGTTGGAGGAACGAACATGGATATTAAGGAAACTGTAGAAGAACTCATCAAGAAGATCACCTCTGAAAAAGACGGTGTTAAGAAGTTCCAGGAAAACGCCGAGGACGTCGTTAAGAAGTATCTTCCGGCAGTAAAGGACAATGATCAGATCAAAGCCATTATCGAAGCTGTTTCCGCAAAGATCAAGCTCGATGACATCAAGGACAAGCTGGAAGATGCCGGTATCATGGATAAGATCGGCGGTCTGTTCGGTAAATAATAGGATCCGCAAAAGAATTCCGGTGTGTTTTCGCACAGCCGTAAAAAACCCCGCGTCCGTAAAGACGCGGGGTTTTTATTGCCTTTCGGCGCATTATTTCTTGAATCCGTCCTTCAGCGATACGCTTCTGTTGAATACCAGATGATCTGCGGAGCAGTCACGGTTATCCATGCAGAAGAAACCGGTACGCATAAACTGGAAGGTCGGAGCATTAACACCGGTGCGGTTTTCCGCAGCATCAAATGCTTTTGCGATCTCAACCATGTTCTTCTCTACCTTACAACCGTTCAGGATCGTCAGGCTCTCCGGATTCATGCAATCCAGGAAATTCTTGTCCGGACCATCCGGCTGAACATCGCTGAACAGGTTGTCATACAGACGAACCTCTGCATCCACACAGTTGTTGGCGTCGATCCAGTGCATCGTCGCGCCCTTGACCTTACGGCCATCGGCCGGGTCACCGCCGCGGGACTGCGGATCATACTCGCAAAGGACTTCCGTGACATTGCCGTCCTCATCCTTCACACAACCGGTGCAGGTCACCAGGTAAGCGCCCTTTAATCGAACCTCGTTGCCCGGGTACATTCTCTTGTACTTCGGGATCGGGGTCTCCAGGAAGTCTTCCGCTTCGATCCACAGATCACGGCTGAAGGTGATGTCATGGGTTCCCTGCGTCGGATCCGTCGGATTATTTTCCACGGTGAAGACTTCGGACTGACCTTCCGGATAGTTGGTGACGGTCAGCTTGACCGGATGAACGACTGCCATGGTACGCTCAGCCGTCAGGTTGAGGTCATCACGGAGGCAGCGCTCCAACTCGCGGAATTCGATCACGTTCGTGCTCTTGCCGACACCGATCACTTCACAGAAATCACGAATGGACTTTGCGGTATATCCACGGCGGCGCAGACCGCACAGGGTGGGCATACGGGGATCGTCCCAACCGGAAACATACTTCTGCTCGACAAGCTGACGCAGCTTACGCTTACTCATGACCGTGTGGTCGATGCCCAGACGGGCAAACTCGATCTGACGCGGCTTGTGGTACGGAATGGAAACGTTCGTTACGACCCAGTCGTACAGCGGACGATGGTCTTCATACTCCAGCGAGCACAGGGAATGCGTAATGCCTTCCAGTGCGTCCTGGATGGGATGAGCAAAGTCATACATCGGGAAGATGCACCACTTGGTACCCTGACG
>DCHF01000052.1:34068-34299 GCA_002315555.1 Lachnospiraceae bacterium UBA1759 | reverse complement strand
TTGCAAGGTCGATCTTCGCGCGGAGCGTCATCTTGCCCTCTTCCACTTCACCGTTCTTCATCTTCTCGAAGAGCGCCAGATTCTCCTCGATGGGACGGTCACGATACGGAGAGGTCGCCGGCGTTGAGGTATCACCGCGATTGGCCTTGAACTCTTCCGGGGTCATCTCGCAAACATATGCGAGGCCCTTCTTGATCAGCTCGATTGCGTACTCATAGTCCTTTTCAAAAT
>DCHF01000052.1:0-33864 GCA_002315555.1 Lachnospiraceae bacterium UBA1759 | reverse complement strand
GCGGGAAACGGGTATGAACGGTCATTCCTTCATACTGTCCGCCTTCGGCGATGTCTTCTTCGATAAAATCGTAAATAAAGTTGCGGTTTTCGACTTCAACAGTCTCTGTGGTCTTCAGTTCTTCTGCCATGATCCCACACTCCTTCATAAATCCATATATGTCCCGGAGGACGTTTAAGTGTTTCTACACTTAATGGTTGTGCCTTCATTAAAGGAATATTATAACACGGATTTCCGCATTATGCAAATAATCATCTTTCACATCGCGCGTGCCGTGCGTTCCCACGGTTTTCGGCATTTTTTACGGAAGCGCATCAGATCTTCTTCAGTTTCGCAAAGCTTGCAAACATGCGCTTTTCACCCGCGGTATCAAAGTCCACGGTCACCTCATGATCCTTCTTTCCGTCCACGATGTCCAGCACGGTTCCGTCACCGAACTTGATATGGTGCACACGGTCGCCGATGTCGTACTCCAGATTGGACTCCTTCTTGATTTCAAAGGTCTTTCCGAAGGTCGCCTTTACCGGTGCCTTCCGCGTCTCCTCGCGCCCCGTTCTGTCCGAACCGTAGCTGCCGTATCCGCTTGAGCCGTAGCTCGCGTTTCCGAAGCCCGCATCATAACGGCTGCTTCCCGAACCGTACCCGCTGTCGCTGCCGTAACCCAGCGAGCCCTCGTATCCGCCAAAGGAATACTGTGCCTTGGGCTTCTTCGGTGCAAACGCGCCGGATGCTTCCCGGACCTCCTCCGGAAGCTCACGCACAAAACGGCTGACCGTGTTATACATAGTCTCGCCGCGGACCATACGGGACTTTGCGGATGAAATGTAGAGCTTACGCATCGCACGGGTAATGCCCACGTAGCACAGGCGGCGCTCCTCTTCAATGTCCGCCGGGTCTCCCGAATCAATGGACATATAGGACGGGAACAGTCCATCCTCCAGGCCGCACAAAAAGACCGTCGGGAATTCCAGGCCCTTGGACGAATGCAGCGTCATCAGGATCAGCCGGTCTTCATCGGCCGACATAGAGTCCACATCCGCAATGAGCGCTACTTCTTCCAGAAAATCCGTCAGTGTGGGCGGCGCTTCCTCTTCCCAGTTGTCCGTAAAATCCTTGGCTTTGGAGATCAGTTCGTCGATGTTTTCGCGCTTCTGCTCCGCCTTTTCCTCTTCGAAATCATCGAGCGTCATCAAATAGCCGGTCTTCTCGATCACCGCCTTTAAGAGCTCGTCGATGTCCATTTCCGCATGCTTCAGTTCACCGATCAGATGACTGAACACCTGCAGTTTACTGACCGCGCGCTCCACGCCCGGTACCCCGCTCGCGTTATTGATCACATCCATCAGCGACATGTCATGCGACGCGCCGTATGCAAGCAGTTTGTCGATCGTCGTCTGACCGATGCCGCGCTTGGGCACGTTGATGATACGCTGTGTGGCGATGTCATCCCTTCCGTTCGCGATGGTCTTCAAATACGCGATCAGATCCTTTATTTCCTGACGCTGATAGAAATTCACGCCGCCAACGATGCGGTACGGTACATTAAAGCTGATGCACTTTTCTTCAAATGCACGGGACTGCGCATTGGTACGATACAGGACCGCAAAATCCTTGTAATTCTCCCCGTTCATGACCGCGCGGCGCACCTTGTGGATGACTTCCTCCGCCTCTTCGCTGCCGGTCATATACTCATGGAAATCCACCGCTTCGCCCTCACCGAGCTCCGACCAAAGATGCTTGTCCTTACGCTTTGCGTTGTGATGGATGACGGCATTGGCCGCGTCCAGAATGTGTGTCGTGGAGCGATAGTTCTGCTCCAGCTTCACGACCCGCGTACCCGGGAAGTGTTCCTCAAACTCCAGGATGTTGCGGATATCCGCGCCGCGGAAACGGTAAATGGACTGGTCGTCATCACCGACCACGCAGATATTCTTGTGGGACTCCGCAAGAAGACGGACCAATTCGAACTGAACATGGTTCGTGTCCTGATACTCATCGACCATGATATAACGGAAACGGTTCTGGTAGTAACGCAGAACTTCCCTGTTTTCACGGAGAAGCTTGACGGTCAGGATCAAAAGATCGTCAAAATCCAGCGCGTTATTCGCCTTCATGCGCTTCTGATATTCCTCATAAATGTCGGCATACACGCGATCGCGGTAGTTTGACGCGTCACGGCGCATGTCATCGGGCTCCAGCATCTCGTTCTTGCAGGAAGAGATATAGCCCGCAAGCAGCTTCTCCTTATACTGCTTGGGATCCAGGTCCATATCCTTGATCACATGCTTTAAAAGTGTCTTCTGATCATCGGTATCGTAAATGGAGAAATCCGTGTCGTAGCCCAGGAAATCGATATGTCTTCTCAGAATACGCACACAGCTGGAATGGAACGTGGAGACCCAGACCGAGTCGCCGAAATCCACCATCTGCAGCACACGGTCCTTCATTTCCTGCGCAGCCTTATTCGTGAACGTGATGGCCATGATGTTGTACGGCGGCACGTTCATCTCCTCGATCAGATAGGCGATGCGGTGTGTCAGTACACGGGTCTTTCCCGCACCTGCACCGGCGAGTATCAGAAGCGGGCCCTCCGTATGGAAGACCGCACTGCGCTGTTCATCATTCAGCATGGCATATTTGTCCTGCATGAGTTCTCCTTGGTAAATAAAACGAGCCGGGCACCGAAATGCCCGGCTCGTCAAAATGCTTCATTAAACCAGCTTCGTTCCGCACTCTGAGCAGAATTTTGCGCCGTTTGTCGGGGTTCCGCAGTTCGGGCAGAACTTCGGAGCCGTACCGGTTGCCGCTGCAGCCTGTGCCGGAGCTTCCTGCTGCGTCTGTGCACCGTTCATATTATTGACCATCTGCTGGCCCATCTGCATGCCCATCATCATCTGAGCCATCTGAGCTGCGCCGTTGCTGCCGCCCTCAGCATTCTGCATGCTGTCGACCATACCGATAGTGGTGTATGCGTTGAGGTCGCCGACCATGGACTGGCCTGCAGCCTTCTCCTGCATTTCGCGAACGGAATCCGGATAAGAAACGCTCTGGATCTGGAAGCTGGTGCATTCCATACCGATCTTGGAGAGTTCCTTGTTGATGTCTTCGGTAATACCCTGGCTGATCTCATATGCATTGGCCTGGATATTGAACATGTCCTTGCCTTCCTTGACGATCCACTTCATCAGAAGCTGATCGGTGATTGCGGAAAGACGGGTCTTGATATCTTCAACATTGTACTGCTTCTGTACGCCTGCGACCTTGTCGATCAGAACGGTGTAATCACCGACCTTGCAGGTGTAAAGACCGAATGCGCGGATCGGCATGCCGCCCGGAAGGTTTGCGACCGGAAGGTTCAGCGCGTTCTTGGTTCCCCAGGTAACTTCGAATTCGCGGGTGTTGACGAACAGAACTTCCGCACGAAGACCGGAATCAAAACCGAACTTGAAGCCCTTTAAGGTGCTTAAGAACGGGATGATATCGGAAGCGATGTCATACTCGCCTTCATCGGTGAAAATACCTTCGATGCGGCCCTGATACATGAAGATCGCATCCTGTGCAGGACGGATGATCAGCTTACTGCCCTTTTTGATCTCGGAATTGTCCCATTTGTAGAAGATGGCATCATCTGCCATATCGCTCCATTCAACTACATTGGCTAACTGGCCTTTAACTTTATCCCAAAGTCCCATGATATATCTCCTTCTGCTTTGAAATACCGGAATGCTCCGGCCCCTCATCGGTTCATTGAACTCATTATAGAATACTTTTTTCGGTTTGTCGACAGGCAAAATCCGCGGAATAACGCCTGTTAATTTGTGATCTCGTAGCCCAGACCGGCGTAGTCCTCCCAGAGGTGAAGCTGGGTGGCCATGGTCTGTGCCCAGAGGAAGTAAAATTCCTTGCCGTAGTGGGCATGGTCCTCGGAGTTGATCAAGCGGGCTTCCGCGTATTCACTGGCGGAAACGTAAGTCCAGCCGTTCTCCCGGCACATGCGGTACATGGCGTCGTTGAAGGCCGGGAGCGAGGTGTAGGCGCGATAGAAATAGCCCTCCGCGGCCGGGTCCGGAAGCGGCAGGCTCTCCATAACGTAGATCTTTCCGCCCGGGTTGATGGCCTGGTACTGCTTCAGCATGGCGGTGTAGTCCGCCTTGAAGGCTTCCGCATCGCGGTCGTAGACCGCTACATCGTTCAGGCCCATGATGAACAGTGTTTTGGGTGCATACAGATAGGCCTGCTGAAGCGCAAAAGGCTCCAGTGTTTTGATCGGAACACCGGACATATATTTTACCGTGCTCTCAGTCAAAATGCCGCAATCGACCGCATTTTTGGCGCGAGAATTGCCGATGACGATGCAATGCGAGAACAGTGCGCGGATATAAGCGATATCGGTATCGTCACAGTTCGTGACGACCTCTCCCGCAACAAGATGCGAGCCCGCGAGCGGTGCGTTGAGTGCAGCGACCTCCGCCTCTTTGGAGGACTCCGCGACAGAGGATTCGTACAGAGACTGGGCCTCGCTGGCTTCCAGGCTGCTTTCCTCGAGGGCGATGGACATCGCAATGGACTGCTCGATGGACTCGGACTCCCAAATCGACGCGGACTCCGACTCGTAACGGCTCTGCGCCACCGAGGTCATCGCCTGCACCACATCCCGGACGTCCGCATCCTCCATGGATTTCAGCTCATCCACCATCGTCTGATCGATAGACTTAGTCCCCGCGATCTTCTTTTCCGCAGAAGCCGGCTCCGCCGCCACAAGCGCCACAAAAATGGCCAGCGCCGCGATAAGAAGCACGATCAAATATTTTAATCCGCCCGATCTACCGTTTCTGTTTTCCGTCATTTCCTTCTCCTGTTACTGAATGAGCGCACCGTTGTCATCAAAAGTGTACAGCTGCCCGTCAATGATCATCCGGCCGGTCGCTTTCACACCGTCGGCCTGGAAATAGTATTGATAGCCGTTCAGAGTCCGCCAGCCCGTGGCGACCTCGAAATTATCATCCATATAGAATTCGTCACCACTGACAAACGCAGACTGGATCAGCTTTCCGTCGTAATCCGCAAAGAGCACCACGTTCGTGAGCTCGATGAAGCCGGTCTCCAGCTGACCGCGGCGGTTTACGAAATAGCGCTGACCGTTCCAGAGGTTGATAGAGTCAAGCTCCGCGGCCTGGTCACCCATAAAGAGCACCTGGAAGCTTTGGACATTCTCCTGCCCGTCCGCACCGGTCGCAAAGATCTGAACGTTGTAAATGCCCTGCTCCGGGAAGTTTACGGTGTAGCTCATGGTATCCGCGGGCTGAAGTCCGTTAATGAACTGCGCCGCCCCTGTGCCGTACCAGGTATTCCAGTACACAACCCGGCAGGAGACCGGTGTGCCCGTAAGATGCCAGCTGAAGGTCATTCCGCTCGCAGCCGTACCGGTCACGCTGACATTCCGCACTTCCGTGGGAAGCATTGCTGTATAGCTTCCGTATGCCGCATAGGCCGTCTCCGCCAGGACCTTGGTGTCCATGTACTGCAGATGCTCATCGGAGTACATGACAGCGATGTAGAACTTCTTACCGTTCCGCTCCACCGCGGTCACGCAGGTAGCCTGCGCGCCGTAGGTCCAGCCCGGTTTTCCGGCATAAACGCCCTGGCAGTAGATCTTACCGTTTATTAACTGGTGCGTGGCTTTAATGGAACGCGCGCCGACCATGTCATTGCCCGGCATCAGATATTCCTGCGCTCCGAGGATCGTCCTCAGTTCATCGTATTTGCATGCCTCGCGAAGGATCACCGCAAGGTCGAACGCCGAGGAGTAATGCTCCTCGCGGTCCAGACCGTGCGCGTTCACGAAATGCGAATTTTCAAGGCCCAGTTCGCGGCACTTCCGGTTCATCATGTCCGCAAAGGCTTCCGTGCTTCCGGCGATGTACTCGGCGAGGACATTGCCCGCCGTGTTCGTGGAAGGAAGGATCAGTGCATACAGAAGGTCACGGACCGTAAGCGTCTCACCGGCCTTCAGCGACGGATATACGCCGGAGGAAAGGACATCGACGTCCTTCACCGCCTGTTCCGATACGGTCACCGTTTCATCAAGCGACCGGCCGTTTTCCTGCATATATGCGCACACCACAAGCGCCGTGACGACCTTGGTGGTACTGGCCGGTTTCAAATGCATGTCCGCATTCTTAGAATACCAGACCTGTCCCTCTTCATCCAGCACGCAGTAGCTTAAGGAATCCACATCGACGGTGGCTTCTCCGTACAGGGCCGCCGGGATCTCCAGCGGAACAAAGGGGTCTTCGACCTCCGTCGTTTCCTCGGTGGTCTCCTCCGTGGTCTCTTCCGTCGTTTCCTCCGTCGTTTCCTCCGTCGTGGCCTCGGTCGTCGCCGCCGTAGTCGTTTCCGTTGTTTCTTCGGTTGTTTCCGTCGTCACGACCGCAGTCTCTGTGACAGACGTTTCATTTTTCCCGCCGGTGTTGCAGGCGGAAAGCCCCGCCGCCGCAAGAAGCGGCAGCAGGATCCATTTCATTTTTCGCATAAATCAGTATTTCAGATCCACTACAGATGCTCTGTAGACAAGGCAGTCGTACGCCTCGAGTTTCTTTGTCATGGTGCCGTTCGTGACGGTATTGTCTTCTTCCGCACCCCATACCTCATGGAGTCTCAGGGTCTTGCCGGTGCTCATCGGCAGGCCGAGCTCATCCAGATTCAGACGGATGGAGGTCTTCTCACCGGTCAGGTTGAACAGACCGAGGGCCAGGTCACCGTTTGCCAGTGCACGGTAGTAGATGCGGATGTTGTCCGCAACGTTCCAGATGCCTTCCAGCTTGCAGACCTGACGACATGCCGGATCCTGGTCGATGGCGATCAGTTCTTCGTTGGTCATGATGTCGTAAGCGGCCGGGGTCAGGCTGCGGATATCGGCACCCATCATGAGCGGGGAACCCATAACGGCCCAAATGGACATATGAGACTTGTACTGCGTGTCATTCATGCCGGTAAGCGCCACATTGCCCTTGCCGTACATGCCGACGACCAGCATGTCCATGTCGTTGAAGCATCCAACGCCGGCAAACGGCAGGATCGCATCCTGCTGCTTGGTCAGATCCACGATGCTCTGCCATGAGTCGTTGACATCGCCGGTGGAACGCCACATATGCGCGCCGGTCTCCTTGATCCATTCATGGGTCTGGTCCGCGCCCCAGCTGCATGCGGAGAACAGAATGTCGCGGCCGCAGTTTGCAAGTGCGGTGCCCATGCGACGGTACAGGTACTTGCCGGGGATGATGCTGCTGTGGTAGCAGTAATCGTACTTTAAGAAGTCTACGCCCCACTCCGCGAAGGTGGCGGCATCGACAAATTCATGCTCGAAGGATGCGGGGTAACCGGCGCAGGTCAGGTTGCCGGCGCAGGAATACATGCCGAACTTCAGGCCTTTTTCGTGAACGTAATCTGCAACGTATTTCATGCCGTGCGGGAACTTCTCCGGATCCGCAACAAGCTTGCCGTCGTGATCGCGCTCTCTCAAGGACCAGCAGTCATCGATGACCAGGTACTCGTAGCCCTTTTCCAGGAATCCGCGCTCGACCATGAAGTCTGCCATCTCGAGGATCATCTGCTCGTTGATGTCATTGCCAAAGGTGTTCCATGAGTTCCAGCCCATCGGCGGTGTTAATTTAACCATGAATATTCTCCTTTTATTCATAAAATTTGTATTTCAAATTAAACAAACAGTGTACAGCCGTTTTTCTTGAAGGTTTCGATCATTTCGTTGATCCGTTCCTCGGTCACGCCAAACTTTTCCGCTAAGCAGTGGACACACAGGAATTCCGTGGTATTACGATTGATCAGTTTCTTTGTGGCACCGATCTCGTTCTGCGCGAGCGGCTTCTGACAGATCCTGCAGCGTTCCATCAGGCTTTGTCTTCCGCCACGATATTGTGGATCCAGATGCCCTTCTTCAGCATACCGTAACCGATGCCAGCCTTCAGGAAGTCACACGCGGTGACGATGGCATAGCACCACACGGCCGGAATCGCTGTATAACGGCTCAGAACGAACGCTACCGGCAGGGAAATGACACAGTTGAACGCACTGTCAAACAGGAACGTGACGATCGTCTTTCCGCCGGAACGCAGCGTGAAATAGGTACAGTGGCAGAAAGCGAAAAGCGGAGAAAAAGCCGCTTGAACGATCATGATCGATGTTGCCAGGTGCCGTGCTTCTTCATTCGTGTTGTAGAGCTTCGGGAAGAACGGTGACAATGCCATGAACAGGATCATTGTGAGCAGGCTGAAGAAGACCGCAAAGAAAATGATCTTATTGTCCGTATCGACGGCCTTGTCCGTCTCACCCGCGCCCAGAAGCTGACCGACCATGATGGAGACGGCATCGCCCATGGAGAAGAAGACGATATTCATCATACCGCTCAACGTATTGGCAATGTTGAACGCCACGATGACATTCAGGCCGCGCAGGGAATAGCACTGGGTCAGCATCGCCATCGCGGTGGACCACAGAGCTTCATTGGCAAGGAGCGGCATACCCTTGATAAAGAACTTTTTGACAATGGGAAGCGGAACCGCCAGCGTCTTGTACGCACCGACGATCCACGTGTTTTTCTTCTTATGCGTATGGACCCAGATCACAACGATAGCCGCTTCCACGTAGCGTGAAAGCACCGTCGCGACAGCAGCACCGTAAACGCCCATTTCCGGGAATCCGAACTTACCGAAGATCAGCAGGTAGTTAAAGACCAGGTTGACAAAGACCGCAACCACACCGGCCTTCATCGGAAGGACGGTCTCACCGCAGGCGCGGATCGTGGATGCGTAGATCTGAAGGACCGCGAATGCCGGAACGGATAACAGCACAATGTTTAAGTATCCCATACCGTAACGAAGCGTTGCGGCAAGGTCCGCCGCGCCGTCTTCACCGTTTAAATACAGGCCGATCAGCGGTTCGCCGAAGGCAATGAAAGCGATCGCAGCCAGTACGGAAATAATGACGGCAAGCCAGATCTTATAGCGGAACGTACGGCGGACACCCTCTTCATCATTGTTGCCGTAGTACTGCGCCGTAAAAATACCGACACCGCCCAGACCGCCAAAAATGCAGAGGAAATATACGAACATCAGCTGGTTGACGATGGATACGCCGGACATCTGCTCCGTGCCTACGCGTCCGACCATGATATTGTCCAGCATACTGACAAAGTTCGAGATTCCGTTCTGGATCATGATCGGAACACTGACCGCAAGAACCGAACTGTAAAATGCCTTATCACCGATAAACTTCCGGCGGAAACCGGGACGCTGTACTGCTGTTGTCATAATCTCTCCTTCAGACGTACTGTTTACGCCAAACGCCGGCGGGAATATTCCCGCTCTGCGGAATAAACTGAAATAAGCGGGACCGAGCATCAGGCGCTCAAATCCCGCTTATCATATTAGCATATTCCTGTCTACAGGTCAAAATGAATTTAATCTTTCGGCCTGTGGATATTCGGACCTTCCTCCGGTCTTAATCCAGTTCCTTCACACCGGTATAAAGTTCGTAATAACGGCCCTTCATTGCCAGAAGTTCGTCGTGGCTTCCGCGTTCGATGATCTCGCCGTGCTCCAGTACCATAATGGCATTGGCGTTACGGACCGTGGACAAACGGTGTGCGATGACAAAGGTCGTACGGTTCTTCATCAGGCGGTCCATACCGTGCTCGATGTGCCGCTCGGTACGGGTATCAACGGAGCTCGTTGCTTCATCAAGGACCAGGATCGGGGCCTTGGAAATGGCCGCGCGTGCGATGTTCAGGAGCTGACGCTGACCCTGGGAAAGGTTGGCGCCATCGCCCTCGATGATCGTGTCATAACCGTCCGCAAGACGCATGATGAAGGAGTGCGCGGACGCGGTCTTTGCTGCCTCGATGACTTCCTCATCCGTAGCATCCAGCCGGCCGTAGCGGATATTTTCGCGGACCGTTCCGGTGAACAGATGCGTATCCTGCAGAACCATGGCGATGTCCCCGCGAAGCACATCACGCTGAATGTTGCGGATATCCACACCGTCGATCGTAATGCTGCCCTCGTCAATGTCATAGAAACGGTTCAACAGGTTCGTCACCGTGGTCTTACCGGCACCGGTGGAACCGACGAATGCGATCTTCTGACCCGGCTTTGCATACAGGCTGATGTTCTTCAGGATCGTCTTATCCGGCACATAGCCGAAGGTGACATCCTTTAAGACCACATTGCCCTGCATGTCGGGCATCGGATCGGCATCGGACGCATCGGCCTCTTCCGGATCCATATCCATGACGTCAAAGACACGCTCGGCACCTGCCAGTGCGGAGAAGATCGTTGCCATCTGCTGGGCGATCGAGTTGATGGGCATGGAGAACTGACGGGAGTAGCCCGCAAATACGGTCAGGCCGCCCGGCGTCAGCATGCCGGAGATCATCAGAATGCCGCCCACACCTACGGTAATACCATACGTGATCTGGGACATGTTGCCCATGACCGGGCCCATGATGCCGCCCCAGAAGTTGGCATTGAACTGCTTGTCACGCATGTCGTTGTTCAGCATGTTGAATTCTTCCACGCAGGTATCCTCGTGGTTGAAGACCTTGATGACCTTCTGACCGGTAACATTCTCTTCAATGTAACCGTTTACGGCACCGAGAGCCGCCTGCTGTGCGGAATAGTATTTCCGGGACATCTTTGCCAGCGCACCGCCGCCAAAGGTGAATACCGGAATGCAAACGATGGTAACTAACGTCAGGATCCAGCTGGTGGTCAGCATAAAGATCAGAGTGCCCGCAAGCGTGACACTGCCGGAGATCACGGACGTCAGAGAGTTGCTGATCATGTTGTCGATGTTATCGACATCGTTCGTGAAACGGGACATGATCTCACCGGTCGGACAGCCGTCAAAGTAACGGACCGGAAGCTTCTGCAGCTTCTGGAACAGGTCATTACGGATCTTTTCGATGATGCCCTGGGAGAAGCCCAGCATCAGACGGCTCTGGATGTAAGTCGTGCTCAGGCTGACCAGATAGATTGCGCCTAAAAGGAGGGCTGCGGTCACGATGTACGGCATGATGGCCGATGTATCCGCGCCGAATCCGCTCATGAGCGACTTTACCACACCGTCCGCGGTGCGTTCCAGAACGGACATTTCCGGCTCCTTACCGGTGACCGCCAGTGTCAGGCGGTCGATGATGGGTGCCAGCATATAGCCGCCGACCAGAGATGTCACAGTCGTCACCAGCATGCAGACCAGCACTAAAATGAAGCGCCATTCATAACCGCGGGCATAGCCTGCCAGACGGGCAATGGACTGCTTCGCATTCTTCGGTTTTCCCTGCGGTCTGGGACCGCCCGGACCACGGCCGGGACGCTCGCCGCCCGGTTTCTTGGAAGAGCTGTTGTAACGTGCCTGTAACTGTTCAAGTGTTCTTGCCATGTTCTCAGCCCTCCTTCTTGTTTTCCATCTGGGAATCGTAGATCTCGCGATATTCCTCGTTGCCGGCCATCAGGCTCTCGTGCGTTCCTACGCCGGTAATGCGGCCGTCGTTCATGACAACGATCATATCCGCTTCCATAACGGAGGTAATACGCTGCGCGATGATGATCTTCGTGGAATCGTTCAGTTCCTCGCGGAATGCGCGGCGGATCTGGGCCTCGGTCGCGGTATCGACCGCGGAGGTGGAGTCATCGAGGATCAGGATCCTGGGTTTCTTCAGAAGCGCGCGGGCAATGCAGAGACGCTGTTTCTGGCCGCCGGAGACGTTGGTGCCGCCCTGGTCCAGAATCGTGTCGTAGCCTTCCTTGAAGGTCTCCACGAATTTGTCGGCCTGTGCATAGGCCGATGCTTTTTTCATCTCTTCATCGGATGCGTTTTCATCGCCCCAGCGAAGGTTTTCCGCGATGGAGCCGGAGAACAGCGTGTTCTTCTGCAGCACCATGCCGATGCCGTCGCGGAGCTTGGTCAGCGAATAGTCGCGGACGTCCACACCATCGACCAGGACACGGCCTGCATCGCAATCGTAAAGACGCGGGATCATGGAGACCAGCGTACTCTTACCGCAACCGGTGGAGCCGATGATACCGACGGTCGCGCCGGCCGGGATCTCCAGATCGATATTGTTCAGCACGCTCTCCTCACTGTTCTTGTAATAGCGGAAGGTCACGTTTTCAAAGGTAATCGCACCTCTTTCAATGGTCTTTTCCTTAGCCGCCGCGGTATCGTCATTGATGTCCGGCTTCTCGTCGATGATCTCCAGGATACGCTTGCCGGAAGCCAGCGCACGGGAGGACATCATCAGCATGAAGGTGATCATGACAAGGGACATCAGTATCTGCGTAACATAAGTCAGGAATGCGGAAAGGTCACCGACGGACATGTCCCCGCGGAGGACGATGGGTCCGCCAAACAGGATAACGGCGATGATGGTCGCATTCATAAACAGCGTCATGACCGGCTGCATAAAGATCATGACACGGACGGCGGACATGGCGGTCTTCTTCAGATCGGCGTTGGCGTCCGCAAATTTATCGATCTCAAAACCTTCACGCACGAGGCTCTTGACTACACGTACATTTGTCACGTTTTCCTGCACCGTGGAGTTCAGCTTATCGATTTTGCTCTGCATCGCAGCGAAACGCGGGAAGCCGGTGCGGATGATAAATCCGACAGCCAGCAGCATAAGCGGCATACTGACGGCAAATACAACGGACAGCGACGGCTTGATGGCGATGGCCATGATCAGCGCTGCGATCATCATACCGGGCGCACGGAGCGCCATGCGGAGCATCATATTGACAAAGTTCTGCACCTGTGTGACATCGTTTGTCAGACGGGTGACCAGCGAACCGGTGGAGAACTTGTCGATGTTTGCGAAGGAATACTGCTGGACCTTGCGGTAAGCATCGGCACGGAGGTCCGCCGCAAAATTAACGGAGGCCTTGGTTCCGAAGTAAGCACCGCCCACACCGCCGGCCATCATCAGAATAGCGGTCAGCACCATGAGTCCCATGCTTCCGAGGCTGGTCCCCACAGTCAGGGTGCCCGCATTTGCATTGTTGATGACGACCGCCAGGATCTTCGGCATAATGACTTCACCGACGACCTCGACGATCATGCAAATGGGCCCCAGAATAAAGTACGGCAGATACGGCCGCACATATTTCAACCATTTTTTCATGTATTTCTGTCCTTTCTCTGAAAGTAAGCCGTCTTTTCCGACTGAAACCGGACTGAAAACGGCACGTTATCAGTATACTACAAAAACGTTCGAATAAAAAATGTTATTTCTGTGAACAGTTCAGCCGCTGAAGTATCAGCGGCTGAAGAATTCCTTTATCAGATTTCGTAAACAGTGACCGGTTCATCCGGTCTTTCCTTGCTCCAATGATTCTCATGACGTTCGTAATAGCCGATGACCTTTCCCTCCGCGTCACGTACCGGTACAAAGAACTCGCGCTCGCCGGTACTGCCGTTCAGGACCTCAAACATTTCGTTTTCACCGGCATCAGCCCGCTTCAGGAACTCCTCGATCTTTCCCTTGGAATTCCCGTTATGGCAGTTAAACAGGCTCGCGCCGATCTTCACCACGTTTCCATAGCGCGCCCTTGCCGCCTTGTTCATATAGCGCACCGTATGCGTGCGGTCCACAAAGACGATCTCATAAACATATGCATCCAGGATCGCCTGCAAAATTTCGTTCGTAATTTCCATCATGTCCTCCTGATGCTCAGTATTTTTCCGGCTTGAGAGCATTCCCGCAAGGGGCAGCAGCATGCCGATGAAGTACGCAAAAGGCTTGGTGTAAGACGTAATGATCATACCTCTGACGCCGAGGCCGAAGGTCTCGACCAGCAGTACGCCGGCAACGATCCCCACAAACAGCTGAGTCAGTGCAAGGAGCAGGATCCCCGTAAAGCCCCAGACCGGGCGTTTGGTGGAAAGGCCCAGGAATAAGGCGGAAACGACCGTAAGGATCGCCGTCAGGGCATTGGCCACAGCTGCGCCGCGGATATAGCGCACCACGTTCTCAAGGTGCTCCGGACTCGCAAGATAATAACCGGCCAGACCCTCTGCGCCTTTCCGGACAACGATCGCATCCAACAAAAAGATCCAGGAAGCTGCAGCCGTAAAAATGATCGCTCCGGTACGTGCCTTGGTGCGGGCAAGCACAAATGACGCGATGGCCACCGCTCCGACGAAGGCCGCCGGTAATACCATCGCAAACACCGACTCGCCGACGGAGGTCGTAACTGCGCCGGAAACGCCCAGCGCATTGGACATACGTCCCAGTATGAAGCTGTTATAGGAACTGTTTCCGATGTAGAACAGGACCGCGAGCCCCAGGATCAGGAAAAGATCCGAATAGCGGAAATGATAAAGCTTTCTGCGCCGTGCGAAAAGCACCGGGACCAGGACCGCTGCGGAAAGCGTCAGGACCGCAAGGGTCATGCCGATACCGGTGAAGACCGATGCCAGCACGCTTCCGCTTACTTCCAGACCGGCCGCCGTGACGATCTGCACCGTGCGGACCGCCGTGATGACTCCGGCCGCAAGGACCAGGAGACCGTAAAGAATCACTGTGATCACTGCCGGCTTTGAACTTCCGGTATGACCGGGTGCCGCCTTATGCGAGACCTCCGATTCGGTTTTTAATGTATTCTCTTCTGTCAGTTTTTCTTCTGTCTTAAGTTCGGTCTGTTCCATAAGACCCTCCCGGATTTCATTCAAACGCCCCTCCTTACGGTCATTCCCGTAAAGAAGGGGCATTCCGTTTCATACCCTTATATTAACCGATTTCGTTGTTAACTACAAGTTCTTCATACTGTCTTGTATAAAGTTCGTAATATGCGCCCTTCGCCTTCATAAGCTGCTTGTGGGTGCCTCTTTCGATGATCTTGCCTTCGGATACGACCAGGATCACATCCGCGTTGACGATCGTCGACAGACGGTGTGCGATCATGAAGGAGGTACGGTTTTCGATCGCCGTGGAGATGGCATGCTGGATGGCTTTCTCGGTCACCGTATCGATGGAGGAGGTCGCCTCATCCAGAATCAGGATCGCCGGGTCCGCAAGGAGCGCACGGGCAATGGAAAGAAGCTGCTTCTCACCGGTGGACAGGAAGTCACCGCCCTCACCGATCTCCGTATCCAGACCGTCCTTCATCTTTTCCAGAATGAAGTCCGCGGATACCAGATGGATCGCGCGCAGGATCTCGTCATCGGTCGCGTCCGGCTTGCCGTAACGCAGATTGTCACGGATGGTACCGGAGAACAGGTGCGGGGTCTGCAGGACATAGCCCAGGTTGCTGTGCAGCCACTGCAGAGAACGGTCGCGGGCATCGCGGCCGTCGATCAGGACCTGGCCCTCGGTCGGCTCAAAGAAACGGCACACCAGATTGACCAGCGTGGATTTGCCGGCGCCGGTCTCGCCGACGATAGCCACGTTCGTGCCCTGCGGTACCAGCAGGTTAAAGTGCTCCAGCACCTTTTCCTCACCGTCCGGATAGTGGAACGTAACATCGCGGAACTCGATCTCGCCGTTCAGCGGCTCCCAGTTCTCGCGCTTCGGCTCAAAGGTATCGCCGTATTTCTCCACAACATCGGGGCGGTCATAGACCTCACCCTCGGTGTTGATCAGACGGGTATAACGCTCAATGTTGACCTGTACGGCAATGATTCCGGAGATCGCACTGATAATACCCTGGATCGGGTCGATCATTCCCAGTGCATAGGACATGAAGATGGACAGCGTACCGATCTCCATGACCTTAGCGGTGGTCATCTCACCGCCCTTCCACAGGACGATGGACAGCGCGATCGCCGACATTAACGTGATCGTTGCCGTCATCATCGCGGAATAATGCGTGGTCTTTACGGATCTTCTGTACATTTCTCTGGTGTCCTCGTTAAAATGACGGCCCATCTTGTCTTCAACGACCAGGGTCTTCATGGACTTGACACCGGTAATGCCTTCATTGATGTCCGCAGTGATCGTGGAGTTCATCTCACGCACGCTGCGGTTCAGTTTCAACAGTTTCTTCTGGAACAGCGTCACGAGCAGCACTGCGACCGGTAAAAGCGCAATGACAAGAAGCGCAAGCTTCCAGTTCGTGACCAGCATGACCACCAGAACGATAAGGATGTAGGACCCCCACCAGACGAGGTCCATCGTACGCCAGGAGACGAGTTCACCGATCTTACCGGAGTCGCTCATGACACGCGCGTGGATGTAGCCGACGCTGTTCTGATTGTAATAAGACAGGGACAGCTCCTGAAGATGTGAGAATGCGCTGTTTCTCAAGTCGCGGTTCGTGTACATCTCCATTTTGGTGCAGTCCGTAACGTTCTTCATGTTTAATGCCGCCTGGACCGCTGCCATCAGTACATATCCGATGATGAAATACGGCAGGGTATCCAGCGTTTTCTCACCGATGAAATGGTTGATGGCGTAACGGTTGAACAGCGGATAGATCGCATCGACGCCTGAAACCAGGAAGCCGAGCGTGATCATCCAGATCATGGTCTTCTTATATTTCTTGATAAAAGGCCACAGGATCGGGAAGCCGAAGAACGGCAGTTTTACATTTTTATCATCATGTTGTTCGCCCATATTCTTCCTCCTTCCTTATGCTTCCTCCGCAGCGTCTCCCTGAGACAGCTGCAGATCAAAAATTCTCTTGTAGACACCGTTCTTAGCCGTCAGCTCGTCGTGGTTGCCGTGTTCGATGATCTTGCCGCCCTCAAGAACCAGGATCTGATCCGCATGCATGATGGTCGTGATGCGGTGTGAGATCAGAAGGACGGTCGCGTTTTCGGAAACGCTCTTCAGGGCTGCACGGATGCGGGCATCGGTCTCGGAATCGACCGCGGACAGCGAGTCGTCAAAGATCATGATCTCCGGCTCGCGGATCAGCATCTGAGCGATGGCGGTACGCTGCTTCTGTCCGCCGGACAGGGTGACGCCGCGTTCACCGACATGGGTCTCGTAACCATCGGCAAAACGCTCGATGGAATGCTTCAGGCTTGCGGTCTCTACCGCGCGCACAACATCGTCATGCGTTGCATCGGGCTTTGCAAGGCGGATATTCTCCTCCAGCGTTCCGGAGAACAGGTACGGCTCCTGCAGGACCATGCCGATATGACTTCTCAGATCTTTCTTACGGATCTTGCGGATATCCACGCCGTTCACGGAAATGGTACCGCAGTCCTCCGGAAGATCGTAAAGTGCGTCCAGAAGATGGATCACCGTGGATTTGCCGGAGCCCGTAGCACCCAGGATTCCGACGGTCTGACCCTTCTTAATGCAGAAGTTCAGATTCTCAAGGACAACACCGGTGGATGCCTCCGTCGGATATGTGAAGGTGACGTTCTTGAATTCAATGTCGCCGCTTCCCGGGAAATCGCCCGCGTCTTCCGCATCCTTCTCCGCTTCGGAGTTCATGATGTAGCGGATACGGTCAATGGAAATGCCGGCCTTACTCATCTCGGATACCACACGGCCCAGCTGACGGATCGGCCACATAAGCAGTCCGTTGTAGGACAGGAATGCCACGAACTGACCCGCAGTGATCTCGCCCCGGACGGCCAGTAAAGAGCCGAAGGACAGGATCGTCACGGCCTGGATGGCTGCGATCAGGTCATTGGATACCCAGAAGAAGGACAGCAGGCGCATCAGGACGACCCACAGTCCGGTATAGGTTTCGTTTTTCTCTTCAAAGCGGTCACGCTCGTACTTCTCGCGGCCGAATGCGCGAACAACACGCACACCGGTCAGGTTTTCCTGTGCGATCGCGGACAGTGCACCCTCTTCGCTGTCGACCTTCTCAAAGGAGGATCCGATCTTGTTATGGAAGAAGAAGGAGTACATCACGACGATCGGGAAAAAGATCGCTGCGGTGATCGTCAGCTTCCAGCTGATCTGCATCATGAAATACAGGGACAGCACGATGAGTACCGCCAGTCGGACGATGGTGACCAGCTGCTCCGAGATGAAGTTTTTGATCATATCGACATCGGACGTGCAGCGCTGGATAATATCGCCGGTCTTGTTTGAATCCTGCCATGCAAACGGAAGATGCGTGATGTGCTCATACAGCGTATCGCGCATACGCTTGACCAGATGCTCCGCGCCCATGGAGTTTAAGAGACGGTACAGGTAGCGGATCGCGGCACCCGCAAGCGAGATCAGAATAACCACGCCCGAGAAGATAAACAAATGTGCCAGTACATAATCACGGCCGCCCAGCTGCTCGGTCCAGTTCAGGATGAATGCCGGGATCGTTTCCGTATCGCCGATAATATAGTCTACGGTATAACCGATGATCTTCGGATTTACCAGTTCAAAGAGCACCATTGCGACGCCCGTCAGCGCGACGAGCCCGAAATAGCGCTTACAGCCCTTCAGGAAGTATAAGATCATACTCGGCCTGGTGCTGAATCGTTCTTTTTTGTCCATAATTCCCTCCTGTTTCTGATGCAAAAGACCCCGTCGTCCGATGACAACGGGGTCTTATCCTGCAAAAAATACAGACTATTACAGATCTTTACCGGTCAGGAGCTTATACGCCTGAAGGTACTTTGCAATGGTCTTGTCCACGATCTCCTGGGGCAGCGTCCAGTTATTGTCCGGGTTGGCCTTGAGCCAGTCACGGGCAAACTGCTTGTCGAAGGAAGGCTCACTGTGGCCCACTTCGTACTCGTCCGCCGGCCAGAAACGAGAGCTGTCCGGAGTCAGCATTTCATCACCGATGATGATATTGCCTTCCTCATCCAGACCGAACTCGAACTTCGTGTCAGCAATGATAATTCCCCGCTCTGCAGCGTAATCCGCGCACTTCTTGTACAGTGCGATAGTATAGTCGCGAAGCTTGGAAGCATATTCTTCACCCTTACCCGGGAAGCGCTTCTCAAGATAAACAACGCTCTCCTCGTAAGAGATATTCTCGTCATGATCGCCAATCTCAGCCTTGGTAGACGGAGTGTAGATCGGCTCGGGCAGTTTCTGGGATTCCTGCAGGCCTTCCGGAAGCTTGATACCGCAAACGGTACCGTTCTTCTGATAGCTTGCCCAGCCGCTGCCGGTAATGTAACCGCGGACGATGCATTCCACCGGAAGCATCTCCAGTTTACGGCACATCATGCTGTTGCCGTCAAACTTTTCCTGACGGAAAAACTCCGGCATGTCATTGACATCGACGGAGATCATATGATTCGGAAGAATGTCCTTGGTAAGATCAAACCAGAAGCGGGACATCTGGGTCAGCACGGTACCTTTTTTCGTTACAATATTGTTCAGGATCACATCGAAGCAGCTGATGCGGTCAGTTGCAACCATGATCAGGCTTTCGCCATTGTCGTAGATCTCACGAACCTTGCCCTCTTTGATCGGTCTGTATTCTTCCATTCGTCATTCCTTTCCGTGTACTGTCTGTATACATTCTGAGTCTGTGCCGGGAAAGTCCGTATCTTCCCGATGAGGTGTCTCTTCCTGTGCGGCACATCGTCTAGTATACCCGATATTACCTGCTTTCTCAAGCGGATTTGTTTTGGAAAAATGACGATTTATCAGCGAAAAACCTTGTTTTCCTCCATAAAATGAACAGTTTTTTCAAAGTGTCGGCCTGTCCGAAAAAAAAGCCCGGTTTTGACATGATATCCACATCAAAACCGAGCTCACTCGACATCTTATCCGACATGCGGCCTGCAAACCTTCCGGCTTACGATCCCCGTACGCTACGGCGTACTGTCCTCCGATGATTTATTCTGTATCCTTTATAGCAAATAATTTTAAAAAAAGCAAGCCTCTGTTACTGGTGCTTCTGGAAACGGGACAGATGCTCCCGGGGCTGGATCAGACGTCCTCTGTAAAGTCCGCAGCCGTCGTTGATCAGGCTGTTGTTTGCCGCGGCAAACATATTGACATCCAGTTTGGACAGATCCAGCTTCTGCAGGGCCTCACCGCGTTCATAGGCTTCGTCGAAGTAGATGCATTCGCCCTTCGGGATCTCATCACGACGCAGGCGCTCCTTGTCCTGGCGCTTTTCATAGCCCAGATGGTTGGCCGGGCCGATCTCCGCGTAATCATCCATGGTCTTGGTGCGGAGCTGCACCTCCACGAAGCAGCGCGCGCTGTTATCGAAGAAGGTGATATGCAGAGACTGATAACCGAAATCACGGGAGGTCGCCACAAAGTCCCGGTAGAACGGGCGCACATGTTCTGTCAGAAGGGAATCCTCACCCGCTACACCGCGTTCCGCAAGCTCCGGGGTGAAACCGCGGGCCTCCAGGAAGTCCGGCAGCGCATTGGCGATCTCATAAAGATATTTCCGCTCCACTTCCTCACGCTCCTCCTCGCTGTTCAAATGACAGCGCGGCACGGAGATGACGATACGATAGGCGATGAGATCGCGGAAGCAGCTCAGGTGCTCACGGATCTCCGCGGTACTCGGAAAGTGGCCGTTATCGTGGTAATAATGATAGATGAACGAGGTCACGTACCCGTTAAACTTTTCCTCGGAACGGATCAGCGACTTGATTCTGCCGCGCTGGGTGAATGCCAGATTCGGGTATTTGTCCTCCAGGTACCGGTAAAACTCCGTCATGCGTTCCGCCTGATCATCCAGGAAATCGTTATGCTCTAAAAGGGTGGACAGCTGGAGCAGGAAATTACAGTGCACCATGTCGATCGGATTGTGCTTTTTCATAGCTTCCGCTTTCAGGTCATTGGTATAACGATACAGGATCTTAAGGACCGTATCGCCCTCGTACAGGTAGTCGTTCAGTTTGATCATGACATGCCTCGCTTTCTTATGGATCGATTATACAATACCCGGGGCCTGTTTGTCACTCATTATCCCCAAAAGAAAACCGGGCGTTTTTAACGCCCGGTTTGGATCATTCCCTGTCGATGTGAAGTGCTCTCATGGAGTTCAGGATGGCAAGCACCGCAACGCCCACATCCGCGAACATCGCAAGCCACATGCTGGCCAGACCGAATGCCCCGAGGATCAGGACGATGGCCTTGACGCCAAGCGCGAAGACGATGTTCTGACGGACGATCCGCAGCGTCTTCCGGGCGATCCGGACCGTACTTGCGATCTTGGTGATGTCATCGTCCATCAGGACGATGTCCGCAGCCTCAATAGCCGCATCGGAACCCAGAGAGCCCATTGCGATTCCTACATCCGCGCGGGTCAGGACCGGCGCATCGTTGATGCCGTCGCCGACAAATGCCGTCTTTTCGCTGCCGCTCTGCGCGCCGAGGATGCTCTCCACTTCGGAAACCTTGTCCGCCGGCAGAAGCTCGGCATGTACTTCATCGATACCGATGGCCCTCGCCACGTCCTCCGCGGTCTCCTTCTTGTCACCGGTCAGCATGACCGCCTTCTGAACGCCGGCCTTCTTCATGGCCGCGATCGCATCCTTTGCGCCTTCCTTGATCACATCTGAGATAATGATACAGCCCAGGAACGTTCCTTCCTCCGCCACGTAGACCTGCGTGCCGACGGCATCCGCCGCCTCGCATACCATATTTTTCAGCTTCATCAATTTCATATTGCCTGCCAGGCAGGTCTTTCCGTCCACCTTGACGGAAATGCCGTGACCGGCGATTTCCTCCGCATCGGACACACGATCGGAATCGATCTTCTTCCCGTAAGCCGCCTTCAGCGCTGCTGCGATGGGATGATCGGAATAATTTTCGGAAAGAGCCGCCTTCTCCAGGAGCTCCTCCTCCGTGACGCCGGTTACGGGAAGCATCTTTGTGACGCGGAACTCACCCTTTGTCAGCGTGCCGGTCTTGTCAAAAACGATGGTTTTCACATCGGACAGGGCCTGTAAGAAGTTGCTGCCCTTGACAAGGACACCGATCTTGGATGCCGCGCCGATGCCGCCAAAGAAGCCCATCGGGATGGAGATGACCAGTGCGCAGGGACACGAGATAACAAGGAAGGTGCAGGCTCTGCGGATCCATTCACCCCATGCCTCACCGAAGAACAGCGGCGGAATAATGGCCAGAAGTACTGCGCCGATGGTGACCGCCGGTGTGTAATAACGCGCGAACTGCGTTATAAAATTCTCTACCGGAGACTTTCTTGCGCTTGCGTTTTCGACCAGCTCCAGAATGCGGCTGACGGTGGAATCCTCATATTCCTTGGTGACGCGGATCTTTAATGTGCCGCTGCCGTTCACGCAGCCGGAGATGACTTCATCGCCCACACGTACGGTACGCGGAACGGATTCGCCGGTCAGGGAAGAGGTATCGACCATGGAACTGCCCTCCAGGACAATGCCGTCCAGCGGAATCTTCTCACCGGGCTTGACGACGATGACATCGTCCGTGTGAACATCTTCCGGATCCTTCTCGACGAGCTCGCCTTCTTCTTCCACGTTTGCATATTCCGGCGCGATATCCATCAGCGAGGAGATGGATTCGCGGCTCTTACCGACCGCATAATTCTGGAAAAGCTCACCGATCTGATAGAAGATCATAACGCCGGCAGCTTCTTCATATTCACCGATGGCAAACGCGCCGAACGTCGCGATCATCATCAGGAAATTTTCATCAAAGACCTGTCCGTGTGCGATGTTCTTTGCCGCCTTCAGCAGGATATCGTATCCAACGATCAGATACGGTACCACAAACGGCACAAATGCATACCACTTTCCATCCATGAAGCCCAATACACCGGTCTTTTCACAGAGCATCAGTCCGGCTTCCAGTACAAACGCAACAATGATGCGTGTCAGCATCTTTTTCTGCTTCTTCGTCATAATAGTACCTCCGCGGCGAGCGTTCCGGACATGCCGTCGAGCGCGTTCACCGCCTTAAAAACAAAGGGACGCCGCAGCGTCCCTTTGAATGTGTGTGTTACATCAGGATAACGCAGTCCGGCTCGACCTTCTTGCAGACCTTTACGACTTCCTTCATGATCTCATCAAAGCGGGCATCATCCGCATCGATGGTCATCTTCTGTGTCAGGAAGTTTACACCTGCATCATTCACGCCGTCGATTTTCTTGATGGCTGCTTCCATCTTAGCGGCACAATTTGCGCAATCCAGATCCTGTAAGTTGAATTTCTTCTTCATATTGTCTCCTTTTCCGCCCCCGGGCGAAGTATTAATGATGTTGTGCCCGTGAACGGGCAATTGTTACAAGTTCACTCCTCAATGTGCTCCTGCCCCATTGAAATGATCGTCCGCACATGCTCGTCAGCCAGTGTGTAAAACACCTGCTTTCCTTCTCTTCTTGCCTTGACCAGTTTGGCCTGCTTCAGGATCTTCAGCTGATGACTGATGGCCGACTGGGTCATATTCAGGGCCGCTGCCAGGTCACATACGCAAACCTCTTCTTCAAACAGAACGTAAAGAATACGAATACGGGTGGAATCGCCGAACACCTTGAAAAGCTCTGCCAGATCGTAAAGCTCTTCCTCTTCCGGCATTCCCGCAGTCACGCGGGCCAGAAGCTCGGTGTGGACTTCCGTGGATTCACAGCACTCCACGGACGGGATATGCTCGCTATGGCTGCGGATCTTTTCGATTTCCATGTGTGCCTCCTGTCTCTCCATGGTTCATGCGGCTTGTTTCGCATTAAACATATGAGCATTTGTTCATATGTTTGTTTTACCACTTTCCGTTCCGGCTGTCAATAATGATCCGTAACTTTTTTAAAGTTTTTTGAAAGGCTCATAAATTCGCCGATTCCATCCATTTTCAGCGTGTTTTTGTGCTTTTCCGCCTTTCGGAACAGTTCCCGCCGGTCGATGTTGACATCGCCCGCCCTTCGTCATAAGATGAGTTCAAACAGCGGGAAATGTCCCATGGACCCGTAAATACACGGCTGCCAAGGAGGCTTACATGAATACTTATTATGAACAGGCAAAAACGATTCCGGTATACGGAGAATATGATGTGGTCGTCGTGGGCGGCGGCTGCGCGGGTCTTGCGGCTGCGGTGGCTGCCGGAAGAAACGGTGCAAAGACACTGATCATCGAGCGATACCCGTTCTTTGGCGGTACGGCCACTGCGTCATTAATGGCGGACATCGTCGGCATCCGCAACCAGGTGGAGCCGAACGACCTGCAGGTCATGAAGGGCCTCGGCGAAGAACTGATCCTCCGCATGCTGGCACAGGGCGGCGCACGCGCGGCAGTCAGCACCGCATATAAGTCCACGGAGCGCAGCAATACGAAGGGCGACCTGTCCTATAGTTACGCGTTCAGCACCGAATGCTTCAAGCTGGTATCCCTTCAGATGGTCCGTGAAGCCGGTTGCGACATTCTGTTCCACGCGTTCTTCTCCGATACCATTAAAGAGACCTGCCCCGAAACCGGTAAAGAGACCGTAAAGGGTGTCATCGTGGAGACTAAATCCGGACGCTATGCCGTTATGGGCAAGGTGGTGATCGACGCTTCCGGCGATGGCGATGTTGCCGCCCGCGCCGGTGCGGAATTCATGGATTACAAAATGGCCGGTGAAAAGTCACTGGACGACTGCCTGATGTACAAGGTCACAGGCTTCGATGCGGAGAATGTGACCATCGGCAGCTGTGTCATGGGCACTGATATGGTCCTGTGGGGCCCCAGCGCCGGCTGGCATGACAGCACGGACGCCCGCTCCCTTTCCGACATGGAGGTCGATGTCCGTCTCCGTGTTGCCGAAGACTTTGAAAAGCTGAAGGCCGGGCACGCCGAATTGAAGGACGCGCGCATCTCCGAGACCGCACCGCTCCTCGGCATCCGCCAGACCCGTTTCATCAAGGGCGAATACGTGATCACCGGTGAGGATGTCCTGACCGGAGTCGTGCCCGGGGACAGCGTAGCGATGGCCGCGAACCCGGTCATCCGCTACTACGGCTATCGCCGCTTCTTAGAACACAACGGCTACGGCATCCCGTACCGTTCCTTTGTCCCGGAAAAGCTGGACGGCCTGTTAGTGGCCGGACGCTGCATTTCTAGCGACCAGATCGCCTACGAATCCTGGCGCGCCATGTCCACCGTTCTCTGCATGGGTGAGGCCGCGGGAACCGCTGCCGCCCTTGCGGTGAAGACCGGCGTTGAACCCCGCGCGGTCGATGTCAAAGCACTTCAGAAGCAGCTCATCGAGCAAGGTGCGGAGATCGGACAGAATAAATAAAACAAAAGGCTGTGGTACCGGATATGTACCACAGCCTTTTTGATTTAATAAATGTCTTGCAGTTTCCGGCTTACGGGCCGTCCGATCAGTCAAAAAGCTCGTCGTACTGATCATCAAGTGCATTCTGATTCTCCGTCGCGCTTTCCCTGGCATCCTCCAGTTTGTCCATAGCCTTCTTTCCGGCATCCAGCGCCGCGCCGTCATACGTCCTGGGCGGCTCACAGGCCGATGCAACAAGGAGCAGAGACGTGATCAATAATAAAAACAGTTTTTTCATAACATGCCTTCCAAAAATACATACCACATTATCCTGATCATTTCACCCGGATCTCTCCGCTGAACGCGCAGCCCGGAAGAAGCTTCACTTCCGGAAGAGCGATCTCACGGTCTTTGCCGCGCATCTGCTTTACCGCTACATCGATCACGCTTCCGCTTCTCTTTGCGGTAAGCTTGAGTACCGGCTGACCCTTCAGATCCGGCACGATGGTCTCTGCTTTCGCCCCGTCATCAAACTCGGAAAGGTATACCGCCAGGTTCGATGCATAATCGTAATCCGGACGGTCATCGACCGTGCCCATCGGAAGGATCGTATTCGGACGCACCATGAGCGGCAGACTCATGTAGTCATGCTTTTCATGCTGCCAGGTACCGCCGTCCTTCGCCTCACCGGTGAGGAGGTTGATCCATCGGCCCTGCGGAAGGTAGTAGTCCACCTCGCCGCTCGCCTTAAAGATCGGTGCGACCAGAAGGTCTTCGCCGAACATGTACTGACGGTCCAGCGTATCGCAGGCTTTCTCCTCCGGGAATTCCACGAACATCGGGCGGAGCATCGGCGTACCGATGGTATGCGACTCGACCGCAGCCTGATAAAGATACGGCATCAGCGTGCACTTCAGGCGGGTGAACTTGCGTACCACATCGCTGGCCTCGTCGTCAAACAGCCACGGAACGCGATATGATGTGGAACCGTGAAGACGGCTGTGTGAAGAAAGCAGGCCAAACTGGCACCAGCGCTTGTAAAGATCCGGCGTGGCGGTGCTTTCAAAACCGCTGATATCGTGACTCCAGAAGCCAAAGCCGGAAAGTGCCAGAGACAGACCGCCGCGCAGAGTCTCCGCCATGGAAACATAATCCGCGGAGCAGTCGCCGCCCCAGTGGACCGGGAACTGCTGGCCGCCAACCGTCGCGGAACGGGCAAACACAACGGCTTCCCCTTCTCCGCGCTCTTCCTTGAGCAGCGAGAACACCGCCTCATTGTAGAGATGCGTGTAGTAGTTATGCATCTTCACCGGATCGGAACCGTCATAATAAACGATGTCCCTGACCGGAATACGCTCACCGAAGTCCGTCTTGAAACAATCCACGCCCATGCGGAGCAGTCTTCTCAGCTTCTCACGGTACCATGCACGGGCCTCCGGATTCGTGAAATCCACCTCGCCCATGCCGGGTTGCCAGAGATCGGACTGCCACACATCACCGTTCGCCTTTTTGATCAGATAGCCGTTCTTCATGGCCTCATCGAATAACGGCGACTTCTGGCCGATGTATGAATTGATCCACACACAGATCTTCAGCCCGCGCTCGTGATAGCGTCTGATCATGTCTTCCGGATCCGGGAACACTTCATTGTCCCACTCAAAATTGCACCATTCGTAACCCTTCATCCAGAAACAGTCAAAATGGAACACACTGAGCGGAATGTCGCGGTCCTTCATTCCCTGAATAAAGGACGATGTGGTCTCCTCATTATAGTTCGTCGTAAAGGACGTGGAGAGCCAAAGGCCAAAGGACCAGGCCGGCGGAAGCGCCGGTTTTCCGGTGAGCTCGGTATACTTCTGCACCGTTCCCTTGGGGGTCCGGCCATTGATCACATAGTAGCTGAAGCGCTCACCCTCCGCGGACATACAGACGCGGCCCACCTTCTCCGAGCAGATCTCAAACTGGACGTCGCCCTCGTCATCGACCAGAATGCCGTAGCCCTTATTCGTCACGTAGAACGGAATGTTTTTGTAGGCCTGCTCGGACGCGGTGCCGCCATCAGCCTGCCAGATCTCCACGGTCTGGCCGTTTTTGACAAAAGGCGTGAAGCGTTCCCCGAGACCGTACACATACTCGTCCACGTCGATGCCCAGCTGCTCCGTCGTATACACACGGCCGGTCTCCCCGTTCCGCATGTGGCCCTCCGCACGGAAGCCGGAACTGGTCAGTTTACGGTCGCCGTCCATGAAACGGACCGCCCACGCGCCGATGCCCTTCTCGATCACCGCACTCGTCTTTCCGCTGGTGAAGACCAGCTGCTCCTCCGTCTCCGTAACCGTCACCTCCGGCGCGGTATCGTTGACTTTGGCACGCGGGCCCTTTTCGACCGCGCCTTCATAGTGACTGACCGCCACACGGATCACATCCTCCATCGGGCTCGTAAACCGCACGGTAATGACGGATCCGCCCACCCCCTGGGAGCGATTCGTAACACGCGACGTTGCAGCATACACGATCAGTTCATTCCCATTCACGCGATGATCCGCGTACTGTACCGCAAAGCTGGGGTCGATCTCTTTTCTCATCAGCCAAAGGCCATTCGTAAATTTCATCTGTTCACCTCTCTGTATTTGATAAGCAAATCCGTACTGCTTTCATTATTTACACTCCGTTATCAATGCACATCCTCATCCGCATAGAGGTTCTTTTTCCAGGACCCCTTTGCGATGTAAATGCCCAGCATCACAATGCTGATCACGGTGGAAAGCGGTGCCGCAAGACCGATCAGGAACAGATTCGTATCCGGAATGCGGCTGAGAAGGAAGGTCGCGGGGACTCTTCCGAGGAAGGTTCCGATCAGATTCTGCACCATATTGAACGTCGTCTTTCCGCAGCCGTTCAGGAAACCGCCCATACAGAACGTCACAGCTGTAAGCGCGGCATCGATACTGTAGGCCTTCATGTAAAGACCGGTCAGCCGGACAACATCCACATCCTCGGTAAACAGGGACGGCAGAATATGCGGCCAAAGCTGACAGAAGAGCAGGAACAGGACCTCGATCGTGAAGCACACCGTCATGGCGACCTTTAGTGCTTTGATGGCACGCTCCGGCTTTCTTGCGCCGATGTTCTGCGCGACCATGACGGCCAGCGCTCCGCTGATGGCCGTCTGCGGCAGGAAGGAGAATCCGACGATCTTATCGCCGATACCCATCGCCGCGCTCGCGGTAAGGCCCATCGAATTGATGATGGCCGTAATGAACAGGAAGCTTAAGTTGATCAGGATACTCTGAAGGCCCATCGGTATACCGATGCGGAAGATCTGCTGCGTCGTAAACGTCTCAAATTTAATGTCCTTACGCGAAAATTCAAAGCCCATGCCGCGCTTCATGATAAACACAAGGCTGAACAGGAAGCTGGAGCCCTGCGCCACAACGGTCGAGATCGCAACACCGGCCGCGCCGAGCCTGAATACGCCGGTCAAAAGCAGATCGCCGATGATATTGATCACGCAGGCCACGCCGACGAATAACAGCGGGCTCTTACTGTCGCCGATGGCACGCAACAGCGCGCCGACGGTGTTATAGCCGACGATGAGCGGAATACCGAAAGCACAGATCAGACAGTAACGTTTAGCCTCGGCAACGGCCGCCTCCGGCACGTTCAGCATGGTCAGAAGATACGGGTACATCACAAGCAGAAAGGCCATCAAAACGACGCTGACCGCCGCAAAGTCGATGACCGTATTGCCGACGATCCTGGCTGCTTTTTTGTGGTCCTGCGCGCCGATGGCCTGCCCGAGCAGCACCGTGGCACCGTTCGAAAGGCCGTACGCGAGGAAGGTCATCAAGCTCAGCACCTGCGCGCCGGTCGATACGGCAGATAGACTCGCCGTGGAGCTGAAATGGCCGACGGTGAGGGTATCGACCGTGCCGTACAGCGTCTGGAGCATACTGGCAAGTAAAAACGGGATGGAAAACGCGAGAAGCGTGGATGCAATATTACCGTTTAGAAGATCCGTGGTCTTTTTGGTTCCGGACATAAGTTCCTCCTGAAGTGTTTGTGGATCCGTAATGAATGCTGTTCTCCGATACTTTTCCGGAAGGCAGCTTAATTATATAGTATAGCATATTCCTGTCCGAAACTCAAAGGGTCACAACGCATTTTGCGTCGTATTTGCCTTCTTTTTTTATTGTATTCCTACCGTTGAAATGCTATACTTTATGACAAATACGCTCCTTTATAAGGACGCACGGAGGTGCAGAATGAGTTATCCCGAAATTCCCGTAATTAAAAATAACCCCACGCTGGAAGGCCTGTACAAATATGTTCAGAACGTCGTCTACTCCACCGCTACGGAGAAGGAACTGACACTGGATCTGATCGTTCCGTGGAATGCGGATCAGGAAGCCATTGAAAAGCAGCCCAAGCCGCTGATCGTCTTCGTGCAGGGCAGCGCATGGACCACGCCGGACCGCTTCTTTGAGCTCCCGCAGCTTTGTGAACTGGCGCGTAAGGGCTATGTCGTGGCGACCTGCGGACATCGCAGTGCCATCGAGGGTGCGCGTGTACCGTCCTTCTTAAAGGATGTGAAGTGCGCCATCCGCTTCTTAAGAAAGAACGCGGCGCAGTATTCCATCGACCCGGAACGCGTTATGGTCTTTGGTACCTCCTCCGGCGGCAACACCTCCTTACTGGTCGGCCTGACCGGTGATGACCCCGCCTTCGAGACCGAAGAGCATGCAGGCTACTCCGATTCCGTTAAGGCGGCCATCGAGTGCTTTGGTCCGGCGGATCTTAAGATGACCTTCCGCTATGACGGAAAACGCGACATCAACACCGATGCACCGGAAATGGCACTGTTTGCCGGAATGTTCGGCAAAGACCGCAGCAAGTGGGAAGAGGAAATGGCATTCGTCAGCCCCGTGAGCTACGTACAGGAAGGCAAGAGCTACCCGCCGTTCCTGCTGCTCCACGGCACCGCAGACCGCGTCGTTTCTTACGAGGAGACCGTAAAGATCTACCACAAAATGCTGGACTGCGGCATCAACGCAAGAGCCTACGCCATTGAAGGCGCGGATCACGAAGGTGACTTCTGGTCCGGGGAGCTTTGGGCCATCATCACGGACTATATCAAAGAGGTCCTGTAACGTCCGTGCAACCATTAAGAATCAGAATCGCACACCTGCGGTTCTTTCGATCTGCAAAGATCAAATACAACACTGAAAAGAGAGACTGAATGAAAAGAGTTTACAATTTCTCCGCGGGTCCCGCGATCCTTCCGGAAGATGTATTAAGAGAAGCAGCAGAAGAAATGCTGGACTACCGCGGATGCGGCATGTCCGTTATGGAAATGAGCCATCGAAGCAAAATGTATCAGAACATTTTTGACGAGGCAGAGTCGGATTTCCGCGAGCTTCTGAATATTCCGGACAATTACAAGGTCCTGTTCATGCAGGGCGGCGCGCATCTGCAGTTTTCCATGATCCCGATGAACTTCATGAAGAACGGCGTGGCGGATTACATCGTTACCGGCCAGTGGGCCAAGCGCGCATTTGAGGAAGCCAAGCAGTACGGTACCGCAAATGCCATCGCCTCCTCTGCTGACAAGACATTTTCCTACATCCCGGATTGCTCCGACCTTCCCGTCAGCGAGAATGCAGACTATGTGTATATCTGTGAGAACAATACGATCTACGGGACCAAGTTCAAGACTCTGCCCAATACCAAGGGTAAAAACCTGATCTCCGACGTGTCGTCCTGCTTCCTGTCCGAGCCGATGGACGTTTCCAGGTATGCGTATGTGTACGGCGGCGTGCAGAAAAACATCGGACCGGCGGGCGTGGTCATCGGCATCATCCGCGAGGACATGATCACCGAGGATGTTCTTCCGGGCACTCCCACCATGTGCCGTTTCAAGACCCACGCGGACAACGGTTCCATGTACAACACCCCGCCCTGCTACGGCATCTACATCTGCGGCAAGGTCTTCAAGTGGCTGAAGAACATGGGCGGTCTGGAGGAAATGCAGAAGCGCAATATCGAAAAAGCGAACGTTCTTTACGATTTCCTGGATCAGTCCAAGCTGTTCATTCCGAACGTTGCAAAGGATTCCCGTTCCATCATGAACGTCACCTTTGTCACCGGAAACAAGGAGCTGGATGCCAAGTTCGTGGCAGAAGCTGCGGCTGCGGGGTTTGATAACCTGAAGGGCCATCGCTCCGTGGGCGGCATGCGTGCGTCTATTTATAATGCAATGCCGAAGGCCGGTGTTGAGGCGCTGGTCGATTTCATGGATCAGTTTGAAAAGAATAACCGATAACTGTGCGACAAAAAGCTCCCGTTGCTGAGAGACGCACCACCGCTCACTAGTAGTCGTTCGCTATAGGTGGTCTCCTCAGCATTGGGAGCCTTGTGGCGCATAGTAAGGATAATTGAACGCCACCCTATGAAGTGACGAATCACCGCTCACAACCAAATACGAAAACATATTGATATACACATAGGAGGAATACATCATATGGGTATCACTTATAACGAGGAAACAAGTACTTTCAAGCTGGACACCTTAGGCTCCAGCTATATCATCAAGGTCTATCAGGAGGGCTACCTCCTGAACCTGTACTACGGAAAAAAGATTCCGGACACGAACCTCAGCCTGTTCGAGATGCGTATGCCGAATGCTTCCTTCTCGCTGGCAAACCCGGTCATCGGTGAGCACGGCTTCACGCCGGACTCCGCGCCGATCGAATACGGCTGCAACGGCGCCGCGGACTTCCGTATTTCCGCACTGGCAGTCCGTAATGTGAACGGAGACGATGTCACCGACATCCGCTACATCGCACACCGCATCTACAAAGGCAAGCCTGTCATTCCGGGTCAGCCCGCTTCCTTCGCAACGGAGGACGAGGCAGAGACGCTGGAGATCGATGCCATCGACAAAGTGACGGGCCTTCAGATCACGTTGGTCTATGCCGTCTTCAATAACACGAATGTCATGACAAAGAGCGTCCGCGCAACGAACACCTCGGAAAACACGATGTGGATCGAACGCATCTTCTCTTCCTGCAATGACTTCCCGTCCATGGACTATGACATGATCACCCTCTGGGGCCGCTGGATGAAGGAGCGCAATGTGGAGCGCCGCCCGCTGGCACACGGTGTCCAGGGTGCGGAATCCAAGCGCGGTGTTTCTGGCCACGCACAGAACCCGTTCGCAGCACTGGTTGCCCGTACCGCTACGGAAGATCAGGGTGAGGCTTACGGCTTCAACCTTGTCTACTCCGGCAACTTCTCCGCACTCGCGGAGTGTGACTTTAATGCGACCACCCGCTTCATCATGGGCATCAACCCGGTAGATTTCGAGTGGACGCTGAACCCGGGTGAGACGTTCCACGCTCCGGAAGTGGTCTGCGTGTATACGGACGAGGGCATCGGCGAAATGAGCCGTATCTTCCACCGTTTCTATACCAATAACCTGATCCGCAGCAAGTATCTGGAAGAGAAGCGCCCTGTTCTCATCAACAACTGGGAAGCCACCTATTTTGATTTTAACACCGACAAGCTGGTCGCTTTTGCCGAAGCGGTTTCCAAGGTCGGCGTAGATATGCTTGTTATGGACGATGGCTGGTTCGGCCACAGAAACAAGGATGACTCCTCTCTCGGTGACTGGTACGTCAACGAAGAGAAGCTTCCGGGCGGTCTGCAGCCGCTGATCTCCAAGGTCAACGAGCTCGGCCTGAAGTTCGGTATCTGGTACGAGCCGGAAATGATCTCTCCGGATTCCGACCTGTACCGCGCGCATCCGGATTGGTGTGTTCATGTCGATAACCGTGATCCGATGCTCGGCCGTAATCAGCTGGTTCTGGACGTTTCCCGTGAGGACGTCCGCGACAATATCTGGAATCAGATGTATGCCGTTCTGTCCAAGAATAAGATCGACTATCTGAAGTGGGACTTCAACCGTAACATTGCCGACGCAGGCAGTGCCCTGCTTCCGCCGGAACGCAAGAAGGAATTCTTCCATCGCTTCATTTTAGGTACGTACGACCTGATGAACCGTCTGATGACCAACTTCCCGGATCTTCTGTTTGAGAACTGCTCCGGTGGCGGCGGACGTTTTGATCCCGGTATGCTGTACTACTCTCCGCAGATCTGGACCTCCGATAACACCGACCCGCTGTCCCGTCTGGCCATCCAGTTCGGTACTTCCATGTGCTATCCGGCAGCCACCATGGGTGCGCACGTTTCCGCAAGCAAGCGTACCGGTTATGATACCAAGGGTAACGTTGCACTGTGGGGCAGCTTCGGTTACGAGCTGGATCCCAGAAACTTCACGGAAGAGCAGATCGAGCTGGTTCGTTCACAGATTGCTGATTATCACAAGTACTATTGGCTGATCCGTAAGGGCGACCTGTACCGCATCACGGACCCGTTCAATGGTTCCAATAAGGCTGTCTGGTCCTTTGTTGCGCAGGATAAGTCCGAGTTCATGGTCACCTATGTTACCATTACCAAGTGTGAGATGGACCACATCGTCATTAAGATGAAGGGTCTGAACCCGAACAGGTTCTATAAGAACGAAGAAGACGGACAGGTCTACTCCGGCGCGCTTCTGATGTATGCAGGTCTGCCGCTCAATATGATGCAGATGTTCAAGGTGAATCAGGACGGGGCGAGCCTGATCCTGCATTTTACGGAGGCAAGGGAGGCCTGAAGCCGAGACGGAGTCG
>DCHF01000049.1:289-81198 GCA_002315555.1 Lachnospiraceae bacterium UBA1759 | reverse complement strand
AGGGTCACGACCCTAATATCAAAAACACCTCACATTGGCCGGATGTGAGGTGTCTGCACTGCATTATTTATGTTTTTAAAAAAATCTTACGGTATCCTTCAGTATGGCCCCGATGAAACCCTAAAAGGAACGTCGGCGATCAAAAAAAAAGAGGCGCTTTTCAGCGCCCCAACAAATTTATCATACATCGGTATTTTGCAGATTTCAAGCAAAATCGTACGATAAAACACAATTTCTCCGTTATGCACGATTTTCGATTTTCAATCTTGTGAAACATTGAGAATAGACTTTTTGTTTGACAGGATATAAGATTAAGACAACAAGAAGAACACTTCTTGATTCAATAATAAAAGAAGAGCAGACTTCTAAAAAGCAGGGAGATCGGTCCAATGGCTTAATCAGTCTAATCGGAACCCAATCAAATATCAAGGAAAGTGAGGTACAAACCAAAGGAGAATTAAATCTTTAACCGGCTAAGTTTTTAAGAATAGGAGGTACGGTCCAAAGAAATATTAACTTTTACCCACACGATTCCATAGAAAGAGAGGTTATGATCAAGTGAAACTTCAGGAAATTCATTAATAGGGCTGTTAGATGTAAAGAAATCTGACAGCCCTATTTTTTTGCGCTTTTACTCTTCACTTTTCCAATGCAGCCGGTGCAGTTCCCCGTAGTTCTGCATTCCCGCGAATTTGTTCTGACGCAGCGCCTCATAGAGGACGATTGCCACGGAATTGGACAGGTTCAGCGAACGGATCGACTCATTCATCGGAATACGGATACAGGTATCCTCATAGTCCACCAGGATCTCCTCCGGGATTCCGGCCGTTTCCTTGCCAAACATGATGTAAGCATCCGGAGCATAGGAAACCTCATCATAGGTGTGATGGCCCTTTGTCGTCGCCATGTAGATCTCCGCGCCGGGATTCTTCGCAAGAAAATCCTCAAAATTCTCGTAAATACGTACATCCAGATGCTGCCAGTAATCCAACCCCGCCCGCTTTAAGGATTTTTCATCCAGCGAAAAGCCCAGCGGCTTGATGAGATGCAGCACCGTACCGGTCGCCACACACGTCCGGCCGATGTTTCCGGTATTTGCCGGAATTTCCGGCTCATGAAGCACAATATTCATCCTTCACCTCTTACTCACTTCTTTACCAATTTCCGATGCCATTCCTTAACCGAACGTTTCCAGTTCCATAATAAAATCCTGCTGCGGACGATCTAAAAACCGTGTCTCATCATGCCGCAGGAGCTTTTTCTGCTTTCCGCTTTCGGTTTTTCCGATACAGACCGCAGGAATTCCGGCTTCTGTCAGGGCCTTTACGGCCGCCTCACCGTCCTGTACCGTCGCAAGCATACAGCCCGTGGAGATCAGTGCGTAAGGATTTCCGCCCAGGTATTCGCAGGTCTCAATGGTCTCCTGATGGATCGGAATCTTCTTCTCATCCACCGTGAATCCGATGTGATGTCCTTCCGCAAATTCCCATAGTGCCCCCAACACACCGCCTTCGGACACGTCATGCATCACAGCGCCCGTTTTGCGTAAGATTTTGGCGCATTTTGAGGCCGATAAGTGTTCTTCCGCATCAACGGTCACATCCAGATAATCCCCCGTAAAGCGCTGTTTTAACACTTCCCCGCGCTCGTGATAAAGGAGCATCGCGCCGGCATCGCCCGCAAATCCGGTCATGATCAGATCCATACCGGGCTTTACGATACCATTCTTCGCGTCCGCCGCGCGGACTCCGCACGCGCATCCGCCCTCTTCCGCATAGATTCCGCTCACCACCACCGTCAGCACCGGCGCACTCACCTGCGCGCTGTAGGTCGTATGACCGCCTGCGATCTTCACGCCTTCCTCATCCGCAATCGCCTTAAACGCCCGCATCCGCTCTGCCGTCGTGGTCTCCTTTTCCCCGACCGGAAGCGTCAGCGAAAGCATCACGCTCTCCGGCAGGATCCCTGCCGCAAGCGCGCTGTTGAAGCTTCGGTAGAACGCAAGCTTTTCCGCAAGCACGCCGCCGTAAACCGTCGTGTTCACAGAAGCCCCGACCGGCGCTGCTCCGACGCTCACCGCCGCTCCGGCGTCCGTTGCAGGACCATCCGTCACACCCGCAGACGCACTTGTCCCGCCCGCAGACACAAGCGCCCCGTCCCGGGCGACTTGTTCAGCTTCCTTTCTTTCAAAAGGCACGCGCAGGACGGAGCGAATCAGACTGTTATAAGGAATTTTACCTTTTTCCATCTTCATATTACATCAGTGCGGCAATGATCGTCGTAGCCAGCATCGCGACAACGATCACAATGATCACGATCGCCATGATAAGCTTGATTCTCTTACCCTTTTTACCATTAAACTGAATCACAGTTGTTCCTCCACATTATTTCGCTGACGGGCATTCGCCCTTCAGGAAGCATTTTTCACACTCCGGCTTCCGTGCAAAGCAGATCGTGCGGCCAAGTGTGATGATCTGCATGTTATACAGGATCCAATGGTCCTCCGGCAGTACCTTCATCAGGTCGTACTCCACCTTTTCGGGATCGGTATTATCCGTGAAACCGAGTTTTTTGGAGATACGCTTTACGTGGGTATCGACCACAACAGACGGCTTACGGTACACATTGCCCAAAATGACATTGGCCGTTTTGCGGCCCACACCGGGAAGCGTCAAAAGTTCCTCCATCGTATCCGGGACCTCGCCGCCATAAACTTCCACCAGCCGTTTGGTACAGCCGATGATGTTCCGCGCCTTGGCATGGTAGAACCCGATGGAACGAATCGCCTCCTCAAGTTCCTCCACATCGGCATTCGCAAAAGCCTCCAGTGAATCAAACTGCTTGAACAGCGACGGCGTGACCATATTGACACGCGCATCCGTGCACTGTGCGGAAAGGATCACGGCGATCAAAAACTGATACGCGGTCTCATGATTCAGATAACAGATATCATCGGTTCCGTATTCCTTGTCTAAAAGCGCCAGCACCGCTGACACATGCTCTTTGGAAGGCTTCATCAATGCTCCTTGTTGGACCAGACAAATCCAAACGTGATGTATTCCGGCTCATCATCGTTTACTTTATACGCAGCGCCGAACTGCATCTCGGTCTCCTTGCCATCGGCCAGGACCGCGCGCCATGCGTAACTGGTGTAATGCATGGTCGTGGAATCGATCTTCTTATCTTCATCGACGGTCTCCGTCGGCTCGCCGAACTTGTTGACCAGAATCTCGTAATAGCTTGCAAACAGTTCGCTCTGCGACATATCGCCCTCGGCCAGATCCTCCTTGTTGAAGGACGCGGATACCAGGTAGGTAATGCTGTCGCTGGTAGCCGCGAGCGTCGCCGTACTGTTTTTACGACCGTTGATGGCCAGATGCACCTTCTCCATGTCAAACAGGGATTCTGCACTGGAACCGTATGCAGAGACATCGTCGATTGCATAGTTCACCGCCGGCTGGCTCTCCTTAACCGAATATCCCCACAGAATGCCCGGATAGTGATAACCGTCTTCTTCGGAATAGACCTGATCCAGGTCGATCTCCTTATAAGCTTCCTGATCTGCCTGCGCATCCAGTGCCGCTCTCAGCGTGGATCTGCATCCGCTCAGAGAGCAGACGGCCATCAGCACCGCAGCCAGTACCGCTAATTTTTTCTTCATAACATATCCTTTCAACGGACGCGGATATCCGCGCACCGTTCATCAAATTCAGCGAATGCGCTCCGGGAAACCGACCTTCTTCTGTACCTTGCGAAGCGTCTTCTGGGCCAGGTAGTTTGCCTGTTCCGCATTGTTCTTGATGATGCTGTCCACGTAGTCCTTGTTTGCAAGGAGATCTGCCTGCTTTGCCTGGATGGGGTTCAGACGGTCTGCAACCGCTTCACCGACTGCCAGCTTGAAATCACCGTAACCGGAACCCGCAAACTCAGCCTCGACCTCTGCCGGAGTCTTGCCGGTAACTGCGGAGTAGATGGTGATCAGGTTCTTGATGCCCGGCTGATCATCGGAATAGCGGACACACGCCTCGTTATCCGTAACCGCACGCTTAAACTTGCGAATGATGGTGTCGCGGTCATCGGTCAGGTAGATGGACGCGTTGACGTTCTCATCGGACTTACTCATCTTCTTGGACGGATCCTGAAGAGACTGGATCTTTGCGCCGACCTTGCCGATATACGCTTCCGGAACCGTGAAGACATCGCCGTAGATGTTGTTGAAACGCTCCGCGATGTTACGGGTCAGCTCCAGGTGCTGCATCTGGTCGATACCGACCGGAACCACATCGGCCTGGTACAGCAGAATGTCTGCCGCCATCAGAACCGGATACGTGAACAGACCGGCATTAATATTGTCTGCGTGCTTTGCGGACTTGTCCTTAAACTGGGTCATGCGCTGCAGTTCACCCATGTAGGTGTAGCAGTTCAGGATCCATGCCAGCTCCGCATGTGCGGAAACGTGAGACTGATAATAGATGATATTCTTTTCCGGATCCAGACCTGCCGCGATGTATAAAGTAAGCAGGTTGCGCGCGCGCTTACGAAGCTCTGCCGGATCCTGGCGAACCGTAATGGAATGTTCATCAACAACACAATACAGACACTTATATTCGTCTGAAAGTGTGAGCCAGTTGTTTAACGCTCCAAGATAATTACCAAGTGTCAGGGTGCCGGTTGCCTGCATGCCGCTGAACAGCATCTTTTCACCGTTTAACATAGTCTGTGTCCTCCTAAAAAACCAATAATCTTATCAAAAAACCTCTCCCGGCCCAATGTCAGGGTGTGATCTGCGGTATCACAAACAGGATTCCCAGGATCAGTAAATGTGCCGGATAGTACAGATAGCAGCCGTATTGAAGCAGCTTGCTTGAGTAGCCCTTCTGACCGTTGTATTCATAAATGAAGATCAGGTCCAGAAAAGCGAGTGCCTCCGATGTACTGCTGAGCCAGGTGACCATCAGTACGCCAAGGGTAAAGGTGGCCAGCCGGATCTGCTTTTCCGTGACGATTTCCCGTATGCGCGGGAGGTCCGCCGCTGCAAGACCCATGGCCGATATCATAAGAACGCCCGCATCACCGTAATCGGTATGCAGGAGTTCCGCTGCCGCCGTACAAACGATCACGCTGAAAACAGCGAATCCCCAGCCGATGAGCTTATTCCTCATGCGGCTTCCGTACATGATGCCGTAAACCGCAAGCAGTCCCAAAAATAAAGTAAAAAAGACGTTCTGTGCATAAATCGTCATCCCGGTGCCAAAGATCGTAAGATCGAACGGCACCTCGGACAATACCGCAAGGATCGCCAGCCGGAGCAGGTATTTCCACTTGCTCCTTGTGTGGATGGCTCCCTGGACAAGCTGGAATCCGAAGATCGGAAAAGCCAGGCGTCCGATACCGCGCAAGATCGTATACAGGGTCCCGTAAGACAGGATCCCGGCTACGTGCAGTGCGCAGGCGGTGTGATCCACCAGCATGGTCGCCATGGCGATCAGCTTTAAAACGAGTGCACTCATTCTGCGTTTTCTTCCTCTGCGATCTCTTCCGCATCTGCGGTGTAGACCTGACGCTTCATTGCCATCTCATCGGATGCCAGGTACTCATCGTACGTGGTGATCTTATCGATGATGCTGCCGTTCACAAACTCGATGATGCGGTTTGCAGTGGTCTGGACCAGCTGATGGTCACGGCAGGCAAAAAGAATAACGCCCGGGTACTTGATCATACCCTGGTTGAGCGCCGTGATGGATTCCATGTCCAAATGGTTGGTCGGTTCATCAAAAACGAGTACGTTTGCGCCGGAGATCATCATCTTGGAAAGCATGCAGCGAACACGCTCACCACCGGACAGAACATTGACCTTCTTTTCACCGTCTTCACCGGCAAAAAGCATACGGCCTAAGAAACCGCGGACATAGGTGATATCCTTGATCGGAGAATAGCCCTGCAGCCAGTCGTAGATACGAAGCTCGCTCTTGAACTCGCTGCTGTTATCCTTCGGGAAGTACGCCTGGGAAGTGGTAACGCCCCACTTGTAAGAACCGGAATCCGGCTCCATCTCGCCCATCAGGATCTTGAACAGGGTGGTCTTCGCGAATTCATCGGCACCGACGAATGCGACCTTTTCATTACGGTTCAGTACGAAGCTGACGTCGTCCAGGACCTTCACACCGTTGATGGTTTTGGAAAGGTTCTGTACCATGAGGACGTCGTTTCCGATCTCACGGTCCGGACGGAAGTCGATGTACGGATATTTTCTGGAAGACGGCTTAATGTCATCAAGCTCGATCTTCTCAAGGGCTCTCTTACGGGAGGTAGCCTGCTTGGATTTGGAAGCGTTTGCGGAGAAACGCTGAATGAATTCCTGCAGCTCCTTGATCTTTTCTTCCTTCTTGCGGTTAGCTTCCTTCATCTGGCGAACCATTAACTGAGAAGACTCGTACCAGAAGTCATAGTTACCGGAGTAGAGCTGGATCTTGTTGTAGTCGACATCGGCGATGGCCGTGCAGACCTTATTCAGGAAGTATCGGTCATGGGATACAACGATGACCGTGTTCTCAAAATCGATCAGCCAGTTTTCCAGCCAGTCGATGGCAGCGAGGTCCAGATGGTTGGTCGGCTCGTCCATTAACAGGATGTCCGGATTACCGAACAGCGCGCGGGCCAGAAGCACCTTGACCTTGTCGGAACCGGAGAGTTCACCGACGATGCTGTAATGAAGGGACGTGTCGATACCCAGACCGTTCAGTAAAGAAGCAGCATCGGAATCGGCTTCCCAGCCGTTCATTTCCGCGAATTCAGTCTCCAACTCGGCTGCCTTTTCACCATCGGCCTCCGTGAAGTCCTCCTTCGCATAAATTGCATCCTTTTCGCGCATGATCTCGAAAAGACGGGCATTGCCCTGCATAACTGCATCCAGTACGACCTGATCATCATACTTGTGGTGATCCTGTTCCAGCACGGACAGACGCTGACCGGGGGTAATCGCAATGCTTCCGTTGGTCGGCTCCAGCTGACCGGAAAGGATCTTTAAGAACGTAGATTTACCTGCGCCGTTTGCGCCGATGATGCCGTAGCAGTTCCCTTCCGTGAACTTGATGCTGACATCCTCAAAAAGCGCTTTTTTGCCGAAACGCAGCGTAACGCCGTTTGCACTGATCATGAAATTTCTCCTTAAATGTGATGATAATTACAGCTGGCGCCGTTCTCTTGCCTGGCAGGAGAACAGAACTACCTGACGCTTCAGAGAACGAAGCAGGGTCATGGTGGAGTTCAGGCGGTCGCTGTCAAAGTTTGCGAGGACATCGTCCAGGACGAGCGGAACAAGCTTGGCGCTGTCCAGACGCTCCAGTGAAGCCAGCCGAAGTGCCAGAAGGACTTCACGGCTTGCGCCGGTAGACAGGGAATAAAGCTGTGTGATCTTGGTGCCGTCCAAAACGGAGACCGTACCATCTTCCGCAATCGCGATGATCTCGTTCTTGCGGGTATCGATGCGTGCCAGATACAGGCTTGCCAGATCGCCAAGCGCGATGGCTTCCGTATCCTCACCCGGATCGCCCAGTTTGTCAAAGGACCCGATGGCCGCATCCAGCGCGCTCATTTCACGCAGGGAATGCTGTTTGACCTCGGATCTGTGGGTCAGCTCCAGTCTGCGGTCTAACAGGCTGCCGATGTTCTTGTCCACGCCTTCAAACTCCCCACGCAGGCCTTCAAGCACCTGACCGAGCTCGGAGATCTTCTCCTGACGCGCCTCCAGATGATCGACCTTCGCTTCCATCTCATCCTTATGATCCAAATAATACTGATAACGGCTCTCCGCATGCTCCGCTACATTGCGAAGTTCTTCCTGCTTTGCCAGCCGCTTCGTATCATGATTTTTCTTTGCGGCCGTCACAATGGCCACGATCAGTCCCGCAAGCGCAAAAGCGATCGCCAGACCGTAACCGCCCCACATCACATACAGCGCGTAGGGATCGGAACCGTTGATCTTGTTACTGCAGATATAGAAATAGGTACCCAGACCCAGCAGCATGCCAACGATCAGGAACGTCATGCCGAGCACGTTTTTACGATGCAGCTTACGTTCGTTAATGTCCACATAATTCGCGAGCTCGACCTTTGCAGCCTTGATTTCCTCGCGCATTTTCGCGTCCTTGTCCTTATTCTCCCGGTCAATGCGCTCGGAATCCCTCTTAAGATCATCAACGACCTTATTGTACGCCTGCTCGGCGCCCGGGATCTCATCGGCCAGACGGGCCTTTTCCGTAGTCAGCTCATCGATCTGAAGCTCCGTTTCCGTGATCTCCGCATCCGGATCTCCCAGCGTATTTGCCTCAAATTCCGCACGTTTTTCACGCAGACGTGCCGCTGCACGCTGATACTGATCGCGGATCACTTCCTCACGGATCTCCTCTTCCGTCTTTTCACGGGGCGTGCTGTACACGTCGGAGTCGCGGAGAAGCTCTGCCATATTGATGTAACCGGTGTTTTCATAGGTGACCAGATCCAGTCCCGCAACCGCTTCGGAAAGCCATGCCGCCGGATCCTCGACCTCGGTATTGTCCGAAGTCCGCACCACCTTCAGGCTCTCCTGTCCGGGAACCATATTCCGATGGATCTCAAAAAACTCTTCATCGCGCATGACCTTCATCATGCCGCCAAAGACACCGTCGTCCTCCAGCGGATAGAACCGGCGGGTCGCCTTTTCATCCGCACCGTAGAACATGGCCTTGATGAACTCGGCGATGGTCGTCTTACCGGCCTCGTTTGCGCCGGTGATGACATTCATGCCCGGCCGCAGCGCGATCTTTTTTTCCTTCAGTTTACCAAAATGCTGAATATCCAGTTGAAGAATGACCATTAACTATCCTCCTCCTGTTCATTCGACTCGAGCAGCGCCTGAACACCGTAATCGAGTGCCTTCTTGCGAAGCTCCGCGTCGCCGTCGGCCGGAAGATCCTCCATAAACCGCGCGACTGCTTCATCCACATGATTTTTCTTCAGATCCTCCAGGATCTTTGTGGTGTTGGTCTCATCGATGAGCTCGGAAACACCCTCGATCTCCTGCAGACGATCCTTCATAAAATACAGAGACAGGGAGGGCTGCCCCTTCAGCACGACTCTGTAAATGTTATCATTGCCGTTTTCCGCGATGGCTCCGCGGATCTTTTCCACCGCCTCTTCATACGCGAATTCTTCCGTACAGTTGATCATGAGCGATACATACTCGCGCTTTGCTGCCTTGCGGAATTCCACATGAAGCTCGTTCTTATTACGGCCCTTGTGCTCAAGGGTGCCGATGTAATACCCGTGCTGCAGCTGGGACGTGAACGTGATCGGCTCAAAACGGCCGGGTGCATAGACCGGCTTCTCTTCCGTGCCCTGCATCATCATGCCCTGTCCGATGCCGATGTAATCAAACGGCAGCTTCGGGAACGTCGCAGCCTCTTCCGCCGCTTCGCCGCTTCCGATAAACGGAAGCACCAGCACCTGCAGCGTGCCTTTCTTGCCGCGACCCAGGGTCTCCGGCTTCACCTTCTCCCACGTGCGCGCATTATAACCGACGCCCGTCACCTCCATATTGAGGCGGGACAGGAAGATTCGCTGGATGGTATCACCCGCAAAAACGGTGGTACCGCTTCTCCATGAATGCGCCGCTGCAATGGCCGGTACCGAAGGCGCATCCCCGCGACCGGTCAGAAGGAAGATCCGGGTCGTTCTCATGGTCTCAAAGTACTCGTCAACGGCGTCCAGCTCCGGTTCCGTGGGAACATGGTTGAACAGACCGCCGGTAATGAAGAGGACATCCACGTCCTCATCGCGGCAGACTCTAAGCACATTCAGGAAGTCTTCTTCGATCTCTTTATTACGCTTTAGGGTTTCAACATCGGCCTCTTCCCGTCTTAAGTCCAGGCCTACGTCAGACAGATGAACAAATTTCATGAAATCTCTCCCGGATCGCTTACCGGTAAAACCGGTAGGTCAATGAGTTACAGTTCGCAGTTATTTACGGTTCTCGGGAAGGGCAGTACATCACGGATATTGCCCATGCCGGTCAGGTACATAACGCAACGCTCGAAGCCCAGGCCAAAGCCGGCGTGACGAACGGTGCCGTATTTTCTTAAATCCATATAGAAGTCGTAATCTTCAGTGCGCATACCGAGTTCTTCGATGCGTGCTGCCAGCTTGTCGTAGTCCTCTTCACGCTGGGAACCGCCGATGATCTCGCCGATGCCCGGAACCAGGCAGTCCATAGCCGCAACGGTCTTGCCATCCTCATTCAGCTTCATGTAGAATGCCTTGATCTCCTTCGGATAATCGGTAACGAATACCGGACGCTTGAAGATCTCTTCCGTCAGGTAACGCTCGTGCTCGGTCTGAAGATCACAGCCCCAGCTTACCTTATAATCAAACTTATCGTTATGCTTTTCCAGCATTTCAACGGCCTCGGTGTAGGTAACACGGCCAAAGTCGGAGTTCATGACATGGTTCAGACGCTCGATCAGCCCCTTGTCGATGAAGCTGTTAAAGAACTGCATTTCTTCCGGTGCATTCTCCATGACGTAGCGGATGATGTACTTGATCATGTCCTCTGCCAGTTCCATGTCGTCCTGCAGGTCGGCAAAAGCGATCTCCGGCTCAATCATCCAGAACTCAGCCGCATGGCGGGTGGTGTTGGAGTTTTCAGCACGGAAGGTCGGGCCAAAGGTGTAGATGTTGCGGAATGCGCACGCAAAGGTCTCGCCGTTCAGCTGGCCGGAAACGGTCAGGTTGGTGGGCTTGTTGAAGAAGTCCTGTGTAAAATCGATCTTACCGTCCTCGGTCATCGGCAGGTTGTTCAGATCCATCGTGGTGACCTGGAACATTTCGCCTGCGCCCTCACAGTCGGAGCCGGTGATGATCGGGGTATGAACGTATACGAAGTCTCGCTCCTGGAAGAACTGATGGATCGCATATGCAATCAGGGAGCGGACGCGGAAAACAGCCTGGAAGGTGTTGGTACGCGGACGCAGATGCGTCATCGTACGGAGGGTCTCCATCTTGATGCCCTTCTTCTGGATCGGGTAATCGGACGGGCAGGAACCCTCAAGCAGGATCTCCGTTGCCTGGATCTCAAATTTCTGCTTTGCTTCCGGAGTGGCAACGACCGTACCGGTAACTACTAAAGAGCTGCCGATGCCTGCCTTGGCGATCTCCGGGAAATTCTCCATGGTATCATTGTATACGACCTGTACCGGCGTAAAGAAAGTGCCGTCACTTAAGACGATGAAACCGAAGCTCTTGGAGTCACGGTTTGAGCGGACCCAGCCACCTACCGTTACTTCTTTGCCAATGTACGCTTCTGTGTTCTTGTGCAGTTCACGAACAGTCATGCAATCCATAATTTTTTCCTCATTTCTTTTATCTTTCACCGTGCCGGGCACAGCGATCTGGTCTATATGATCACAATTCGGGACACAATGCCCCACTATTGTCATAATCAATTTATTGTAGCGCAAAATCCTCGTTTTTTCAACCCCCGCAAAGTTTGACTTTTATATAAGAGGGCTCTATAATGAAATCAAAATATGCATATGTTTTACGAAGAGCTCCGAGTGTGTTCGTACGGGACTTTTCGGGAGGTTTTTATGTTACGTACCATCGCATTTTTTGTCATCACCGCGCTGCTTTGCATCTTCGGACTGCTGATGCTGCCGGTCATGTGGATCATACATTTTTTCAAACCGGACGTTTATGACGTCTGGGCCTTCCATTACGTTCGATGGGCCTGCCTTCTTGGCACCCGCGTATGCGGTGCAAAGCGCACGATCACCGGCCTGGAGAATCTGCCCGAAAAAGGACAGCCGGTGGTCTATATTCTGAATCACCGCTCCATTTTCGATATCATCACGACTTACCCGCTGTTCCCGGACCAGACCGGCTTCATCGCAAAAAAACAGCTGAAAAAGATTCCGGTCTTCTCCCTGTTTATGAGTCTGGCGCACTGCCTGTTCCTGGACCGCGACGATCTCCGCGCCGGCCTGAAAACCATCAATCAGGGCGTGGAATACATTAAGGGCGGCGTTTCGATGTGCATTTTCCCGGAGGGCACCCGCAATAAGAATAACGAGGACCTGACAGAGATCCTGCCGTTTCATGCCGGCGCTTTTAAGCTGGCAGTAAAGTCCGGCGCGCCGATCATCCCCATCGCCCTGTATAATACGGCAAACTGTTTTGAGAATCACATGCCGAAAATGCGGCCGGCCGAGGTTCAGATCACCATCGGAAAGCCCATTCTGGTCAGTGAACTCGATCCGGAAGATAAAAAGCATCTCAGCGATTACGTAAAGAACACACTTCAGGAGATGATGAACGATTATGAAAAGTAAGAACATGAACATGACAGAAGGACGCCCGATCAGGCTCCTTCTTCTTTTTGCCCTCCCGCTGATGCTGGGGAATATGTTCCAGAATGTCTACGTGCTGACGGATACGGTCATTGTAGGACGTGGCGTGGGCCTGGAAGCACTGGCTGCCCTGGGTGCCGTGGATTGGTTGTCGTGGCTGTTATTCAGCATCGCCACCGGCTTTACGCAGGGCTTTTCGATTCTGGTCGCACAGAAATTCGGCGAGGGCGATCTGAACGGTGTGCGCCGTGTAACCGGTGTCAGCCTGCGTCTTTCCGTTGTTTTGATCGTGATCTGTACCGCCGCTTCACTCAGTCTGGTACCGGTCTTCATGGACCTGTTGAACGTGCAGGATACGCTCCGGTCAATGGCTTCCACTTACGTCTCCATCCTGTTCGGGGGCTTTGCGCTTTCCGCTTTTTATAACTTCTCCGCTTCGATGCTGCGTGCCGTGGGCGACAGCCGCACGCCACTCGTGGCGATGGTCATTTCGTCCGTAGTGAATATCGTCCTGGATGCCGTCGTTGTTTTTGCGTTCAAATGGGGGATCACCGGTGCTGCTTGCGCAACGATCTTCTCGCAGGGCGTGGCGGGTGTGTTCTGCTTTGTGAAAATGATGCAGACGCCGGAGCTTCGGATCAGCCGGAAGAACCTGAAAGCGGACCTGCCGTTAGAAAAAACGCTGATGGGCCTCGGAATGCCGATGTCAGCGATGAATCTGATCATCTCCATCGGCGGAATCGTGGTACAGTCCGTGGTCAACACTTGCTCCATCGGCTTCATTGCCGGCTTTACCGCAACCAATAAGATGTACGGCCTTCTGGATACGGCGGCTATTTCCTATGGTTATGCCGTCACAACTTACGTCGGACAGAATTACGGTGCAGAAAAGCACAAAAGGATCCGCGACGGCATCAATGCCGCGATGATCCTTTGTCTTTTCACTTTCGTGATCATCTCTTCTTTTTTATTCTTTTTCGGCCGTTACATTGTCATGCTGTTCATCTCTTCTGAAGATCCGCTTCTCGTGAACGAAGCCGTGTCGACCGGGGTCCGTTTCATCCGGATCATGGCCGTATTCCTGCTCACACTGTATTTCCTGTACATTTATCGGTCTGCCCTTCAGGGCATCGGTAAGACCGTCCCGACTATGATTTCCGGCATCGTGGAGTTCGTGATCCGCGTGACACTGGCGATCGTCATCAGCCGTACCGGCCACGAGGCCAATATTCTTTTCTGCGAACCGTCGGCCTGGATCGGGGCAATGCTGTTCCTGGGCGCAAGCTGGTACTATTATCAGGGGAAGCTGCTGAAGAATGCCCGGTAACCCCGCTTATTCTACCATAAGTTCCCCCTTGAAAGCATTGTCTATTTTCTTTTTTGTATGCTATGATAACAAAAATATCGAACAGCCTTTACCGAAGATCGGCACGGCTAAAAGCCGCTAATGGCGCTCGAAATGAGTCATAATAAAGGAGGACGGTTATGGAGGATCGTTTATGGTATACCCTGCCTGCCAATGTGTTTGAAGAGGCTCTTCCTCTGGGCAACGGAAGCCTTGGTGCCATGGTCTTCGGTGGTATAGAAGAGGAACTGATTGAGCTTAACGAAGACACGTTGTGGAGCGGAAAACCCGTTCACTACTCAGGCGAGCGCGCAAAAGACGCGTATTATGAAGCACGCGAACTGGTCCTGAACGGAAAACTTGAGGAAGCGGAACGTCTTCTGGAGCACGATTTCCACAACATGTGGACGCACAGTTATCTGCCGATGGGAGAGCTGAAGATTCAGAGAAGTATCGATCTTTGTTCCTCCGCCCTCAAGGACGATGCCGCAAACATCGCATCTCCTGCCGCCTCGGACTATGTCCGCGCCCTTTCCCTGAGCACCGCGATTGCAAGTGCCGATTTTGCACATGCGGCCGGCACTGTTCATAACGAAACTTTTATCTCCTTCCCGGACGATTGCCTGGTCTTCACCGAGCGTACCGGCACCGAAACCGATTATACCCTTTCCCTGCGTTCCAAACTGGTCTACGAGGTACACACCGAGAATAACATTTTGATGCTCACCGGCCGCTGCCCGGTCTCCAACGACTGGGGTAAAGACGCCTGTGTCGATATCCCGTATGATTTCAGCGACCCGGAGGGTGTTCCGTTTACAGTAGCCGTTAAAGCTGAAACAGACGGAACGGTGACCGTCCCCTGCACTGCAGATCCGGGACAAGGGACTGACGCGACTCTTCAGATCACAGGCGCTACCCGTATCACGCTCTATCTGACCGCCGCTACCGGCTTTGTGAACTACAAGGAGCAGCCCACCAGGGAGCATCATGACGCCTGTCTTAAAAAACTCACGGCAGCGCTGGAAAAAGGCGCGGATGCACTGAAAGCAGACCATATTGCAGACCACAAAGCGCTGTATGACCGGGTATCGCTGGAGCTGTATAGCGGAAATGATGATTTGACTGCAGCCCGGTCTGCAGATGCGCCTGCCGACGAAGCTGCAACTTCCCTCCCCACCGATATCCGCCTCCGCTCAGACGTGAAGGATTCCGGCCTTCCGCTCCTGGCCTTCAACTTTGGCCGCTATCTGACCATCGCCGCCTCCCGCCCCGGCTCACAGGCCACGAACCTCCAGGGCATCTGGAGCGACCTCCTGCACGCCCCGTGGAAGAGCAATTACACGATCAACATCAACACGGAGATGAACTACTGGCCCACGCTGGCCTGCAACCTCACGGAATGTACCGAACCGCTGACCGCGTTGATCCTCCGCATTGCGGACACCGGCCGGCAGACGGCGCAGGATTTCTACGGCCTTCCCGGTTTTGTCTGCCATCACAATACCGACCTGTGGGCACACACAACGCCCGTCGGCGCGTTTGACAACAGAGGATCTGTCAGTTATTCCGACTGGAACATGTCTTCCGGCTGGCTGTGTGAGCATCTGTTCCGCTACTATGAATACACGCTGGACGAGGAATATCTCCGGAACATCGCCTGGCCGGTGATGCGCGAAGCTACACGCTTCTATCTGGGCATCATGACCCGAGTCAATGGTGAATGGGTGAATTGCCCGTCCACCTCTCCGGAAAACCGCTTCACAAAGGACTGTCAGAATCTGGCGCTCTCCACGCGTACGACCATGTCGCAAACCATCATCGCCGAGCTGTTCGAGAATTGTCTGAAGGCGGCGGAAGTGCTGGGAATCGAGCCGCATTACAATGACACTGCCAAAGACATTGAAGCAATCGATGTTTCTGCTTCGTTCGCAGTTGACGAATCAACGGATGATGCCGCCCTCCTCTCCCTTATGCGTGATCGTCTGCCGGACATTCACCCGCTGAAGATCGGTAAAGACGGCCGTCTCCTGGAGTGGGACACCACGTATGAGGAGCCGGAAGTGACGCATCGGCACGTGTCGCATCTGTACGGCCTGTACCCCGCCACCGATATGATCACCGATGCCCAGCCGGAGCTGCAGGAGGCCTGCCGCAAGTCACTGGAGACCCGGGGCGATGCCGGCACGGGCTGGAGCCTGGGCTGGAAGATCAGTCTCTGGGCCCGCCTGAAGGACGGCGACCGCGCGCTGTCGCTCATCCGTCAGCAGTTGAACTTCTCCCCGGCGCCGAGCGCCTCCCGCGATAACTTCGGCGAGACGATCAATTACACCGGCCACGGTGGCACCTTCCCGAACATGCTGGGAGCGCATCCGCCGTTCCAGATCGACGGCAACTTCGGCGTCACCGCCGGTGTTGCGGAAATGCTGGTACAGACGGAAAACGGGAAACTTCTCCTTCTGCCCGCGCTGCCGTCCGAATGGAAGCGCGGCCGCTTCACCGGCCTTCGCGCGAAAGGCGATCTGACGGTCTCCGCTGCGTGGGAGAACGGTGAAATTACAGAATACAGTATTACTTCCGGTCATTCGCAGGAAATCACTGTGGTGGTGAACGGAGAAGAAAAAACGGTTCGCGTGTAACGCGAACCGTTTTTCTTCTCTTCAAAAATGACAATCGCTTTATAGAAACTCTATGACAGCTGATTATTGATCTTACTTCAGCCCCTCTTCCTCCATCTTTTTCAAGATCCGGCTTACCAATCCCGTCCGCTGGAACGGAGTGATGATGTAGTAGCCATCGACCTCCGAGGCGATGCGCTTTGCAACTTCCGTACTGATCTCCACCGCCAGATCCTCCGCTTCTTTTCGCTTCAGTCCGTCATACATTTCGATCACTTTTTCATCCACATTGATACCGTTCACTTCACTGTTCATAAAGCGTCCGTTCTTTGCGCTCGTCACCGGAATGATACCACCCAGAATGTACGCATTCGACAGTTCTTTCCGTGCACGTTTCAGGTTCTCAAAGGCTTCCTCCGTAAGGATGGGCTGCGTCAGGAAACCTGTCATGCCGTTTTCCAGTTTCTCCCTGGCCAGCTTCAGCTGCACGTCAAAATTGCGCGCGTTCACGTTCAACGCGCCAAACAGATGGAACGGGCTCGGAAGCTGCTGTTTGCCGAGCGTGGTCACAAAGGATGCCAGTTTACGCGAATTGAACTGGAAGACCGTTTTCACCTCGTCGCGGTCCGCGGTAGGGATCGGGTCACCGGTCACCAGGAGCACGTTACGCACACCTTCGGCATATAAGCCCAGAAGAAGCGCTTTTGTGGCATTTAAATTGCGGTCGCGGCAGGTCATGTGCGGGATCGCGTCCATGTTGAGTTCGCGACGGATCTTGCAAACCAGAAGGCTTGCGTCCATACGCGCCCGGCCGATGGGACAATCCGCCACCGTCAGAATATCGGCCCCGGCGCCCTTCAGTTCCCAGGCGCCTGCCATAAATCTGGTGAGGGTAACATCGGACGGCGGGTCCAATTCTACTGCCACGACTTTCTCCTTGCGGAGAAGTTTAGCGTAAAACGGCGATTCCGCCATCTCGCGAAGCTGCATCCGGGCTTTCTTCTGCTCCGCGGTCTCCGGGCTGTTTTCCGCACCGGCCCCCTCGTCGCCGTTCGATTTGTTCTTTCCTTTCGCACGGATCTTTGCGAGTGCCGCTTCTCCGGTGCCTGCTTCCACGCCTTCCTTCAGCGCTTTCCGCGTCAGTTCGATGTGCACCGGCGTGGTGCCGCAGCAGCCCCCCAGGATCACTGCACCAAGACTGCGGAGTTCCGCCATCTGACCGGCAAAATAGGCCGGATCGCCCTCATAGAAGGTGCGGTTATTTAAGATCGTGGGGTAGCCGGCGTTCGGCATGATGGAAAGGGTCACCCCCTCCGTGTCCAGCTCCTGCACGAGTTCCAGCATGTGGCGGGCGCCACTTACGCAGTTGAAGCCGATGGCATCGACCGCGGGGCAGACCTTCATCGTATCCAGGAGCGTCTGCGCGTATATACCTTCACGTGTGAAGCCGTCCGCCTGGACCGCAAAACTCGTAATAATATATGCTTCCGGGCAAGCAGCCTTGATGTGCTCCGCCGCCGCCGCAAGACCTTCCGTATTGGACTGAGTCTCAAAGAGGAAATCCGTTGCGCCAAGCTCAAGGAAGCAGTCCGCAACAAAAATCAGTTCGTCTGCGACCTTCACGTTTTCACTGGCCGTGCTGATGGGGCCGATGTCCGCGAATACCGCCGCGTGGAACGGCTCCGCCGCCTCGTTGGCAAGCTTCCAGGACGCCGCGATCCCCTCGCGGACCGCGTCTGCCTGTCCGGTATAATTCACACGGTTCACCGCAAATGTATTGGTCTGGATTGCCTGGCTTCCGGCCTCCAGATATTCGGTATGAATGCCGCGTATCAGGTCCGGTTCGGCGATGGAGGCCTTCTCCACGTCGCGGCCGGACGCGCGCTTCAGCTGGGAATAATACGTTCCCATGCCGCCGTCCAGCAGCAGATACCCATTTTTCAGTAATTCCCTTGCTGTCATCCCAAAACCTTCTTTGCAATATCGACGGACTCCTTAGCGTCCGCTGAATAATAATCCGCGCCGATCTCCTCCGCGTACTCCGGCGTGAGCACCGCGCCGCCCACCATGATCTTGCAGGGGTGGCCGGATTCGCGCAGCGCAACAATGGTCTTCCGCATCGATTCAACAGTCGTCGTCATCAGCGCAGACAGGCCGATCAGGTAAATATTCTCGCGGATGGCCGTCTCCACGATGGTCTCCGCCGGTACATCGCGGCCCAGGTCGATGACCTCGTACCCGTAGTTTTCAAGCACGACCTTGACGATGTTCTTACCGATGTCGTGGATATCGCCCTCGACCGTAGCGATCAGGATCTTGCCCTTATTCACGCTCTCGCCGCCCTTTTCGCGGATGCGGTCGCGCACCAGGTCAAAGCCGGCGCAGGCTGCATTGGCCGCCTTGATGAGCTGCGGAATGAAGATCTCCTGCTTCTCATACTTCGCGCCGACCAGGTCGAGCGCAGGGATCAGCTTCTGATTGATCACGTCCAGCTCGGACATGGTCTCCAGATATTTCGCGGTAAGCCTGGCCGTTTCTTCCTTGAGGCCCTTTAAAACAGCGTTGTTGATGTCGGAATCTGCACTACCGGTACCGTCTTTTGAAGCTCTGTCCGTGCCTGCTTTTTCACCTGCGCCTGCTTTTTCACTCAAACCGGCCGCTCCGCTCGCCTTCTTTGCCTTCGCTTCCGCGGCTTTCCGCTTCATCTCCTGCTCTTCTTCCGCAAACCGGCCGATATACTCTTCGCAATCCACATCATCGCCCGCAAGTGTACGATACGCGTACACCGCGTCCATGACTTCCTTCTGGTTCGGGTTGATGATCGGGAAATCCAGGCCGCGCGCCATTGCCAGCGTCAGGAACGACGTGGTGATCTTCGTGCGCACCGGAAGGCCAAAGGAAATGTTGCTGACACCCAGCACACAATGCGAGCCCCAGCGGTCGTGCACCATCTGCACCGCCTTCAGCGTTTCCTTCACCTGATCCTGCGCCGCGGACACGGTCAATGTCAGGCAGTCAAACAGAATGTCCTCCTTCGGAATGCCGTACTCGGCGGCACGGGCAATGATGCGCTCGGCCATCGCCACGCGCTGCTCCGCCGTCTCCGGGAGACCGGTATCATCCATGGTCAGGGCAACCGCCGCTGCACCGTATTTCTTCATCAGCGGGAAAATTGCGTCCATCTTCGCGGGCTCCGCGTTCACGGAGTTGATGATCGCGCGGCCGTTGCAGACGCGCAGGCCGGCTTCGATGACCTCAGGCTCCGAGGAGTCGATCTGAAGCGGCAAACTCACTACGCTCTGAATGGCCTTGACCACCTGCGTCATCATTTCCGCCTCGTTGATGCCCGGAAGGCCCACGTTGACGTCCAGAACGTCGGCACCTGCATCGGCCTGAGCGACCGCTGCCTCCATAACATAGCTCATATCACGTTCACGAAGAGCCTGCTGGAAACGCTTCTTTCCTGTCGGGTTGATCCGCTCGCCGATGGGATGGATCCCGCCAAAGGCAACCATCTGCGTGGAGGAACAGATGCCGCGCTTGATGGTTGCGCATGCGCGGGCTGCTGCCGTCGCCACACCTGCATTACCTGATTCAGGCAGCATTACCTGCTCCTTCAGCGCCGCAATAAACTCCGGCGTGGTGCCGCAGCATCCGCCCATGATATACACGCCAAGCTCCGCAAAAGGCTTCATTTCCGTGGCAAAATCAGCCGCCGTCATACTGTATTTTCCGGTTGCCGGATCGGGAAGCCCCGCATTCGGCTTCACAATGAGCGGCTTATCCGTCCACTCACGCATCTTTTTGATCAGCGGGTAGATCTCATTCGGACCGAGGGAGCAGTTGATACCCATGGCGTCCACACCCATTGCGTCCAGCGTGGACGCCATGGATTCCACCAGAGTACCGAGGAAGGTGCGGCCGGTCTCTTCAAAGCTCATCGTTACCCAGACCGGGAGGTCGCAATTTTCCTTTGCGGCAAGAACACCGGCCTTCACTTCCGCGAGGTCGGTCATCGTTTCAAACACGATCAGGTCCGCATCGGCTTCCGCGCCGGCAACGATCATTTCCCGGAACAGCTCATATGCTTCCTCAAAGGTCATCGTTCCGAGAGGCTCCAGGAGATCGCCCAACGCGCCGATATCCAGCGCCACCCGGGCCCGTTCTCCCGCCGCCTTTTTGGCGATCGCCAGATTAGCCGTGACAACTTCCTTCACGGTATGTCCGGTCCCCGCCAGCTTATGGGCGTTCGCACAAAATGTATTTGCATAGATCACGCGGCTGCCCGCGTCCACATAGTCCTTATGGATCTTTTCAAGGATCTCCGGATGTTCCATGCCAAACACCTCCGGGCGCACGCCGAGCGGCAGTCCGGCCGCCTGAAGCATCGTGCCCATGGCGCCGTCCAAAAGAATCATTTCACTCATTGGGGATCCTCCTTTCACAGAATATTTTCCTATTCTACACCTGTTCATGAAAACATACAAGATAAATAGGCTTTAGAATTTCAGTCGCAGCAGATGATTGATCCGCAAAAGAAAACAGGACGCCCGGAGGCTCAGCTTCCGGGCGCTGCATTTCAATTCGTAATTGTTTAGAATGACGCTCCGCCTCCGTGGTTTCCGGAGGAACCGCCGGATGAAGGCGTAAATCCGCCGCCACCGCCACCGGGGCCGGAGTCCTGACGCTCCTGAGGCGTATGGTCGATGGTCCTCTGCGTGCTTCCGGTGTAGAACTCGTTGCTCGCGAGGATCTGAACCTCCTGATCCTTCAGGTAATAGCGTCTGGCCACTTTGGAACTCTTATTGTGCGAGCCCACGCCGATCAGGGTCGCCAGACCACCGCCAAACGCACCGGACATCAGCCATGCCCAAACCGTCTGGAAGAAGCCGGGCTTTGCATACTCGCCGATGTACTCGACCGCCGTTAAAGCTGCGCTTCCGTACCGGCCGGCACTCATATCGCTCCGGACCGCATAGGTGATCGAATCGATCTCCTCATCGCTGACCAGCCATTTTTCCTTGTCATTGTACTCATTCGTAAAGAACCGGCGGTTTGCCATATCGACATAGAAAACGACCGTTTCCCGGTTCTTCTTCGTTGCATAGCCGGCGTCGCGCCAGGCCTTTGCAATATTCTCCGCGCAAGCGCGTTCATCGGCGCTTTCCGGACGGTCCGTAAACACGACCAGAATGTCAGCCTTTGTATTAACACTTTCGATTGCCGCCTGGATCTGCGCTTCCTCCGCAGCCGTCAGGAAATCGCCCTCGTCATACACATAGCAGTTCGATGACATATCCTTCGGAAAAGAAAAACCACACAAAATCGTGCACGCCAGGATGAGCAACAGGATATATGACAGATATTTTCTCATCAGAATATACCTCCCATCAAAAGCGAAAGCAGGAAACACACCGTAAATGCACCGGCAAATAACAGGAATGTCTTGCCCTTGCTGCGCGGCAGTACGCCGTCGATCTTACCGTCCTGACCGTTCATGTAAAGCGGATAATTCTTTCCGCCGTACTTGAAATTCAGCGTCCAGACGGGACACATGACGTATTCGGCGGTCTCATTCAGAAATTTGACATCGGAGTCGATGACATTCACCGAGGCGTATCCGCGGATCGTTCCCACGGAAGCATTCAAAACGTCCGGTGCCAGTTCGCTGCGGACAGTTTCGCCGAGCTCATCTGCGGAATACTGGTATTTCTCCGCCATATAACCGGACAGATACGGCAGTTTGAAGTCCCGCAAATCGCTGTAATCAAACGGTTCCAGAACGGCCATGCTCTCATCCGGCATCTTTTCGGACGCGTCGTAGGGCACGTTCTCATAACGGCCGTGCGTGGTGTGGTTCACCCTGTAATGCTCCGTTGTGATGGTTTCCAGATTGCCTTCACGCTGGCTGAACTCGCGGGTACAGTCTGCGGCGATGTCCACGCGCGCATCATAGGAATAAAGCCAATACGGAACATAAATGCCGCTGACTTTATCCATGACAGCCTGGGATTTAAACGAAGCCGGTGTCAGGAAGCCGGTTCCGGTCCACGTCTTAAACTTCTCCTGCGCTGCTTTCTTGTCAAATTTGAACGGAAGGATCCGGCTGGGTCTGAACTTACCGTCCACCCGGCTTTCGATCAGCGTCGGACTTCCGCAGAAGGAACAGAAGGTCGCTGCGGTGAACTCATCGGTGACGATACTCGCGCCACATCCCGGACATTTGTATTCCTTCATGCCGTCGCCGGCATTGTCCGCGGTCTCCTGTCCGATCAGTCCGGTCGAATATCCGCTTGCCTCCTGCGCCTCTACCTCGTCGATCGCGCGCGTTTGGCCGCAATGCGGACAGATCAGACGATCTGTACCGGCATCATAGATCATTTCACTTCCGCAACCCGGACACTTGTAGATCCGTACCACGATGTTACCTCCTTATCAATCCTTCGGCATAACGATCTTCGGCATCTTTTTCTTCTCAGCCGCGGCCGCCTGCTCCTCCATTTTGCGGGTGTAGGCAAGCTTGCGGATGTCATCGTCCATGTGGTTTTGGACCAGCATGCAGGTCACGTAAACGACCCCTGCGGTCACGATCAGGCCGATGATGAACAGAATGATCATATTGGAGCTGAAGATCGCAACAAAGCTCTGAATATTGGACAGAACAACAAAAACGATTGCATACAGAAGCCATTTCTTTTCCAGCTTCGCGGTCGATACACCGTAGAACAGGATTTCAATACAGGTGACCTGAACACCGACCAGGATGGTGCAAAGCGCATCCAGTAAATAGTTGATTCCCGGCGCATCCACGATCTCAAGGAGTGCGGGAATGGCGGTCTCCAGCGTGTAGGTGTCGGATTCGAGCATGGAAGCGATCATCTTGTCAAAGCCGAAAGCATTGACCCAGTAGGCGTTGATCATTTCACTGAAAAGGTTGGAGATCTGGTTCCCCAGAAGCACCATGACCGTATAGAAGCCCAGGCCGAATGCGAGCGGCGTGCCGATGTCCAGCGTCTGATGACGCTTGTTGCACTGGTAGCGGGCATAGATTCCGCCATAGTACAGGACCAGGATCTCGATGATTAAAGAAACGATGCCGCTGAGCAGACTGATCTGCGTGGGATGGCCGTTAAAATGGTCGCGAAGGGACGGTATCAGGCCGACCACCGTGAGCAGAACCATGCACAGAACGCTGAGTAAAAGATAAGCGGTAATGCCGGTGATCAGGCCGGTGCCCCAGTTGCGGGTATGATTGCGGATCAGTATAAAACCCGCGATCAGAACAGCGATCAGCACGATTAACGCAAGGCCCATCATCACAAAATTGATGATCGGAACACGTTTATCGGAATACTGGGTAACGATTTCCACCGCCTCTTCAGCCGCGGTGGATTCAGCGGCAAACGCCGCAATTTTCATGGCAAAACTCATTCGGATTATCCTTTCAAACTAATAATTAAAGTATACAAAAGGCCAATTGAATAGTCAAGGTTCGGGCCTTTCGCATTTGTTGACTTTTGTGTGTCCTTATGATAGAGTGTCGTTAGTCTTAAAGGACTATTTTAAATCACTTTGGAGGAACACATCATGATTAAGGGCACAGTCAAGTGGTTTAACAACCAGAAGGGCTACGGATTCATTTCTTATTCAGACGGCGCAGAAGCGAAGGAAGTTTTTGTTCACTACTCCGGCCTGAATATGGAAGGCTTCAAGACTCTTGACGAGGGTCAGGCAGTCGAATTCGAAATCACCGAAGGTGCAAAGGGACTTCAGGCTGTTAATGTAACAAAACTGTAATTCGAAGACCACCCTTTCAGTATATATAGCACTCAACTTCAGCACCATCGAACTGTTTTCTATTATATTTGTAAGTAAGTGTTTTACGAAGAAAAAGCGAGGCTTTATGCCTCGCTTTTTTCGTTCCGGTGTGGTTTCTTATTTGCTGTTTTTCATCTCTTCCAGCTCTTCGACCGTAAACTCGTAGGTCTTATTGCAGAAATGGCAAACGACCTCGATGGGCTTTCCGTCGTCGATCATGCTCTGCAGCTCCTCCTTGGGGAGCGAGCGGATCATCGCATCGGTCTTCTCTCTGGAGCAGTCACAGGTAAACTGTACCGGCAGCGTCTCCATAAATTCCGGATCCATGTCCTCAAACAGCGTGTTCATGATGGCCTCGGGCGTCATTCCGTTGTCCAGCATGTGGGAAACGGAGGTGACCGCGTTCAGGCGCTCCTCCAGCTTGTCGATGGCCGCATCGCTGCAGTCCGGAAGAAGCTGAATGATGAAGCCGCCGGCCGCGCGGACGGAACCGTCGGGATCGACCAGAACCCCCAGTGCCACGGAGGACGGGGTCTGCTCGGAGGTAGCAAAGTAATAGGTCAGGTCTTCGGCGATCTCGCTGGTCGTAAGGATCGTCTGGCCGATGTACGGCTCCTTAAGACCGGTGTCACGGATGACCGAAAGGACGCCGAGGTCCAGCGCCGCGCCTACGTCCAGCTTACCGGGACCCTTGGGCGGAAGATCCACGTCCGGATTCTGGACGTAGCCCTTGACATGGCCAAAGGCATCGGCCGTAACAAGAAGGCCCTTGATGGGCCCCTGGCATTCGATCTTCAGTGACAGAAGGTCCTCTTCCGATTTCATCATCGAGCCCATCATCGCACCGGCAGTCAGAAGACGTCCGAGCGCCGCCGTGCAGACGGGGCTGGTCTTATGCTGTGAGCGCGCATATTCACAGGTATCGGTGGTCAGCGCCGCAAAGAAGCGGATCTGATCTCCGGCGGCAGTGCCGCGTACAATATAGTCAGCCATATTATTTTCCTCTCTCTCTTAAAACGATCAGCATGCGGTCGCTGTCCGGCCGCGCCTCATTCTCCGTGTATCCGTCATAAGCCGCCACAAAGTCCATGCCGGCTTCCTCAGCCATCGCACGGATCTCCTCAAGGCTGTACGCCCGCTGCTCATGATATTCCGAAAAGCGGTCAAACCGCCCGTCTTCTCCTTTTTCAAAGATCGTCAGGTCGTAGCTGTTGATCTTTGTATCCTCATCATAACTGTTCTCCCAGATATACGCCGCGTCCTCTTCGCTGACGGCCTGCATATGGTCCGCAAGCACATCGCGGTACCAGTGCTCCGTTTTCAGGTCAAAAATGAAAACCCCCTTGGGATCCAGGTAATTGTTGCACAGTTCAAGGGTCGTGATAAAATCATCGACATCGGTCAGGTAGTTCATCGTGTCACATACCGCGACGATGGCCCGCATCGTGCCGTAGAGCTCGAACTCCCGCATATCCTGCAGCAGATACAGAATCTCCAGCCCGCTCTCGTCTCTTTTAGCCAATGCCTGCTGCAGCATCTCCGCCGATGCGTCAATACCCGTCATGTCATAACCGGCTTTTGCGAGAAGCTCTGTCATCGTACCGGTTCCGCAGCCCAGTTCTGCCACAAGCCCGTCTTCAATATTATATTTTTTCAAATGCTTCGTAAGTCCCGCGCACCAGTCACCGTAAGGGATCTCGTCCATAAACTGGTCGTAAACTTCGGCAAAACGTTCGTATTCGCTCATAAACAAACCTCTCCGATATTGAAGATTTTAGCATAAGACGGTTAAAATGCAAGGGTTGATTATTCCCCTGAACTCCAGTATAATTAGACCATCAAAGCATGAAAGGAACGGCATGGAACAGAAAAGCGTTTTACATTACATCCGAATATGCCAGCTGAAGCGGTTTTTCTATCCGCTTGTCCTTTTTGTGCTCACGATGCTGGTGCTGCTCAACATCCCGATGATCAAGTATTTCCACGTGGAGCAGGTCGCGGCAAACACGCCCCTTTCATCGGCCGTTAACCGGAACAACGCCTATGCCCGCACTACCGCGTCGGACCTCTACTACACCGGCACCGATTACTATCTGGACGGTGTTCTGACCGGTCATTATTACTATCAGTTGATCGACGGCTACTGCCGCTTCTATATTCTGAGGCCCACCGCAGGCAAACCGGCCGATACCTACATCGAGTCCAAGACCATCACCGGCCGCGTCGTCAAGTTCGATGACACCGCTACCGCCCTGATCCGCGAATTCGCCGAGGACCTGGAATGGAGCACGGAAGGCCTGATGTCCATCAGCGATCCTTACCTGATCAACGAAGTGGTCTACTTCTCGCTTAGTCAGGGCATTCTCCTGGTGATCACCCTGATACTGGCATTGATCAGCCTGATCGGCCTGTTATACACCCTGGTCCTTCTGATCTGCCCGAAGCTCTCGCTCACCTACCTCCGTCTGAAGAAGTACGGTGAAGCCTCGAAGATCATGCAGGACGCCGATGCCGAGCTCCGCGACCGTAAGATCCTGGAAGAAGGCAGCATGGTCCTGACGCCCAAGTATCTGGTGGAATTCTCACCGGACGCAAGTGCCGTCATTCCGCTGGAATCCGTTCTCTGGATCTTTAAAACGACCCGGATGAAGTACGTGTTAAAGGAACGCCGCGAGCGGATGTTCTTCACGCTCCGCATCGTTACGATCGCCGGTGACACGTTCATCATCAAGGATAAAAAGAAAGCGGACATCGACCAGATCGAAAACGTGCTGACGGAGCGCTACCCGAATTTCTTCTACGGTTATTCGGATGAACACGATAAAATGGTGCGCTACATTCTGCGCGAAAGCAAACGCGAGCTCAAGGCAAATAAAGAAAAAAACAAAAAGAAGCAGAAATAAAGCTTTCAAACGAAACACCCTCGATGCAGTGATATTGCCTTTCTTACCGGTTGTCCGGTAGAGGCTATATATCACGGTTCATCGAGGGTGTTTTTTATGGTCGATCGTATTGATATCACGGCCGCACCGCGCAGCGACTCAGATGTTTCCGAGGCGCTTCAAAGGCTCGTCCATAACCGGTTTCTCATGCTCTTTCAAGTAGGCGTAAAGAAGTGAACTTCCGCGAACGGCTTCACCGTATTCCATGATGCTGTTCAGAAAAACATTGAATTCCTTACCGGACATTTCTTCCGGACGAAGAAGGACCAGGTAATAAATATGCTTCTTTTCATCCTTGTAGAGCACGCTCTTTCCCGGGAATGCCGGGCCGGTCAGATGGCAGAAATGCATGACCTCGTCGATGTTCTTGAATGCGATCACACAGATCTTCAGGGCCTCGGCTGCCGCCTCCGGATCATAAAACGTTTCCGGCTGCGGGGCCTTCTGTTCCGCGGCCTGTGTTTCCGCCTCGTTGAAGCGGGCAAAATGCGGATCCAGCTCCTCTGCGTCCTCCACTGCGGAAATGATCACCAGAAGCTCCTCCGGGCTCACCGGAACCGCTTCGATCATTACGGGAAGCTCCTCTTCATTGAAACCGAACTGATCGGATGCCTTGGTCAGCACTTCGCGGAATAAATCTGTCGTTGCTTTGCTGCCGTATTTAAGTTCCCGCACCGAAATTTTGCGCTCAAAAAGATCCTGATTCGTGATCACGCAACGAATCTGACGATCATTGATTTTTTCCATACGCACCCTGCATCACTTCCTTTCTGTTCTGAAGTACCCCTAGTATACTATGAAACTTTGCTTAAGTAAAGTGAATTAAGTGTGTTCGTAAAAAAGCAGCGGGATTCCGGGGAACGTGCGGGAGGGGCTTGCGGATTCCACGGACAGGCCCGCGTGCGGGGTAAAAAAAGTTACGATCATTTCTTACTCATATTGTATGAAATACGATGTTTTTGGCACATCTGCACAATTCTTTTGTGTTATTGCGCTTTCGTCTTGTAAATATTTGCCTGTTTTCTATTGAATTCCCCTCCCGCCGATGTTATCGTTAAGAGGCAGATATAAGACAGTAGGACACTAAAACTTCTCAGCATCGCAACCGGTCCCGGTTCAGGGAGTAAAACAGATCGATCAGGAGGGCGTAATGAAACAGGAGCGTACGGAGCATGAGGAAAGATATTACATCACAAAGGATTTTACCTCAGCTGAGGATCATCAGCATCCGAGCGGAAAGGAAATGGACTCCGCACGGGAACATCGTCCGGCGCCTTATGAAACTTATTTGCCAATGCCGTATGAAAACGGGAGTCCCTCAGGACAAATTATATTACAGTATGTGGAGGAAGAAGTTTCATATATGGCAGACTATGAAGTCAATGATGCGAACGAGATCGTAAATATCAGATACGACCCTGTGGTGTCTGCGCGAAAAAAATGTCTGATTCTCAAAAAAGAAAGACGGGCTCCGGATACGCCTTAAGATATTCGCGCGCTGTCACACCGCCTGCCGCAGTCACAGGGGCAGGCGGTGTAAAAAAACAGATACAGGTGCCGGGAACAACTCAGGTTGAGATCGATGCGTTAAAGAACATCCTCTCTCCCGACCGCGTTCTTTCCGGCGAACACGGCATCGGCTACGCAAAGAAGCAGTACATGGCAGAGACGTACGGCGAAGATGTAATTGCTTTAATGAGGCGCATCAAACTTGCTTTTGACCCGAATTCGATCTTGAATCCGGGAAAGATCATTTGATCTTCGGGCAAAACAACAATCATTCATAATGAATAAGGGGCTGTGAAAACTCCTGCGTAAGTGAAGATCATTCACCGGACGCAGATGCTTTTCACAGCCCCTTTATTTCGTTATAACTACTTGTAATTATTCTTCCCGAATCCGGTCATACACCGTTGTCTCATACGGCGTCATCTCAAGTGTTCCCGCCTTGTAGTCATACATATGAAGGCCGGTCTCTTTAATGTAACGGATGACCGTTTCGTACGGGTGATTGCAGACATCGATCAAGCCGTGCTGCATGCACTCGCCATCGAACCTGCCCAGAAGCGGCTGGTCGTTAAACTCAAAATACGCCAGACCGACACAGTTTTTGTGCGACATCGCTGCCTGCATATAATTGGACAGCGCTTTTCCGCGGTCCTCATCGCTCTTTGCCGCTAACAATCCGCCAATCAGCTTTCCGTTATTTTCACAACCCACATGCCATTCGCCGATGATCATCGGCATATCCGCCACTTCAGCGGAAGTTGCCAGTGCCTCTTCCGGCGTCGCTCTGTAACAATTGAACGAAAACAGGTCATGGATCTCGCAGCCGCTCATCACGCGCTTTCCGGTCGATGAATACCGCATACCCAGGTCCAGATGGTCCGGGTCCACGGCTTTCAGTGCATCGTGCACCACAGTCTCATAACGGGTGATCAGCATACGGTGCATCGCTTCAAAATCATCGGCTGCGCGCTCATATCGCTTGTCTAAACCACGTTCCGTCTGCAAAAGATCCGCAAAGCCGGTATAGGTGCTCCCCCAGGCAGTATTCAAACCGTCGATCGTACCATACTTCTCTTCCAGGTAACCAATCAAGGCCTCCTTGCAGACGAGCGGCTGCTTACTTGCAAAGACGCGCTCCGCAAGATTGCAGTTTTCAAACCGCCACTCAGGCTCGTTCGTGATGAAATAACCGATCATGTACGGATTCTTTAAGAACGGCGTCAGCTGCTCCTTCGCAAAGTCTTCCGCCCGAGTCTCATACTCCTTCGAATATACATCCGGAAAATCACGGAACACGCGGAGCTCCGTCAGCGGGAAGTTCTTCAGCGTCCAAACAAAGGGAATCTCCGCGCGCTTCAGGTACTCATGCACGTGCTCGTCCTCATAGTTATTGACGCCGACATTGATCGTATTATAGCCCCAGCTCTTGATGCGGCGCGTATTGAGATCACACCAGTGCTCCCACCACTGATCCTTGCCAAAGGCCTTGATCATATTGGCACGGGCAAAGTTGAACATCAGGCGGGCCTCACCGGCCTCCTTGCCGTTGCGTTTAACAAACTCGGGAATGTTCGCGGCTTTTGTGTAACTTTCTTCAAATTCCGGATCGTTTTTATCGGGAAGCCACTCAAACATGGAGCGCATTCCGTCAATGAATCCTTGTACACCCATACGCGAGCCGTAGCAGATTCCGTTGCTGAAGAATCCATGGCCCTCAGGGTCTGCAAGGTACCATCGGCCGTCGTGCTTCACAGTGTGGAAGTAGCCGGTCCGTTCAAAGGTCAGCGTTTTCAAGCCGCCAAATTGGTCAAACTCCGCCGGATATCCGCCGATGGCCACCGCCTCCTCGTACGCGTTGCGAAGGTACGCTACCATCTCCGCCTCCGAGGTCATCTTATTCGGCCAGGTCTCCCGGATCCACTGACCCATGGAATCGACCATCGGCTCGCCGACGATCTCATACCGCTTCTCTTCATCCGTAAACTCGATGCCACTTATGGTCACGCCATTAAAATACGTACAGAACGGTGAGCGGATACGGATGACGATCCGTCCCATTTCCGTGATATCCGCCTCGATGCCCTTACACTGCGCCTTAGTCACGCCGGGCGTGGGCTCAAAGAAGAACGAGCTGGAATCCAGGTAGTGGAATTCGCACTGAAGTGCCACCTTGCGCTGCGGAATCATGCGATACAAAAAGGTATTCGAAATCTCCGTTTCTCCCTTTTTGTAAAAATCCATATTTACAAAAAGCGCGCCGTCCGTATCAGCAATAAAATGCATGAACATCCGCTTTGCGCCGTTCTCTGCCGCAGTCTCAACGCATTTCGTAAGCTCAAAAGCAATTCCGGCACGATCATCCGGAAGGACCGTAAAGCCGACGTCTTCCAAAAATGCTTCGCCGGTTGCACAAGCAGCATCCTCCCCTAAGGCCCCTGCTGCTTCAATAGTTCTCTCGCCAAACGTCCCGACCTTCAGCCCCCTCTTCAGTTCCTCTGTCGCATCGATCTTCATATCCGCACCTCTTCATTAGTAAAAAAGCTCTTCAAGCACCATTCGGGGCCCAAAGAGCTTTTGTCACAACTTAAAATTATGCCTGTTTTAATAAAAATTTTCTTGCTTCTTCCTCAGAATCCACGGTCTCGATCACTCCGCCCAGCTGCTTCATCTTATCGACGAAGTCTTCATAACCGCGTTGAATGTATCCGATCTCTTCCACGATGGAATCGCCGTTTGCTGCAAGCGCTGCCATGACCAGTGCCGCGCCGGCGCGAAGGTCCGGTGCCACAAGAGAAGCCCCTTTCAGTTCCGGTACACCGATGATTACCGCACGGCTTCCGCCTTCCACGGAAATGTTCGTGCCCATCCGGTTCAATTCCGCCACATATTTGAAGCGATTCTCAAAAATGGTTTCCGTCACGGTGCTGGTTCCCTGCGCCACCGCAAGAACGACCGCGATCTGCGGCTGCATATCCGTTGGGAATCCGGGATACGGCAGTGTACGTACGCGCGTGGCCTTTAACGGGCCCTCGGCGATGACACGAACCGCGTCATCATACTCTTCTACGCGGCAGCCGATCTCACGAAGCTTGGAAGAAATGCACTCCAGATGCTTCGGAATGACGTTACGGACAGTGACATCACCGTGCGTAACCGCTGCTGCGGTCATAAACGTGCCGGCCTCGATCTGGTCCGGAATTACTGTGTAATCCGTGCCGTGAAGGCGGGTCACGCCATCGATGCGGATCACGTCCGTACCTGCACCTTTAATGCGGGCACCCATACTATTCAGGAAGTTCGCAACATCAACGACGTGCGGCTCCTTTGCCACATTCTCAAGAACCGTGCGCCCCTGCGCATAAACGGCTGCCATCATTACATTGATGGTCGCGCCGACAGAAACGCTGTCAAAATAGATGTGCTGACCGCGCAGACGCTCTGCCTCCACAAGTACCATGCTGTTGCGGATGCTGGTACGCGCACCAAGCGCCTCGAAGCCCTTCAGATGCTGGTCGATGGGTCTGCTTCCGATGGTACATCCACCCGGCAGCGCCACCTCTGCATAATGATATTTACCAAGCATTGCGCCGAGCATATAATATCCCGCGCGCATCTTTCGAATATAACTGTTGTCAACGACATAACTGCGGATGGTTGCACCGTTCAGGCAGACCTCATGACGATTCATGCGGTCTACGCCGGCACCGGTATCCGCAATTGCGTCCAGAAGCGTATTGATATCGCTGACATCCGGAATATTCCGGATTATGACCGGTTCATCGGCCATAATGGAGGCAGCCAAAAGACCCAGTGCTGCATTCTTTGCACCACCGATCGCTACTTCTCCTGTCAGCGGACGTCCGCCTCTGATCACAAATTGATCCATTCTTATCTCCAATCATGCTTTTTTGCATAATATTACACTTTAAGTTGTATCACGGATTATAGCACATAACACCCTTTTTGTAAAGGTTCTGTTACGATTCGCTTAACATTTTTGTAATATATTGTGAAGAGCCGCTGATTCTGTCTTTATTTGGCGCTTTTCTTCGTACTTCTTGCGGCGCGGGCGGTCTTCACCCCGGTCTTGGCGCTTTTCTTTTCCGGCTCAGTCATTGCCCCCTTGACCGGCTCCTTTTCCGTACGCTTCTTCACACTCTTTACCGATTTTCTTTCCGGCGCCTTCTTCACCGTATAGCCGAACGTACCCAGCTGTTTTCCGAGGCTGTAATACGAACCGTGGGCATACGCGATCAAATGCGCTTTTCCCAGGTCCAGGCGACCCTTTTCATCGATGACCTTTTCATCCACATCGACCGCCACGACCCTGGCAATGAACAGGTCGTGACTCCCGAGCTCGATCACCTGCTCCACCTGACATTCAATATTGACCGGACTCTCCTTGATGAGCGGTGCCTGTACTTTAGATGCCTTTTCTTTATGAAGCTCCATCGCTGCAAACTTATCCTCATCACGACCGGAACGCACACCGCAGTAATCCGTGGCACGCACCAACGCTTCCGTAGTCAGATTGATGACAAATTCTCCGCTTTCTTTCAAAAGCTCGTAGGAATACCGTTCCTTGCGCACAGAGATCGAAACCATCGCCGGAATGGTGCAGATCGTCCCCGCCCAGCCAATGGTCAGCACATTTTCTTCACCGTTTTTCCCCCGCACCGTTACCAGCACAGCCGGCACCGGCGAAAGAATACTGCAGGGATTCCATGTCTGTTTTGTCACAAATTATTCCTCCGTTACGCATAATCCACAACATCTTGATCTCTCTCACACCATTTTACGCAAGATACGGCCCATGTCAATTGTTTTTGACACTTTTATGGTCAATTTGCATAAAAGATTTTGGAAATCATTGGATTTTTTAGTAATGTTAACATATCGTTTTCCGTATGTTCATATTTTGTTCATATTTATAGCGTATTCTCAATAATGTAAAGAGAACAACAAGTTCTCCTTTGACTCTTCGAAATTTGTATAATGTTTTTCATAATTCCCCCAAGTTGGAAACAACTTGGGGGCTCCTCTTTTTATAAGCAAGTGATACGCACAATTTGAAAAGCACCGGCAAAATGCCGGTGCTTTTCTTTCGTAATAATCAGTCTCCGCCTTGAATGCTCCCGCAGGATCACTCTCCCGGTTTCTTACTCTTCAGTAGATGCAGTACCTTCAATGTCTGCATAATCCATCAGTTCATAAGAGCTGTAAGCATACGGCTGAGTATCCGTGCTTGCAGAAGCCTTTACCTGATTCACAACAGTGATCACAAGACCGACTGCCAAAGCAACAAGAACTGCGATGATAACGACCCAGGTCACGATGCGGCTGGTAGCAGCTTTCTTTTTCTGCTTTTCGATTTCCTGCTTTCTGTTCTTCTTGGATTCTTTATACTGATTAACTTTCTCTACGCTCATTGTTTTGGTTCCTTTTCAACACTTTATTGGACGCGGCCAACTACAAGACTATAGCACACAAGTGCTGTAAAATCAAGGTTTTTTCGCTTTTCAGGCCCTTTCGGGAGACCCGCATCAACCCTCGTAGCCGTTCGGGTTGTTCTTCTGCCAGTTCCAGGAGTCACGGCACATATCCTTAAGATCGTACTCTGCCTTCCAGCCCATCTCTTTATAAGCCTTGGTCGGATCGGAATAGCAGGTGGCAATATCGCCGGGACGTCTGTCAACGACCTTATAATTGATTTTCAGGCCGTTTGCCTCTTCAAATGCATGAACAACATCGAGAACGCTGTAGCCAACACCGGTACCCAGGTTGCAGATGAACAGGCCCGGAACTTCTTCCAGCTTTTTCAGTGCCGCCATATGACCGCGCGCCAGGTCTACTACATGGATGTAGTCACGAACTCCGGTTCCGTCCGGAGTATCGTAATCATCGCCGTAAACGCTTAAGCACTCACGCTTTCCGACAGCGACCTGCGTTACGTACGGCATCAGGTTGTTCGGAATACCCTTCGGATCCTCGCCGATGGTACCGCTCTGATGCGCGCCGATCGGATTGAAGTATCTTAACAGAATGACGTTCCATTCCGGATCTGCCTTCTGAATGTCGCTGAGGACCTGCTCCAGCATGGACTTTGTCCAGCCGTACGGATTCGTGCACTGTCCCTTCGGGCACTCTTCGGTGATCGGAATCTGCTCCGGATTTCCGTAAACAGTTGCGGAGGATGAGAAGATGATGTTCTTGCAATTGTGCTTGCGCATAACATCGACCAGAGTCAGCGTACCACCGATGTTGTTTTCATAATATTCCCACGGCTTTGCAACGCTCTCACCAACAGCCTTCAGGCCTGCGAAATGGATGCAGGAATCAATGTTTTCCTTTTCGAAAACTTCCTCCAGACCTTCACGGTCGCGAATATCGACCTTGTAGAACGGAACCTTCTTGCCGGTGATCGCTTCAACACGTGCAAGTGCCTTTTCGTTCGCGTTTGCCAGGTTATCGATGACTACAACATCATAGCCGGCATTCTGAAGTTCAACAACTGTATGGCTGCCGATGTATCCGGCACCGCCTGTAACTAATACTGCCATGTGTTTCCTCCTCTATACTAATTGATTATGCTTCTTTCGTTTCGGTGTTTTCCGCTGCCGCCCTTGCTTCCTTTGCCGCCTTCGTATTTTTCTTACGACGCTCGCGACGTTTCTGCTTCAGGTTTTCGCGTTTCTGCAGAATAACGGCTTCATCCTCATCCGTACAAACCTTCACGGTACGAACGGCAAAGTATCCGGAGTAGCTTTCCGTAGACTTCAGACGGATGCGGCCCTTCATGCGGCCGTGTTCCTTACAGGTGCCGATGGCCAGATAGCTTCTGCCCGAATCGGAGAACCAGTTCACGTCCTTCTTCAGCTTCTTTTTGCAGTAGAGACACGGCATTTCGCGCACTCTTCTGTTATCGGACGCCTCTTCTTTCAGCGGGAATTCACGGGACACAAACTTGGAGTACGTATTAAAATAGAAAGTCGTTTCTTCCCAACGGTTCTTCGGAACCTTGTAATAATCGATGGAGAAGAAAGACTCAAAATTTTTCCGGTCGATGCGCTGGAAGACCATAGCCGTATAAGCGGCATCGTCAACTGCGTGATGGAACGGTCGATCGGTCGGAATGCCATAGCGGTCGATGACGACCTCCAGTGCCCGACGGGTCTTTCCTTCTTTTTCCTGAAGTGCATACAGTTTCTGTACGTCCAGATATTTTAACGGATATTTCCACGGAATCTTGATCTTGAAATACGACATATTCCGCTCAAGCTGCGTCAGATCCGACGGTCCCCAGATACAGAAAATATAATCTTTTCCGCACCAATCCAGGAACTTTGCACAGGCCTCTTCAAATTCCAGGCCCTTCTCATCAAGATCCTGATCCGTCCAGCCGGTCAGCTCTCTGGTCTTGCGAACCAGGAACGGATATACCTGCGGCTTGATCAGCATCTGGAATTCTCCCTGCTTTTCTCCCTGACTGTTCAGTTTTACGGCGCCGATTTCAATGATCTCAAAAGGCAGGTCTTCCTCTTCGTCGACTTTGTACGCTGCCTGATTCCATTCTAAATCAAGTACTATGTAGTTCATAAATGCGTCCCACTTTCCACCCTACAGTATAACACGGCATTTTTGATTTATCAATCTGCAGAAAAGAAAAAGAACGCGGGCTTTATTACAAAAATCCGCGTTCCGTTTTATGCATTTTCACATATGAAGGGGGGCAGGAATCAGTCAACGATACAGCCCCGCAGTTCACGCAGTTTTTTCACGCTATCGATGACCGTCTCCGCCGCCCGGTCGGCATCCTCATCGGAGACGCCGGGGCCGAAGGTGAAACGCACGCACTCGGAGGCTTCATCGTCCGTCAGGCCGATGGCCGTCAACACATGCGACACTTCCTCCGTGCCTGCCGCGCAGGCCGAGCCACCGGATGCGCAGATCCCCTTCATGTCCAGAAGAATCAGCAGGGATTCGCTCTCCACACCGCGAATACGGAGGTTGGAGTGGCCCGGAAGGCGCGGAAGCTGTGTTTCTATGCCGAACAATGCCTTTTCGCCCCTTTCAGCCGCTGCGATTTTGCTCTCTCCGCTGCTCCCGTTGACATGTACTCCCTGTAATCCGGCAAGGATCCGTGCCTCAAACCGGTCGCGCATGGAGGTGATGCGGAGGAGTTCCGACTTCAATTCTTTTCCTGCGTTCTCTGCCGCATTCTCGCACATTTCAAGCTCTCTCTCCGCGATTTCCGCGGCCTTTCCGAGCCCCACGATTCCCGGCGTATTAAGCGTACCGGAGCGCAAGCCGTGCTCCTGCCCGCCGCCAAATAACAATGGCTCCACCGGAATTCCCGCACGCACATACAGGAAACCGACGCCCTTCGGACCGCCGAATTTGTGCGCGCTCGCAGACAGCATATCGACGTTCAGGGCATTGACATCCATCGGGATATGCCCCACAGCCTGCACCGCGTCCGTGTGGAACAGTACGTTGTAGCGGCGGCACACCGCACCGATCCCCGCGATAGCCTGAATGGTGCCGAGCTCATTGTTCGCAGCCATAACGGAAACCAGGATATTTGAATGAAGCGAGTCAAAGGGATCCGTTCCTGCAGTCTGTCCCGCCTCCGGGCGCTCTGCACCGTTTAGAAAAATCGTGCGCAGAACCTCCTCCACCTGCGCCGCTGTCACATACCCGTCTTTTGACGGCTGCAGAATGTGCACTTCGGCGCCAAGCTTCTCCAGTTGCGCGCAGGTGTTTAGGATGGCCTTGTGTTCAAAAGCGGTGGTGATGAAAATGCATTTCCGGGCGGTCCGGGTAGCCGGATCGACGACTTCTTTTACCGGTGCTGTACGCTCCCACGCACTTCTCAGCGCCTGGTTATCGCTCTCCGTGCCACCGGACGTAAAATAGATCTCCTCCGGCTTCGCGCCGATCAGCGCAGCCACCCTGGCCCGGGCTTCTTCCACCGCCTCCCGTCCGGTCCGGCCGGCGCTGTGCAGCGAAGATGCATTGCCATATTCTTCTGTAAAGTACGGCATCATCGCCTCCAGGACCTCCGGATATACCGGAGTCGTGGCTGCGTGATCCAGATAAATTCGTGTCATTTAGAAAATCCTTACTTAAATCTCAACGGGACGATCGTGTCCGCATATGAAAACAGTTTCTGCTTCACTTAATCAAATCATATCAAATATCGCGCCGATTTACACCTTGATTTTTACAATTCCGCGCGTACAATTAATACTATATTTTAAAAGAGGAGCGCTTTATGAACGAAAAGAAATCGCTTTCCATATCCGTGAAAAGCTTTATTCTCTCCATGTCCATCATTATTCTCCTGATGATCGCCGCGTATGCGCTGACCTTTGTGCTGCCGACGGGCGAATACGTCCGGACAACGGACGTGAACGGTAACCTGATCATTGATACCACAGAGAATGCGCGGGGTACCTTCGTCGAAAAGAATGTGGACTTCCCGGTATATAAATTCCTGCTTTCCTGGATCCTGATCCTGGGCAGCTCCGGAAATGTCACGCTCATCATGATCCTGGTGTTTCTGCTTGTCATCGGCGGTATCTTCCAGGCACTGATGGACTGCAATCTGATCGAGTATCTTTTAGACGTTATGGTCCATAAATTCTACCATAAACGACGCATTCTGCTCGCGCTTCTTCCGCTCCTTTTCATGTTTCTTGCAACGACCGCCGGTGTCTTTGAGGAAGTGATCCCGCTGGTGCCGATCCTCTCCGCCCTTGCCGTTTCCCTGGGCTGGGACGCCTTTACCGGCCTCGCTTTTTCGATGATCGCCTGCGCTTGCGGCTATACCGCCGGCGTATTCAATCCGTTCGGCACGGGCGTTGCGCAGAAAGTCGCCGGCATCACCGTTTTCAGCGGTGTCTGGATGCGCCTTCTGGTTTTTGTCGTGCTTTATGTGCTATTGACCGGTTTCCTGTTCCTGTATACAAAAAAGAGGGAAGAAAAAGAGGCACGGAACAACAAAGAAACGCAGAATAAGAAAGCTGCCAACGCCAACGCTTCAAATCTTCCGAACCCGCACGTCTTCGAGCGGAATCCCAAGACCGGCCGCGGACTTATGGCATTCGGAATCACTATCGGCACAGGTATTCTGCTCATCGTGTCCTCCATCTTCATCACGGCGCTCCAGGATTACACACTGGTGATCTTCGCGCTGTGCTTCCTGATCGGCGGCAGCCTGGGCTGCGGCCTTGCCGGTATGAAGCCCCGTGAATTCTTCCGTTCCTTCGGAAGCGGCGTGGTCGCGATGCTGCCGGCGATCCTGATGATCCTGTTCGCCTCCTCCATCAAATACATTCTGACGGAATCCGGCACCATCGACTCGCTGGTCCGCTTCTTTATCACCGCCGCCGATGGTATCCCCCGCGGCGCCCTGATCCTCTTTGTCTACCTGATCGTGCTTGTCCTGGAGCTTTTCGTCCCTTCGGGCTCCGCAAAAGCGTTCCTTCTGATTCCGCTTCTGCTCCCGCTCGGTACCATCTACGACCTCCCGGTCAATCTGATCGTCCTCGCCTACATTTTCGGCGACGGCCTCGCAAACGTGGTCTACCCCACGAACGCCGGTCTTCTCATCGCCCTGAATCTGGCCGATACGGATTACCCGTCCTACATGAAAAAGGCCTGGAAGATCCTGCTCCCGCTGTTCCTGGTGACATGCCTGCTCCTGCTGTTCGCACTGGCGGTAGGATACCACTGATATTATTTATGATAACAAAAGCCGCACGGTGTTGCCCCCGTGCGGCTTTCTGTTTCTGCGCTCTGCGTAACGTCTTTCTCGCGCTCTACAGAGCGCCATCCCGCAATCCCCGGAATCCTCTTCCGCAAATCGCCTTGATTTTTACAAATTTCACTCCGCAAGCATTCCCAGGATCTTATTGGTACGCGCCACGAACCTGGTCATAGCGTCCGGCTCCAGGGTACCCTGCTGGATACGCGCCAGATCGTAAAGCTCCTCGCAAACCGTCTCGACGTTTTCACCCTCCTGATTTGCCAGCAGGAACTGAACCAGCTTATGGTTTGCGTTCAGGATCAGGGTCTGATCACCCTTACCCATATCACCCATGTCCATGCCCATCATACCGTACTGCTTCATCATTTCCTGCATACGGCGGGACTCCTCGGACAGGGTCAGCATGGAAGAAATTTCCTTATTTTTCAGCTTCTCGACCTGAACCTTCACATTGTCCTTCTTCAGGACCTTCTTGAACAAACCGCCCAGAACCTCGGTATTTGCCTTCAGTTCTTCCTCCAGCTTCTTTGTGGTCTTGGCCTTGAATACGTCCTCGATATCGGCATCGATTCTCTTAAACTTGATGCCTTCGTTCTTCATCTCGAGCTGCTGGATAAACGGCATGTCGATTTCATCCGGAAGCATAACGGCAACCATCTTTGCCTTCTTGAACATGTTGATGTACTGGCTCTGCTGGACCGCATCGGTCACGTAGTAGATCGTCTTGTCCTTCTTTTCGTCTTCCTTCAGCGACTCGCCGGCTTCATCGCCGATGATCTCGCCCTCAACCTTCTCCACGCCGTCCTCGGTCTCCTCATCATCGATGGGCTTGACCTCCAGGCACTCCGGCAGCACCTGATACTTACCGTCCAGATCCTTGAACAGAATATAATCAGTCATCTTCTTGCAGAATTTGTCATCCTTCAGGCAGCCGTACTTGACAAACGGGCTTAAGGATTCCCAGTTCTTCTCATAGAATTCACGGTCGACCTTGCAGAAGCCGGACAGCTTGTCCGCGATCTTCTTGGAGATATAGTCCTGGATCTTGGTAACGAAGCCATCGTTCTGCAGCGCGGAACGGGAAACGTTCAGCGGAAGGTCCGGGCAGTCGATGACGCCCTTTAACAGCATCATGTATTCCGGAATGACTTCTTTGATGTTATCGGCCACGAAGACCTGATTATTGTAAAGCTTGATGGTGCCTTCCAGCGAGTCATAGCCGAGCTTGATCTTCGGGAAGTACAGAATACCCTTTAAATTGAACGGATAGTCCATGTTTAAATGGATCCAGAAGACCGGCTCCTTGTAATCATGGAACACCTGACGATAGAAGCTCTTGTAGTCCTCATCGGAGCACTCGTTCGGATGCCTGGTCCACAGCGGAGCGGTGTCATTGACCGGCTTCGGGGCTGCCGGTTCTTCGCCTTCCTTCGGCTCGACCGGCGCTGCGTCCAGGTTGGTCAGGAAGATCTCCGTGGGCATGAATGCGCAGTACTTTTCGAGGATGCTGCGGATGCGGTATTCGTTGCCGAACTCGTGGCAGTCATCGGACAGGTACAGCGTGATCTTCGTACCGACTTCGGCCTTATCGCCCTCAGTCATCTCAAACTCGATGCCGCCTTCGGACTCCCAATGTACCGGCTGCGCGCCTTCCGCGAAGGACAGGGTATCGATGGTGACCTTATCCGCAACCATGAACGCGGAGTAGAAGCCCAGACCGAAGTGGCCGATGATCTGCTCCTCACTCGCCTTGTCCTTATACTTGCTCATGAAGTCCGTTGCACCGGAAAAAGCGATCTGGTTGATGTACTTTTCAACCTCTTCCGCTGTCATACCGATACCGTTATCCACGACCTCCAGCTTCATTTCGTTCGTGCTCACATTGACATGAACGGCCGGCTTAAAGTCCTCCGGCAGCGTTGCTTCGCCGACAAGCGCCAGCTTTTTCAGCTTGGTGATGGCGTCACACGCATTGGAAACAAGCTCTCTTAAGAAAATGTCGTGGTCGGAATAGAGCCACTTTTTGATGATTGGAAATATATTTTCGCTGTCAATTGATAAGTTTCCTTTTTTTGCCATTTTTTCAATACGACCTTTCTGAATTTTTAGCAGCTTCCGGAACCCGGCGCTGTTGATTGAATAAAAAAGCATACGCGCGGTCTTCACCACGCGTATGCCAGTATAACACCGTCTGTTAGCACTGTCAATGCTTGAGTGCTAAAGTTCACGGATTCTTCAATTTTTAGATCACCACTACAAATTCGTTGTCCGCACCTTTTTCCAGATGGACCGTCTTCGTGACTTCCTTGCCGCCCGCAGCGACCTTCACTTCGTAGTTTCCGTAGAAGCCCTTGAACTTCAGCGCGCCGGCCGCGTCAGCCGTTTCGGTCAGCGCGGTATGCCACTCCTCGTGGATCAGGTGATACAGCGCGTCGTATGCCGGCTTCTTGGACATGTCAAAGCGGAGCAGGGCGCCGTGGTAGTAGTTTTCGCCAAAGGTCATGTCGCCCTGCGGAGCGAAGGCGGCGTAACCATCGGCCACGTTCCAGTAGATGATGTGCTCCATCGCCGGGTGGCTGAACCAGATGCGGTACAGGTTGGTCAGGATTTCCGCCTGAAGCGCTTCGTCTTCCGGGTCCTTGGAGTATGCCGGTACCGTGACTTCGGTCAGGGACAGCGGCTTTCTTAAGTATGCGTACTGGTCCATGACACCGTACAGGATCTTCGGGTCGTAAAGAAGGCGGGTCCGATCCTCCTCGTCTTCGCGCTTGAAGAACATGTGGTACTGCAGACCAATACCGTCGATGCTCACGCCGTGCTCGATCGCACGCTCCAGCTGCATGTAATAATTGCTGCGGTCGTAATGGAAGGCCTCGCCCCAAATGCGCTCCGTAGCCTCGTTCATAATCAGTTCGTTGGCCGGGAAGTACTTGCGGGCGTGCTCAAAGGACCAGGATACCAGGTCCGGTTCGCGGAAGAAACGGGTGGAGTGGCGGCTCGTGAACGGATCGTAGGTGACCTCCCTGAGCAAGGTCTCGTTAATGACCTCGATGGGCTGGATCTCCTTGGAATAACGCTCACCGATCTCACGCATACGCTTGTCCAGAAGGCGCTTAACGGACGCGGTGTCTCTCGGCACCCAGCCCGGCGTCCACTGGTCGTAGTTCAGGCAGTGCAGCTTCGGGGCGATGCCGTTCTCGCGGCACCATTCCAGGCAAAGGTCCGGCGTGGGTCTTCTGTAGATCTTCTGGCTATCCTTAGTAAAGCGGAGCTCGCCTTCGGTCGGCTCCAGATCCGCCCAGTAGAACGGCAGGGTCGCCAGATTGAACAACTCGGCGAAGGCCTTTTTGTACGCCTCATTTTTCTCCGGGGTCTCCAGTTCATCCAGCATAAAGCAGTTGGCACCGAACTTGAAATCGTGCGTCTTCTGATCCAGTGCGATCTCCGCACCGTCCACAGCGTTGCCATCGGCGTCCACGACCTTAATGATCGCACGTCCCTTACGATAGAGCTCAATGCCTGTCGCAATGCGCTCCTCCATCATTTCTCTGCTTTCCTCAAAAGGCTTTAAAATCTTCTCGCGTCTTTCTGACATCTTAACCTCCCGGCATAACGTACCGTTATACCCTCCATAACATTTTGTTATACTTAGCCGTCGCAAAATGCTTCGTTATACTTTCCGTAACTCTCCGTCATCTTTCCGGCTCTTTACAGGCTCTTTCCGCCGTCCGCGTAAATACTCGCGCCGGTGATATACCGTCCCGCATCGGAGCACAGCAGACGGACAATGCCCGCCATATCCTCCTTTTCACCGTAGAATCCGGCGGGAATGCTGGCGGCGACCTGCGCAGCGTAAGCGGCATCGGCCAGGGCTTCCTTGTTGCGGTCCGTCGCGATGACGCCCGGAGCCACGTTATTGACCGTGATTCCGTACGGAGCCAGCTGAGCGGCCAAGGACATCGCAAGGCCGGTCTGGGCGCACTTGGAGGAAGAATAGACCATCATCTGCGGATGCGGTTTCTTTTCCTGCACGCTGCCGATCGTGACGATCCGCCCGAATCCCTGCGCCTTCATATGTGGCACGGCCTTTTGCATCAGGATCATTGAGGAAAGGTAGTTGCAGTTGACCTGCTGATAAAACTCCTCCGTCGTGATCTCCTCCCAGTCCTTCCGGATCTGCAAAGAGGCATTCAGCACCAGAATGTCAATGTCTCCCATTGCATCCCCAAGCGCTTCCGTCTGCTTCGGATCGCACAGATCCGCGATCAGGATCTCGCATCTCGATCCCATCGACCGGATCTCTTCACGGAGCAGTTCCGCTTTTTCCTTTGTCTTTGCACAGTGCAGAACGATGTCCGCACCGGCTCTTGCCAGTTCCAGCGCGATCGCACTGCCGATGCCCCTGCTGGAGCCCGTAATCAGCGCGCGCCGTCCTGTCAGATCATAATTCACTTCCATAGGAATCTCCAATATTTATCAATGTGAATTCCACAAACTGTTTTCACACACCGCTTACAGCGCCGACTGCGTATCCGTCGGATCACCGTTCCGTGCCAGATCATACTCCTTGGTCCAGTCGATGTCTCGATACGGCTCACCCTCCGGATCATTCTTGATGAAATCCATCAGAAGATCCAGCATATCCTCCGACCAGGTATTCTTATCGATCTGCGCAGACGTGAATTTATTCTCCGAGATCATCTTGAAACCGAAAATATCCTTGACCTGCGTCTTTGCACCGGAGTCCACAACGTCGATGACCAACTGCGGCGGAATGAACAGTACGCCGCTGGAGCAGCCGTAAACAACATCGCCGGGGAGGCAGATGGCCGCATCGCGATCGGTACCGAGACGCACCGGAATGTTAATACCCTGCAGCGCGAAGTCGCGGATGGGCGTCGGGTCGATGCCGCGGTAGTAGACCTGCACATCCGGTACCTTCATCATCTGCTCTACATCGCGGATGCCGCCCCAAATGACAGCGCCGCCGGTCTTCGTTTTGGTACGGATCGCGGTGGTCAGATTGCCACCCACGAACGTGCCCTTGTAGATCTTGTCGTACATGTCGATGACCATGACGTCGCGCTCCTGCAGAAGCTCGATGGCCCACTGATTCGGCGTACCGTTGTAGCCCTGTGCGCGGGCGATGTCACAGCTGGCCTTGTAATAATCCGGACGGACCGGCAGGTACGCGGCGGTCATTGCACGACCGACCAGCTTCATATTGACGCTGCCGTCCTCTTTAAATTCCGGATGCAGGGACTTCATGGAAATGAACTGGCTCTCATAGCCCTGTACGAAGATCGGCTTCCAAAGTTCCTCAAGCGTCATGTTGTAAAGCGCGTCCAGGTAGCGGTCCGGTACCTTCGGACGGCCGTCCGGGAAACGTTCGCCGGTCCACTCCGGCGTGATGGACTTAATGTATTCGGGATCGTCAAATCTAATCATAATATACCTCCTTAGCTCCAGATACGGTCGTTGGAGAACTCTTCATTCCACTGGTCCGTGGGCTCAAAATAGCCCGGGATGCGCGGATTGATGTGTGCGCGCAGAACTTCCTCGTTCAGGTCGTCAAAGCCGAGGCCCGGTTTGTCCGGAACGTCGATGAAGCCGTCCTTGATGAAGGGCTTCGGAATGCCGGTGACCATATCGGCCCACCACGGGCAATCCACAGAATGATATTCGAGTGCCAGCACGTTGTGCATCGCTGCGGCACACTGGACCGCTGCCATGCAGCCGACCGGACTCTCCGCCATATGGACTGCGACCGCAACGCCGTACTCATCGGCCAGGTCGGAGATCTTCTTAAGCTCCAGTGCGCCGCCGCAGGTTAAAATGTCCGGATGGATGACGGACACCGCGCCGGCTTGGAACAGCTTCAGGAAATCCTCCTTCAGGTAAATATCTTCACCGGTACATACCGGGATCGTCGTCGAATTTCTCAGGCGAACGTAATGATCCGTGTACATCCACGGAGCCAGGTCCTCGACCCACGCCAGTTTATATTTCTCCATGCGGCGGGCGAACTGAATGCAATCCTCCAGACAGACATGGCCAAAGTGATCGACCGCAAGCGGCACCTCATAGCCGATGACATCACGGACTTCCTTGACATAATTCTCCAGGTATTCAAAGCCTCTTTCGGTAATGTGAATACCGGTAAACGGATGTGCGGTGTGTACGATCTGATAACTCTTCTGATGTGCGACCATCTCCTGCGTTACGGAACCGCCCTGCACATTCAGAATGTGCGGTGCGTATTTCTTCATATCGTCGATGAAGCCGAGCGGTGCATTGATGGTTCCCGGCTCATCCATTAACAGGCCGATGCCAAGGTCCATCTTCAAGAATGTAAAGCCCATATCCATACGCTTTTTCAGCGCAAGGCCCATGTCGTGGCCGGTATGCTTGCCGTCCACATCGGTATCACAGTAGACACGGATCTTATCGCGGAACTTACCGCCCAGAAGCTGATAGACCGGTACGCCCCATGCCTTGCCGGCCAGATCCCACAACGCGACTTCAATACCGGAAACACCGCCGCCCTGACGGGACGGACCGCCAAACTGCTTGATCTTGCGGAAGATACGGTCAACGTCGCAGGGATTCTCGCCCAGGATACGGCTCTTTAACATCAATGCGTAGGTCTTGGAGGACGCGTCACGCACTTCGCCGTAACCGGAAATGCCCTGATTGGTGTCGATGCGCAGGATCGTACAGCGCTTGGGCGCGCCGTCGATGTCCACAAAACGCATGTCGGTAATACGAAGCTCCGAAGGAGCGGAATTATAGTTCATAAATGCCTCCTGAAATTCCCGGAACCCCCTTTTTCACGCTGCGAACTGTTTCCGAAACAGACTGCAGTCGCCGCCGGGAGTCTACCGATCTTGTATCTTCATTAAATCACGCCGCTTTTTTGAATTCTACAGTCTTTTTGATAGAAAAGGGTTGAAAAAACGAAACTGTTTGTGTAAGGTATTCTTGAGTTGGAGGTGGTTCCATGATTTTTTCCAAACACAGACTCAGCTTCCGTATACTGGATGTTTTCAAGATCAGTCATCATAATGTCCGTATGGATAACCGTGACCGGCATTTTGGCGCGATCTCTTACCGCACCCGTTCGGACGCTGTCATCGAATACGACGGCAAAACGATCCGCATGCAGGATCATTCCGTAGCTTATTTCCCGCCGGATACGGATTATCTCCGCACCGCGGGCGTTGATGAGATGTATGTTGTGCATCTCGATGTCATCGGCTACGAAACAAGGGAGATCGAAAGCTTTCTGGCCCGGGATCCCGAACGCACAGAGGCCGGCTTCCGCGCGATCTATGAAGAATGGGAGAAGAAAAAAAGAAACCGTTATTACACGGTTTCCGCGATGTTCTCCAACCTGTTCGGGGAGCTTTTTGAGGAATGCAGCGAGACCTCCGGTGAAAGCCCGTATCTGCTGAAGGCCATCGACTATATGAATGAGCATTTCCAGGAACCGTCCCTCACCATCCCGGACGTTGCTGCGATGCTTCCGGTAAGTCCGGTCTATCTTCGCAAGCTGTTCAACCGGGAGCTTGGCATTGCCCCGAAGGAATATCTCACCCAGCTCCGCCTGAAACGCGCAAAGACCTTCCTCTTGAGCGGTTACTACAGCGTGGCGGAAGTCGCGGAAGCCTGCGGCTTTGAGGATGAAAAGTATTTTTCCGTCGTGTTCCGTAATGCCGTCGGCGTTTCGCCGTCCCGGTACCGCTACGAATTTTCCGAAGAGGATCTACAATAAGCTTTACATAACAGGAGGCCCTTATGGACTACCGGATCAAAAATGAATTTCTCACCGTAACCGTTGATTCCCGCGGCGCGCAGATGACTTCTATCCTCTCCGCCGATGGTACCGAATACCTCTGGCCGGGCAACCCCGACTGGCCGGGACATGCGCCGAACCTCTTCCCGATGGTCGGCCGCTTATTTGACAACACCTATATTATGGACGGCAAAGAGCATACCATGCACATCCACGGATTTCTGGCATGGCAGGAGATGGACGTGACGGAGAATACCGGGAGCGGCATTACTTTTACTGCGGCCGCCAATGACGTCACCCGCGGCATTTACGACCGTGAATTCATGGTTTCCGTTCGTTTTGAACTGGTGGAAAACAAGATCGTCATCCGCTTCAGTGTCGATAACAAGGACTCCCGCGTCATGTACTTTGGTTACGGCGGACATCCGGGCTTCAATGTTCCGATGAGCGAGGGGCTTAAATTTGAGGACTACTACCTGGAGTTTGAAGAGCCGTGCCAGCCGGTTTCCATCGGCCTGACGCCGGCCTGCTACATCGGGGCGCCGAATCTGCCCATCGACCTCGTGGACGACCGCAAGCTGCCGCTCCGCCACGATCTGTTCGATAACGACGCCATCGTCATGCACAGCATGGCCAAGGCAGTCACCATCAAGAGCGATAAAGACACGCGCAGCGTCACCGTGCGCTACCCGAAGATGCCGTATCTGGGCGTCTGGCACCTGCCCAGGCAGGAGGTCGATTACGTCTGCATCGAGCCGTGGATGAGCCTGCCGGCCCGTCAGGATGTGATCGAAGTCTTTGAGGAAAAGCTGGACAACATCGTACTGGCCCCCGGAAAGACTTATGTAAATGAGTGGGATATCACGATTCGCTAAATGAAAACAGATTTGAGTAAATGCAGAGGAGGCTCCCTTGAAGAACCACGAATCTCCTGCAGACTGAAATCATCATACAAGGAGATGCATATGAAGAGTATCGTTGTAAGACCGTTACAGAATTTCAGCGTCATTGAAAAAGAAACCCCGAAGGCCGGCGGAAACCGTGTCCTGATCCGTTCCAAATACACCGCGATCTGCGGTTCCGATAAGGGCTCGTGGATGCATCGTGAAGACTTTGCCATCGGGCATGAATATGCCGGTTATATTGAAGATCCGGGGGAATTCCCGATCGCCAAGGGAACGCCGGTGTGCGCGCCGGAGTTTGATCCGTGCGGCGAGTGCGAATACTGCATGGCCGGCGAGGAACAACGCTGCCGTCAGATGATGGAAAATAATCCGGGGGTCTCCGTCGATGGTTCTCTCGGCGAATTCTATACCGTGCGCGGTGAATACGTCATTCCGATTCCGGAAGACATGCCGATGCAGCTCGGTGCTATCGTGGAGCCGGTTGCCGTCTCCCTGCACGGCGTCCGTTTGGGCAAGGTGAAGCCCGGCGATACCGTCCTGATTTGGGGCAACGGTCCCATCGGCATCTATGCAGCTGCCACCGCAAAGCTTTCCGGCGCGAAGGCCGTTTACATGGTGGGCCGCGGTAAAGGCCGCGTGGAGCTTTGCAAAAAATACGAATTCGTGGACGATTGTTTCAGCACTCTGGATGAGGATTTTGAAGAGCAGATCAAGGCTGTTATGCCGGCAGGCGGTTTCTCCGCCGGACTGGACTGTCTGGGTCTTTCCAACTACAATCAGCTGGCGAGCTTCCTGAAGGCCGGCGCGACGATGGTCCTTGTGGGCATGCATTCCAGAGAGACCACCTTCAGCCCGTTTTCCATGTTCTTCAAAGAGCTTTCCATTCAGGCTGCACTGTACTTCAACTGGAAGGACTATCAGGACGCGTTTAAGATGATCTACGAAAATCAGGAGCTCTTCCTGGGTACCATCACCAGCATCATTCCCGCAGAGCCGGAAGAAATTCAGAAGATGTTTGTAAAACTGTTTGAATCCGGAAGCAATGATGAGTGTAAGGCGCTGATTGAATTTAAGGATTGATAAAGCATTAATGCCACTTCCGTTAGGCTTTTATGCTATGAAAAATATAAGGCGGCCGCAGATGCGACCGTCTTATATTATTTGATAATTCCCAACTCTACCAACCTTGCGTCTTCCTCATTAAATAAGTCTTCTGCGGCACCACCGGCTATCCCTTTCCAAGCTTGTGTAAATGTAATCTCCTCATTGGTCAGATATACGAAAACACCCTCATATACGGCACCAGGTTGTCTTCCTATCAACTTTTGGCGATATTTATATGTATAATGATCTGTTTTCCAGGTACCATCACTCATTTTGTAATAAGTGATACTTCGCGCAAGTTTTCCCTCATTAAATCGCTTATCAATTTCTTCGCGAGTATGCTTCCGATATGTCTTCACAACAAAAGGCTTTCCGTGCTGCAATACCATCACGCTTACTACAACACAAACGAAAACAATTATAGGAATGATCCATTTTAACAGTTTTTTCATATCACCCCAAATATAAACAATATATATTTTCTCCTTTGTTTGCCCCCCTTCAATTTCTCTCATTATAATTCTTCCATTTCAACCAGACAATCATAAAAACGACGTTTCCTAAATGGTATTTACATCCCACTTCACATGTTGTATGCGCTAAACTATTATTGTCCATTTTGGACCTCCTATGATTTTGTATTTGTGGTTTGCAGACCTACATTTACTTTATCATAGGAGTTTATTTTTTGCCTTTAATCTAAAGATCTTTTCATCACCCGCAGAGCAGGTGGTTTATTTTGTTGTGACACAAAAAATAATGCCCGGATATCTGTATTCGTTGATATCCGAGCATCTTCAGCATCATATTCTGTTGCTGCATTAGTTTTCCGTCCTGAAAACTAATCTCTACAAAAATCTGTATTTTCCTTTGCCCTGTGACCGTCTTATATTTCTCACACAGCCCGAGATTATAACCTTGGGCTGTATTTTTATCACTTAACATATTTCAGATCTTCACCACATACCGATGTGCATCTCCGGTCTTCATCTGTACCGGCGGCTTGGTATAATCGCCCCAGGAAAGTTCGGGATAATTGAATGCGTTATCGATCATCAGACAGGTGTCGCCTTCGATGCCATCCCGCAGAATCACAAAACTGTCAATGAACACATAAGTATTCATGGAACCAGGAATGCTCTCTCCGGTAACTTCCACCGTCAGCTCATGCTTGCCGTAGGGCAGATCCTTGACAGCGTACATCATGCGGCCCCAATCCTTTTCGTAACCGCGGGCTATGCCCGGTGTCAGCTGACGATTGCCCAGATTAATGCGATCGGACATCAACCGGCCATCCACATAAACAGCCGCGAAACCACCCAGAATGTCTTCGCTGGATACAAAAATGCAGCCGGTACCTTCAAACTTCAGCGTGCAGCGATCGCCCTTGTGGTTGGACCAGGTCTCCGTGCTGTTTGCACTGCGGAACTTTGTATTGACGGTGGTCCACTCGCCTTCATAGATAAGACGGGCATCGGTATCCTGCACCACAAGTTCCGCAGGCGAAAGGATCTTCGCGCGGACGGAGTCGGTGCCATCGGAGAAGACGGTCAGCGCAGACTTGTCATTCTTCAATGACGCCTCGGTGATATAAGACTTCAGGCTGCGGAAGTCGCGGGTACCCAGGACGCCCGGATCAAACGCTCCATACGCGGCAATGTCCGTCTCGTCGTCCTTGTAGTCCTTCTCATCTGCTGTCGGATGCTTCGCAGCGATGCCCTCCAGTCGGCCGATGTGCCAGTCCGGATATACCGTCCACTGACCCCGCCGCTTCCAGGTCAGCGTATCAAGCGCCGCCGGAACGGTGAAGAAAATGCCGGTCTCCTCGTATCCGCCGCTGTCAGTGTCATCGCCCACACGCATGGCCAGTTTCCGGGGGCTTGCATACGGCATGTCATCGATGGTGCACACGGTCTCCAGTAAGCCCGCTGCATCGATCTGCATGACAAAGGTCACCTTCACGCGGTCATACGCGCCGGAGGTGACAATTTTTGCACAGGTATCCGTGAGGCAATACTGTAAAGAGGTCAGCTTCCAGGGTGCAAGAGCCAGTCCCGTGAGATGCAGGTACGGACCACCGGTCAGAACGTTCTCACCGGCACGGACAGCCTTAATAATCAGGCCGGTTTCCCTGCAAATTACCACCTCAAAATCCTCTGCGGAAATCGTAACGGTATTTTCATTCTCTGTCAGCATGGGCGCTTTTCCGGAAAGCTCCGGGACAGTCACCGCTGTCGGCAGATACACCAGTTCTTCTTCTGAAACGTGCTTATGAAAAGCGTCATAAACGTCCACGCGGATATGGATTCCTTCACTTGCAAGTACCGGAAGCACCATCGTCGCCCTGGTATGCGGAGCTGCCTTGGGGCCCTTCATTTCATCGGCATCGCCCATGGGGGTAACGCAGTGGATACATCCGGCTGCACCGGGAGCTGCGTCTGTCACGCGCCAGCTGAAGGTAACCTCGCTTAAATTCGTGTGATTGAAACGGTTTTCAAGATCGATCGCCACAAAACCATCAGCCTCATACGGCTGACCCAGAACCACCACCGGACTGTAGGCCTTACGGACGTGCCAGAATTCCGGCTTTCTTCTCCGATAACCGTCAATGATTCCCCACGGCACAGAGAACGGCGAACCCACGCGCACTTCATCTATACCCGCCCAAATCGCGCAGCCCAGCGCGCCCGGGGTATGGAACAGCTTGTCGTAAAACGGGGCGATGGTCTCTCCGTAGAAATCCCGGACACCCGGATCGCGGCGCAGATCCTTTCTGCAATAGCAGGGGATGTGCGTGGATTCATCATGCAGGACCGGCCATTCCACGGGCTCGTGCTCACTTCTGTTAAAGCTGTCGACCAAAGCCAGCGGATCCTGATCCCAGGCCGCGTAGTGCATGGACCAGACGTCGGCGCGGTCATCATCCTCCTGCTGCGTGATGGGGTAGCTGAAAATAGTCAGACGGGACGGATCCTCCTGATGCGCATACTTGTTCTCCAGATCAAAGTTGAAGCCCCAAATGGACTCATTGGCCAGGGACCAGAGAATGACGCAGGGGTGCGAACGGTCCCGCTCGATAAGCTCGGAGAACGGATTCATGAACTTGTCCGTGAACTGCGGGTCGTTTTCGCGGCAAGGCGTGCCCTGTCCCAGGAATGCCACCGCAGTCTCATCTTCCACATAGATGCCCTGCTCGTCGCAGAAGTCCAGGAAATCCGGCCGCGGCGGGTAATGGCTGGTGCGTATGAAATTGATATTGGCCTCGTGGAAAAGGGTCACATCCAGCTCGGAGATCTCCGGCGTGATGGAACGGCCGGTCTCCGGATGCGTGTCGTGGTGGTTGATACCGTGAAGCTTCAGTTCCTGATTGTTGACGTAGATCACGTTTCCGCGGCGCTCGATAACACGGAAGCCAATGCGGCGATGCGTCTCTTCAAGCACCGTGCCGTCCTCTGCTGTAAGCACTGCCGTCAATGTATACAGCCAGGGATGCTCGCTGTCCCATTTGAGGGGTGACGGAACAGTAAACACGGTCTCCTGTTCCTGCTGATTGGGACCATAATTTGAATGCATCTTTTGTGTACAGCAGTCCTTCATACCACTATACGAAACTGTCCCCAGCTCGCTCGTAACGCCCTTGGGATCCGTCAGCGTCAACTTTACCATTACCGGCGCATCAGCCTCTACTGCCGTATAAACCTTCAGCTCCGCATCATTGTACGCTGCGTCAAAAGTCGTATCGGCATGCAGACGAGTCAGGTACTGCTGCGGAAGACGCTCCAGATAGATCTCGCGGATGATGCCGCCGCGATGAAACTCGGAAATATCATTCGGCTTGTCCGTAACGCCAATCACCAGCCGATGGTTTTCACCGGCCTTCACCGCTTCCGTAATCTCCAGATCCCAGCTGACAAAACCGCCGTAGTGATCGCCCAGATAAGTGCCATCCACAAACACACGTGCATAGCAATTCACACCGTCAAAGTGCAGGAACGTCCGGCTGCCGGCAAAGCTCTCCGGAATTGTGATATCGCGCGCAAAAAGATACTCTTTATCGGTCTTTGCGTCGATCTGGCGCGGAAGCGCAATGTCCTCCCAGGTCGTCAGGTCCGCATTCTTTCCATAGTCCGCCTCAGTCGGCATTGTATTCAGCTTCCAGGGTTCCTCCGTGAGAAGTCGTTTCACATCGGTGTCGCCATATGCTGCATCCGGAAGGGGCAGTACCCGTCTTCTGGGCCAGATCTGCTCGCTCATGTTGCCCTCCTTATGATTGTCACTAAAAAGTGGTCTTCTATCGTCACTATAACAAAACGCAGGAGGAAAAGAAAGGTGTTTGTAAAATAAAGAAAGGCATTCGTAAACGATATGCCTTCCCTATCCTATTATGGTTATTGTTTATCATGTGAATCATCCACAAACAATTGAATTCCTGCGTTCAAATATACTCTCGTGTAACCGCTCTCTGCCTCGTCCTCCAATGGTAAAACAATGGAAACTGCCAGTAATTGGGCCTCATTATTCAACGTCGAATAGTCCGCTCCATAGAACGCACTCCAGTTCTTCTCTATACTCTCTCGCTCTGCCGTGGGCATATCCTGAACAGCCCAACCTTTCCAGAAATATGCTCGCTCAGGAAATACAAGCATTTCGCGATCAACTATTTTCTCGGGTTGTCCATAATAGTTTATCAAACCATTTTCAAGTGTTTCCAATGAATCCTGCGTAATCAACTCAATCGAGTATAAAAAATCCTTCACCTGTCCATTGATTGAAAAATAAAACACGCTCCCAGTCTCGCCTATCGATTCTGTTATTCCCAGACCATCCGGAAGAATGTTACGGTACTCAAAAATCAAACTACCATTTTCTTCATAACTTTGAAACGGCTCCCCCATATAATTCCTGTAATTCATCGGCGGTCATTCCAACATAGACATTCTTAATTGGGAAATTATGAAAATTATGTGTTTCTGTTTTCTCATGAGAGCACGCGCTAAATAGAGATATTACAAGCAGTATCCCTAAAACCAACGCACATCGTTTTTTCATATCTCACCCCCCTAAAAATTGCTGCTGATTGTCTGCTCCGCTTGTAAAGCCCCCCCATTTGTAAAATATAATGTTAAGGCTAAATGAATTGATTCAGATCCCGGGTGCCATACCGTAGTAGTGTTCATCGTTGTTTGATATCGAACACCCTGAGTTGGATTATTAGCTGAACCCTGCCTAAAGAAAAATTCCAAACGGATCACTAGAAGTATACAGCGTGTAACTCAATCCCGCTTCGGCGACAAATCCGTAATTCTGACCGCTTGTTAACCGCAATTAACTTCTTGACCATTTTTTTCTTCATTATACTACCCCCCGTAATTTTCTCTTCAACAACCGTGCTGGACTCTTTAGTCCAAACTGCTTCTCTCAATACTCTTTTCTGCTTGCTCCAAGCACACCGCCGATCATCACACACAGGATCACTGCCCCTGCAATAATTCCACTGATAAGTTCCATAGAGACACCTCCCGGATTTTTTTGATAATTCCACTATATACTATAATTTTCTGTTTGACAAATAACAAATATGTATACTAATATAATAAAAATGTTATATTTCAATTTGTAACCTCTGTTTTTGACCGTTTATTGCCCATTTTCCCCGAAAGGATCACTTATGACCGACAAACATATCACCGTTTTCAACAGCGTCTGCCGGCAGCGCAGCATGTCCGGCGCCGCAGAAGAATTATTCATTTCGCAGCCTGCAATTTCCCGCTACATTCACGACCTGGAGCGCTATTACAACTGTACCCTGTTCATTCGAAAGAAAAACGGACTGGTTCTGACTGAACAGGGCGAGATCCTGCGCACCTACATGCAGACCTTTGAGGCCGGCCTTGACGCATTGGATCGGCGCCTTCTGAACAGTTCCACACAAAAGAACTACCGCCTGGGTGTCATCCCCTCCCTCGCAGAAACCCTACTGCCGGCACTCCTCGATCAGATTGAACTGCAACATCCTGATGTCCGCATTTCCATTCACGTAGACACGACCTCGCGGCTGGATCATCTGATCAAAAATGACGAGCTGGACATCGTCCTCACGGATAAATCGCTGGAATCTGCGACTATTTCGGAGTATCCGCTCGTCAGCAGTCCAATGGTCGCCCTTGCCACAGGAAACGCAGACCTGCCGGAATCCATGACCGTGCAGGAACTGGCTGCGCACGAGATTCTTTTAAAAGAAGTCGGAAGCGGCAACCGCAACCAGGTCGATGCCATGTTCAGTCAGATCGGCCGGGTGGCGGACGGAAAAATCGTCAGCACCAGTAATTCCTTCCTGATGCAGCAATGCGCAAAAGGGCGGGGGCTGATCATTATTTCAGAGGCGACGGGTAAAATTTATCAGAAACAGTATGGATTAAAAATGGTGACACTTTCTGACTATGATATGCAGCGTGTTTTCTATATTGGGTATAAAAAAGAAATGGGTGTGTATCTTGGATATGATAATGTGCTAGAATTGATAAAAAGTGTGATAAAAAAAGAGACGACGTAATAAAAAAGTTCCGCCCCGGTGAAGCCGGGGCGGAACTTTTTTATGTCAGGCCAATCAGCAGCCTTTTCTTTCCTTCAGGAACTTTACAACATCTTCATAGTGCGGAGCACCTTCGGAAGCACCAAAATGCGTGCACTTAATCGCGCTGGTTGCGGACGCGAATTCTGCTGCATCCTTGTAATTCAAGCCTCTGCAAAGAGCTGCAAGGAAACCGCCGTGGAATACATCGCCGGCACCATTGGAGTCAATGGCTTCAACCGGGAATGCCCGGAACCAGGAAACTTCACCGTTCTCGACGATGATACCGCCTCTGGGACCGGCCGTGCAGACCAGGACTTCCGGCTTAAACTTGTTATACATATTCACCGCTGCGGTCTCAAAGTCATCGCTCTCGCCCGCCTGATACGTACAGGTCTCAGACGGGATCAGGATGTCGATCTCATTGAAGAGCACATCCATCTTCGGATTGTATCCGCCTGCATCCATGCAAACCTTGCCGCCAAACTCGTGCATCTTCTTTGCTGCATAAAGCGCCGCTTCGAAGTTCATGCCATCGACATGAAGGTACTTTGCATTCTTCAGATCATCCAGGTTGATGTCTTCCGGCTTCAGAGTCAGGTCCACGCCTCCTCTGTAACCGCCGCCGATGCAGGTACGCTTGGAGTTGGAACGATTTGAGATGACCACGCAGAAACCTGTGGTTCCACCCGGAACGATGGTCACATCACTGGTGTCAACGCCGTAAGAATCCAGATAATTCTTCAGGCTGTTGCCATATGCGTCGTCACCGACCTTGATGTAAAACTTGGTGGGAATATCCTGCTTTGCCGCCGCGATACATGCTACCGCACACGGGCCGCCGCACTGCGTCTTGGATTCCTTGGAACCGCACTTCGTGTCTTCCACGGGATATTCATCCACGATCATCATAATATCAAAACACGCGCAGCCAATACCTACGATATCTGCCATTTTAGTTTCCTCCGAATATTACTTGATCAAACCGTATCGAAAGACAGGTTCGGAACATACTTACAGAATTCCTTGAATACGTCCTTGTATGCGCCTGCGATCTCAGACATATGATGGATGTACGGACCTTCGATAAGCTTTCTTTCCCAGGCATCCAGATCGTCGAATTCGCCCCAGATGTAGGTACCGGTGGTGTACGGGCCGTCAACTGCATCGAACTCACCGACCAGGATCTTGTAGTCACCGTTGTCCTGATCCATACGAGCCAGGGTGTAGTGACCGTCTTTTACATGCAGGTATGCACGGTCGTTTACGATCTGCGTGGGCTGATCATCCTTATGAAGCGTCCATGCGAACGGTCCGCAGTGCCACATCAGCTCTGCGTTCGGGTTAGACGGATGACGGGTGGTGAACTCACCGAGGAACGGAAGGTCTTCGCCGAGAGTTGCGGACTTTAACAGGACCTGGGTAATGGTTGCGTGCATATCGCTTTCGCAGCCCACGATGCCGCCTCTGTCAGCCAGGATGCTGTAGGTACCGCACGGCATGCAGCCAACGAGCTGATTCATCGCGGTCCAGCACTCGCCGGAAGCTGCGGAAACATTGTACTTCTCCATAATGTCTTCATAGGTCATAACGAAGCAAGCCAGTTTGTCGACATGCGCCAGAGAAACCTCGTCCAGATCGAACTTGGTGGTAAACTCTTCCGCGATCTTTGCCCGCTCTTCCTTGCGGTTCTCGAGGTTGCTTTCGAACATCATCTTGAAGTTGATGAGGTTGACCGGAATGGTCTGGATGCCGAGCTTCTGCATCAATTCGCCTTCGTTAACAATAACGGAGCAGAAAGACTTCGGACGCATGCCGACCTGAGCAACGCGAAGGTTGGTGAAGTTCTTGACCATGCAGGCAACGGATACGAAATCCATGAAGCCCTTGGTGAATGCTTCATCTTCGATGTAGCAGTTCTTGATGTAGGTGAACGGGATGTTCAGACGCTGAAGCATACGGCTCATACCGAACAGACCGCACTGAGAGTCGGTCAGACGAACGCCGTTCTCGAAGGAATCGTCGATCGGGCCCCATAACAGGACCGGCTTGCCGACACCGCGTGCTACGAAGCCTGCGGCTTCTTCGTTACCGAAGTTTACGTTGATCAGGAAGATCGCGTCTACATCGGCCGCCTTCATGCGATCGATTACAGCAGGGCAATCCGCTTCGTCATACAGAACGCCTTCTTCATTAATGCCTTCGAGATCAACGAAGGAAACATGCTTGCCTTCAAAATTCTTCTTAAGATACGCCAGGCACTCATAGGCTCTCTGATCCGCAGACCAGAAGTTGAAAGTTCTCAGAACAGCCGGCTTCTCAAGGGAAGCGGGTCTCATGTTGCCGCGGCGAACCGGTACCAGACCGATCTTTACTTCATAGCTTAACATAATGTCCTCCTTCACGGGCCATTTATATTCATGGAATCCCTTTCCATGTATGTCCGATGATGCAGTTCTTCACTGCGCACTATCACTAATATAACACCATTTATGATTTTGTCATCACAAAATATCAGGAATTTACGGGGTAAAAAAAGGGATGTTTTGTTGATTTCCGCTTATTGTCCGTTCATCGCGGATCAGGACAACATTTTTATAAAAAGTGTTATCAGAAGCCCGGTTCCGTATGATACCGCGTTCAGTACGAACGCCATTAAAAACGGACGCCGGAACATATCCGCGTGCTTCATAAAGGCGCGATAGATCAGCCATTCCGAGAGCACGACCGGAATTTCCAGAAGGAGCTGGGTCGGAAAGGCCGGTGCGCCGCACAGGCTCCGGAGAAGAAGGTAGATCAGATTGACCGCGGGGTTCGTAAAGACATTGACCAGGAACACCACAAAAAGTCCCTCTTTCCGCACACCGAAAAGGAGCGCCAGCGGGACCTCGATGAGCAGCGTCAGCCCGAGCGATATGCCGAAGGTCTCAAGAAGATACGCGGTCATTCCTCATCCTCCTGCTCTGTTTCCTTTTCCGGCACTTCTTTTTTCTTTGCGGGCTTTTGCGGCTGCGAAAGGATCCTTGCGTATTTCAACAGGAAGACTGCAAGTAAAAGAAGGATCAGCGAGGCGATGCTGACGGCCGCACCTCGGACGCTCCCGGTAAATCGCGAGGTCATGCCGAAGTAGGAGGGCAGGAAACCGAGGAACAGAGCAAGCGTCAGGAGGCCGAAGGAGAAGCCCGGGTAATCCCGGAGGCGGCGGACGACCATGTAGAGTGTAACGGGCATCGTCATGTTAAAGAAAAACAGCGCCATGATACCGAAAAACGGTGTGGTCGAATGGGCGTAGGAATAGGTGGCCAGGACCAGGGAGGAAACGATCGTGACCTCCGTGCCGACGCGCGCAGAAAGAATACCGCCGGCCATTTTTCCGAGAACGACCGCGAGGGTGCATGCCAGGCCGTAAACGAGACCGGTCTTCCAGCTGAACGAGATCGAGGTGCCTGCGTACGAGCGCAGGACCACCACAATGAACGCGAGCGCAATCGCCGCAACAATGAGCACAGCGGGCTCGTTCCTTTCGCGTTCTGAAAGCGTTTTTTCGTGCATTTCCGCCTTTTCCGAGCGTTTGCGGGGTTTCTTATCGCCTATAACAAAGGGCGCGTAAAAGGCCACAAATAAGGCCGCAAAAATAAAGACGATCCCGCGTGCGGATGCGACGGTCAATTTCCCCGCGAAATAGCCTCCCAGATAGAGTCCGAGCGCGCCGGGCGCAACAAATATGCCGAGCGCCTGACCTTTCAGCCGCTTCAGCCTGTCCTCACGGATCACCCCGATGCCGCCGCCCACATGGAACAGCGCGTTACCGATACCGAGAACGACCGGATGTATGAACGCGCCTGCTAACGTAAACAAAAGTCCCAGCCCCGCGCAAACTACCGGAAGATCCGCATTTTCAGCCTTTTTCAAGTTTCCGGCCTCCTGCAGCTTCTGCAGAAGATCCATTAACGCGCCGAAAACGAGTTGAAGAGCAAATGCGCAAAAATTGTACATTAAAACGAACAAATACCAGTGTTCATTCCCTTTAAAAAAGGCATACATCGAGAATGCACAAAGCCCGTCCACGAGCATATGAAGGGTTGAATAAAGCAGTGTTTCCATCGTCGTCTCCCTTTAATAACGCTGAAAGTCTAATGTTTATGCGCTTTTCAGCGTCAATATAATTACAATTTCGTTTTATTTGTTTATTATTAAACAAATAAGTTTACATTTTTTCATAGAGGTGTATAATTAAACAAATGTTGACAAACTATGTCAGAATAGTGTTAAAAAGCAGCTTTGGAGGACAAAAAATGACAAGTCGCATCACGCGTGTTATCCGGGCCATGAAAGATAAGGGTCTGTCTCAGATGATCATTACGGATCCCATGAGCGTCTGGTATCTGACCGGTGTCAGCGTGGAGCCCTACGAACGTCTCTTTGCTCTGTATATTAATGATGCCGGACGCAAAGTACTCTTTTTAAACAATCTTTACAATGTACCGGAATCTTCCTGTGAAGAGATCTGGTTTTCCGATACCGATGATCAGATCGGCCTGATTGCGGGTGTCATCGATGGCAACGCACAGCTTGGCATCGATAAAGCCTGGACCGCAGGATTTCTGATCCCGCTCATGGAGGCCTGCCCGGAAATGACTCCGGTGCTCGCATCCGATTGTGTTGATGACTGCCGCGCTCAGAAGGACGCGGAGGAGATCGCACTGATGAAGGAGGCATCCCTCATCAACGACCGGGTCATCGAACGCGCAAAGGCGTATGTGAAAGGCGGCATGACCGAAAAGGAAGTGGCCGCGTACATCGACGCCGAATATTTGAAAGAAGGCTGTGAGGGGAACAGCTTTACGACGATCGTCTCTTTTGGCGCAAATGCGGCAGACCCGCACCATGAGCCCGACGATACCGTACTCACGGACGGTATGTGCGTACTCATCGATATGGGCTGCAAAAAGAACCGCTACTGTTCAGACATGACCCGTACGTGGTTCTACAAAAGTGTCGATCCCGAATATGCCAGGATCCATGATCTGGTACGCGAAGCCAATGAACGGGCGGAAAGCCTGATCAAGCCGGGCGTTGTCTTAAAGGACATCGACGCGGCGGCGCGCGATCTGATCACCGAAAATGGCTATGGGCCTAATTTCACGCATCGTCTGGGTCATTTCATCGGCCAGGCGGACCACGAAAAAGGCGATGTCAGCTCAGTCAGTACGATCGTTGCCAAACCCGGCATGATCTTCTCCATCGAGCCAGGCATTTACCTGACCGGAAGATTCGGGGTACGCGTTGAGGACCTGGTCCTTGTAACCGAAGGGGGTTGTGAAATACTAAACCACGTAGACAAAAAATGGAGCATCATTGGGGAATGAGCTTGTACCACACGGAGGGACCAACTATGGACGCAAGAATTATCAAAACCAAAGCCCGCCTGACTGCGGCACTTTCAACTCTGGCAGGACGCAAACCGATCGACAAAATTACAGTCTGTGAACTCTGCGCGTTAGCAGATGTAAATCGCACGACTTTTTACAAGTATTATACCACTCCGCGTGATATTGTACAGGAATCTCTGAATCTTCTGATGAAGGACCTGCTGACGCGCATCACCAATGACCGTATTGCGAATTCGGACGTGGATCCGTACCCGACCGTCCTTCACGGCTGCAAGCTTTTCCTGAGCGATGAAGCCCTGACCCGTGACCTGATCAATGACATTTCTCCGCTCCTTGAGGTTATGGAGAACTTCTTCTGTAGTGTCAGCACGCTGACTCCGAAACAGGTTCGCATGCTGATGTATGTCAGCGGCGGATGTGCTTCCTACCTTCGTTTCTGGCTGATGAACGAACCGGAACGTACGCCGGAAGAAATATCCGAAGAGATCACCCGGTATGTAAAGCTGATGATTACAAAATAAAATACTAAACGTAAAAAACTGCCGGACGGGTCACCGTCCGGCAATTTTTTATTCCAAGGCTTTATGCCTCGATCTCCTCCGCTCTCTTCAGCGCGGCGTCGATATGCGGCAGGAAGTTCTCCGCACCGACCTTCTCGATAAAGCCGGCCTTCTGCATGGTGCGCATCGGCTGTTCATTTACATGAGAGAATACCATCTGCACATTGTTTGCCTTGCACTTTTCGTACAGGCTTTCCAGAGAATGCAGCGCCGTTGCGTCGATGGCCGGTACCGCACGCATACGGATGACCAGCACCTTGGTGAAGTCCTTCAGATAGATTCCGGTGATCAGATCGGCTGCGCCGAAGAACATCGGGCCGCTGATCTCATAAACACGGATCTGCTTCGGAACCCGGCGGAGTTCGATGGAGTCCGGATCGTTTTCAGGGTCATCATAGGTCCAGCCGTCAACGGAAGCTTCATCGGCCATGCGCTTCATCAGAAGAACACATGCCAGGATCATGCCGACAGCGATCGCAATGACAAGGTCAAAGACAACGGTCAGCACAAAAGTGACAACAAGAACAAGAATATCACTCTTCGGCGAAGTCTTGCAAAGATGCACAAAGGTACGCCAGCCGCACATATTGTATGCGACCATGAACAGGATCGCTGCGATGGTCGGCATCGGGATCAGTGCCGCGTACGGCATCAGGATCAGGAGGACCAGCACCAGGACGATGGCATGGACCATACCGGCGATGGGCGTGCGTCCGCCATTCTTGATGTTGGCCGCGGTACGCGCGATGGCACCGGTGGCCGGGATGCCGCCAAACAGTGCGGATCCGATGTTACCGACACCCTGCGCGATCAGTTCCTGATTAGAACGATGGTGCGAGTTGATCATACCGTCCGCAACTACACAGGACAGCAGCGATTCGATGGCCGCCAGAATGGCGATCGTAAAGCCGTCGCCCGCAACGCTGCGAAGCTTGGCAAAGGTAAACTCCGGCAGGCGGAAGCTCGGAAGCTTGTTGCTGATGGTGTACAGATCGCCGATGGTATTGACCTTCATGCCGATCAGCTTCACCATGGCAATACCCACAAATACCGCAATCAGCGAGCCCGGAATCTTTTCACCGGCCTTCGGGATCATCGGCCAGAGGATCAGCACCGCCAGGCAAACCAGACCGACAACAAGTGCCTGCCAGTTCATGGTGCCCGCATTTGCGATCAGCGCCTTGATCTTATCCATGGTCTCGATTGCCACAGTACCCTGTGCAAACGTGATGCCAAAGAAATCCTTCAGCTGGCCGATCAAGATCGTCACAGCAATACCCGCCGTGAAACCGGTCGTGATTGTATACGGAATGAATTTGATCAGGCTGCCCAGACGGAACACGCCCATCAGGATCAGGATGATACCGGCCATAATGGTTGCCAGGATCAGTCCGTCCATACCGTTCTGCGCCACAATGCCCGCAACGATCGTCGCGAACGCGGCGGTCGGACCTGCGATCTGCACGCGGCTGCCGCCCAGGAACGAAATGATGAATCCGGCAATGATCGCCGTGTAGATACCCTCTTCCGGGCCCACACCGGACGCAAGCGCCAGTGCGATCGAAAGCGGAAGTGCGATGATCGCAACGATGATACCGGCGACCACATCCTTAACAAGCTGCTCCTTCGTGTAACTCTTCATTACCGAGAACAGCATCGGTTTCAATTTGTCTTTTTTCATAATTCCCTCTTCTTTGTATTATAAGACTGTGACCGGTCCCATAAGTCCGGACTTCGGAAGCGGCAGGTACGTTGAGAAACGGTCCCGCTCGCGGTAGCCCAGGTTATTCATAACATCGATCACGATCTCATTCGCGCCATTACGAACAGCGTCGCCGACCTCAAAGGCAAACGGCTTTCCGACCGCATAGCCAAGGTCCTTACCGTTCAGTGTAAGCTTGGCAGCTTCACCGACCTCATTCAACTTCAGCAGCTTTTCTTCGCCCGTAAGCTCGATGCTTCCTTCATAACGGATCACACCGCCAAAGGTACGGAAACCCGGTCGCTTGGTCAGATCCTCGCCGATCATCATGTCGATCTCATCAAAATCGCCCTTTGCCTCACAAACGGAGACCTTCAGATCCGTGAGCGTTACTTCCCGGCCGGCTTCTCCGTAATCGAAGGCCGGTACATCCGCACAGTCACATTCCACAAGGAACAGCGCACCGGACGGCGGAAGAAGAACATCGACATAAGAACCGTTCTGCTTCGGCATATAAAGCTTGTTTCTCCACGGATCGTAAACACGGAACGGGCCGTTTTCCGCCAGGCGGACCGTGAAGCGGGATTCGTTCCGGATATCTTCGGAGAAGAAGAAGTAAACCGCTTTACCCTCCTGCTCCAGGCGGCGGTAGCGTACGCAGGGGACGCTGCTTGACAGTTCGATGTCCGCAATGCCGCGTGCACGGAGCGTTGTGGCAAGACGATCGACCGGAACATAACCGGTACCCATGAGCGGAGTGCCCTCTTCGCAGCTCTTTGGAGCCACACCGTTCGCACCTTCTCCGGTTACAAGGACCGGCAGACCGGCACGGATGAATTCCGCGATATCCGCCAGCATTGCAGCCGGCAGGTACTCACTCTCCGGAATGATCAGGACGCTGTATTCCATGTCGTTGATCTTCAGGCGCTTGCCCTGCGGTCCGTCGACGACGACCGCTTCCTTCAGAACATCTTCCCAGACGATGTCATAATCGATCTGGTCACGAATCAGTGCGCGTCCTGCCAACTGACCGAACATCATCCGGGTACTGCCGCCCCACTCGGCCGCTGCCGTGTAGAGCATCGCAACCGGTGCGTAATGCTTACCGGTGATCATGTGCGCACAGCGGCGCATGTAGTTCATCAGTTCACCAAAGCCCTCGTACTGGGTGTTCATGCCGCGCGCGTAGAAATGCGGCGGGCAGTCCGGATCGGGATACTTGGGTGAGAAAGCATGCGGAACAAAATAATTGATGCCGTTGGAGATCATGTGATCCGTCAGAAGCTTCATGAACGGAAGTCCTTCCGCCCAGCCGAATGCGCCGAAAATCTCGCACATCGTCCGCTTCTTCATATGCGGCATCAGGGCCGCCTGCGATTCCGCAAGCTTGGCCAGATAATAGTTAAAGAAATCCGGATCCAGTACATTTCCGCAGACCGGGCCGGAATGATCCACATCCAGGATTCCCGGTAAGATCTGCTGCAGGACGATGTCCATACCGCCCATGTCTTCGTACTGAAGTGCGCGGAAGAAATGGCCCGAACCGTAACCGATGCGCTGATGGGTGTTCATATCCTCGATAACATGGCCGATGTACATGACACCATGTTCGCGGCTCCAATCGCCCAAACGCTTTGTAAAATTCTCGCTGTAAAGCTTAGTGATCACGTCCATATAATGGGTACGGATCGCGTGGAATTCACGTCCCTCGTAGGTATGGAACAGCGCCGGAAGCAAAAGACGGATGCGGTCCCCCGAAACGTACAGATCCTTTCCGATCAACTCCGGAAGATCCTCTCTCCACGGAAGGACCATATCCGTCTTGCCGAGCGCGCACTCATAGGAGCTCTGGGCATTGCCAAAGGACGGTTCATCGGAGAAAAAACCGGCAAAGGTATTGCCGAAATATTCACTGAAATGATCATAAGTCGGCTGATAAACAGCAATGATCTGCGCTTCCACGGATTCCGCGGACAGCATATCGATCCACTGCTCCTTCGGCATACGGTAACTGCTGATCACATAGTAAACACGCCAGTTGCCTTCCGGAATGTCAAAAGTCAGAAGACCGTCGGAAAGGGTCGGTAAGAGGTCGATGGGTTCTCCCGTAAACGCCTGTCCGTGATGCTCACGCTTGAAAGCCGTGATCGCGACAAAGGACTCGTCATCGTCGATCCCCGGAGCGATCAGCGTCATTTCTTTTTCCGGGCCGCAGAAATCGCGCCATTCCGCGCGCAGGACCTTCTTTTTCAGCTCCGGATGCTCTTCGATATAGCCATTCGCATAACCGGTAGGGAAAAACTTGTCATCCAGAAGCCATACACGCATCCCGCGCTTCTTTGCTTCTTCGAGAATGAATCCGAAATCGATCCACCACTGATCACGGCAGAACTCTTTATGCGTTCGGCTTTCCACGCAGAACTCGTTGACATTGGCCTTCTGCATGGCTTCGATCTCTTCTCTCAATACCTCATGGGATTCACCGTGCTGCCAAAAAAACGGCAGAATGTATTCCCGGCTCTCCGTTCCGTCAAGACATTCCTTTAAATAAGCGTTCATCGTCTCTCCCTGTCTGTTTTTCAGATTTTAAGTCTTCTGTAACCGCGTTTTGCCGCCAATTTGCCCGCAAAACTCCATTATTTATGTTTTACTGAAAAAACGTTGATTTTTCAATGGTCATCTTATCTAAACAAAACCGCGCATCCAAAAATAATCCTGTGAATACTGTCTTTTTGCCGTTATTCGTGTTATAGTGAGCCTTGACGGACCGCCTGTTTTTATGCGGTCCTTATGCTGATCGACACTATGTATGACATTCCCTAACAGGAGGATCCCATGGCAGGATGGACGGATTTAAAGGAACTTTTACAGTTTGAAGAGATCGAACAGCGGGAAGCCGGATATGATCTTACCGGTTTCACTCTTCCCGATACCGATGACGAGGCGATATTAAACAAGGCTTACGATGCGCTCACGGCGCTTCCAGTGCGTACGGATTATCCCTACACGGAGCCGGACGACCTCGATGCGATCCGCGCAGACTCCGAGCCCATTCCCGCAAAGAAAATCTCTGAAAAAAAGCTTCTCAAACATCTTCATGCGGCATGGGTCGGCCGTGCGGCCGGATGTGCACTCGGCAAGCCGGTTGAATGCGACATTTTTATGTGCGGTTCGCCTGAAAAGACCGGCTGGGAACACGTAAAGGCCTGGTTTGAAGGTGCGGATGCCTATCCCATCGACTTCTATACCCCCGCTCACAGCCGCGCAGAGGAACAGGGCTATGCGATCCGCTGCCCGCTCAGCCAGCGCGAGACCATAACCTTTATGGAATCCGATGACGATGTCCGTTACACAGTCCTCGGCCTCCGCATCATGGAGGAAACGGGCCTGCATTTCAACACCTGGGACGTCGGCAAGGCCTGGCACAACAACCTGACCTACGCACAGGTCTGCACTGCGGAAACGCAGGCATATCTGAACTTTGCACAGGTGACCTCGCACATGAAGGGCGATGCTCCCGCCGATGTGGAAAAAGCCCTCGAATTCACCCGCACCTACCGGAATCCCTACCGTGAATGGATCGGCGCGCAGATCCGCGTGGACGCTTACGGTTACGCCGCTGCCGGCGACCCGGTCCTCGCAGCTGAAATGGCCTACTACGACGCACGCCTTTCCCACATCAAAAACGGCGTGTACGGCGCGATGTTCTGCGCAGCCATGATCGCTGCCGCTTTCACCGCGGAATCTTTGGAAGAGATCGTCACGACTGCACTGAAGGTCGTTCCGAAAAAGTCCCGTCTGTATGAAGCCATCGCCGATACCCTCACCTGGGCCAAGCCCGGTATGGATCCGGAAGAAGTCTGCCGCATCCTCTGGGAGAAATGGGGCAGCTATGACGGTGTTCATACCATCAATAACGCCGCTGCGGTCGCAGCCATGGTGCTGATTTCCGGCGGCGACTACGAAAAAGCCATCACCTCCGCCGTTCTCTGCGGCTGGGATACCGACTGCAACGGTGCGACCGTAGGCTCCATTATGGGCGCTTTCCTCGGTGAGGTTCCGGAAAAGTGGGCCGCCCCGCTGCACGATACCATGTACTCCTCCGTTGTGGGCTTTGACCCGATCCTGTTCAAGGACGCCGCCGCCCGCACGCTGGAGGTCGTAAAGAAAAACCGCCCGGAGGCACTGAACTGATCCGAATATAACAGCCCCAAACCTGCGGTGTGCGGATCCGGGGCATCCTATCGATTGGAGTACTTATGATTAAAATCGCTGTCGATCTTTTAGGCGCAGATCATGATGAAAAACTGCTTGCCGGCGCTGTCAAAGCACTGAAATCCCGGGAAGACCTGTTCCTGTACCTCTGCGGCCGTGAGGAAGAGATCCTTCCCGCGCTGGAGGAAGCGGAGATCCCGTCTACTCATTTTGAGATCCTGAATTCCGCCGATGTCATCACCAACCACGACGATCCGATGCGCGCGTTCCGCGCCAAGCCGGAGTCCTCGCTCGCAAAGGCTATGGGCATCTGCAAGACCGATCCGGAGGTCGCCGCTCTTGTCACTTGCGGCGCGACCGGCGCGGTTTTTGTAGGGTCGGTCATGAGCCTGCCGCGCATCGGCAAACTGAAACCGATCCTGGTCTGCGAAGTCATCCGCCGGGACAACAAGTGGCTATGCATTTCGGATTGCGGGGCAAACATCGACTGCGATGAAAACAGTCTCCTGGATTTTGCCCGTGTCGGAAGCACGTTCATGCGTGCACAGGGAGTGAAGGATCCGAAGATCGGCCTCCTGTCCAACGGTTCCGAGGACGGCAAGGGCAATGCCCTGACCAGGAAAGCCTTTCCGCTTCTCAAGGAAAGCGGGCTGAATTTTGCCGGCAATATCGAAGGCATCCATGTCCTGAACAGCGACCTCGACGTGGTTGTCTGTGATGGTTTCTCGGGCAATATCCTCCTGAAAACACTGGAAGGCGCGGCAAAGAGCGCACTTGAAGAAATGACGGTCCTCGCAGAAAAACTGGAGGGGGCTGAAAAGGAAGCGGTTTTGACGTTAGCTGCGGAAGCTTATAAGAAATACGATTATAACGCTTTGGGCGGCGCGGTGCTCCTCGGTGTGGGCCTTCCGGTCCTGAAGGGCCACGGCTCCGCAAACGAGGAAACGATGAACACGCTGATCCGCATGGCATATGACCTTGCGGAAGGCGGGCTGGTTGAAAAGCTGAAGGCAGAATACAATGCACCCGAACACCATTCCTAATGGTGCCGGGTGCATTTTCATTTATTCCGTGGATCTGCCCTCTTATTATGTAAACAGTTTTTTCACGCCCTTGATAAAGTGTTTATTTCCGAAGTCCGCCATCGCCTGCGCAAAATGATTCTTCAGTTTTGCGAACATCTGCAGCGCACGGATCGGACATTCATCCGCCGCACTCATCGCAGCCAGATAATCCGCGCTTTCGCGACCGTTCATTTTAGCCTGCTGCTTCTCAAAGATCCTGTATGCCAGACGCAGAAGCGCAATGTCCTCAGAGAGCTCCGCGATGGTGCTGTTCACCGTATACTTCTCGACCTTTTCCTTTGCGGACCGCTTTTCCAGTTCCGCAGACATCCCCATCGGAAGCGCCGGGGGGTCTTCCTTTTTCTTCTCCGCAAGCACGCTCTTATTGGAATTCATTTCCACCACAAAATTGATCAGATCATTTGCGGCATGCTTTTTCTTCCGATCCTTCAGCTTTTCCTGCTTATCTTCCTTCATTTCCGCTTCCGCGGCATTGACTGCGGCAACCGCCTCCGCCAGCGCAGTGATCCTCAGCCGTTCTTTTTCCTCGGCCTCCTTCTTTGCGCGCTCCTCATCCTCCAGTGCCTTCTGCATCTTCAGCCGCTCGGCCTCCGCATCGTACTTTTCACCGCGAATGAAGATCTTCTTTTTCTGATCCCCGATCTCGATCCGATATACGCCTTCGTAAACCTTCCAGCCCTCATGCCAAACGGCAAACGTCCTTGTATCGATCTCAAACTCCACCTGCCGGGTCTCACCGGCCGCAAGCTCGATCTTCTCAAAGCCTTTCAACTCACGCTCCGGACGATCGATGCCCTTCTGTGACGCGCGAATGTACAAAAGCACCGCCTCTTTTCCGGCACGATTTCCTGTGTTTGTGACCTTAACGGTCACATAGGTCTTTCCGTTCTCCTGCCGCCCTTCGATATCACTGTAGGAGAAGGTGGTATAGCTCAGCCCGTGACCAAACGGGAAACGGACGGGAACGCCCGCACGATCGTAATAGCGGTATCCCACCTGCCAGCCCTCGCGGTAATCCGCGTCGCGGCCTTCCTGAAGATAATAGGCCGAACTCGGACAATCGGAATAGACCATCGGCCAGGATTCCGCCAGCTTGCCGGACGGATTCACCTCACCGGAAAGGATCCGGACGAGTGCAGCAGCGCCGGCCTGTCCGGAAAGTCCCATCCAGAGAATTCCCTGTACCCGGTCCGCCCACGGTGTTTCCACGACACATCCGGAGATCAGCACCACAATGACGTTTGAATTGACTTTTGTCACTTCGTCGATCAGGCGATCCTCGCCCGCAGGAAGCGCCATGCTCCGGCGGTCCATGCCCTCGGCCTCATACTGCTCTGTGAGACCGGCCACAAGGACGACCTGCTCGGACCTCTTTGCAACCTCGACCGCTTCGCGGATAAGATCCTCATCAGTCTCGCCCTTAGCATCATAGCCTCGGGCATACAGAAGCTCCTGCTCTGCACCGAAGGTACCTTGCATACAAGTCCACAGCGATTCCTTCCGGGTCGGATTGATCTTGCTGCTGCCGCTGCCCTGGAAACGGAAACGCTCGGCCATCATACCGATCAGGCCGATGCTGCGCTCCGCCGTAAGCGGCAGAACGTCTCCGTCATTCTTTAACAGGACCGCGGAATTTTCCGCAATCATCTGCGAAATACCGTGATTCCGCGCATGAAGTTCTGCGATAGAAAGCTGCTCCTCCGCATATTCTCCGGCCACGTCCTTCATTTTTGCACTCTGTCTCAACGCAAAGGCCGCAACGCGTTTTGCGGAACGATCGACCGGTTCTTCCGATAATTCTCCGGAAAGAACCGCCTTTTTCACATCCTTTTCTTCATAAGCGCTGCCGCCCGGCATGATCAGATCGCATCCCGCGCGGAACGCATTCACACGATTATTTAAAGCGCCCCAATCGCTGACAACGAGGCCCTGATAGCCCCATTCCCCGCGAAGGACCGTGTCCAACAGGAATTCGTTGTCGCTGCAGTGCGTGCCGTTCAGTTTGTTGTAAGCGCACATGACCGTTGCGGGTGCGGCGGTTTTGATCGCGTACTCAAATGCGGAAAGATAGATCTCTCGCAGGGTGCGGTCATCGACACGGCTGTCGGAGATCATGCGGAAATACTCCTGGGAGTTGCAGGCAAAGTGCTTCAGGCTGGTGCCGATGCCTCTTCCCTGCACGCCGCCGATATAGGCCGCAGCCATACGGCCGGCCAGGAACGGATCTTCGGAAAGATACTCGAAATTACGGCCGCAAAGCGGGTTTCGTTTGATGTTGACGCCGGGGCCCAGAACCGTGCAGACGCCGGCAGCACGCGCTTCATCGGCAATGGCGCTGCCCATCCGGGCCGCCATGCCGCGGTCATAGCTGCATGCAAGCAGGCACTCAGCAGGGAAGCAGGTGGCCGGTTCGGAGCCGGCAAGGCCCATGTTGTCGCCCTGGCCAATGGTTTTCCGAAGGCCGTGAGGACCATCGGCCACGCGGGCCGACGGGATGCGTGTCGCGCCGCTCGGAGCTTTGATCTCCTTCGTGACCCACTCATCCTTGCCGCTGCAAAGTGCGATCTTCTCCTCAAGCGTCAGCGAGGCGATGAGGGCATCGACCAGCTCATCGGAAAACGAATGCCCTTTGATTTCATTTATATTTTCATTCAGATCCATCGTCATACTGTCCGTATTATTCTGTGAAAACAACTGTGCTTCCAATGTTACTCGTATTTTCCGTCAAGCTTTTCGCGGCACTCTTCGCGCGTGATCTCGCCGCTGTTACAACGGCTCATAAGCTCGGCATCCTTGTCTTTCAAGCGATAAAATTTCAGCAGGATCGGAATCGCGATGATCGAACCGACTGCGGAGATCAGGGTAAATACCACGTAGAAGCCGTGGCCGGCGGAAGCATCGACCATGCCGGTGACCGGGTCCGCCTGCGCGGAACGGAAGCCGAACCAGGCCAGAATGACCATGGTGGACGATGAAACGATAGCACCCGTCAGCTTCGTCATAAATGTCTGAAGCGCAAAGTAGACGCCCTCCTGACGCTCGCCGGTAATGTAGTGACCGTACTCCATGATGTTCGGAATGAACATATAAAGGAGAACGCTGTAGCCACCGTAGCCGATGGCGCGAAGGAACGTGGTCACATAGAGCAGGATCTCGTTATGATAGTCCGTGAAATACTGTAAAATGCTGGCCGCAGCGTAGAAGCCGATAGAGATGATGAAAAGCGTCATCTTGTCGAACCTGCGGCTGAGCGCGGGGACGATGGCGGCGATGAGGACCATCGGCAGGATGCAGATGCCGAGGAGAATCGTGCCGGCGGTGCTGCTGCCAAGGACGTACTGCGCAAAGATCGGGATGAGGACCTCAACGGACATCGTGGAGGCTACCAGGAAAAACGCAATAATGTACACCAGAAGGTACTTGTTTTTCACCATCAGGCGGAACATATCGCGGATCGTCGCGGGCTTGGAAGCCGGTGTCTTGCTGCGCTCCTTGCCGAGGATCAGGATCGGGAGCATCGTCAGCATGGCTGCGATGGAAAGGACAATGCTGAGGACCAGCCAGCCGGTGGACAGATAGACGCTTTCCACGACCAGAGTGATCACGACGCAGGTGATGGTCGCAAACATACGGCCCATGGAGAGGATCTCCGTGCGCTCATCAACATGCGTGCTCATGGCCGTAGACAGGGCAAAGATCGGGGCGTCACAGACTGTGTAGCTCATGGACCAGAGGACGTAGCCGATGAAGGCCCACGCGACCTTGGCGCCGTACGGAAGCCCGGAAGGCATGGCAAAGATCATGACTGTAAACAACGGAATGAGGATCCAGGAAATACGCAGCCACGGAAGGAACCGGCCGCCCTTTAAATGCGACTTGTCTACGATGATGCCGAAAAGCGGGTCATTGACCGCATCCCAGATCTTCGGTGCAAGCAGGATGCCGGCGATGGCCGCCTCTTCGATCCCGCGGTTCATGAGGAACAGCGCAATGAAGCCGGTGACCAGCATATATAGGATATTCTGACCGACAAAATAAAGGCTGTAAGCCCCGCGCTCCATGCGGGATGTCTGCCAGTGTGCTTTTTTGTTCATAAATATTTCCCCCAATATATTATTACGTCGGGCTGTGTACGATGTTGTGTTTCTATTGTCCACGGAAACCGGTATTTTTGTCAAGTGCTATAGATGGAAATGACCGGTTCAAAGAACCGGTCATTTCTGTTTTTCTTTTATCAGCCACCAAAAAGCTGTACCCAGTAAAGGCATTTTGTGCCCGCGTCAAAGTACACGCCAATGGCTACTGTCTTGTACGCGTTGTTTAAGATGTTTTCGCGGTGTCCCGGTGATTCCATCCAAAGGGTGTTGGCATATTCTCCGGCATTCATACTGTCCGGATTCAGGCCGAACATGCAAATGTTTTCGCCGCATGTGTTCACGAAGCCGATGGCTGCGTATTCCTCCGCGGTGAGCTGCTCAAAACGTTCGTGGGAAAAATTCCCGACGATCTCCTGCGCGCGCATGTTCGCGACGCCGGCACCGTTTGCGTTGTAGCTTAAGACGTCGAGTCCCGCTGCCGAACGGGCGCGGTTCGTGGCTTCAAGCTCCGCCTGGATCATCTTCATCAGGTCAATGCAGCCAAGCTCCTCCTGACAGAAGGAACAGGTGACCGCGATGATATTACCGGTTTTTGTGTAGGTATAATACTCCGTGGAGTAGTTTCCACTGTGTAAGATCTTGTAGGAGCACTCGGCTTCCGTCACTACCGTAAGCTCCGGAACCGTGGTCGTTTCAGCCGTTGTGGGCGATGTCGTAGGAGGTGTGGGTCTGGCCTCTGTCGTCGTTAAATCCACACTTTCCGACGTAGCTTCTGCGGCGGTATGATTCTTACCGATCTTAAGCGTTGTGCCCGCATTAACCGTGTTTTTTGAGGTCTGGGAGCCGTCTGCATCGGTCTCCCGGTCGTTCTCACCGGAATAGACCGACGTCTCTGCATCGCCCAAGCCGTGAACGGTAAATCCATCGACAGGATCTCCGTTTCCGCAGCCCGCTGCAGTAAGCGCCAGCACCGCCACGAGCAATATGTTTTTGTATTTGAAATGCTTCATTTGCTCACCTCAAAGAATACTACATATAGTATAACCTTTGAAGCTTGTAAACACAAGATACTAAAAATATCCAATTTGTCCGTCAATATCTTGGGTTTTTATGCACATTTACAGAAAAGAAAAATCCACATTATCCACAATATATTGTGGATAATGTGGATCGTCATTTTGTGCTTTTCTTCCGAAGGTGCAAATCTCTCCGACCGGCACGCGATATTTTACTTTTCCCTCCAAATCGTTCTCTCGCAATTGCTTTCCCACCATTTTATGCTAAAATATCAGTATCAATTTGCATCCGGAGATATTATGGAAATTTTCGATATTGTAGATGAATTTGGCACCCCGACGGGTGAAACGGTCGAACGCACCACCGCGCATGCGGAGGGCATCCGCCACCGCACCGCCCACATCTGGGTCATTCGCGAAAACAACGGCCGCACCGAGGTCCTTCTTCAGAAGCGCAGCGATAACAAGGATTCCTTCCCCGGCCGCTATGACACCTCCTCATCCGGCCACATCCACGCGGGCGATGAGCCACTCATCTCCGCCGTCCGTGAGCTGTCCGAGGAGATCGGCATTGACGCGACCCCCGACGAGCTTGAATTCGCCGGCAAATTCGACATCCGCTACTCCAAGGAATTCTACGGAAAACTCTTCTGTGACAACGAAGTTTCCTACGTTTACATTTACAAAAAGCCGGTCGATATCACCGCCCTCACGTTGCAGACCGAGGAGGTTTCCGAAGTCCGCTGGTTCGACCTTCAGGACGCGCACGACCGCTGCCTGCGCCATGATCCGGAACTGTGCGTACCCATCGGCGGTATGGAGACCATGATGAAATACATCGGTTTCCCGTTTTAACATCAGGAGGGTCCCTTGTCCAAATATTGTCTGTTAAAATCCTACGCAATCGAATACAACGACCATTCGGACGATAACCACTTTTACATTCACACCGTCGCAGATGATCAGGATTATTCCCTGGCGGTCAATGTTCGTTCCAGCAAACCCGTTACCAACATGCGCTATTGCCTGAAGGAGCCCGCGGACGCCGCGATCGCCATGCTCGCGCGCTATATGGAAATTCCGGATGGTCTTTACAAAAAAACAGACCACCCGGACTATTACCTGGATTATACGATCCAGCCACTCTTTGACGATGCCGAACTGACGGAATGTGTAGACGGTTACACGGATATGATCTCTCTCGAGGACCGGATCCGCGCACTTACCGGGGAGTCGATGGCCTCGCCCTCCGCATTCATTCTGGCTTTCGGAAACCTCTGGGGGCCGAAGCCGCACGAGGAGGACTACACCTTCCATTTCCTTCCCGGTCAGGGCATTCACGATATTCACATGAATCAGAACAGCCCCAAAGGATCCCGCTGGGCAGAAAAGGATCGCCCCTGTGAAGACGGCGCACTCTATTTTGTTTTTCCCGATACCGGAAAGATCGTTGCCTTCTACTCTACCTTCAATCGGAAATCGAAGCCGAAGAAGAAAAACAACTCTTCTTCCAAACCGTAAGGCAAACCGCCGTGCTGATCAGTGCCATCACAAGAATGATACCTTCTAAAAGGAAATTGTTGATTCCTTTTGAGGAAAGAACGACCATCACGCCGTCAACAAGTGCATGAAGAAGGATTGCCGCAGGAAGCAGCAGTCCTTTTTTCTTAGTGACAGCGGTCCATACGAGCGCGGAGAATCCAATGTGAAGGATCACAGCTGATACACGTTCCAAACAACCCAGGTAGAAAACATAGGAACCGGCCGTCTTCAGCGTCTCAAATGCCTGAATATACGTCCCCTGCTGGGCCTCCGGAATCTGCGAAAGCAGCCATTCGGTCCGTCCGGTATTGATCAGCACGGCAAAGAGCATATTGTTGATCATCGCGGAAAAAATCAGGAGAACCGCCTCAAAACCGCCGTGTCCCGCACCGAACATCAGCGCATTGTACGGCTTTTCCATCGCCTTCCAATTCTTCTTAACACACACGCTCCGGACGACCGTCAAGACCACATACCGGCCAACCTCTTCAAATATGCCCGCTGCGAGACCACCGTAAAGAGCATATAACCAAATGTTGGCCTGAAGCTTTTCCATCGCCCCGGTCAGCATCACGACCGAATGCAGGATCCGCTCAAGAATCATCGCAAAGACAAAGAAGGTCGCCCCGCCGATGAAAAACAGCGGAAGTGAAGTCTTGTATTTCTTCTTGATCACGATGCACATTACCGTCGCAAGAGCGAGCACAAAGATCATTTCAAAAATAATAGCAAAAATCGTTGCTCCCGATACCATAGTTCCTCCAAAATTTTATAGTCGGTCCGTCGGACCGTGTGGCCGCACCGGACCAAAACCAATGTTTCCTATTAGCTGTACTGTATATCCATATAGCCGATGTGTCAATATGTCGCCGGCGCACTGCCCCTCTCTACTCTCCGTAGGTGGGCAAGCATTCCGCGATATGCTATCCTCGAACAAAAGGAGGTGATTCCATGAATCAATACATCACCGGGTCCATGATCAAAAAACTACGTGAAGATCACAACATGACCCAGCTTCAGCTTGCGGAAAAGCTGAATGTCAGCGACAAATCCGTTTCCAAGTGGGAGACCGGCCGCGGTTACCCCGATATCACCATGCTGGAGCCGCTGGCATCGGCCCTTGGAATTTCCGTGATCGAGCTTCTCTCCGGAGAAGACATTACCAATACCAACCGTTCCTTCAACATGCAGAAGATCAAGTTCTATGTGTGTCCCGTTTGCGGAAACATCATCGTCAGCACAGGCGAATCTTCCATCAGCTGCTGCGGCATCACCCTGCCCCCGCAGGAGGCAGAGCTCGCAAACGAAGAGCACAGGCTGAACATCGAACGGATCGAGGACGAGTACTATGTAACTGCCCCGCACGATATGTCCAAAACGCATTACATCTCGTTTATGGCCTCCGTTGCCGATAATAGCTACGAACTGACCAAACTCTATTCGGAGGGCAGTCCGGAAGCCTATTTCAAAGTCCGGCGCACCCGCTGGATCTACTTTTACTGCAACCGCCACGGGCTGTTCAAACAAAAGGTCCGCTGAGCCGTTCAGCGGACCGCAGGGTTCAAACAAAGGCATGTTGGGCCGGTCAGCGGACCGTATGGTTCAAACAAAGGCATGTTGGGCCGGCTCTTATGCGACAAAAACATGTCCGACTCAAATAGTCGATTTTGCACACCCTCCGCTTCTCGACATCCCCCCATGAGTCTGCTATGCTGAAATCAATAATCCGATGAAATATCGAAAATGTCAGAACTAGGAGGTATTCGATGGAAAAATATCTTGATTCGACCCTTTCACCCGCGGAGCGCGCGGCCGATCTTCTGAGCCGTATGACCCGCGAAGAAAAGCTGAAGCAGATCCAGTGTCGCATCTACAAAGCCGGCGAGGGCGATCTGAAGGATGGAATGGGCGAGATCTTCGTTGAGGGGCTTTTAGAGCATGTGACCCCGGAGAACACCGCTGCCGCCATCCGGCAGATCCAGGAGGAATGCATGAATTCCTCACGTTTCCGCATCCCGGCGATCGTACATAACGAAGCGCTCAGCGGTGTGCTGATGGAACAGGCATCGTCCTTCCCCACTTCAATTTCTCTGGGCGCTTCATTCAGCCCCGATACCGTTCAGGACATGATGGACCGCGTACGTCGCCAGATGGTCTCCGTCGGTTTCCGCCACGCCCTGTCGCCGGTCCTTGATATTCCGCGCGACCTTCGCTGGGGCAGAGTCAGCGAAACCTACGGCAACGACCCCACACTTTCCGCAGCAATGAGCGTTGCCTTTGTAAAAGGCCTGCAGACCGATGATCTGAAAAACGGCGCTTCCGCGACCGGAAAACACTTCCTGGCATACTCACAGACCGAAGGCGGACTGAATATGAACAAGTCCGTGGTGGATGAGCGGGATCTTCGCGAAGTGTTCGCGAAGCCCTTTGAGGCAGCGATCCGCCTTGCAAACCTGGGCACCATCATGAATTCCTATTCCGAAGTGAACGGACGCCCGGTCTGCGCCAGCAAGAAGATCCTGACCGATCTTCTTCGCGACGATCTTGGCTTTACCGGCCCGGTCGTCAGTGATTACGGCTCCATTGAACGCCTTGTCTTCAGCTTCCGCACCGCGGAGGATCTTAAAGAAGCAGCCGCTCAGTGTCTGGAGGCCGGTCTTGACCTGGAATGCCCGAATCCTCTGGGATACGCGGAGCCCTTACAGCAGGCATTGGAAGAGGGTCGCGTCACCGACGAGCTCTTAGACCGTGCTTGCCTGCGAATTCTGAAGTTCAAGTTCGAACTGGGACTTTTTGAAAACTGCATGCCGCGGGATGAGATGATCAAAGAAGCATTCCGGAATCCCGCGCATAAGGAAGCCAATTTGAAGGCGGCGGAAAAGGTAATGACCCTGACCAAAAACAACGGTATCCTGCCGCTGACGGATAAGAAGCTGAAGGTAGCGGTCATCGGTCCCACAGGCAACGGCCTCCGTTTCCTGTATTCCGGCTATACCTATACCACGCTGGTCGATATGAACCTCGGCCGTCTTGAGATGATCGGAACGGAAACTCCGAAACGTCCGGTATTTGATCCGCTTGCAGAGAAAGGCTTCCCGAAACGGACATATCCCTTCTCTCATGAACAGGCCATTCAGTGGATGGATGCCCGCATCCGTAAATACGATCCGGAAGCAAAAACCATTTTTGAAGCGATCCGCGAAGAATTCCCGGATGCTGTGTATGTTGAAGGCTGCAGCTTCCTGAATCCCGAAAAAACCGATTTCGACACGGCTGTTGCTGCTGCAGCAGAAGCCGATCTTGTCTTCCTGACCGTTGGCGCTAAGTGCGGCTGGGGCGCTCATTCCAACCATGCCGAAGGTCTGGACACGCGGAACATCGGACTTCCTGCCAGTCAGAATGAACTGGCCCGTAGAGTCTTACAGGCTGCAAAGAAATGTGTGGTAATCCATACCGATGCCCGTCCGCTGGTCCACACCGACGCTTATGAGAAGGCCGATGCAATCCTGGAGACCTGGCTGCCAAACACCTACGGTGCTGCTGCAGTGGTCAATACGCTCCTGGGCAAAAACAATCCGGCCGGACGCCTTCCCTTTGATGTGCCTTATGATGAGGGTATGATCCCCTACTATCATTACCAGCACAACGGAAGCCACGAATACTCAGGCGGTGCTACCGCAGGCCTCTACGGCGATGCGCCGAAGAATCTCCATCGCCCCTTCGGCTTCGGCCTTTCCTATACCACCTTTGAGTACAGCAATATGCAGCTCACTTCCGACGGTAAGGAAAATCCGGTGCTGAATATCTCGGTCGATGTTAAGAACACCGGCGATCGTTCCGGCGACGAAGTCGTTCAGCTGTATGCCCGCGACCTTATCGGTTCCGTGATCCGTCCCTACCAGGAGTTGGCCGGCTTCAAGCGCATCACCCTGGAACCCGGCCAGACCAAGACCGTAAACTTCCGCCTGCAGTTAGACCAGCTCGCCTTCCGCGATGAAGACGGCAACTGGATCCTGGAAGCCGGCGACTTTGCTTTCTACATCGGACCGGACAGCCGTACCAGAAAAGACCGCATCATTTTCCGCCAGGAGAAAACTGTCGCGATCGATTATACAAAGCGCGGCTTCTATGCAGAAGCAACGGTAAAATAATTCGCCCGTAAGTGATGGTTAACAACCTCTACGTGTAAGTGATGGTTAACAGCCTCTACGTGTAAATGATGGTTAAACAGCTACTTCATGTAAGTGATGGTTAACAACACCTACGTGTAAATGATGGTTAAACAGCTTCTACATGTAAGTGGTGGTTAAACAGCTTCTACATGTAAATGATGGTTAAACAGCTTCTACATGTAAATGATGGTTAACAACACCTAAAGTATAATAAAACAGCGCAGTGAATAATCAAAATGATTTTCACTGCGCTGTTTTTATGCCTGTCATTATTTCTATGGAGACATTTAGCGGATTTCACTCATCACAGGCTTTTGACCGGCATCAGTTCGATGTAACCTCTTGCTCCGAGCGGTTCCAGCTGAATACGCGGGTTCTGATCATCCCACTTGTAACCGATAAACTCGGGATTGTACTTCTTCTCCGCGTTCCAGATTTCCATGATCGCCTCCTCGAAGTCTTCGTCATCGAACGGTTCTCCTCTAAAAAGAAGATACGTTGCCGCCGGCAAGTCGATGACTTCAAATCCTTCCGGAATTACACCGGTATAGTCCGTCTCAACTTCCACGCCCTGTACATACTCATTGTTAACCGGCTTTCTCAAATGCTCCGGCAGCCAGAGACAAACGGGCTCACCGCTAATGGATTTGATGCTTGTAAGAAGCCCCCAGACATCACATCCGACTTCCTCGCAATAACTCCAGTACTCCTTCGCATTGATTCCTCTCTTGATGATCACCTTTCTTGCCGGCTTTTCGATAACCTGAATAAACACATTTCTTGTCTTGTACATTTCTTTCATATTCTTCTCATTCCTTTCGTTGTCCCTGATCAAATAGGGAGTAAACAACCATAAGGGAACCGGACTCAAACTGTATTCTTTCGGATTGCAGCCAAACTCGCGTCTGAATGCTCGCTGGTAGCCATCCACGCTTCCAAACCCCATATTCATTGCCAGATCCAGAATCGAACACCGCTCATCTCTAAGTTTCAAAGCGGATCGCGACAGTTTAAGGCGCCTGATATAAACTGCCGGGCTCATGTCCAGATATTTAATGAATAGTTTTCTTGCATACCATGGTGAAAAAGAAGCCGCCTCCGCAAGATCCTTTGCTGTGATCTCTTCTTCAATATGTTCGCTGATGTAGTCCTGCATCAAACGGATGGCTTTTCTCTGATCGTCCATTTGTTCCCTCCTTGCAAAGCAATGATACCAAAATGATCCCCGGAAGTTCTCGACATTTTTTGCTCTGATAAAGATTATAGACTGTACAAAGGATAATACAAAATAAAAAACGGAAAGAACATTTCTATTCTTTCCGTAAGTAGCGGGGACAGGATTTGAACCTGCGACCTCCGGGTTATGAGCCCG
>DCHF01000049.1:0-250 GCA_002315555.1 Lachnospiraceae bacterium UBA1759 | reverse complement strand
ACTGCTCTACCCCGCGATATTAAATTTTGAACAGCTGTTATGCTGATCAGAGCCGATGGACGGACTCGAACCCCCAACCTGCTGATTACAAATCAGCTGCTCTGCCAATTGAGCCACATCGGCGTATATAGGCAAAAAGTGGGGCCTACAGGGCTCGAACCTGTGACCCTCTGCTTGTAAGGCAGATGCTCTCCCAGCTGAGCTAAGCGCCCTGAGCTCCCCGAGTAGGGCTCGAACCTACAACAACTCG
>DCHF01000011.1 GCA_002315555.1 Lachnospiraceae bacterium UBA1759 | reverse complement strand
TTTACTGTACAACGTACGGAACGGGACCTCGTAGACGGGGCCGCGCTTCCGCCAGTCGGACACCATGCCGATGGAATCCTCGAACCTCGTATGCATTTCTTCCGTTGCAAGCTCGTATTCGCCCGTAATGCGGCGTGTCATGCGGAGCTGAGGAATCGTAGCGATGGTAACCGGTACAAAAGTCGCATCCTTTTCGCGTTTTTTCAGGAAGGAATTCAGGATGGACGCGTGCGAATCGATGACGGATCCGGTGATCTCTTCATTCTCAAGGCCGGCGTAGCGCTTATACGCTGCGGTCTCGTTCTTACCGAGCTTTTCCTTTTCCTCATCCGGAATGTCGCAGTAGCCGATGGTCTGAAGATCAAGACCGTTCCGGTCACAGGAATAATACCAGGACGCCAGAATGTTTCCCTGCTTGAATACCTCATAGGGCGCACCGGCATAGAGACCGAGGTCCAGATCGCCGGAAGCATCGACGCAGGAAGTGACCTTAACAGCCTGTCTTCCGCCCTTACACTCCAGAATCACATGAGTGATCTTTCCATTTTCCACCGTACATCCGGCTACATACGTGCCGTACAGGATCTTTACGCCCTCACTGAGAAGCTGTTGTTCGGCGTCGATGGCAAAGAGCTGCGGGTTGAAATCGACTTCAAAGCGGGGATCCTTTTCCGTGCGGTGCGCGGGATCATCGGAACCGATCCAGTTCGGATAGCCTCGCTTTTCAAGATGATCATGCCTGATCGAAAGGCGGAGAAGCTCTTCGGCAAGGCCAAAGGACACCTGCTTTCCGTAACCGTCGCAAAGCGGCAGGTAGATCGTAATGAGGCCGGCCGTGGCCAGACCGCCAAGCATGAACATGCGCTCCGCCAGGATGACGTTCTTTCCCTGACGAGACGCGGCAAGGGCTGCCGCGATACCGGCAATACCGCCACCCGCAACGAAAACGTCACATTCCATCGTGACATTCAGTTCATTGTTTTCAATGATCTTCATCCAAAGCGACCTCCTTCATACCGAGTTTCGTATAGACCATCAGGATCTCATAAACCACAAAGCCGAGTCCCGTCAGTATCGCGAACGGCTCCCAGATCCTGAATTCATTCAGCATCGATGTGACGGCGGTGAGGACCGAATAAGCCTGGGCGGTGATGAGAACGCCCATCAGGATGCGGTAAGCGATCCGTTTTCCGCGGGTCTCCTTCCGGACCAGGCATCGTGCGACGATGTTCAGGGTAAAGGAGATCAAAAGGTAGATCAGAAGTACGATCATGACGGCAATCGCAACAGCATACAAAAACAGTCCGAAGATATAGGAAAAGCTTCCGAAAATCAACTGAAGACCGTCATAGTCCGTTGTTGACGAGCCGGTCAGCATTTCCTCGATCGATTGTAAAGCATTTCCGGAATAAAGTAAGAAGACGGTAAGGGCAATCAGCGAGATCAGTCCTGTGGCAGAGATCAGCAGGTTGACGATAAAAATGATATTGACATGGACACGGTTAAGCTTCATAAAACACCTTCATGATAAAAATTATCAGGTAAAACTGATACGGCAATCATACAACCGTTAACGCATATAAGCAAGTATCAATCTTGCGCTGTTTGGCGTGTTGCGTATTCTTTGGAAATCTGTTATTCTCTTCTTACGGAATACGGAATTTCACGGAAGGGAGGCCCGATATGTACGTTGCGGAGGAACTGATCCTCTTATCGGAGAACGAACAACTGAAGGAACGTGCGGATGCACTGGCAAAGCGGATCGGGATCTCTGTTACAGAGGACCGAAATGCGGCGGCGGAAAACGGGCTTTTTCTGGAACTTTCGGAGGAGGGACTTTCGCTTTCCGACGGTGACATGATCGTAAAGGGCGATTTTACACGGCTTCTCCCCCGCCTGGTCAAGGGCCGGTTGAACTCGGAATTTCTTGTAAAAGCGGCCAAAATGAAAGGCAGAGAGACACTTGGCATCGTCGATGCCACCGCGGGACTCGGTGAAGACTCGCTGATCCTTGCAGCTGCGGGTTTCAACGTTCGTTTATATGAATATGACCCGGTCATCGGTCTTCTTCTGGAAGATGCACTCCTTCGCGCAAAAGACGTCCCGGAACTTTGTGATGCAGTCGGTCGCATGACATTGTGTTTGGAAAACAGCATCGCAGCGCTCCCGCTTCTTTCGGAGCATCCGGACGTGGTCCTGTTGGACCCGATGTTCCCTGAACGCCGGAAAAGCGCAGCCGTAAAGAAAAAGTTCCAGCTGATCCACCATCTGGAAAAGCCCTGTGAGGATGAAGAAGCCTTATTACAGGCGGCGATCCTCGCAAAACCGAAGAAGATCATCATTAAACGTCCGGTAAAAGGTCCGTACCTCGGTGACCGGAAGCCGTCTTATTCCATCACCGGAAAGGCGATCCGCTACGATTGCCTGATATTCCCCGAAAACTAAAGAGCTTTCCCGAGCGTCGATCGCACAGGGAAAGTTCTTTTTATTTCCGGAAAACGGAATCTGGTATTTGCTTTAACTGTTTACTTCTGTTATTCGCTTTGGTTATCCGCGTCAGTTTTTTACTCTTTTACGCACAAAAGGATATTCGGTCATCGGATCTGTAAGAAGTGCGTACTTTTCCGGATGACGGTAAGCGTTTCCGTGTACTTCTTTCGTGCGGTACTCGCGAAGGCGGGCAACATCGAGCTCCGCATAATAGATTCCCGCTTCTTCTCCCGCATCCATAATGCAGGTGTCCAGAGAGCCCGGAACATCGGGCAGATACGCCACACCGTCAAACAGCGTGGAATGGCCGTTGCAGTCGGGCTGTCCCGCCGGATAATTGCAGGTTGCGATGGCCGTCATATTTTCGAAAGCGCGTCCCCGAAGCTGGGAAAGACGGTTGATCTCCATCGGGCAGGCATTCGGTACCAGGATGAGTTCTGCGCCTTTCAGCATCAGAATCCGTGCACTTTCCGGGAACTCCCGGTCATAGCAGATCATCGAGCCCACAAAGATGAAGCCCTTTTCGGTGTCCAGGGCTTCGGCGTAGAAATCATCACCTGCGGAAAGCAGGGCCTCATCCCCGAATTCACAGGTGTGGACCTTGGAATAACGGTAGACTTCATCGCCGAAACGGTCAAAAAGGGAAACTGTGTTCCGGGGCCGCGGTTCGTTTTCTTCCAGGTAAGTGATCGCGATCGCAACGGAGAGCTCCTTTGCAAGATCCCTGAACGTCGTGACAAAAGGAGAATTCGCGGGAATCGCCAGCTTTTTCAGTGCTTCCAGCGCTTCTTCGTCATGCATCGGGTCCTCTGTTTGCGGGAAGACATAGCCGATGTTGAAGAGCTCGGGAAACAGCACGATGTCCGCTCCCTCCTCTTTCGCTTTCTTCACGGCTTCCACACCGTTTTTTAAATTGGCGTCCGGGTCACAGGCTGCGGGGATCTGCACAAATGCGATCTTGATATTCTCCATATACGTTTACTGTTCCTTTCCGTCAGCGATCATCAGGACCTTTCCGGTCGTGCTGTGATCGTGTTCAAGAAGTTTCATGGCCTGATCCATTTCATCAATGGTAAAGCGATGAGTAATGAGTGGTTTTACATCCATAAGGCCGTTTGCGATCAGATCGCGGCACAGCGGAAAGAAAAGCGCCGGTGTGGCGTGCGAAAAACGAAGCTCAAGACGGTTGAAATGCATTTTGTTGATATCCAACGTGATCATACTGTCTTCCGGCTTTCGTGCGATGCCGATGACGCTGATTTTACATCCGAAGGAAGCAATGTCAACGGCGTCGGACAGAACCGCGGGTGGTGCCGTGACCAGAATACGTTCCACGCTCTGCCCTTTGAACGCTTCTTTTACATCGCATCGATCGGTGAACACAATGTCCGTGGCGCCGTAGAATTTTGCAAGTTCGATACGTTTTTCCGAATGTGAACGTACACAGACGGTGATCTTTCCCGCACCCTTCAATTTGGCAAGGCGGATGGCCATCAGGCCGATGGGACCCGCGCCGAACACGACAACATGATCATTCAGCCGGATGTCCGCGACATTAACAAGATCCATCGCAACCCCCATCGGTTCGATGAGCGACGCTTCCTCAAAGGACAGACTGCCGATCGGTACCAGAACGCGGGCATTTACGTTCATCCGATCTGTAAAACCGGTGAACGGCGGACAGATCTTATCCGTGCAGAGCTCGGTATGGCCGTTTCTGCAGTTGGAACAGCATCTGCAAAAACCGGAGGACTCCATCGCCACGCGGTCGCCGGGCTTTACATTTGTCACGGCGGAACCGACCTTTTCCACAATGCCGGCAAGCTCATGACCGAACGGCGCAAACTCCTCGCGGGTCTCCGCGTCATTGACATCGGAACCGCAGACGCCGCAGGCCATCACGCGGACCTGCGCTTCAAACGCGCCCGGTTCGCCGATCGCTTCGTTCCGGATCTCCACTTTATAAGGGGCTTTCAAATACGCTCGTCTCATGATGTCTCCCGACCCTTTGTCTTTAAATAAAATAACGGCTCTTACAATACCGGTACTCGACATCGCATCCTTCAACAAGTCCGTAGATCTTATTTGCAAAATACAGGTCATGTACCGCAATACCGTAGTTATAAACAATGATCTTTTCGGTATTGTTTTCTCTGCCCGGGCACACTCCGTTTAATGTATCCGTAACGGTGTTCAGCCGATCCTTAAACATTTCGAAATACTTGAAATTTCGGATCTGATCCACATGATCGGTATACACCTTTTCAAAGAACAGATCACAGTTCTGGAATCCGCGCATATGGATCGGAATGACCGTAACACCGTCTTTGAAGCATTCGTCGGAGGCGAACATTTCCGTCATGATCGTTACCGCCGAAATGACAAGATCACTGTCTTTAATCGTTTCTTCATAGGTGTCACAGAATTCAAAACGGATGTTCTTGGCATCGGCGAATCTCTTTGCGAATTCCACTTCGTGTTCATGATGCTTATAAAGCTTTACGCGGATCTCACGGTCGATGCCGTTCTTTTCCAGGATGCGCAGGAAGGTCTTGAAGCAAACGATCATAATATTGCCGAGACCGATCAGAGACATCGTCTGAAAATCCTTATTCACATAAAGATATGCCGAATGTGCACCGACAACGCCGGTACGAAGCGTCGTAATATATTCCGCATCCATCAGTGCTTTCAGGATCCCGGTGTCCGAATCGTAAAGCATCATGTCGCCCTGCATGATGGATCGCTCCTGCTCGCCTTCTTTCAGTGAGTGGCGACCGATCATTTTCAGAATGGCCGTCTTATCCCGTTCAAACAGCGCGGGCATCGCATTGAAATAATCACCGTCCTCCTGATGAAGAGCCGGTTTGGGCGGACACTCGAATTCGGCTTTGTGTTCGATTGCAAAATCCACCCATTCGTACCAATCATAAGGGTCCATGTCAGCCGCAAGCTGACGGATCGTTTCAAAATCGATTACTTTCATTATGATATCTCCTTTGTTATTTTTTCAGTAATTCCCGGATCTCTCTTCTCCGAATCTCCTGCCCGATGACGCTGATCATGGCATCGTCTTTCATACGGAGCGCGACTTCCGGACTGCAGTAGTTGATGCTCATCGTATCCGGTGTACAGCTGACCATCAGAAGTTCATTGGAATCGGTCTTCACATAGCCCTTAATCCGATAGATCCGTCCGCAGGCCGGTGAATTGAAAAGCATCTTCAGCTTGCGGGTCAGGGTCTCCGGACCGTCCGTATGCACAATGTAGGATTCATCGGCAAAGATCTCCGCGTGGTTAAAGTATTCCTGATCATGTACGATACGGAGGTATCCTGCGTCCGTAATATCTTCAAAGTCCCGGTCGGTAAGTTCACTCAAAGGCTTGGCGATCACATCACAGAAAAGACCGCCTTCCGTTCCGTATGAACGCATGAGGGCATGAAGTTCATTTACAGCGTTTTCCGTTTTTGCGAGACTCTCCCGGATCTTATTTTCATATGCGTCCGGTTCATCTGATGCCGTGAAAAGCGGGATCTTACTGATCACAACCATACCGGAAGCGATCAGCTGCGAAAACAAAAGGTAGCGGGCTTCATCGCTCAGATTTCCGATGCCGTTTACATCCGCAACGGTCAGGATCGTTCCGATCTCGCAGCACTCCGCGATCTCGGGAAGTGACAGGACTTCAAAAAATTCATCGGCATCGTAGATCCCGGAGGGTTCCACGACGATCCGGTCGCAGCCTGCGTGCGCACTTTCCTTCAGCATACGGATAAACGCACTTTTTCCGACACAGCACATGCACATTCCGGTGAGGTCCTCTACGTCGCAATCATCCGAAAGAAGGCCGGCATCCACGGAGGTCTCGCCGAACTCATTTTCAATGACACGAACGCGAAGTCCCTGCCGTTTCAGATACTTCACATATTCGCGTATAAATGTGGTTTTTCCGGCGCCTAAGAAGCCGGTGACCAGATCAACGGTTACCATTTCCGACCTCCGGCAAACGTCTCTTTTTCTTGCGTATGGCACTGGTGATCAGGAAGTATGTGACTTCGACGATGAAGCACATCGTCCAGCCGACAGGATATCCGAGTCCGACGATTTTTTCGGTGTTCGCGATGAAGTGTGTTGCCAGATACAGATAGAGCTGGCGGACGCCGACAAAGGTGGAAAGCATAATGATCATCGGCGCGCGGGAATCACCGCGTCCGCGAAGTGCTCCGGCCAGAACGTGGTTGACGCAGTTGAATAACAGAAAGAAAATATTCGTTTTCAGGAACAGGACGCTGTAGCCGATGACCTCGCTGTCATTCGTAAACATGCGCGTTGCGGGAGCGGCGAGGAAATAGATCGGGGTGGCGATCAGAGCGGTGATGGAAAGCGTAATCACAAGGGAGATCACGGTTCCGCGGTCTGCACGCTCCTCTTCTCCTGCACCCAGATTCTGGCTGACGAAGGTGGTCGCCGCGTTTGCGACGGAGCCCATCGGCAGCATGATGAAGGAATCGATCTTATTATAGCAGCTCCAGCCGGCCATTACAGAAGAACCGAAAACATTGACGTAAGACTGTACAAAAACGTTGGAAAACGCAGTGATCGTGGACTGGATGGCCGTTGGGAGGCCGATGCCGAGAATCTGTACGAGAGTTTTTCCGTGGATCTTAAGATCATGGAACGTAAGCTTGTAAATGTCGTCCGTACGAATGAGAAGCAGCATTGTCAGGACAGCGGAAATAAACTGGGAAAGAATGGTGGCAATGGCCACGCCGGCGATGCCGAGCGGGATGACCACAACAAACAAAAGGTCCAGGAGGATGTTGACTACGCTGGTCAGCACCAGGAAATACAGCGGGCGCCTGGTATCGCCGACGGCGCGGAGAATACCGCTTCCCATATTATAGATCAGGAGGCCGGAAATACCGAAGAAATAAATGCGAAGGTAGGTCGTGGCATCAGCCATGACGTCTTCCGGGGTGGACATGAAAAGAAGCATCGGACGGACAAAGATCACGCCGATCACCGTAAAAACAACACAGATCAGGAAGGTCATGGCCATGGTCGTTTCGATGGCCGTGTGCAGCATTTCCCTGTTTTTGGCACCGAAGCTGTGGCTGATCACAACGCCTGCGCCAACGGAAAAGCCGTTGAAGAAAAAGACCATCATGTTTACGATCATCGTCGTGGAACCCACGGCCGCAAGCGCTTCCTTGCCGACGAACTGGCCGACGACAACGGTATCGACCGTGTTATACAGCATCTGGAAAATATTGCCCAGGAGCAGAGGAAGCGCAAACGCTACGATCTGTAAGAATATGGAACCTTTTGTCATGTCTCTTGTTTTCGATTTAGCCATGTTACTCCTGTTTACCAGATGATGTGCCTGTTTTCGATCTTTTCTTTGTAGCGGTCGCGTTCTTCCAGAATGATCAGCATTTCATCCGCGACCTCTTCCATCGAACGCGGAGCTGCGGCGTCCAGATAGCCGCACATGCGTTTTGACGTATAATTTGTGCACATTTCGTTTGATACGATCATAGCAAATTCCTTTTGGAAACCCAGCCGGATCATGCGGTCAAAAACCGCTTTACTATTACGTTTGTGTTCGATCCTTGTATCCGGACTCATAGAACTCCTTCTTTACCAAACGGCAACGGTACCGTCCGCACGCGGTTCGGTGGCGCCGCACAGTACGCCGTCTTCATTCCGCCAGATGATCTGTCCACGACCGAACGAGGTGTTCATGGCCGGGATCTGTATCTTATGACCCTTCCGGATCAGTTCTTCCACAATATGTGTCGGGAATTCTTTTTCCACGGCGATGGTCTTTCCTTCCATCCACTGCCAACGCGGAGCGTTCAATGCATCCTGAGGGTTCATGTGAAAATCGACTGTGTTCATGACGACCTGTACATGGCCCTGCGGCTGCATAAAGCCGCCCATGACGCCAAACGGGCCGATGGCCTGTCCATCCTTTGACAAAAAGCCCGGAATAATGGTGTGATAAGTCTTCTTTCCGGGACGCAGACAGTTTTCCGCTTCTTCATCGAGGCTGAAGCCGAAGCCGCGGTTTTGCAGGGAAATACCGGTTCCGGGAACGACGATGCCGCTTCCGAACCCGTTGAAATTACTTTGTATGTAGGACACCATGTTGCCTTCTCCGTCGGCCGTGCAAAGGTAGATGGTACCGCTTCCCTCCGGGTCTCCGAATCGCGGGAGTTCCGCGCGATCGGTAATGAGCTCCCGGCGCTTGTCTGCATACTTCTTTGAAAGCAAAGCTTGTACGGACATTCTCATGTGATCCGCGTCCGTGATGTACTGCTTTGCATCCATATAGGCGAGCTTCATGGCTTCCAGCTGAACGTGGACCATTTCCGCATCGTTACGGTTGGTAAAATGATAACCGTCCATGATGTTCAGTGCCATCAGAGCCGTGAGACCGGCACCGTTGGGCGGGATCTCCCAGACATCGTATCCGTGGTAATTCACGGTGATCGGCGTGACCCAATCCGGGTGATACGCAGCAAGGTCTTCCTTGCGAAGGTATCCGCCGGTCGCGCGTGAAAAAGCATCGATCTTCTCAGCAATTTCCCCGCGATAGTACGCTTCCGCTCCTGTCTTTCCGATGAGGCGGATCGTTTCGGCCATTTCGGGATTCTTCCAGATTTCACCCGGTTCCGGCGCATGTCCGAGACTGCCGAAGCAGTCAAACCAGGGCTTGAATTCCGGCTGATCCTTTACATCGGAGAACAGGTCATAAGAGACCTTCCAGAGGTAAGCCGTGTTCGGAGACACCGGATAACCGTGTTCCGCGTAATCTGCGGCCTTTTCGAGGACAGTTTCAAGCGGAAGGCGTCCGAAACGTTTCGAAAGCTCCGCCCATGCGGACGGTGCGCCCGGAACCATGACCGGGATCCAGCCGCGTCGAGGCATTTCGGTGTAGCCCAAGGCACGAAGCTTTTCAGCGGAAAGGGACACCGGTGCACGACCGGAAGCATTCAGACCGTATAACTGATCCTTCATCCAGACCAGGGCAAATGCGTCACTGCCGAGACCGTTGCTCGTAGGCTCCATGACCGTCATACATGCTGCGGTGGCTATGGCGGCATCGACTGCGTTGCCTCCGGCCTTGATGATATCAAGACCGGCCTGTGCGGCCTGCGGCTGACTGGTACAGACCATCCCGCGGGTGCCGTAGATCACATTTCTTTTGGACCGATATTCGTATTTCAGTGCATCAAATCTCATGTCGTATCCTCATAAAACTACAGTTCCATCTCACAATATTTTTTGATGATCTTTCGCATGATTCATTACAGCGTATTCGCTGTTACGATGGCCTGCCAGTTTGCGGCAAAATAGGAATTGACGCCTGCATTCGGATCGATCACAAGACGCGGGGCTTCCAGTTCTTCGATGGCATCGACCTCTCCGTCCAGATACTCCTGCATGCGAATGACCGTTTCTTCAAGACGGGCTCTCAGACCGCCAAGACGGATGTCCTGGACTTCAAAGCCGAGTGCCTTGTTCTCGGTGTACCACTGCTTACGGAAGGTCCGATGGAACACGATCAACTTATCGATCGTTACCGGGATCACTTCGTCGATGATACGTTTGAGTTCCGCACGGTCGCCGGCATCGTAGGCTTCCTTCAACTGAAGACCGAGTTCGGCCTTGGTGCTCAGGACATCGCAAAGCGTAATGAACGTATCATAGAGGTATCCGAATTTGTTATCTGCCGGCTTTTCCGCCATCAGACGCTCTTTTTCCTTCGCAAAATGTGCATTTGCCCCCTTGCAGGCATGGAAATCGTATTTGCCCTGTAACGGGTCGGAGAACAGCATGAAGCGATGCGGCCCGGTGGATTCCACACCGTAGGGCGCACGGTCGCCAACCAGCTCGATTTTTTCAAAATCGGTGAAGGAACGGAAATTACAGCCCATAGCTGCTTCAAATGCTTCCGCCAGATTTTCGTCATCCGTGCGTCCGTTCCAGTTGTTTTCGCCGTAGCAGATCAGCGTCGGAGAAGCGGCAAACTGGGAACATGCGGCGCCGTTATCGCCCCACATGGTGACATAGACCTCGCGCATACCGTTTGCGCGTGCGCTGGCCATGGCAACGCGTGCGGCATTCAGAGAATACTGATTGAAAGGAACCACACCGTACCAGCAGGATGCGCCGCCGGCAAATGCCACGCGGTTCGAAAGCTCGAAATGATTCGTGATCATGCGGTCGTAACGCGCACGATCCTGTGAATAGTAATCCCAGTAGATCAGCGTGACCTCTTCCGGTACGGAAGCGCGGATCTCATCGGTGAAATTGCAGTCCGGATCGTAATAGTCGTTGTTTTTAGTGCCCATCTTGAAGAACATGTCGCTCCACATGCGCGGCTTAAAGCCGTACTTCGTGCAGATGGTGATGACCTTATCAAGATGTGTGCGCATGATCTTTTCCAGGGGCTCGTTGCCGACCATATCCTTGTAGCGGCCGCGGCCCAGCATGTGCGCTTCGTCCATGCCGAGGTTGATCTTATCGGTGTCAAAGGCTGCGCGCTGGGTGGCGATCATTTTGTCGATGAGGTCGTAAATGCGATCATCCGAGGTATTCAAAATGTCGTCACAGTCGTTTAACGGACGGTAGGCGTTCCACTTGAAAATATTGCCGAGGTGAGCCAGCGTCTGGATGCAGGGGATCATTTCCATGCCGAATTCCTTGGCATACGTGTTGATGTCCTTAAGCTCTTCCGGTGTGTAAGCGCCGCGAAGATGGCCGAAATACGGCTCGCCTTCGATTTCATAGGTATCCTCGGTGTAAAGCTGCATCGCATTAAAGCCCATGAGGGCGATGATACGGATCATCTGCTTGACCTTTTCGGGCTTCATGACGGCATTTCTGGAGTCGTCGATCATCGGGCTCAGAGTATCGAAATACGGCTCTTCGTAAACATCGAAGGCCTCATCTTTCTTTGCGTAACGGAACAAGAGCGACAGACCGCGGATCAGTGCGGAACGATCGGAATAAGAGATCGTAACACCGGACGCGTCTCCCATGACACGTACGCCCTTCTCCTGTGTTGAAAATGCAACCGGAAGTCCGCACTCTTCATTCGTGTGACCGGTCTCTTTCAAAATCTCAAGAACCGGAAATTCAATGCCGGAAGTATTGGTGAAATCAAAACTGAATCTCATGCAGGTCCCCTTTCAAAGGTATAATTCTATGATTAATCATAGAGCCGAGGCGTGATTTTCGCCACTGTTTTTTCCATTCTTTTGTGGATATTATTATTAATTCAAAAAAGATGAGTCATCACCGGCTCCTTCCTTATCGATCCATTCCGTATCCACGTGAAGGACCTTCCAGAAACCGGTCATTTCCAGCTCTTCGGAGAGTTCACGTGCGATTCTTGCGGCACTTTCCGTGATGTCGACGGCGGTGACGTCCGGACACCCGGACTTAGCGGTTATAAGTCCGGCCCAGACGTGACCGCAGCCGTAGTCCAGTACTTTCTTACAACCACCGAGCTCCTTTGCGGCTGGATACAGCTTCTCCGACGGCACGATCTCTTTCAGCCCCTCTTCTTTATCGAGTGCGGCAAGAATCTCCTTTTCGGTATCAGCATCGGCGGAAAACGCCGCCTGCCAGTAATTCAGCGAGCTTTTGTATTCTTCGGTAAGAGTCATGGAATCTCCTTCATTGTTGATGTGCACCCACATAAAAAAACAGTGCATACCATAAGTGCGGAAGTACCGCACCTTATACAGTATACACTGTTTATAAATTATATGTTGATGTTTTTTACGGATTTTCGTTCTACGAGCGTACACGGAAGTGCATAGACCGCACCCTTTTCGCCGGATGCTTCGTCCTCTGATGAAAGTATTTCACAAAGCAGTTCCGCAGCCTTTGAGCCCATCTCGGTCAGCGGCAGGCGCGTAGTTGTAAGCGCCGGACGGAAGAAGGATGAAATACTGGCATCATCAAAGCCGGTGACGGAAATATTATCGACGACACGAAGGCCGGAATCTTCGATCTGATCATATGCACCCGCAGCCATTTCATCATTCATGCAAAAAACTGCGGTCACTCCGGCTTCCGCGATATTCAGTTTGTCAAGTTCGCGGTAGGCACGTTGGCGGTTCCAGTTGCCGGCTGTAACAAGATACGGATTGAAAGCGCAATTATGATCAAACATAGCACGCGTGATGCCCTTTATACGAAGCTGGGTGTGGATGTTATCCTCGCGACCGGTAAGGATCGCAATGCGTCTGTGACCGTTTTTAAGAAGCAGATCCATGATCTCATAAGCACCCTGCTCATCATCGATAACAACGGATGGAATGTTTTTATTCATGGCATAGGCATATGTCATGACGATCGGAATATCAAAGTCCTCGGGAATGCAATGGATCTTACGCGCATGGCCGGCAATGTAAATGATACCGTCCACGTTCAGTGCGCGACATTCCTGGAGTGCCGGATTCAGCATCGACCATAATGCGCTGTCACTATCAAACCAGGTATCCTTCCAGCGGTCATAGAGTCGCAGGTTTACGAGCAGTGTATTGTATCCCTGCTTTTCAAGCTGTTCCATTACGGCACCGATAACAGGCGGTGTGGTAAACTGGTTGATATCCTCGCATATGATGGCAATGTTCATTGTTCGCTGAGTACGAAGTCCTTTTGCCATATAGTTCGGATGATAATCCATGAGCTTAACGGTCTCCAGCACGCGCTTTGCAGTTTCTTCGCTGGCCTTGGATTTTCCGTTCAGTATATTGGAAACTGTCGTTGGTGAGACGCCGCAAGCTGCGGCCACCTCTTTCAGAGTAACCATTTTTTCCTTTCAGCCGCGTCTTTACACGGCAATTCTGTGAGTCTTCGGAGTGATCAGATACTACCGATCTCCTTCTCTACGCATTCGATGATCTTTTCTGCCGCAAGCGTGAATCCTTCCTTGGTGAGGTGCAGCTTGTCCGGGCAGACATAGGTCTCTTCCTGACCGGCGAATACCGCATAGAGATCATTGACCGGAATGTCATTTTCCTTCGCGACCTCTTTCAGTATCTCGTTATAATCACGAATGATCTGCTGATCGCGGTCCAGCGTCGGTGTGGTCGTTGCCATAATGATCTTTGCGTCCGGATAGTTTTTGCGAAGGACCTGAATGATCAGTTCCAGATTTTCCTTGTAATCCGCGGGACGAGTGAACGGTCTTCCGAAGCCGTAATCATCGCCCATATCCCAAAGACCGTTGTTCCAATGGATCACATCGGCTTCCTTCATATCGGGGATCCAGAAACGCAGAGAATTTAACGTGTAACCGGACCAGCGGCCGTTTTCATTCGGTCCGTAGACCTCCATTTTGCCTTCCAGCATTTCCGTTAATGCGTGCTGACATCCCATACGGATGGAATCACCGAATAATACAAGCTTTTTCATAAAAAGACCTCCGTCTGTCCGCAGGCATGCGGTCGCAAAAACCGACCTGTGGTTTATAATTTTACCAATATCATAAATACTACAAAAAATCAAGCAATTCCTTGCTTTTTTGCGTATAATTATTGATAAAATGTTTGATTTCTGCAAAATTTGGTAAATCCTTTTACTAAAAGTCGATATTTCGTTTGCGTTCCGATATTACCGTTGCTATACTGAAGAAAAAACAACCGTGATAGGAGCAGCTTTATGAGTAAGATTACCGCAAAAACCGCATCAAAACGCTTTGATACGGCTCCGGATCTTTATGGTATCTTCTTTGAAGACATCAGCCATGCCGGCGACGGCGGCATGTATCCGGAAATGCTTCGAAACCGATCCTTTGAGGACTCTCTGATCCCCGAGGAATGTACTACGGATGATAACGGAAAGACCTTTGTATCACCGACCGGCTGGGTCGATGAATTCAATAACGGTGAAGGAATGAACGAATGGGTGCGTGATAACCATATCGTTCCGACCGAGATCCCGGCATGGTATTCGGAGAACTGTACCATTTCACTGAATACGGAGGATACGCTGAATGCGGTCCGTAAGACAGCGCTTCAGGTCGAGTTCATGGAGAACGGCTCTTTAAAGAATATCGGCTATGCGGGCGTTCCACAGGTGGACGGTTCCGAGTATACTTTCATGTGCTTCGCGAAGTCTGATGCCCCCGTCACACTCAAGCTTTCTGTGACAGACGGTGAAAAGACCTACTCTGCCGCCGAGTTTACAATCAACTCCGTAGAATATGCGCAGTACAGCGTAACGATGAAGGCGGAAGGCACGACCGGAAACGGTGCATTCGTGATCAAAGCGGATGCCGGGAGCAAGTTCATGCTGGGCTTCTCATCTCTGATGCCGGTGGATACGTATAACGGCCACGGATTAAGAAAGGACCTCGTTGAGAAACTGAAAAACATGCATCCGGGATTCATGCGTTTCCCGGGCGGATGTATCGTAGAAGGCTTCACGATGGAGACTGCGATGTTCTTCAGAAAGACCATCGGCCCGGTGTGGGAACGCCCGAGCTTCTGGTTACTGTGGCACTACCGCTCCACGAACGGTCTCGGCTTCCATGAATATCTGCAGCTTTGCGAGGATCTGGGTGCTGAAGCCCTGTACGTCTGCAACTGCGGTATGACCTGCCAGGGCAGATGCCCGTATTTCTTCAACGATGAAGAGATCGATGATATGCTTCAGGACACCTTTGATGCGCTTGAGTATGCACTGGGCGATTCCACGACCAAGTGGGGCGCTTACCGTGCAAAAATGGGCCACGAAGCTCCGTTTAATCTGAAGTATCTGGAGATCGGCAACGAGAACTGGGGACCGGAATACAACCGCCGCTTCCTGTATTTCAAGGAGCGCATCCTCGCGAAGTATCCGGATCTGATCATTCTTGCGAATACAAATGATGAAGAACTGCATCCGGACATCGTTGATGACCATTATTACAACATGCCGGAGTTCTATGCAGAGAACATCGGTATCTATGATAATTACGACCGTTCCAAGCCGGATATTTTTGTCGGTGAATTCTCCGTCAATCAGACCTATGAAGGCCAGATCCGCGGCGCAGTTGCCGAGGCAATGTTCATGGTCGGCTTTGAACGCAACCAGGATAAGGTAAAGCTGTGCTCCTATGCTCCGCTTTTTGAACATGTGCATTATCACAGCTGGTATCCGAACCTTATTATTTACGATAACTACAGAAGCCACGTCATTCCTTCTTATTATGCATTCAGCATTTTCGGAAAGAACCGCGGCGACCGTGTCGTTGAAATGCAGGAAGAAACGGATACGATCTACCGTGCGCTGCATGGATATCCTTTCGTTTCCGGTAAGGACGGCACAGTGTTCAAGAATGCGGTTTTAAACGGTGCGTCCGCGACACCTGTGAAGAATGTTCACGGCAAGTTCGAGGAAGTCGGTGAAGGCTATGTTCTCCGCCTGGATCAGGAGGAATATGAAAAGGAACATCGCTTCTATCGAATGATCGATATGGTGACTGCGGTTGCGACAAAGGAAGAAGACATCAACCTGAATAAGGGAACCTTTGAAGTTGAGGTGGAATACAAGAAGGATGTTCCGACAGGTATCGGCGTTCTCTGTGCACCGAAGCCGCTCTCCTTCTATGACCGTATGCTTCCGGTTCCTACGGATCCGTGGAAGATGTTCAACTTAGAGCCCATCCGCCTGATCATTCGCGACGGTGTGGCTTCTGTTGAACGCGGATTCATGCGTCCGCCGATTCTCGCATCGGATATTCCGGTGAATATTGAAGAAGGCTTCCATAAGTTTGCATGTACCTATGACGAACAGAAGGCAATCTTCTCCGTCGATGGCGCTGTAGTTGCCGAGGTGGTCCTTCCGCATTATCAGTCCATGTGCAGCGTTGTTACCGCAACGGACGATGAAGTTATCATTAAGATCGTCAACTTTAGTGAAGAGGAGGACGATGTGACCATCACTCTCGATGTGGATGTGGAAGACGCGTACAGCGTTGACCGCTTCTACGGCCCTGCTGACGCGGAAAATACCATTGACAACCCGGGTGTTGTTGCCGATGAGACCGTGGAGCTCACGGGTGCCGCAAAAGAGTTTGTGTACAAGGCACCCGGCATGTCCGTCAATGCAGTGAAGGTCAAAATCAAAAAATAAAACAATAAAAGGCGGTCCGAAAGGGCCGCCTTTTATGATAAAAGCCCGTAGTAATTGCTACGGGCTTTTCTGTTTCTACAGGTATTATTTGAATAATACTTTCAGTGAATTGTAGAAATAATACGGTGCATACAGGTCCGTATGCGTCAGGTCGGAAATGCTGAAATAGAAATTGTTCTTTTCAGGATCCTGTCCGAAGGAGAACATCGGATTGTGCACAAGGAATTTCATCTGATCCGTCATACGGCTGACATCATGCGGATGTCCGTTCGTGCCGTAAATGAAGAACTTCATATCCGGATGTGCCTTTAACGGTGCGGTCAGGTACTCCTCGACCAGCTCCTGCGGCGCTTCCGTAAAGATGTCGATACCTGCGGTGGTCATGCAGCTCATCGGCGCATAATAACGGAACAGCTCGAACTGATGATGAAGAATATACCAGGTGCATGCGGCGCCTCTGGAATAACCGCTGAATCCGCGATGATCACGGGATGCGATGATCTCTTCACGGCTCGGGCCGGTCAGATAGGTGCGATACTTAAGCTCAACGGCGGGGATGATGTCCTGGGCAACTTCCAAATGGAAATTACCCTTGATCCCCTTCCAGCTTCCATCGCCCGCAGGGGTAAAGCCGGTCTTTTTACGTTCTTCATAGTCATTCTCAACATCCATGTAGTACGTGGTGAAGACCATGATGCACGGTTCGATGTCCTCTTCCGCAAACAGTGCGTCGAGGGAGGCCTTTGCCTTTTCTTCTGTGAAAAGCTCCGGATCGCAGGAATTACCATGCTGGTAATACATGACATTGTACTTTTTGTCGCTGTCATCGTAGCCGTACGGAAGATAAACGTTGCAATACTTCTTATAGGTTACATCGTTTTCATAAACGGAGGTCTCGTAATCAACGCGCTCAAAACGTCCCTGCTTTTCGGGAACGGTATCGAACAGGGAATCCTTTCTCTCCCACACGGTCTCAAAATCGATGATCTCACCGGCCTTAGTGATAATATTCATAGGACACCTCCATTATAACGTGATTTTTGCGGAAAGCGGGGCTTTTCCTGTAAGTTCGATACTTCTTGCATCCGGCGCATTGCCGCCTGTAAATACGGTATAATCTCCCGGAAGAAGCGCTTTGGTACCGTCTTCGAGAACGCTCATCAGCTGCTTCTTCGGAACAGTAAAGGTGACGGCGGTCTTTTCACCCGGCTGAAGTGAGATACGCTTGAAGCCCTGAAGAGTGAAATTGGGCTTTTCAAAAGCTTCTCCTTCGTACCGGACAAAGAGTTCAGCGACTTCGTCGGATGCCATTTTACCTGTGTTTTCAACGTTAACGGTGACTTTAAGCTCTTCACCGGCATCGACGGAAAGGTCGGAGTAGGTGAAATCGGTATAGGACAGACCGTAACCGAACGGATACAGCGGAGCTTCCGTAATGAACTTGTAGGTTCTGCCGGCCATATGGTAATCCGTGAATTCCGGAATCGTGTTATCATTGTAATAGAAGGTGACGGGAAGACGTCCGGACGGACTCAGCTTACCGAACAGGATCTCTGCGAGCGCGTTTCCGCCTTCTTCGCCGCTGTACCAGGACTGGACAATGGCGCTGGTATTCTCATTGAATGCACTGGTATCGATGGAGCTTCCTGCATTCATCACGAGGATCATCTTCTTTCCGAGGCCCTTCAGACGGTCATACAACTGGCGCTGTACATCCGGAAGCAGCAGGTCGATCTTATCACCGGATGCATCGCTGTTGGAGGCATCGCCCTCTTCACCTTCGATGAATTCGTCAAGACCCAGGCACAGAATGACGAGATCCGCCGCCTTTGCGGCGGCAACCGCTTCGCTCTCGTACTTGTCCGGACGGGAAAGGTTATCATCGGAATGCGTTCCGAGGCAGCAACCGCGACTGTACAGAACACGGATATCATTCTCTTCCGCCGCGTTTTGAATGCCCTCAAGATTGGTGACAAAGTGTGAGGACATGCCGTAATAATTACCGTAAAGCGCCGCATTGCTGTAGGCATTCGGGCCGATGACTGCAATAGTCTTATACGCATCCTTATCCAGCGGAAGAATACCGTCATTCTTTAAAAGAACCATCGATTCCTCAGCTGCCTTCCTTGCAACCATGCGGTTTTCTTTGGTATCGACCGCGGTATAAGGAATGTTGTCGTATTCACAGTCATCGGTGAACATGCCGAGACGCGCTCTGGCACGCATTGCATGGTATGCGCAGAGCTTGATCTCTTCTTCCGTGACCATGCCCTTTTCATAGGCATACATCAGGTTATCATATGTACATCCGCAGTTAACGTCACAGCCGCGCTTGATGGCGATTGAAGCGGATTCGATACTGTTTTTGGTGTAATGATGAGTTTCGTGGAAATTCTGAAGAGCCCAGCAGTCGGAAACGATGTGGCCGTCATATTCCCATTCACCTCTCAGACGGTTGACAAGAAGCTCTTCGTTACAGCAGGCCGGCTCACCGTTTACTGCGTTGTATGCTCCCATAACGGACTCGACATTGGCTTCTTTGACAGCGGCTTCGAATGCCGGAAGATAGGTTTCTTCCATATCCTTCTTGGTGGGACAAGCATTGAACTCATGGCGCAGGGATTCCGGACCGGAATGTACGGCAAAATGCTTTGCACATGCAGCTGCCTTGATGTAGTCGCCATCGCCCTGGAGACCGCGGATCATAGCCTTTCCGAGAGTTGAGGTAAGGAACGGATCCTCGCCGTAGGTCTCATGGCCTCTGCCCCATCTGGGATCGCGGAAAATGTTGATATTCGGGGTCCAGAAGGTCAGACCCTTGTAGATGTCGCGGTCATTTTCCTTGCTCAGTGCATTGTATTTTGCTCGGCCTTCTGTCGCACATATATCACCGATCTTCTGTAAAAGTTCGGCATCGAACATTGCCGCAAGACCGATGGCCTGCGGAAATACAGTCGCTGTGCCCGCGCGAGCGACTCCATGCAGGGTCTCATTCCACCAGTTGTATTCCGGGATATTGAGACGCGGAATGGCTTTTGCACCGTAGGTCAGCTGAGAAGCCGCTTCTTCAACGGTCATCTGATCCACAAGGTCCTTTGCGATCTTGTCGAGTTTCTCATTGTTCCATTTATTCTTCATGTTTTCCTCCTGAAGACCAAGCCGGTCTGTAAGTTCGATTTATATAGAGTAAGACGAGTTCGTGCATGATAAAAAGCCGGATTCTCTTTTTAACTTTCAGCCTTATGCATCGTGAACTGTTATATCAGCCCGCATTCTGATGCTTATACTCGGAGAGATTCCGGTTCGTCGCATTCTTGAAGGCTGCGGAAAGGCTGGAGACCGATGAATACCCGAGAAGCTCCGCGATGTCCTGAAGGCTCATGCCCTGATTAACATAATTGATCGCGCAATCCGCCTTTACAAGCGCAATATACTTATGTGGAGTCATACCCATGTCACGCTTGAAGCAACGGATCATGTGGTCGATGTTCCAGTTTCGGCTGTAAGCGATCTCGGAAAGCGATAAATGCGCAGGACTGCTCTCGCTGATGTAATTCAGAACATCCAGTGTTACGCGTGAATAAGAATTTTCGTTGTTCATCTGGTCCTCCAATACATGGCAAAGTATTCTGAGATAGGATTCCGCCACACTTTCGGGGCAGGAACCCTTACTGAAATCATTGGAAATGAGCTGGCAAAGCGGCTCGAGTGTCGGAATCTTTTCCGGGTCGATCTCGGTTACATCGTCCCTGAAAAGACGCTTCATCGTAATAAAATCAATGAAGGTGTGATCGACCGGGTTTAACGGATCTTCACGCACCTGAAACTGCGGATCCGGACAGAAAAGATAAAGATAATGCTTTTTAAGCCGGCACCCGTTCTTGTAAAGACCTTCACCGTTATTAATGTAATAAATACGGTTTACCACATAATCGGGACTGGACAATCCGTTATTCGGATTGGTCGCTCTTCCGTATGCAGTAATAAAAAATCTGCGTTCCATATTGTCCTCATAAAGTCGATTTAATGAAACAAAATGTCTTTCATAACGATTTACGATAAAAAATCGAGATGATATACTTGCCTCAACAAAACAGGTCAACCTGTTATCGAAAGGAGTTATCAATGTTTGAACCCACGTTTGAATCCTTAAGAACCTATGAATGTCCGGACTGGTTCAGGGATGTTAAATTCGGTATTTGGAGCCATTGGGGACCGCAGTCTGTTCCGATGGCCGGTGACTGGTACGCAAGAAATATGTACATTCAGGGCCAGCCGCAATATGAATATCACCTTCGTCATTACGGTCATCCGTCTAAATTCGGTTATAAAGATATTTGTGCCTTATGGAAGGCGGAAAACTTTGATCCGGATGCCTTAATGAAGAAGTATTACGATGCAGGTGCCCGCTATTTCGTTGCACAGGCATCTCATCATGATCATTTCTTTAATTTTGATTCCGATCTGAATCGCATGAACTCCGTAAAGGTCGGCCCGCACAAGGACATCTGCGGTCTGTGGCGTGAAGCTGCCAAGAAGTACGATATGCCGTTCGGTATGACCGAGCACATCGGAGCATCCTTTGCGTGGTGGCGTTCCAACAAGGGCCGCGATACTTACGGACCGTATGCGGGTGTTCCGTACGATGGCAACGATCCCGAGTACCGTGATTTCTATCATGACAATTACGAGCATGTAGCCGCTCCGGGCGAGGAAGACAAGTGGGTCTGGCTCTCCAAGAATGAAAAGTGGCGTGAATACTGGCTGAAGGTCATGAAAGAGATCGTTGACAAGTATCATCCGGATATGCTCTACTCCGACTCCTATCTTCCGTTCGGTGAGACCGCTCAGAATGAAATGGCGGAGGAAAGCGAATATCAGAAGGGGCTTGAAGCAGTCGCTTATCTTTACAATGATGCGATCAAGCAGCACGGTACAAATACTGCAGTCTATACTCAGAAGAGCACACTCGACAAGATCTACAAGGTCGGAGTCCTGGATATCGAAAGAAGCCAGCTTCCGGATATCAGCCCGGTTCCGTGGCAGTCTGAAACCTGCATCGGCGGCTGGTTCTATAATGCGACCGAAGTTTACAAGACTCCGCGTCATATTCTGGATATTTTAATTGATAGTATTGCTAAAAACGGTACGTTCCTTCTCAATGTGATTCAGCGTCCGGATGGTACGCTCGATGAAGAAGCCGATTGGATCCTGACCGAGCTTGCAAAGTGGTTCAAAGTCAATGGCGAAGCCGTTTACGGTACCCGCCCGTGGCGTCAGTCCGGTGAAGGCAACGCAAAGGTTATTATTGAAGGCTTTACGGAGCTTCAGGTCGATTGGAAGGAAAATGATTTCCGATTCGTTCAGAAAGACGGCAAGCTGTATGCATTCATCATGGATACCAACCCGCATAAGGCGGTCGCTATTCAGTCGCTGAAGCCGGAGGATAAAGTGACCGGTGTTAAGCTTCTGGGCCATGGTCCTGTGAACTTTACACAGACCGCAGGCATTCTTGTTTGTGAGCTTCCGGAAAAGATGCCCACTGATTATGCCGGTGTTCTGGAGATCTCTTTCTAAATAAAGCGCAGATCATTTTTATAAGCAGTCCGGGGAAAAGTCCCCGGGCTGCTTTTTGCGTGTATTCCGTGATAAAACTTGTGTTTTATACCGAAAATTCGCGCTATCAGTTTTTCTTTCTCGGGTCAACGTTGTACGTACGACCGATTTCAAGCATATTGAACGGTCCCGGTACAACATCGCCGTCGGCCTTCTCTTCTTCAAAGAAGTCACTGACAATGTGAGAATCAGCTGCCACATTCTTGAGTTCCTTCGGATCATAGATGTAGCCCGCACGCTGAATGGACTTACGGAAAGACATCGGAGCCTTCTTAGCCGCAACGACCTTGAGTTCCAGAGTCTCATCATCCATTTCGATATCGAACCAGCCGTTCTGGCTGTTCTTGTCGAAGCCGCAGAATTCCTGCCAGGTCTTAAGATCGAGGCAAACTTCCGGTTCCGGATACATTACGCGTAAGAAACCGCCTGAAAGGCCCAGGAACAGGTTGCCGTCGGAGGTGTTGTCCAGCGTCGGGAACGTGATCGCGGATTCGCCGCATTCGTAGAAGATATTGTTTGTGAGGGTGGCCTTTCTGGAGGTGCCGCCGCGATCCATCTTGGAAACACGGAAACCGACCGGCTTAGCATAGTAGCCGCCGTATCTGCAGTTACCGATGAAGTTATGAGTAATATACAGTCTGTCGGTGCCTTCGCCGTAGATTGCATAACCGTTGACAACATCATGCTCTCTGGTCTTGTACCAGCCGGTGGAGCCCGGTTCTACCGGAATCTTGGCCGGATCGAAACGTCCTTCAACATTCCAGAAGATATTGTTATCGATCAGGTTAACGCCTTCTCTGGTGCATTCGATGAAGATCGCCTCACGCTGCTCGATACCGTTTAAGAACAGGTTTCCGGTGATACGGTTGTTTTCGTTACCGCAGTCATACCAGATATGGTCTGCTCTTAAGGTGTTCTTGAAGATGTTTCTTCTGCAAAGACCGTTGACGCTGTTATGCAGCTTAATACCGCCGGCTTCCCAGGAAAGCTCCATCTTCTGCCAGCCTGTACCTTCGATCAGGTTGTCTTCAATCAGCAGTTCTTCCGCAAAAAGACCTGCGATACCGCAAACACCGACATCCTTAATGGTACAGCCGCGAATGACGGAATAGCCGATCAGCTGATCTGCAGCCGGCTCATGATGCCAGCATTCGTTACCGACATCGATACCGACACAGTTGGACCAATCGATCGTACAATCTTCAATGACCCAATGATGTCCGCGATATGCGGAAATGGATCCACGCTGCGGAACCGGCGCACCGGTTGCTGCATGGCGCATCGTAATGCCTTTAACTTTGATATAATTTAAGAACGGAGTCTTCGGTGCAAAGCACTGCTCACGTACAGTAATTTCAATCTTATGATCTGCCGGATCCTCGTCACCTGCAAGACGGAAATGAACTTTCTGGCCATTGGCTTCCACCCAGTAAGTGTTATCTTCTTCCGCCATCAGATTATAGAGTGCTACCTGCTTCATCGGCTTACCGTCAACGAAGATCATACCGCGTCTGTTGAGGTAGGTCGTCATATCCGTCTTCTCATACTCGATGAATAAACGGTCATGAAGAATATTGACAGCATTGAACGGATTGTATCCGCGGAACATATCCGGGTCCAAATCGTATTCGTAAACGCGCACATTGGTTGTGTCCACTTTCTTCATGAAATTAGCAAGACGCCAATCCGTGCTTCTGGTAAATCCGGTCACTTCTTCCGAAGCAGCGATTACAACTTCTTCGCCCTCTGCAGCTTCGTAAGTGATCATCTCCTCCGGGCTGTTACCACCGCGCTTGGGAGATACGGTCTCATGATAAACACCGGCTTTAATGAGTACAAGATTGCCCGCTTCTGCTACTTCGGCAGCCTGAGAAATCGTCTTATAAGGATTCTCGGAGGTTCCGTCCTGAATATCACTTGTACTGTTCTGATCTACATAGATCGTTTTATTGTAGTTCTGAGGCTTTTCCCAGAAATTATAGCTCGAGCCATCAGGTAAAATTGCAGATAAATCCTTCATTTCTGCCTCCATTTTTTTAGAAAAGGGCCTGCACCTAAGTGCAGACCCCTTAAGATTGTCAAATGATCATCTTATTTAGTTTTAAGATCGATTATTTGCCAGCTGCAGCCTTAGCTGCTTCCTTAGCGTCAACTTCCTTCTGATAGTTAGCGGTATCGAAGTCGTACAGAGTCTTGTATCCAAGACCATCAAGAACTTCGGTCATTTCATCCCACATAGCATCGAATTCTTCATCAGATTCTACGAAGATCAGCTTCCAGGTGTATTCGCAAAGCTTGTTGTTGACTTCGTTATGGATAAGAGACATATCGTTGTCATAAGCTTCAAGAGCTACCTGAACGTTCGGAGAAGCAAGGAGCTTGCCGTTCTTGTTCATCCAATCAACCGGAGTTTCAGCATCGTACATTTCCTGCCACTCTGCCTTCATCTGGGTCATGTTAGCTGCCTTGTAGGAAGCCCATTCAGAAACGGAGTACGGTTCACCGGTATTCGGGTTCGTGCAGATTGCTTCGCAGAGCCACTGGTTGATCTGGTTAGAACCATCATTGTATCCGCCGCCGCCGTAGATTTCCGGAACTTCAAGGTTATCCATAAGAGCGTTAGAGTTGATCTGAGTGTAGGTGCCGTCTTCATTTACGGTGTAGGTGAAATCCTTAAGGCCGCTATGAGCATAGGTCAGGCCTTCCGGAGATGCGTACCAGTCAAGGAACTTCATGATACGATCATACTTTTCGCCTTCAACTGCTGCGCCAACGCCCCAAACTCTGGTAGAACCGAAGTAGTTATCAGCGTCTGCATAGTAAAGCATGTCTTCAACCGGGATAACTGCGAATGCAGTACCGTCATTCTTTCTGTCGGTGCTGTTCCAGAAGCCCTGCTGCCAAGAGTACCATAACAGGTTAACCTGGCCGTTGGAGATCTTGTTCATAACAGAGTTCCAGTCCTGAGTACCGGAATCCGGGTCAACGAGGCCGCGTCTGTACGCGTCGTTGAGGAACTTGGTGATCTTGTAGTAACCAGCAGTCTTGTCATAGATTGCGGTGAAGGTGTTATCCGGCTTAAGAATAGCGGATTCCTTAACCTTGTCGCCGTACCAGGTGGTCAGCTGAACAACGTTAGCAATACCGATCATGTTGTCGCCGCCATCCCAGTCAGCCCAAAGGGTGAACGGATAAGCAGGATCGCCGGCATCGTTGGTCGGATAGGTTTCATGGATCTGAGCAAGAACGTCTAACAGATTGTCAAGATCGGTGATGGTCGGAGAACCGATACCCTTGAACTGGTCCCAACGGAGCCAAATTGAAGAGTAAACGTTTTCACCGGAAAGGGTAACCGGAGACGTATCAGTCATCTGAGCCGGGATACCGTAGTAAACGCCGTCATCAAGACCAAGACCCTTATTGTAGTTGTCGATCTGAACCTTGTAATTCATGATATTTTCGCAGTTAACGATTTCTGCGGAGATATCCTTGATAAGTCCTGCATTGAAGCAATCCAGGAAATCACCCTTATTCAGGATGACGATGTCGCCGAGGTTACCTTCAGCGGTTCTGGTCTGATAAACAGAGTCGCCGATAACCTGCGGAGCGATGATGTTAACGGAAAGACCGCAGTTATCTGCGAGAACTTTTCCGAACCAGCCCGGCTGTACACCATTGTAGTTAGCTGCTGCGTCGTAGATCTCGATTTCGATGATGTCATCGTAACCGCCGGTCTGCTCTTCTCCGCCTTCAGCTGCCTTTGTGGTCTCAGCTGCCTTCGTGGTTTCGGCTGCCTTCGTGGTTTCCGCGTCGCCGGCCTTTTTACCGCAGCCTGCGATCATGGAAGCAACCATTGCTGCTGCAAGAAAACCACTCATGAGTTTCTTCTTTAACATGTTGTTCCTCCTTTTTATTTTTACATGACTTTCTGTCATGTAAGGTACATAATGATTAACCCTTGACTGCACCGATCATAATACCGGATGTGAAATACCGCTGGAAGAACGGATATACACACATGATCGGGAAGACTACGATGATCGTAACGGTCATACGAACCGAAGTCTGCGTCGCGGAATGTGCCAGGCTGGCTGCAATGGATTCGGTAGACATCTGGGAATTGATGATCGCCTTCAAAGAGTTTGCCTGCGTGATGTACTGGTAAAGAACGTACTGTAAGGTATACAGCTCGCCTTTCGTTACCAGAAGTAACGTATCCTGGAATGCATTCCACTGTCCTACCGCCGCGAAGACCGCGATGGTTGCCAGGATCGGTTTGATGATCGGAAGTATGACTTTGAAAAATACGGTCAATGTTCCGGCACCATCGATCTCTGCCGCTTCCTGTAAAGCTTTCGGAGTGGACTCTACGAAAGTCTTGCAAAGAACGACGTTGAACGGCTGAACGATCAGCGGGAAAATGTATCCCCAGAAGTTATTGGTAAGACCAAGGTTTCTCATGGTCAGATACCACGGAATAACACCGGCGTTGAAATACATGGTTGCAACAACCAGTCTATACCATACTTTTCTTCCCCACATGGTTTCACGTGTGAACATGAATCCCAGGAAAGCAGCTGCAACAACAGTGAGTGAGGCACCGATCACGGTTCTGCCGACGGAAATGAACGCGGCATTTAAAAGACCGTTGATACGGGTTACCTGAACGAAGTTGTTGAAGTGGATCTCAAGCGGTACGATAAGGACCTTGCCTCTTGCACTGAGATCATTGTTACTGATCGAGTTGATCAGAATGTAGTAGAACGGATAGAAACAGACGAAAGCGAGGATGGAATATACGAAGTAGATGACAAACATCATGAACTTCTCACCAAAGCCCTTTTTATAATGTACGCCGTTCGATCCCTTGATTTCTTTCTTCTTAGCCATATTGAACTCTCCTTTCCTCACCTGCGCTGTTAGATAAATCCTTCACCGCGGATGAGCTTGGAAACTGCATTCGATCCGAACAGGAGAATCATACTGACGAATGTCTTTAAAACGCTGACTGCGGTTGAAAGGGAGTAACCGCCGCCGCCCATTGCCGTATTGTAAACGTAAAGGTCAAGAACTTCGATGGAAGCCTGATTGAACGAGTTACTGAATACGTAATACTGTTCCATACCGTTTGTCAGGAAGTTGGCCAACTGCATCATGACAAGTACAAAGTAGGTCGGGATCAGGCTCGGGATGGTGATATGCCAGATGACCTGCCATCTGGATGCACCGTCGACTCGTGCCGCTTCGTTCAGCTGCTCATCAATACCGGAAATGGCTGCCAGGTACATGATGGAGGACCAGCCTGCGTTCTTCCAGGTAAGCCACATCCACTGTTTGAACCAAACATGCTTTGTGGACTGAAGGAACATGATCGGCTTATCGATCAAACCGAAATTCTGAAGTACGGAGTTGACTGCACCGGTACTGCAGAAAACGCTGAATGCGATGGAATAAACCAGAACCCAGCTGATGAAGTTCGGAAGTGTTGTAACGGTCTGTACGAACTTCTTGAAAGGTACGCATTTGATTTCGTTAAGAAATACCGCGAAGATCATCGGAAACCAGGAGAATCCGAGACAAAGACCACTCATTGCAAAAGTGTTTTTCAGTACTCGAAGAACTTCTTTGGTTCTTACCGGATTACCGACAATGGCCATGAACCATTTGAATCCGACGAAATCTGACTGTGCTAACGTCTTCGGCGGCCGGTAATCATAAAAGGCGTAAACCCATCCGTATAACGGATAATATGAGAACACAGCAACCAGGAGAATGAAAGGAACAATGAGTAAAAACTCTCTGAATCCTCTCGCCTTTCTCTTGTTCTTAAACATTGGGGGAACCTCCGATCTGGTTTGTAATCCGATAAAAAAGTTGGTAAATCGTTTTACTTTGATAAAACAGTTTTACTACAACACGCAACTTGTTGTCAATATCTACCAACGGATTAATAGAATTTTGGCAAATTGAATAAAAAGATATATGTTTTACACTTCTATTCTCATTGTAAATATGTGCATATTAAACAAATCTGAAACTTTAGGCAACTTTAAAAGTTGTGTATTTACGCTCAAATATCGGCATTTGTCTATTTTTACCATAAAATCAGGCATTATACGCCTCCGTTCACAGGAAATGATATGTCAAAACACAGAAAGTTCATATATTGATATATCATTTAATGTTTACGATTATTTACGGATTAAACGATAAACCTGTATTATTTACGTTAATATAAGTCATAAATATGTAACAAATAAAAGGACCCGCTTTCAAACGAGTCCTTTTTATTAAGAAATATATGTATTTTGATGATCACTCATTAAATCCGAATCCTGCAAACTGAAGATATCCCATGCCGCGATATGTGAAGTATAAAGCAGATACACCGTCCGGAATCGTGATATCGGCAGAGGTCAGATGCCAGATGTTTGCGTAATCGACCGGAACGGATCCGATAACCGGGCCATCCCAGCTGAGCTTTACATCCAGCCAGCCCTTTGCGTAGCCCTTCGTGCAGACGGTCACTTTATTCACGCCTTTAAAGTCGAAGTACTTATATCCTGCCGTTGCATTCTCGCGCATATTGGCGACGTAGCCCATGTATTCATCTCCGTCACCGCCCTCCTGCGTGACCTTCGGGAAACGGTCATCCATCCAGCCGGACCACGGAACGTAAGTGACCGGGGTATCGGTGAATAACTGGCAAGCAATGTAAGTCGGATAGAAACCTTCCGCCTTTAACGGCTCCAGTCCGTTACAGGAAGTGATATTTGCCTGATTGATGCTGCCGTCTTCATTGAAGGTGATCTTCTCAAAGCAGCCCTGGCGGCTGTAATTCGTGCCGTTCGTATGTCTGTGATAGAAAATGTACCAGTCATCGCCGATCTGTTCCATGGAACCGTGATTGTTCGCCGTATAGAACATGCACTGATCAGCCGGTTTGTAGGAGTCGATGCCCAGATCACCGGCGCTGATAATGCAGCCACCGTACGTAAAGCCCTCTCTCGGGTTCGTGCTGGTGGCATAGCACAGCTCGTGGAATAACTGGGAAGAATAAATGAAGTAATAAATGCCGTTTCTCTTCCGGATGGACGGTGCTTCAAAGAATGCATGACCGTGGAAGGTGGTGCCTTCGCTGTATTCCTGACCCGGAGCCACAAAGACAGGTTCTTCGATGATCGTCAGCATGTCCTTATCGAGCGTCGTGCACATTGCGCCGTGACGGGACTTATCGCCGTAGCCACAGAAACCGGTGTAAAGGTAGGTGCGGTCGCCTTCGCAAAGAACGCCCGGGTCAAACTGCGGCTCATCGTCCTCACGTTCGCCGAGGAGCTGGCCGTCCTGATAATGAACGAAGCCATAGAATTCATACTTGCCGGCAGGTTCATCGCAAACGGCTACGGATACGATGCCCTTCGTGGAAATGACATAGAACAGATAATAACGGCCGTCCGGGCCCACAGCTACGTCCGGAGCGTACAGGTTGCCCTGCATGTCGCCGTTGTTCGGATCCTGTTCCTTTTTATAAATGACGCCTTCGTAACGCCATGCGCCGAGGTCATCGACCGGGCAGGACCAGCCCACATAATCACCCATGCAGTACACATCGCCGTTGAACTTGTCATGCGAACCGTAAACATAGACACGATCGTTGAACACATAGGGCTCACCATCCGGAACATATTCCCAGGACGGCAGATACGGATTCACGTGCTGCTTCAGATTCTCGCGAATGCTCTCTTCATATCTTTTCATATTATTCTCCTTTATTCCTCTATGAACGTGGGGATCAGCGCGCCCTTACGGTACGCTGTATTCCCTTCCGTCCGAATTTCAATTTCGCGGCTATCCGCTTTATGAGTGATCTTCGTGACAGCAAAATCGCCGGTCTCATAACCGTATCCTTCGCATGCATCCTCATATAAGGTGAATCTTCCGTCCGCACCGGGGTAGATCAGAAGCTCGATGTCCTCTCCTGTCTGATCCTCCGCATGAAGCTTCGGGGACTGTACGGGAATAATTGCACCCGCTTTCACAAAGACCGGGATCCGGTCGATGGCTGCGCCTACCACCGTTTCTGTTCTGCCCGTGTACTTCTTCATTGTCTCAAAATCGTACCAGTCGGTCCCCTCCGGAAAATACACGGTCCGTGTTGCTTCCGTAAACAGGCCGCTTTCTCCGCTCTTCACGATCGGACAGATCATGAGTGACGGCCCGAACATAAACTGTTCTGAAACGGTCCATGCCTTCTCATCGTCCGGAAACTCGGTGCTGACAGTCGTCATCAGGTTTCCGTCCTCCGTATAGCAGCTCCCCGCAAGAGAATATATGTAAGGAAGCAATCGGTAACGGAGCTCGATGCTCTTTTTCAGTGCATTATAACTCGGATCGTCCGGGAATTCAAATGCCCAGGGCTCTCTTCGTACATCCGTGCCGTGTGCGCGGAAGATCGGCAGGAATACACCGTATTCAAACCAGCGGACATATAGCTCGCGGAATCCGGGATCCCGCAGGCCTTCCGGATAATCACCGTTCCAGAACCAGGGCATCGCGTATTTGACAAAGAACGCGCCGATGTCCAGTGTCCAGTATGGGTGACCCGCTGCTACAAAGTTCAATCCGGCAGCGATCTGCTTTCTCAGGGTATCCCAGCTTGCGGACGTATCACCGCTCCACAGAATGGTTCCGTGCTGCTGTGATCCCACATAACCGTTTCTTGTCAGATTAACAACGCGTTTTTCTTTCCGGTACGCTCTCAGGCCATCGTTCATGCCCTCCGCATGATAACGGCCGTAGGCATTGGCCTTTTTTAGCGGCATGCACTTGGAACATTCATCGATGTAATTATAATACATGGAAGTCTCATCCGGTGCCATCCGACGTCCCCACTCCGGGGTACAGGGTTCACTGGAATCGCACCACCAGCTGTCCACGCCGTATTTCGCGAGTTCCAGAAGCTGTTTATTATATAAGAAACGACCGCTCGGGCTGAAAGCGTCATAGATCTCCGTGCCCGGCAGGATACAGTCGTTCTCCTTCATTTCTTTATAGTTCTCACACGCCGATGTCATATTCGGCCAGATCGACATCATGAAGTGCACATGTCCGTCGTGCAGTGTGTTCACCATCGCTTCGGGATCCGGGAATCTGGAAGCATCAAAGGTCTTCTGGCCCCAGAGGCCGTCTTCCCAGCTCATCCAGTCCAGGACGATGAGGTCGAGAGGAATTCCGCGCTTTTCGAATTCGGCAGCCGTTGTAAGGATTTCCTCCTGAGATTCATACCGTTCCACGGACTGCACATAACCGAAGGCCCATTTCGGGAGCATCGCAGCCTTTCCGGTGATCGTGCGGTACTCACGAATAATGTGCTTGGGCGATTTTGCAAGGATCAGCACAAAATCCAGATACTCATCCGCCTCGGTCATAAAATAGCTTCCTGAAGCCGTGTCGTTAAAAAGTGCGGGGCCTTCCGTCGTGCTCAGGAAACCATAGCCGTTTGAAGAAATGAAGAACGGAATGGCGATCTTCCGGTTGGCCTGATGAAGGTACTGCGTGGTGCCGCGGAAATCGTAGAGACCGTCTTCCGACTGGCCCAGGCCGATGATATGCTCGTTCTCCGTAAAGCGGAAATTTACGCGCGTACGGTAAAGTGTTTCGTCATACTCGGTCTCTCGACCGATGATCCGGCTCTTCACACCGTCAGGCGTCCGGATCTGCTCCGTGCGGATCTCGCTGTTTTTTGAAGTTTTATAGAAATCATAAGATTCCAGAAGGAACGGCGAAGTCTCATCGGTGGAAAAAATGATTGTTTTTTTGTTTTCCTCAACAGTACCTGCTTTTAAACTTCCGTTTTTACGGCTCAGAGCAAGAAGCTTCCCGGGAAAACGAACAAGCACTTCCTCGTCGCGGACTTCATACGACCAATCAGAAAAGGAAACATTCTTTAATAAACAGCCCTGACCGTTACGAAAATCGCTCTCTGTGTAAGAAATACGGATGCTTTCCGCGGTCAACGGCTGAAGACGGAGCATTCCTTTTTCTGAAATAAGAAGCAGTGAATTGCCCTCTTTTTTGACTTCGGTGATCTCTGTGGAAATCGCCGGACGGATATCCATCATAGGGAGTTCCTCCTAAAATTACAGATTTTCGGGGTATTCGAAAATACCGACATGGATGATCCTTCCGTCCATGGTATCGACGGCATGAAATGCGATCCATTCTTTTCCTTTTTCATCGACGAACCAGGAATTATTTCCGGGACCGTAAACACCGGGGTACGTTGTAAAATTACAGATGGGGGTCACACGCTTCCGCCAGCTTGCCGGATCCAGAAGATCGGTGCCGGATTTTGCGGATAACAGATTTACGATGTACAGATACCCGCGCGCATCACCACCGCTGTAATTCACGTGGATCATATCGCCTCTTCTGTACACATACGGACCTTCGTTGTTACAGGTCTTTCTTGCGTTTTCGTAACCGTATACAGGTCTCGAAATAATCACGGGATCGGAGGTCAGCTGCCACGGAGCTTCTTCGGAAACCTCAGCGATCATGATCATCGAACCGGTATCGCGCGGTGTGCCGAGGTACCGGCGGAAGGACCAGAGCATATAAGAGCGCCCGTTGTCCTTCAGGTAGGTCATGTCGAGCGAAATACCGTAACGGTCATCGACACCATCCGGTGACGACGGATCGATCGCATCAAGTGTTTGCTTTTCAAGCTTGTATTCCGGAATCGTGAGCAGACTTCCGTCTTTTCTTCTTGCCGGAACAGGCGTTTCATAGGATGAAGCCTCCGTAAGCTTACCGCCCTTTTTCAGTTTCATCAGGTGACAGCACGGGCCGAACTCTTTACCGCTGATCGCAAAGAGGATATACAGCTCGCCGCCGATCACATGAAATTCGGGCGCCCAAAAGTTCTGGATCAGTTCCAGTTCCTCGTTAACATCAAGGATGCGATGCATCGGAGTATCATCGGAAAGAAGCTCTTCGATGCTGTCACCTTCACGGATGTACAGACCGATATCATTCAGATTATCGTTCGTAAAAATAAAATACCATTTATCTTCCCATCGGAAGAAGAACGGGTCCGCAAGACCTTTGGCCTTCGGAAAGTCCGTCAGCGCCTTGCCGGATGGTGCGTTCCAATAAGCGATAAGTTTGGAAGCCTCTTCATCGGTAACCGTTACCGTCGCGGCAAATTCAAGCGCCTCATCCGTTCCTTCATCTTCCGCTTCCGTAAAACGGATCAGATCGCTGCTGTACCAGTAAATGTATACAGAGGGCACCTCATCGGCACCGTTTTCTAGCACTCGAACCGCACGGATCACAAAAGTACCATCGGTTTTACGCGCGATCCCGGGATTCCGCGTTCCCTTCGGGCAGATGGTTCCGTCCGGATTGATGCTGCCCTTTGCGAAAAGGATTCCGTATCCGCGGTTCAGTTCGGTCGTTTCTCCGTCCTTTTCAAGCGCAAAATGAATGCTTCTTGCCAGACCGTCCGGATAGGTATTCACATCGGTCGTTTTATTATACAAACTGATTTTGTACATCATACACCTCCGATCATTTTCTTGATTATACAACAGTACATCGTCCGATGTACACGACTTCTATTTCATGAAAATCGACTGTGTTCGGAATGGCGCGGAATTTGTTTGTCAACATCCTTTTAAAGTGTTTTAATCGAAGTAACAGATGCGGGTCAGTGCCGCAGAAAGGACGAAAGTTATGTTAAAACTTCATGATTATGACATTCTTTTCAAGAACGGCGGTGTTGAAGTCCGGAAAAACGACGCACTTCTCTACCGTAACCGCCGCCCGGTGTATGTTTCCGTAAAGGATTACGGCGGAATCGTATCCTTCCGTGATATTCCTTACGACTGCGTCGATGAAAAAGACGGTGTCGTATACGCCGATGCCCTTTTCACAACGGACAACGGTTCCGTTCTCACAGTATCCGACACTTATGAGATCGTCTCCGGCGTCTTAAAGATTCGCCGCAAGACGCGTGTCGAGCAGACCAACGCGGATGACCTCGGCTTCCAGACCAAGATCTCTTTCTACCCGGTCCTCTCCGACGAATATCTGGATTACGATTACTTCTCACCCGGCCAGTGGTATAAGCACAACGAATTTGCCGGCAACTATGCGCTTTTCAAGCGCCACGACCTCCAGTATTACTGGCGTAAGGAAACGAACTCCGGTCTTCCGCTGTTTGCAATGCAGCACATTGAAACGAAGGAGACCATCAGCATGTCCCGTTTCGCGGCCGATGCTACTCTTCCTTCCCTAGACCGTACCTACTCCGAAAACTACGCATACATCGATAAAAAGATCTCCGTCGGTTCCTTCGGTGTCAGCAAGGCAAAACCGGAAGCACTGACCTACACCTATTACGGTCACATGTTCCGCACACCGCTTCCGAACACGCAGTGTGACGGCCTTTCCATCGACTACATCTACCCGGCAACGAACGGCCAGGATCCGATCATGGGCCGAGGACCGTACAACGTGGAGCAGCCCATGTCAAATATCACCTGGGTCCATCCGATGCAGGTCGGCTTCATTCAGGATTACGCCATCGCTGTCACGTTTGATGTTTACAAGGATTTCTCCGATATGATGAAGGAGACCTGGCGTATTGCGTACTATCGTCTGAAGGACCGTCTTTTCAAGGTCGATAATGAAATGCTTTACGAGAACATCATGCGGTTCTTAAAGGACATCACCCGTCAGTTCGGCAAGGCGTACGGAACGCCGTTTGTTGCACAGCTTCCGGATTTTGATCCGAACTCTTTCTCGGCGGAGATCGGCTTTGTCGGTCAGCAGGCCGGCATCGGTTATCAGCTGCTCCGCTGGGGTTATATGCGTGATGATGCGATCGCCATTGAAAAGGGGCTCGGCGTGATCAACTACTGGACCGATGAAGAACGCATGGAAGCGGGATGCCCGCGTACCTGGACGCATCTTTCCGTGCATCAGGACGATCCGCAGCCGGAATGGATCCGCGAGATGGGCGATGGTCTCGAGGCCATCCTGGATGCCTATCTTCTGCAGCGATCCAAGGGCATCGAAGAAAAGGGATGGATGGATTATCTTGTCCGTTCCGCAGACTGGCTCCTTTCCAAGCAGGAGGAAGACGGAAGCCTGTACCGTTCCTACTATTACGACGGCACACGCTGCATGGATTCCAAGGCGAGCACGCCGTGCATCGTACGTTTCCTGGTACAGATGTACATCGTGACCGATCGCAAGGAATATCTGGACGCAGCCGTCAAGGCCGGCGAATGGACCTATGTCAACGAGTATCTGGGCTTTGAGTATCGCGGCGGCACCTGTGACCAGAGCGATGTCATGGATAAGGAATCCGGCATTTATGCGATGTGGGCGTTCCTGGCGCTGTATGACATTCTGAAGGAAGAAAAGTGGCTGACAGCGGCTTGTGCAGCTGCGGATTACGTGGAGACCTTCACATTTGTTTCCTACTTCCCGGTGGATCAGCCGTATCCGAATCATCCGTTCACACGGTATCATGTGACCGGTACCAGCAACGTTACGGTCGGTCACGGCGGCGGCGACTGCTATATGGCGGCGTGCAGCTACACGTACTATCGTCTGTATCTTCTGACCGGCGATGATCAGTATCGTGATTTCGCGGAGTTTATCAATCTGAACGTCAAGCAGGCGAACGACATCGACGGAAGCTGCGGCTATAAGTACATCGGTCTCATCAATGAAGGCGGCGGAATCTCCGATCAGCAGTACCGCGGACGTTACCACTGGCTGCCCTGGTGTTCTTTCGTTGAGGTCGATCCCGCTTCCCGCTTCTACGACAGCTTCGGCGCGCATGAAGTCGCGGATATCGAAAAGCTTCCGCTCGAAGAAAGAAAGCAGCGTAACGATCTTTACAATACGTTGTTCTGGAAAAAATAAACTTTTTCGTGAGTAAGGAGCATCTCTCTTTATAAGCATTAAAAATGAGCCTTTCAGGTAATTGGACCGTTCGTTCGAAAGAATAAACGTCTAATAGCTGAAAGGCTCTTTTTGGTGCTTTTTAAGTGCAAAACGGATGCTTATTCGAACGTCACGGTCTTGCAGGCTTCATACTCGTAATAGGATCCGCCGTTGTAGAGATGTGTCTTGGCGATAAGGGTCAAAATACGGACCGCACAGGCCTGCAGGTCGCCACGAGTGATCTTGCCGTTTGCAAGACCGTCCAGGATCCCCTGTACATCGTTCATTTCGCCGGGCTCAATCAGGTCATTTCCGGCCTTGATGCAGATCGCGGGATCGGACTTTTCGTACTTCAGCGAAGTGATCGTTGAAAGCAGACGGCTGAATTCGGAGGTCGTGAGCCAGTCGGTCATAACCATGCCCTTGAAGCCCCACTCGTCACGCAGAATCGCGGTCAGAAGGTCAATGTTGTTCGCGGAATGCACGCTGTTGACCAGATTGTAGGAGGTCATGACGGACATCGGCTGAGATTCCTTAACGGCGATCTCGAAATTCTTCAGGTAGATCTCACGGCAGGCACGCTCGCTGATGTGCGAGTTCGTGAACATTCGATTATCCTCCTGGCTGTTAGCAAAGAAGTGCTTGATCGTGGTACCGACACCGGCGTGACGCTGAACTCCGCGCGTGATTGCGGCTGCACATTTGCCTGCAAGGAGCGGATCTTCGGAATAATACTCGAAGTTGCGGCCACACAGCGGATTACGATGGATGTTCATACCGGGCGCAAGCCAAAGCGTAACGCCGAACTCTTCCATCTCTCCGCCCGCAATGTCACCGCATTTCTCCAGAAGTGCTGAATTCCAGGAGGATGCCAGAGCAAAGGCGATCGGGATAGCGGTCGCGTACTGGTAATGACGGATGCCATCCGGTAATTCCTCGATGCCGGTTGAGCCAACGCCACCCACAGGTACAGCAAGGCCGTTATCAAGTTCAATAAATTCGGGGCTGACGCGAATGCCCGCGGGGCCGTCGCAAAGCTCCATCATGCGAATGTTGCGTGTATCCTTCATGCGGTCCGTGGTCTCGCCGGCCGCGCCGGGAAGCGCATCGGAGGCCTGACCGACTACGGAAGCAAAGCCCTTCTTCTTTACGGAATTACCGACGGAAAGGTATGCCATGTCTTCATCGGAAAGCTGTGCCGCAAGTTCTTCCGCGGTATATTTTCCCGAGATGATGTCATCGATCGTGATGAGATCATCAACCTTGTTTTCAAGGACATCATGATCCTCTGTATAAGTGATCTCCTCCGTCGGAATATCGGAAGCCTTCATTTCGATCTTTACCACCTGAGACTCCGATACCGGAAGAATTTCAGGCTTGATATCCACGACCGGAACATCCGAATACGTCAGAAGATTCTTCAGTTTTTTAACGACCTTCGATTTATCAAGAACTACTGCTGCGATCGCTTTTGTATTTCTTGAGCTATTACCGACGCGGACAATGTACTCGCCCTTCTCCAGCACCCAGGACGCACACTTTTCACAGTAGGACGCCAGCGATTCCGCAAGGATCTTTACCGTAACATTTTCTTCCTCGCCCGGTGCAAGCTCCTTTGTCTTCACGAAGCCGCTGAGTTCCTGATAAGGCTTATCGATCTTTCCTTCCGGTGCGGAAACATAGACCTGAACGACTTCCTTTCCGGAATAAGTCGCTCCGGTATTCTTCACAGTCGCTGATACGGTAATTTCATTCTTGTTCACAGAAACCTGCTCATTTGTGATCTCAAATGCGGTGTAGGTCTTGCCGTAGCCGAATTCGTAGGCCGGCACGATGCCGAAACTGTCAAAATAACGGTAACCGGTATAAATGCCCTCGTTGTAGTATTCATCCTGGACATCACCGTCATTCATACCGAAACCGGCTGATGAAGAATAATCACTGTAATTCTGCGCCCAGGTATCGACAAGTTTTCCGCTCGGGATCGCCTTTCCTGTTAAAAGATCCGCCGCAAGAACGCCTGTATTACTTCCCAACTGATTTAAGAGGACGATGGCATTGATGCCTTCGATCGCGCGAAGCGCTGCGGTATCGATCACGCCACCGATATTGAGCAGGACAATAATCTTTTCATATTTTTCCGCAATCAGTGTCAGATTCTGAATTTCATCATCGGAAAGCATGTAATCTCCGCCCACGGTCGTACGGTCCTTACCTTCACCGGAATTTCTAGAGATCACGTATACCGCAAGATCGGTATCACTCTCCGCGACGTCGTTCTCCGTAATGTGCTCCGTATTAAGCGGTGTATACGGAGAAAGCATCATATAAAGACCGGGATTCATTCCATTCTCTTCGGCCTTCTTCGTCATTTCCGCCGCGTATTCGGCGTGCTCTTTTTCGGCACAACGGACCTGGCGTTCCAGCCAGTCCTTCGTCGTAACGGTAAAGCCGGCCTGCTCCAGACCTTCTTCCACAGAAACCGAATAACGAACGTTGACATCTCCGCTGCCGGTTCCGCCTTTTACCGTTTTCCGTGCGCCTGCTCCGTACAGCGCCACATTGCCGATGTTTTTTAACGGAAGCGTACCGTCATTCTCGAGAAGGACCATACATTCCCCCGCAAGTTCACGTACTGCCGCCGCATTTTTGATTTCTCTTTCAGAAACTTCAGGACTAGTCGTTGCCTTAAACATAGGTTCTCCTTTGCATATTTCGATCGAATCGAAATAAAGTGTTCAACTGTATTATACTTCACCCTTTTAAGAAAAGAGTATTCAATTACTTTTATATTACATTATAAGCCCTCATTTGTACAATACAATTCCAGTAAACCTTTGCATCCGTCCCATATGTCGCAATACGCCCGTGAAAAATCGCCGCTGTACCAGGGATCCGCGACCGATTCTCCCGATTTTCCTGCATACTCCAGAAGCAGGTGGATCTTCTGCTCTCGATCTTCACCGACAATATATTTCAAATTCCGTACGTTCATGCGGTCCGCGCAGATCAACAGGTCATATTTGTCGTAATCTTCCCATGTCACCTGCACCGCACGTTTTCCCGAACAGAATATCCCATGTCTTGCCAACTCATCCCGTGCCGGCGGATATACCGGGTTGCCGATTCCATGCCAAATTTCCTCAGTACTTGTGGCTGCGGAGGCAATGTAAAACCGATCGTCCATACGGGCTTTGTGAACCATGTCCTTGAATATAAACTCGGCCATGGGGGATCGGCATATGTTGCCGTGGCAAA
>DCHF01000001.1:193987-197168 GCA_002315555.1 Lachnospiraceae bacterium UBA1759 | reverse complement strand
CAGGTACGGGATGACATATAATACGTAGCGATGTCCGGTGATGTACAGCGCGGCGCGCGAAGACGCACGCTGAAGCAGCCGGGAAGGTCTAACAGCACTTCCGGCATAAAGTAACAGGTATAGCCGAGCGCAAGCCTGCCGCTCTCCTTGCCCTGTCTCACCAGATCGTTATTGGCTTCCTGAAGAAGATCCTCAAAATAGATCAGATGTTTCAGATCCTTCATTTTCCCCTCATTTCCACAGACCGTCAGTCGGTCTGTTCCGCCGGTCGGATCAGAATGTAATTATTGATCAGATCGACTGTTTCAATCGTTCCTTCAAAAACGGCGCGGCTGCCCATCAGGTTCGTGAAGATCAGTTTCCCGTCCTTCATGGCCATGGAGGCCGCATTTTTCATGAGCAGTTCCCGCTCATTGGCTGCATTCAGCCGGTATACATTGGATAGACACATGGCCGTGACCTCACTTCATGGCCTGAAGTGCCTGCTCCAGTTTCTCGTTGCTGTCCTCCAGAAGATGGACGGCATCGTGGATGAGCGTTCCCGCTTCACCGCCGATCGAATGACCCAGCTCATGCAGTTCCTCCGCATGATGCTTATTGTGTGAGATCATGTAGGAAAGAAGCGCAACCTGCTCCTCACGGGACATCTCTTCCGTGCCTTCATGATCATGATGATGCTCATGGTCGTGATGATGCTCGTGATCGTGATGATGCTCGTGATGATGCTCATGCTGATGCTCGTGCAGTTCCTGTTCCGTATACTCGTGTTCCATGTTGTACCTCCGACTTACTTTCTTCCGAAGTGCAGTTCCTTCAGACCCTCCACCTCGTCACAGATGTCCTTCAGCCCGCAGCTTCCGCATTCCGTCGGCATGCCCTTCAGAATCTGGGAAAGTGAAGAGGTGATATCCGACGATTTTTTCGCTGCGTCTCTTAAGGCGCTGTAATCCGCATCGGCTGCGGTGATGAAAATGATCCGTACGGAAAGAACGTTCTCATTTTCCTTATAATGCTTGATAAAGGTGTTGCCGATCTTTTCAAAATCCACACCGTCCTTCAGGGCCTTTTTGCTGACGCGGATCTGTTCGCGGTTTGTCATGCCGCTCGTGCGGACCATGAAGCCCTTCGGAAACACATGGTATTTGATGAAATCCATCGACTGGATCGCGCGGAAGGCGGTCTCTGTGTCATCCTCGTCATCGCTTTCGATGTCGCCGGTCTTCAAAAGCACGATACGCGCATACGGCGTACCCTTTTTGATCTCCTGAAGATCCGGTCCGATGACTTCCACGGTATCCCCGTCAAAATAAGACGGATCCGTAGTCACGAGCGTCATGCTGACCGCATCGCGGCCGTCCGCACCGAGCTCATATGCCATCTCGCGCTGGAGAATCATTTCATAGTGATCCGTTTCCGGCCAGATTTTCTCCGGCCGGTACAGCATCACCTTTTTTTCTGTTTTTCCGGTCATTTCCGGAAGTTTGTCGATTACCGGGTTAAAAAGTCTCATAATCAGAATTTAATATCCGTCTTCTTACGGTCGAATACGCCGTTCATCAGTTTGTACAGTAACGCCAGAACTTTCTGATCCAGATTCCAGAAGTAAACCACAAACAGGATACCGAAAACGATGGCGAAAAATTTCAGGATCTTTCCCAGAATTTTAAGTGCTGTTTTCATAACTGCTCCCTTCTGTTATGCTTTTGCGAGGCCTTTCTGACGTGCGTATTCCGCTGCGCCGAGGGCACCCATGAGCTGCGGGTCGATGGAAAGTTCGATGACCTTTAACTTCAGGACCTTTTCAATGGCTGCCTTCAGGCCGTCATTCTTCGCACAACCGCCGGTCAGGGTGATGGAATCGACCGCACCGGCCTTCTTTGCCATAACGAAGCAGCGCTTTGCGACTGCCATCTGGATACCTGCGGCGATCTCGTCCATCGGCTTGCCTTCACCGACCAGGGTGATGACTTCGGACTCTGCGAATACGGTGCACTGAGCGGTGATCGGAATTACATTCTTTGCGTTCAGGCTGAGCTTTGAGAACTGGGACAGATCCATTTCGAAGGAACGTGCCATTGCCTCGTAGAAACGGCCGGTACCGGCTGCACACTTATCGTTCATGGCGAAGTTCTTAACGGTACCGTCGGCATCGACGCTGATACCCTTAACGTCCTGTCCGCCGATATCGATGATTGCCTTGACGCTCGGGTCGGTGACATGAACGCCCATTGCGTGGCAGGAGATCTCGGAGATGTTTTCATCCGCGAACGGAACCTTGTTACGGCCGTAACCGGTACCGATCAGGTATGTCAGTTCTTCGGAAGAGCTGAGGCCGGCCTGCGTAAGGACCTCCTCCATCGCTAACTTCGCCGACTGCTCGGAATTGATCTTGCTGCGGATCGTGGTGTTTGCCACCATCTTTCCGTTCTCATCAAGAATAACTGCTTTCGTATATGTTGAACCTACGTCACATCCGCCAAAAAATTTCATTGTATTTTATCCTTTCTTCGGTGCTCCGGGCACCGCCTTTCATTTTTTTGAACTTGTTGAAAACTTTGATTACCAGGTCACATCATCGTCAAATTCCACAAGGGACGGATCCACCGGTTCAGCCTTCATAACGGTACGCATGTACTCGTTGACCTTGCCGCGCATCGTCTTTCTGGAAACCGTTCTGGGATCCATTAAGTCGTGCTCGATCCAGATCATATGGTAGCCCTTGTCGCGGCACTGGTCTTCCAGGATACCCTGAAGAGTCGCCATGTTCTTGCAGGCCACGTTCTGATACATGATGATGATATCAATGTTCCAGGCTTCGCACTGGCGCCAGAGTTCATCGACAACGTTCTGATAACCGCCGTTGGTGTGACGTCTCATGACCATGCGCTCGTAGAGTCTTGCCAGATCCTGGAGTGCTTTCTCCTGATCCTCGGTCTCCATCGGCTTCGTGTAGTTCAGAGACTCCATCTCGACCAGAATATCGACGCCCCAGCAGTTTGCCAGCCAGTTGGAGAAGTTCGCATAATAATGGGCCGGGCAGGACCATACGATACCGCGGTATTTCATCTTGCCGGGGTACGCTTCTTCTCTTCTCTCGTAAGCCTTCTGCATCATCTTGTTGACCTTCTTTACAGTCTTCATGATGCGCGGGTCCATACCGCCGTCCATCTCGTAGTTCCAC
>DCHF01000001.1:148833-193965 GCA_002315555.1 Lachnospiraceae bacterium UBA1759 | reverse complement strand
TCCACTTGCGGAACAGCTCGTAGCACGGGCCGATGAGCTGCGGCGAATCGGTTTTATTGATGTCCCACTTTTCAAGCTCGTAGGACGTTTCCTCATTGAAGCGCTTCATGGCTTCGAAGTAGGAATCCCAGCTCCACTTCGCGCCGGTCTGCTCTTCGATGAAACGGATGCATGCCTTGATGTCCTCTGCGGCATCCTCGACAGTCTCTTCGTATTCGTAACGGACCGGGAAGGTCAGATGGAATACCGGAAGATCCGGGAAGCGGCGGGACATGTAGGACGATGCCATAACGGAACCGTCACAGGGCATCGATGAGGAAATAAAGCATTTGCCCATGTGCGGAAGTGCGTCGGTAACGAGCGCTCCGCATTCGGAGGACGGTACCGGGCAGGTATCGGCCGGAAGACCGAAGGATTCCACGGCATCGATGTACGGAACACAGGTCAACTGGTCCAGTTCGGATACGAGGAATACCGGCATCAGCTGATACGGAACACCGAGGAGGTCCGGGAAACCGGCCATGATCTGACCCATGGTCATTTCATCGACCAGGACGACCTTCTTGTTCAGTTCTTCGGAATTACCGTTCTTCTGATCGCACTTTGCAAGAAATACCAGGTTCTCCGCAACATAACGGAAGATCTGGAAGATCAGCTCGTGGCTCATCCGGAGTGCGGTGTTTCTCTGACCGAGCGTATTCTTATCCATGAAGGATACGCAGCAAAGGTAGGACATCATCCAGCGATAGTAGGTGACGGAGTTCAGTGCCGGAACGAGGTCCTTGCTGAAGGTTCCGAGGAGCATACCCCACATGCGGAGCCACTCTTTGAAATCGTAAGCGGTATCCAGCGCGCCGCGCCACTCGCGGCGGACGGTAGCCATCGAACCGGAACGGTACAGCTTACCGAGCTGCTTTTCACCGTGAAGAAAGACCTCCATGCGCTCTTTATTCGTCATGTTCTTTGCCATGAGCGCTTCCTTCTTCACGCGCTCGGCGCCGGTCTTCACATATCCGAGGAAGGTCTTACCGGTCTCTTTCCAATCGTTCTCCTTTGCCATCTCGGCAATGATCGAACCGATCTCTTTCAGGTTTTCACCCTGAGCCTTCCAGTCGATGTTGTCCTTATACTTATAAAATTCAGGATTCGGATACTGTTTTTTTGCCATCAGTTTCTGCCTCCCTTCTGGATCTTCTTGATCTCCAGGGATTCCACGAATGCCTGGAAACGGGTTCTCAACTGACCGGAGGAACGGGCGTTGTACGGACGGTCGATGGAAAGGACCGGCCAGCCCATTTCTTCGCTCATGATGTGGCTGACAAGCGCACGCTCAAAGCCCCAGAAATCACAGAATTTCATCTGTTCGTAAATGATGCCGTCCGCCTTGAATTCGCGGGCCAGGCGGTCTGCGGTCTCACGGCGCTGAAGGACCTTTTCATCGGAGATGTAACGGGCACATTCCGAGGTCATCATGTAATGGCGGCAGATCTGGTCCAGGGCGGGCTCATCGTCCGTAAGCTCGATGATCTCGCGGCCCGGCGTGGAACCGAAGCAGTGACGGTCGGAAACGACCAGCGCACCGGCTTCTTCGATCATCTTCGTAAAGGACGGGTCATCGATCTCGCTGCCCACGATGGCCACGCGGCAACGGAACGCCGGCTTGGCATCGGGCTCGCGGGTACGAAGTTCCTCGAGCGTCTCATGAAGATACGGCAGGATCAGACGCTTCGGACAGCAGTAGCTGACCAGGTTCAGCACATGGAACTCATAGCCCGTGATCACCGGGTTATCGGCCTTGCGCATTTCCGAGATCTCCTGCAGGATCCGGCAGACTTCATTGTGCTCTTCCACTGCCTTCCGGATGGATTCTTCCGACGTATCGACACCGAGGTTTTTCTCCATCACATCCAGCAGGCGGATCCGCATCTGCTTCACGTACTGACGTACCGTATAGTCTTCGACCTTATACGGCATGTCCACATGGGTCACAAAGAAGTTCGCTTTCTCGTTCATCTTGAGCAGTTCAAAATGCTCATAGAAACGGTTCATCATGGAGCAGGCATCGACACCTGCCAGTCCGTCCAGGAACTGGAAGCCTCCTTCAATTCCGCGTTCCGTCAGTGCACGTGCAAACTCACAGGTATAGTTGGACATGTAATAAGTCGCGATGTCCAGCGATCCCGTGCGCGGTGCGCGCATTCTGACAGAGAAACAACGGTCCACGTTCAGAAGGACTTCGGGAATGTGGTAGCAGGTATAACCGACTGCCAGACCGCCTTCTGATTTGGCCTGTTCAACGAGCGCATTGTCCGCGTCCTGAAGCAGGTCTTCAAAATAGATCATGTGTTTCAGATCTCTCACTGTTCTCCCCCTTTCGGTGATTCTCTATTTTAACCGTTCAAACGGTATATGTTCAGATTCCGAGCCGGTCTAACGCCTCACGTGCGCCGGCAAGGACCGGAGCGTCCGCAGTCAGATCGAAAATGCTCTTTCCCATGATGTCGTTTGCCGCATGCGCCGCATCCGACGGGATGATGCTTAAAATATCAGTGCCTTCCACCCTGATGTACGGTGCCAGGCTCATATCCTCCACACGGTTGATGATAGCGCCGCAGCGGTCGTACATGACGAGCTCGTCCGCAACGGTGCGGATCGTCTCGATGACCTTGGTTCCTTTCCGGCTGGCATCGGATACGAGGATCAGGTGCGTGACCTTTTCCATAACACGGCGGTTGATCTGTTCGATGCCCGCTTCACCGTCGATGACCACGTAGTCAAAATCGCGGCTGATCATCTCGATGACTTCCTTCAGGTACGCATTGACCGTACAGTAGCAGCCCGCACCCTCCGGACGGCCGATGGCCAGGAATGCGAACCGGTCATCCTCCACAAGCGTGTCAAAGATGCGGAACCGGACTTCGCCGAGCATCTCGATGGCTTCCTGTCCCGCGCCGGCTTCCGCGCGTTCGATGATCCCGCGCCGGATATCGTCGAGCGTTTCCTTCACAGTGATACCGAGTGCGGAGGAAAGTCCTACCGCCGGATCCGCGTCGATGGCCAGAATGCGGGATTCCGGGTAACGTTCGGAAAGGATCCGAACCACCGCGGAAGACAGGGTCGTTTTACCGACGCCGCCCTTTCCGGCAAGGGCAATGATTTTTGTTTTTTCACTCATGATTTTCACCAAAAAGACCGTTACAACTGTCACATATGTAAGCTTTTAACAAATCGCAGACGAATGTTACAGTCCGTTTTTGTCCATTTCACCTATAGTTATGTCAAATATAACATTATGGGGGTTTTTTTGTAAACAAGAATAACAGGGCAAAACACTTCTTCTATATAATTCACAAAATTCGTGTTAATACTTTGTCATTTTCGCCGAGGATCCGGTGCCTTTGCGTCTCCCGGATGGCTAAAAGACCGGCAAAGCTCAAATAAAAAAGGAACCGTACTTCCCGGTTCCTTTTTATTCCTCATTGTTTTCCTCATCCGGGGCTTCGATCTCCGGTCCGTTTTCCCGCTCCGTCTGTTCCGTAAAACGGACCGTGAAGACGGCCTGTGCCATATTGACCGTGCAGAGCGCCTGCCGCTCCTTTTTCTCCGCCTCTTCGGAAAAGACCGTAAAAAGTTCTGTTACGATCTCACGGTTCAGATAGCCGCCGCGCCACTGAAAGATCAGCGTACGCCCCTTCTTCACGGCCTGGGCCGTACGCTTCCGTACCTCCTCGATTGTTGTCCAGGAGAGCTTTTTCTCCTTGTAGTAAAAATGATCGCCGTCCGTGCACGCCGGCACCGGGCGCATCACCGGTTCGTGGTCGCGGAACACCTGCCTGTCCGAAAGATTGAAATAGTCATAACGCGCTCCCGCGCTTTTGGACAGGGTGTTGTCAAAGGTCGCGTCCAGGTGGTAATACTGCCCGTTGATCTTCAGGATGTTCCAGGTGTGGCGGTACTTGATGCCCTTCTCCGGATTGTTGTCGGAAAGGGCGACGATGCACCAGAGGCCGAGTGCATCGGCCAGGGCCTTCACGCCCTTTGCCATACCCTCACAGACCGCCGTGCCGTTGCAAAGCGAGCCGATGATCTCGTGCGAGTACTCCTTTTTCAATTTATCATAGTGAACATTGTTCAGGATGAAATCGTGGATATAAAGCTCCTTCTCCGCTTCCGTCATCCCTTCCGCCGCGCGCGCCAGTTTTTTGATGCGGGCGTCCAGCTGGTTCCGGTGTTCGCGGATCTTGTCCTTCGCGAAAAGATACACCGGCAGAAGCTCGATGTTCGCGGAATCCGGATAATGGCGGTAGGAAAAGGTCACCGTATAGAAGATCTCCGGGTGGTCCAGGCGCAGGGTGAAGTAGACGTCGGCGAGTTCGCGCGCGGAAAGAAGCGGCACCGGGAACGAATCCTCCAGTGCCGTCAGTCCTTTCAGCATCGCGCGGTATGCGCGCTGCTCCTCCTTCGTCATATGTTCGTAATAATATTCTCCGGCTCTCATGTTACCAGCCCAGGATGCGGAGGTATTCGCGGCTTCGTCTTGCGCATTCCATCGGGGAAAGCTCATAATGCTCATCCTGCTCAACAACGACCCACGCGGTGCCCGCATCCAGGGATGCCTGAAGCACCGGCTCCCAGATCATCTGCCCGAAGCCCACCGGACGGAAACCGAAATAGCCGGTCTCCTCCTTCGCTTCCTCCGTTTCCACGCCGATCAGTTTGTACATATTCGTGACGCTGCCCTTTTTGATGTAGTCCTTCAGATGGACGACCGGAATGCGGCCGGCGTACTTTTGAATGTACTCGGTCGCGCGTCCGGTGGCAACATCGCACCAGCAGGTATCAAGCTCCGGCTTCAGTTCCTCCGGGGCAATGGTCTCAAACATAACATCGTATCCGTACCCGCCGTCCGGCATCCGCACAAATTCAAAATCATGGTTATGATACAGAAGCTCCAGACCGTTTTCGTGGATCTTTTTTCCGATCGTCTTCAGCGTTTCAAGAAAAGCCACGAAGTTTTCCGGCTCCGCCGGGCGGTATTCCGGTGCAAGATACGGCATGACCAGGTAGTCCACACCGATGGTCTTGTAATCCGCGATGACCTGATCAAGGTTATGGACCATATCATCAAAGGGCACGTGCGCGCTCATCGCGCGGAGTCCCGTGCGGTCCAGAATTTCACGGACCTCCTCCGGGGCAATGCCGTAAAGACCGGCAAGCTCCACGCCGTCATAGCCGATCGCCTTCACTTCGCGCATGACCTTTTCGAAGTTTTCGGGGGTATTTTCAAGAAGGTCGCGCAGGCCGTAGACCTGGATGCCGACCGGAAGTTTTTTGCTCATAATGGCCTCCAAAAATGTTGATAAACCGACTATAGCAGATGTTGAAAAAGGGTTCAAGAACAATTCGGGGTTCTTGAAAAAAACGCGTGCCGCTTTTATACTGTTCGTATCAGAACGAAACAAAGGAACCGCTATGAACGAACCTTCCCGTAAGCCCGCGGCCGGTGCCGCACCCAAAAAGAAAAAGATCCTCCGGAGGCTTCTCCTATGGATCCTTATGTTTACCCTTGTATTCATGCCGGTATCGAATGCCGTCGGATACGAAGCGGTCTTCCGCTTCCTCTTTACGGAAAAGGAGTCCGGCGGGCCGATGCCTTCGGACTACCCGGAGCTTTCCTGCAAGGAATACTCGTTTGAAACGGACCGCGGAAGGAAGCTTTCCGGCTATCTGTACAGCATGAATGTTGAGGATACGAAAGACATCACGGATCCAAATACCCTCATCGTATTTGCTCACGGCATCGGATCGGATCACCGCGCGTATACCGGGCTCATCGTCACACTCGCACGCAATGGGTATCCCGTATTTGCCTATGATGCCTACAGCTTCGGTAAAAGCGAAGGTACCTATACCGGCGGACTTGTGCAGGGTGTCATCGACATCGATCACGCACTGGACTTTGCGGAGTCACTGGATGAATGCCGCGGGATGGAAGTCGCGGTCATCGGACACAGCTGGGGCGCTTATTCCGCAGGTGCCGTTTTGAAGGACCATCCGGAGATCCGGACCGCGGTCCTCCTCTCCGGCTTTAACGCATCCTCCGATATGCTTCGCGCCGAAGCGGGAAAATACGTGGGCCCCGTCGTGAACCTCCTGCTCCCCTACGTCAAGCTCTACGAACGCTTGAAATTCGGGGCATACAGCACGTATACCGTATGCGACGGTGTGCGGAATTCGGACGCGCGGGTGATGATCGTTCAGGGCACGGACGATGACGTCGTGCTGCCGAAATACGGAATCGACCTGTTTGAAGAAGCTTTTTCGGGAAACGACCGCGTTACGATCCGCCGCCTGGAGGGATACGGGCATACGCTTCCGCTCGAAGAAATAACGGACATGTTACCGGACTTTTGAGTCCGGTAACATGTCCGTTTATCTTTACGGAACGCTGTGTGGGCTTTTATTCGGAAATAGTCTTTGCCTTCTTTTCCAGGATCTTCTTTGCGGGATCCAGCTTCTCCACGATCAGATAGCAGACGAGCGAAATGCCGAGGCCGCCCACCATGTCGATGATGTAGTGCTGCTTCGTGAACAGCGTGGACATACAGATGAGCACTACCATTACAGCGGTGTAGATCTTGAAGCCCCGTGAGATCTCCGGCTGCTTCCGGATGCCGAGGTAGCAGTACAGGCTGATCAGGCAATGGTACGACGGAAACAGGTTGAAAGCGATGTCGCTGCCATCGGCGGCATAAATGCCGCGCAGCATGGTATCAAACGGACCATTCCCCTTCACCGCCGTCATAAGTCCTTCCGCCACGCGGTCCATGTAGGACGGCGCGAATACAAAGATCAGGAACCCGACGACGTAGGCCGCGGAAAGCCCGATAATGTAGTTGATGAAATTCGCTTTCTTTGTAAGGGATACGGCAATCGGTCCGCAGACCCAGAAAACATAAGAAAAAACATAGATCACGACAAAGATCGAGATGACACCGATCCGGTCGTCGATGCAGGCGATCTTCGGGCACCAGGGATTTGCCTTCGTGCCGATGACGTCACTCAAAAAGTCCCCCAGACGGTACATACCGTACTGAAGAATGTAATAAACGATACCTAGGATCCAGCCGTAGGCCGGGATCTTTTTTAATGTACGGAGCATAAAAACCTCCTTTTACGTGAATGCTGTCCGGAGCACCTCCCGCCCCGTGCGGTCATCTATACGCTTCTTATGCGGGTGCTCACACCGGTATAAGCGTTTCTCCTGCGGGCACGATCCTCTTCTCTCCGTTCACAATAACGTAGAGGTCGACTCCCGAAGGATTCTCGATCTTCTCTTCCGTAACGACGGCTGCCTTCACCGCATCCTCGTAGTCAAAAATATCTCCGACGGACGCGTACCAGAAGTCCTCGGGACGATTGCCGTACTTCTCGCAGAATTCCTCCAGAACGTACCAGTTTTTGGCGTTTTCAAAGTCATGGGAATGGACGCCGAAGCAGAAGAATTTGAGTTCGCCGTCATCCGGGAAGGTGTCATAAAGCGCTGCCGCCTCGCGAAGGCACATATTGTTCGCGTTGTAGCTCCAGTTCATGCGGTCCGCAGGGAACGCAAAACCGGTGGAGTCCATCACGCAGCCGGTCGTGCGGATGCTTTGGAAACCGTAAGCCTTCAGGCGTTCAAAGACTTCCGGGTTGTTCTGTCCGCCGCAGGGCCAGATATAGGTGCGGATCTTTCCCGCGCCGAAGACGCTCTCCAGCTCCTTCTGGCAGGCATCGACCAGTTCCATGTATTTATCGTCCGTTGCCAGATACGTCCAGTCGTACGTAAAGATGCGATAGAGACCTTCTTCACCGGCGTCGTAACCGAACGCGCGGTCCGCGGTCTCACGGCTGAAAAGCTCGTTTTTAAAGGTCACCGGGCGTTCCGGGACGAAGGGATACGCGTGATAGCGACAATGGTTCGCGATCTCATAGCCCGCGTAGAATTTGCGGAACTCGTCCGGCGTCTTCAGAAACTTGAGCGGGGTGTCCAGATTGAACGTGCCCTTGATGCCCGCCGGCTTTGTGATGGCCATAAATTTGGCGTCGAGCGGAATGTTGCCGTCATCGATCGTAAACGTGATACTCTTCCGGACCCAGCCCGGGAAATAAAAAATACCCATATCGTTCTCCCTTCGGAATACTGAATCGAACCTGAAATGTATTTCCCATCATACCCCCTTTCCCGTACAAAAGCAAGATGCGATATCGAATGAGGGATCCCGTTTGACTTCCGGCCGCGAATATGTTATGATATTTCCTGCGAAATTGGGGTAGTACCGGTTTCGACGGGGATTTTGAATCCGGATAAGCCATTCATGTACCGTGCCATGTAAAAAGACGGAACCTAAACATAAACGCTAACGATAATTTAGCATACGCAGCTTAATTGCTGTGAGTCGGCCCGCTGCTTCCGCACGGCGGTCAACCGGCTTCGACTATGCGGAGCCCTCCGTCGTCAAAGCTTTGAGACTTCGGAAGATTCATGAAGCTACCAAAACATGTGCGCCTGTTTACCGGCTCACATTGAGGGAATAAAAAAAGATAAACTATAATGGTAGAAAGTTCGGTGGATGGGTTTTCGGACAGGGGTTCGACTCCCCTCTACTCCATAACAATAAAAAGGGCCTTCATGAGGAAGGCCCTTTTTATTATCTTTTCCCGCTGCACATAAACCATGTAATTGCAGTGTCCCACGCCAGAAACACCGCACTTCTCCGGATCGCGCCTAAAGCAATATCCAAACGGCGGCACATTGCAAAAAAGCCGATCATCAATCGTATGCAAAGATAACACATCGTCAACATCAAAAGACCGCCGAAAACGATCACACCAAGCCATATCTTCCCGATGACAAGAAGTACCTTCTTTACATACGGCCATGCCGCTTCAAAACCATCACAGAAACGTTCCCATACCTTTTCCATTTACATCACCCCGATCGTACATAACAACATCATCATTACAAAGATCCCGACAAATACTACTGTTTTTTCCAATGCGACTGCCATAAGAAGGTCCCCCGTTTCCTTTGTTATGTGCAGTATAGCGAAAATGAAGTCCCTTTTCCGGGACTTTATCACTTTATGATTATCGATTTAATTGGCTCCGACAGCCCCAAAGCCGCAGAAACCATTGCCAGATCATTTCACCGGTAGTACACTGCAACTAACAGAATCAAGGCCCGTGAATCAATAATCAAGAAAGAGAGGTTTCATACATGGCTAAAAAATCGAAAGTTACATTACATCCCTCCTATGTGATCGGCGATATTTCCCCGCGCCTTTTCGGCGCGTTCCTGGAACCCATCGGCAACTTTGTCAACGGCTGGATGTGGTGCCCCGATAACCCGACCGCGGACGATATGGGCTTCCGTCAGGACTTCATGGACGGTCTGAAAGAGGCCGGCCTGAACACGATCCGTTTCGGCGGCAATTTTGTTTCCGGCTGGCGCTGGAAGGAAAACATCGGCCCGGTGGAAGACCGCAAGCAGATCTTTGACCGTTCCCGCGCGAAGATCATCCCGAAGGAGATCGGCGTGGATGAATACCTGACCTGGGGCGAGCGCCTCGGCGCGGAGATCATGTACACCCTGAATCTCGGTACCGACGGTATCAATGAAGCCATCGACCTCATTGATTACACGAACGGTGACGACGGCGCGTACTGGTCCGAGGAGCGTAAAAAGAACGGCCACACCGCGCCTTACAAGGTCCGGACCTGGTATCTTGGAAACGAGATGGACGGTCCGTGGCAGATGGGTTCGTATGAGAAGGATCCGCTGGGCTACGGCAATCTGGCCCGGGAGACCTCGAAGATGCTGAAGCTGACCGACCCGACGGTGGAAACGGTCGCCTGCATCTCCTCCTGCCCCTGCATGACCCATTACCCTAGCTGGGACCAGACCGTGCTGGAGACCTGTTACGAACTGGTCGATATGATCTCGCTGCATCATTACCATCACGCGCCCCTCGGTGATATTCCGAAGCTGATGGCCGGTATCCAGGGCTACGAAAACTACATCAACACCGAGATCGCGCTGAGTGATCTTGTGAAGACCAAGCTCCGTTCGAAAAAGACCATGTACCTGTCCTTTGACGAGTTCGGAAGCATGTGCCGCCCGACCAAACCGCTCACGCCCGGCATGAACGGAAACCTCCCCGAATCGATGTTCTTTGACTTCCCGAAGGATCCGTACACCTACCAGAGCCCGAACGAATTCCACAACTTCGGCGGAATGTTCGCCGGCGGAGAGATGCCGTCCGCGGTTGCCAATGCCTGTGTTTTCCTGGCCTTCATGCGTCATGCGGACCGTGTCAAGATCGGCTGCGCGACGAGCGGTCTCGGCATGTGCTGCTCGGCCGATGCCACCCACACCTGGAAATCGGCGTCCTACTATCCCATCACTTCCCTCATCCGCTATGCGAAGGGGCGTTCTATCATGCCGGTCGTCGAATCGGAGACCTTCAGCGTAGAGCCCTACGCCGGCGATGATCAGAACCAGTACAACGGTTTTGAAGATGTTCCGTACATCCAGGCCGCGGCGGCACTGAACGAGGAAGACGGCGAGTTCACGGTATTCGTCGGAAACACCGACTGGGAGGATGCCCATGAGTTCACGCTGGATGTCGCGAATTTCAAGGATTACCGTTTTATCGAGCATCTGGAAATGTGCTCGGACGATCCGAACGCCCGCAACACCTACGAAAATCAGGACGTTCTGACGCTCAAACAGAATCCGGACGCAGTGTACGAAGACGGCATCGTGACCACGGAACTGAAACCGATCTCCTGGAATGTGTTCCGTTTCAAAAAAGCCTGAACACATACATAAAGCATCACAAAAAGCTTCAACATCCTTCATAAAAACGGCAGGGAGTTTTCCCTGCCGTTTTTTGATATCCCTTACCGTTCATATGATCTTCCCGCTCAGATGATCCACTTCATGCTGCACGATTTGTGCTGTCCAGCCGCTGAGCGCCTGCTTGTGAAGCTTCCACATGAAATCACGGTACTCGACCTCGATGTTCTGATAACGCATCGTTTTCCGCACGCCGGGAAGCGACAGGCAGCCCTCCTCCGTCTCGTACGGCCCGCTCTTTTTCGTGATCACCGGATTGAACATGACTACGTTCAGCATGCCCATGCTGACGATGATCACATTCTTTGTCACACCGATCATATTGGCTGCCATGCCCACACAACGTGCCTCGTTTGCCTTTAGCGTATCCTGAAGATCGCGACCGACCTGCAGGTCCTCCTCCGTGGCCGGTTCCGACTTCCGGCTTAAAAACATCACATCACGTACGATTTCTCTGACCATGCACGTCTCCTTACAGAATTCCCATGATTTTTAACACAAGAGCAAGTTCATAATAAAACTTACTCTCACACTTTAATAACGGCCGTGAGCCGCATTCTACGGACCCACGGCCATCATTCATTTACGATCAGTCAAGTCGTCCGTCACAGTATTTCTTATGCTCTGCCGCAACGGCTTCATTGACTTCACAGTTTTCAAACAGGAAGGATTCCATCAGATGATCGATGTCCTCCTTGGTCATTCCCTTGAACAGGTTCAGCCAGTAGTGCTGCATGAGCGGCGCCACATAGATATCGCTGACGGTCTTCGGGAAATACTCGTCATGCTGGAACGGATCAAATCCCGGAAGGATCGGCAGGAACAGCTCCTGAACAGCGTCCAGCAGGTTCTGCACCGCATCGGCCACCTTGACCGCTGCCGGATTCTCCGACGGATGCCAGTGCGAATGCTGCAGTTCCATATACGGCTTGATATGCTGCATATACGGGCTGTCCGCCTTGCAGTGTACCATACCGAAGGATCCGGTCATTTTATAGCTCCAGGTAGTCCAATGGACCTCTTCCTTCTTGAAGATATCCAACTGACCGTCAAACAGCGCGAATTCGCTGACCCACAGCGGAACATTGTACTTGTTGACATAGTCCCACCATTCACCGTTGTAGAACTCCTCGTTCAGCAGGCGATAGTACTCTTCACTGAATCTCTCCACGCCCGGATTCAGGCGCATAACGAAGGAATAGTTGTGGCTGGAGTAGATCATGTTCGGGCCGTACGGCGGGTCCATGCCGACAAAGCGGCGGCTGAAGTCATCGCCCTCGATCGCAATGATATGCTTCGGGTCGATGGCCCGGATCGCGTCATACAGACGATGGTACAGACCGTTCATCGCCTTCCAGTCGGTCACGTACGGAAGCGGCATGCGGTTGTACTGGTTGTTCGTGGTGGGCTCGTTTAACAGGTCATAAGCCGCCACAACGGAACGATCCTTATAACGGGTCGCCAGCTGCTCCCACAGTGCCACGACGCGGTCCTGATACTCCTTGGAGCGCCACAGAAGCGCGGTACGCATATTGTTATCGGAATGCCAGTCGCAGTTCTGATAGCCCTGCGCCGCATGCAGGTCCAGGATCACATAGATGCCGTACTTTTCACACCAGTCGAGGACCATATCAACCATCCTGAAGCCCTCTTCCTTGTAGACGTACGGGTTCATATCGTCTTCAAAGTGACGGTAGTTCAGTGGGAAACGAAGCACATTGATTCCCTGCGATGCCATGAATTTCACGTCTTCCTCGCGGAAGAAATGGTCCAGAAGACTGGTGAACAGATACTCGCCGATCTCCTCGCCCAGGATCTCCTTTGCGTAGTAACGCAGGCGGTATTCAACACCCGGAAAACCGTCCATGAAATCTTCCATGTTCATCCACGCGCCGATGTTCGTACCGCGAAGGAAGACCTTCTGCCCGCTCTCGGTAATGATGTCGCGTCCTCTTGTCTGTAAAAACTCCATACATGCCTCCTTTATGTTTGCACCTTATTAAGTTCAAATCAATCTGAGGTCTCCTCCAGGAAGCTGTCCACCCCGATCATGATGCCGTCTTCGCCGGTTCCGGTCATGACCCTGGGCAGTGCGCCGTCCCATTTCTCAATGTATTCCTGCTGCAGAATTTCCGCAGTAATGGATTTCTGAAGGATCTCATTGGCTTCCGCCTCCGCCTGCGCACGGATCAGGGTCGCTTCCGCTTCCGCCTGCGCTTCGGTCTTCTTGACCTTGGCCTCCGCTTCCGCACGCTCGATGGCCTTCTGATTCTCAATGGCCTGCTGCTGCGCCTCGATCGTCGCACGCTGCTTATTGGCGATCGCCTCATTGTAAGAATCATCGAAATCCACATTGGAGATCGTGACCTTATTGATTACAATAATACCTTCTTTGTACTTTTCGTCAACACTCTTCTGCAGATTCTCCTGAACCAGCGGCTCGATGATTCCGCGGTTCGTGGCATCGGTATCGCTGAGGCCCTTGCTGGCTGCTTTCACGGACGATGCGATCAGCTGGCTCGTGACCAGATTGCTCTCGTAATTGGTCACATTGCTGTAGATCCACGCGGAAGCATCCGGGCTGATCTGATAAGTGACGGTGATATTTTCATAGTAGATCGCCGTACGTTCCGCAGTCTCGGACCAGATCTGGCTGCCGTCCGTAATGTCCTGCTGTTTGTTGTTCACCAGCTCGATGGACTGCACATAGGGCAGTTTGAAATTGATACCGTTCTGGACGGTGCGCTGGTCGATCTGGCCGAACGTCGTACGCACGCCGGTATATCCGGTCGGTACGGTCTTAAAACAGTTGGCCGCGGTGATGAGCACCAGTAAAACAATGACTACAGTTACGATCACATTTGATACTTTTCTTCTCTTTTCCATATAAACTCCTTCGGGCCTTCCGCCCTTTCCCGTAAGTATACTGTACGCGCAGGCGTAAAACAACCTCCCGGAGCGCAAATTATGGACCGTTAATCCGCAAAAGAAGGCGGACGATGGTCTTCCCGTTAAAGTTTCTACGCTTCCCGGGACAAAAAACACCCCGCAGGCGATATTGCCCGCTCTTACCGATATCCGGTAAAAGAGGCCTCTCTGCGGGGTGTTTTACTATTTCCGGGATCATGCTCCCTTCAAAATGTCTTCCATCTTTTCAACGTAGCGTTCCGTGATGGCTTCGATCTCCTTACGATACGATTCCGAATAGGGATCGTACGCGCCGATCACCCGCATGCCCGCTTCTTTCGCGGTCATTAAAGCGGTGTAGTTGTCATCGACAAAGATGCAGTCCTCCGGACGCGCGCCGAGTTTTCCGGCGACGACGCCGTACAGCGGGAGCTCCGATTTCTGCATGCCGAAGTCATCCGAAGACCAGACCCGATCAAACAGGTCGTACAAGTGAAGGCGCTTGAGACAGGGGTCCAGCGTGGAGTGCGGGCTTGCGGTGAGGACCGCTAAGGTGTGGCCCTTTTCCTTCAGCGCGCGGATGGTCTCCGGCACCGTTTCCTTGGCGGGGATCTCTTCCGAATAAGCCTTCACAAGAAAAGCCTTCATGGCGGTCAGGATCTCCTCTGTGGACTGCCGCACGCCGAGTTCCTGAAGATACCCGGCGCAGCGGACAGCGCCCATCGGGGTGACGGTCAGGACAAAATCGTCCGGGATCGTACATTCAAACCGGTCAAGCAGATCGCGCATGTAATCGATCCAGTAATCCATGGAATCGATCAGCGTGCCGTCCATATCAAAAATGTAGATCATGATCAGCCTTTCATTTCAGCATAGATCTCTTTGATCTGATTGTAGACCATGCCGCCCTTTTCGCTGCCAAAGCCCTTGACGAGCAGGTTGTTCAGCTCGGACTTATCCTTGGCACTTGCCAGGTTGCGATAGATCATATTGTAATTGCCGGCGGTCAGCGCGTCGTTCTTGACCGCTGCACGAATCTTCTTCCGGATGCCGTCCGGGAGGACCGGGCCGGTCTTTTTGGACTTCTTGTCATCGGCCTTTACTTCCGGCTGCGCTTCCTGCACAGGTGCGCTTTCGGTCTTGACCTCCGGTGCTGCCTCACGGGCCGGTGCCGTTTCTGCGGTTTCCGCGGCCACTGCCTCTTCCTTCTTTACTGCGGTCTTCTTACCGGAGCGCTTTCTTGCGGGCTTCTTTACGGGCTTTTCCGCTTCCGGAGCCTCCGCCTTCTGTTCCTCCGCGACGACCGTTGCCGGGGCTTCGACAGTTTCAACCGGCTTTTCGTTCTCTACGGTCTCCGCCTTTTCTGCGGCTTTCTTTTTACCGCTGCGACGTGCCGTTTTTTTGCGGGGTGCCGGGGCTTCTTCGGCTTCTGCCGGAGCTTCCGCCGTTTCTTCAACAACAGTTTCCGCAGCTTCTGAAGCTTCCGCAGCGACCGTCTCTGCCGTTTCTTCTACGACCGTCGCTGCCGTTTCTTCTGCGACTGTCTCCGCATCTGCGGCTTCCTCAGTAATTTCTTCTGCCGTTTCTTCAACAGCGTCCTCAACAGCTTCTGCAGCTTCATCCGCTGCTGTCTCAACTTCTTCAACAGCTGCTTCTGCAGCCTCTTCCGCCTTCTCTTCCTTCGGCGCATTTGCCAGAGCAAGAGCCTTCAGGATCTCCGCTACGGAGTTCTTGATGACCGGCTTTTCTTCCGCCTTTTCAGCAGCCTTTCGGTCCGTCTTTTCGCTCTCGGCAGAATTTACGACTTCAATCTGTTTTACAGCTTCCGCTGCAGTTTCAACAGGCTTCTCCGATTCCCGGACTGCAGTCTCGACCTCTGCTGCTTCTTCGTTCTCCTTCACAGCCTCAGCCGGAACTTCCGAAACTTCCGCGGGCTTCCGTCCGCCGTTTCTGCGGTTGTTTCCGCCCCGACGGTTTCCGGAACGCTTTTCACGCGGTGCTTCCTCGACCGGTGCGGCTACGGTATTTTCAACGGCGGTCTCAGCCGTTTCTAAAGTCACGTTCTCTTCTGCCTTGGCTTCTTCTGCCTTGACTTCTTCCGCCTCCTGTGCGCTCTCCGCTGCCGTCACCTCCGGTACGGTGGCCGCGCTCTCCTTGGCGCTGCTGTTTCTGCCGCGTCCGCCGCGTCTTCTGGAACGGCTCTTTGCGGGCTGTGCACCATCCTTCTGAACGATGCTCTTCTGTCGTGCGATCGTCACGTTACGGCCCGTCCAGAAATCGACAACGCTGTCAAATCCGGTATCGTTCGTGATCACATAGCAGGGACCCTGCAGACCGGTTCCGAGAAGGTAACCGAGGTATGTGGTCAGCTGGAAGTCCAGATAATTCTTTGCGGTCTTGTGTGTCTGGATGTACTCGACGGTACACTTGGACATCATCATTTCCACATGGCGGTCAAAGGGGATCGTTTTCACGGCTTCACTGTAAAATACGACGACCTTATCGCCCTCCTGTAACGTGCCAACACCGTCCATGCCATCGTCATGGACGTTTTCGTAATCAACTAAATAAATGCTCATGCTGCTCTTTCTGCCGCGTGCGGCGGCGGGCTGGGACCGATGAACATATCGGGATGCGGTCTATTTACGCTTCATGGTCCGAATTCAGACAGCGGCGAATGAATTCCGTCGCGATCTTCTCGTAGCGCGGGCGGTCCTTCAGAAAGCTGAGGCCGTGGCCGGCGCCCGGGAAAGTGTGAAATTCGATCATTTCGGGATTACTCATGTAAATGGAACGTCCCATGTCACAGGGGACAAAATCGTCCGATCCGCCGTGTATGAGAAGGATCGGGATCCGCGCGCTCTTTACCGCATCCATGGCTGATGCCTGATTCAGGGAGAATCCGCCATACAGAAAAGCGCCTGCACGGAGAAAGAACATCGCCGGAGCTTCGGGAAGCTTCATGGACTTCACGACGCAGCGGATGATCTCTTCCGGGCTTGTATACGGGGCGTCGGCGATGATACCGCGGACATTCCCGGGCAGCGCAAGTTCCGATGCCATCAGAACGGTTGCCGCACCCATGGAAATCCCATTGATCATGACCGGCGTGTCCTCGCCGTAACGTTCATTTACATACCGGATCCAGGAAAGGCAGTCCTGCCGTTCACGGATCCCGAACGTAATGGTGTGTCCTTCACTTGACTTATGCGCACGCTGCTCTATGATCAGCAGATTGTGGCCAAGGGAAAGATACATGTCTGCTCCTCCCGAAAGATCTCTGGACGGGGTTCCTCTGTAGCCGTGAAAGCCGATGTGTACAGGTGCATTCTTTTGTACCTCGTACAAACGGCCGCAAAGCTTCAAACCGTCATCGGACCGGATCTCCACCTTCTCAAAGGGTCTTGCATTCAGTTTCCGGATCAGCCCTTCGCTCATTTCCCGCATTTCGTCGCTCATCGGAGGCAGATTGAAATCATTGTTCTGCTTCCCGTCCGGCGAATGAAACGCGATGAAATAAACAACGCAGCTGATGATGAGCATCAGCAGTACGATCAAGCATAAGACCGGTAAAATAATGAAAAACACCTTCATGAAAAGCTCCTTCCGTCTGTGCGGTCACGGACTTACGGAATCATTCCGGATCGTTTCGAAAGTGCTGTGCGGATGTGCTTCCGGGCAGATCGAACAGGCCGATGGCACAAAGCGCACAAAAACAAAATTATTATACACTATTTGTGTTATTTTTTCCAGTATTTTTCATTCCTGCCGGATTTCTGCGTTCCGCCTTCTCCATCTGCCCCGTTTCATTGACTTTTTTCTGTATATGGAGTACACTTTTCATAATAAAAATCGACTGATTTTTAAGGAGGCAAACCATGGCTGAAGTTACTGTCACTGTAGAGAATTTTGAAGAAGAAGTCCTGAAGTCGGACAAGACTGTTCTTGTGGATTTCTGGGCGACCTGGTGCGGTCCCTGCCGCATGATCGCTCCCATCGTTTCCGAGCTCGCCGAAGAGAAGGCAGACGTCCTGAAGGTCGGCAAGGTCGATGTGGACGCGGAGACCGAGCTGGCCATCCGCTACAATGTTCAGAGCATCCCGACCATCCTGATCTTTAAGGACGGCGCGGTCGTCAACAAGCAGATCGGATACTGCCCCAAATCCGCACTGGAAGCGCTTCTGTAATCATGAAGCATTACCTCGATTTCCGGATCACCGATAAGGACGACGGCAAGAAGATCCTGACATTTTTAAAATCGGATCTTGGGTTTTCGACGCTGAAGATCCGGTCCGTCAAGTTCACGGACCGCGGTATTACACTGAACGGAGAGCCGGCCACGGTCGGCTCCTTTTTGCATACCGGAGATGTCCTGACGATCCTCCGGACGGATTCCGACCATAAGGAGCGCCATCTTCTTTCCAATCCCGGAGTCCCCATCGAGGTCTTATACGAGGACGATTGTCTGATCGTCCTGAACAAAACCGCCGGCATGGTCTGCCACCCTTCCCGCGGCCATCTCATCGACTCCCTGGCAAACGGCGTACGCGCCTATTTTGACGCGACCGATCCCGATGCCAACGTCCACCTTCTGGGACGCCTGGACCGCGACACCTCCGGCCTTGTGCTGATGGCCAAGGACGGCATCACCGCGGACATTCTGGCCCGCGAAAAGGCCGACGGCACTTTTGAAAAAACGTACATCGCCGTCACGGAAGGCCGTTTTTCCGCGCCCTCCGGCCGTTTTGACTGGGCGATGGAATCCTACCACACAGAAGACGGCATCCTGAAAAACCGGAACGGCTCCGGCGTCGCGGACGCAAAAGAAGCCGTCACGTACTACGATGTACTTTATACCGTTCGGGACTATTCCGTCCTCCGTGTCCGCATCCCGACCGGTCGCATGCACCAGATCCGCTTTCACATGGCGGAAGCCGGGCATCCCCTCCTCGGCGATGCCCTTTACGGCCACGGTCCGGCTGCCGGCATGACGCGCCACGCGCTGCACGCCTGCCGCCTGAGTTTCCGGCACCCTTATACGAACGAACCCGTTCTCATATCCTCGGACCTTCCGACGGACATGCGAGCGTTTTTACCCGAAAATATAACCCTGTGAGGTCCCTATGCTCCATTTTGTGAACGATTACTCCGAGTGTGCGCACGAGGAGATCCTGAAAAAGATCGCTGAGATCAACTACGAAAAGATCAACGGCTACGGTTCCGATCACTACTGTGATTCCGCAAAGGAAAAGATCCGTAAAGCCTGTGACTGCCCCGCTGCCGATGTGTATTTTGTCACCGGCGGCACCCAGACCAATCAGCTGGTCATCGATACCATGCTGATGCCCTATGAGGGCGTCGTCGCCGCGGATACCGGACATGTCAGTGTGCATGAGGCCGGAGCCATCGAGTATACGGGGCACAAGGTCCTGACCGTTCCCGGAAAGGACGGAAAGATGTGCGCCGCGGATCTTAAAAAGCTTCTGAAAATTTTCTACGCCGACGGCAACCACGAGCACATGGTCTTCCCGGGCATGGTCTACATCTCCCACCCGACGGAATACGGCACGCTCTACACCAGGGCCGAGCTGCAGGCGCTCCGCACGGTCTGTGACAATTACAAGCTCCCGCTCTATCTGGACGGTGCACGCTTATCCTACGGTCTCACCGCAGACGGTACCGATGTCACCATGAAGGACATCGCCGAACTGACCGATGTGTTCTACATCGGCGGAACCAAATGCGGCGCGTTGTTCGGAGAAGCCATCGTCTTCACGAAAAACAACACGCCCGCGCACTTTATCACCCGTGTCAAGCAGCACGGTGCGCTCCTCGCCAAGGGCTGGCTCCTCGGTGTCCAGTTCGATGTCCTCTTCACGGACGGTCTGTATGAAAGGATCGGACGGAATGCCATCGACACCGCGGAAATGCTGAAAAAAGCTCTGACGGAAAAGGGCTACCGTTTTCTGCTCACTTCACCGACCAACCAGATCCTGATCATTCTTGAGAATGCCCGCATGGAAGAGCTGGCTGAGAAAGTCGCCTTCAGTTTCTGGGAGACCATCGATGATACCCACACCGCTATCCGCTTCTGCACCAGCTGGGCAACAAAGAAAGAGGACGTGGCGGCACTTATTGAAATTCTTTAATGAACCACAGTCCGCACAAGCGGAGAAAGCATGATTCCATGAAAAACAAGCGATTTCTTGCTAAAGACGAGTTCGCATTCGCTATTTTAGGCGTAGCCGGCTTTGTTCTGTTCCTGACGTTTATGATTCTCGCCGCTGTAAACGCCGGTACATATCGACGGGATCTTTTTGCGGAAACGATCGGTATTTCGGAGCCGATGAGCATTACCGGCAGTGTTGACGTTACATCGGGGGATACAACGGAAATAAAGTTCCTGCCGACCACGGTTCAGGTCGATGACGGTGAAAGCGTGACCGTGACGATCGAGTTTCCCGCTTCCGTCCCGCATCCCGCGATCCTGTTCAGCAACAACCGCTACGGAGTAACGGTCCGCGCGGGGAATGAGGTCCTGTACAGTGTCAATACATCGGCCATGAAAAAGCATCTGATGTTCTATAACGAGCAGATCGTCCGGATCCCGGAGGGGACCGAGACACTGACGCTGACCTTCGAAGGCTCCAGGAACAACACCTATGAGCTTCCGTCCGTGGAATATGCTTCTCAGGAATGCCTGGTGTACCGGATCCTCCGGAAGGAGCTTCCGACGCTGGCGCTTCTGGTCCTGTTAAGCGTCACCGGACTTTTGGTCCTTTTCCTGATCATTTTCTTCACGGTCAAGAAAATGATGGACAGCCGGCTGTACTCGCTGTTCGCGTTCCTGCTCTTTAGCATTATCTGGGGATTCTGTGACTCCGATCTTCCGATGATCACCCGTATTTCGCAGGAGATCGTCGGTGTCCTCTGCTATATGTCGTTACTTGCCATGTCCATTCCGGTCTGCACCTACATCTGGCGCACGCTGGAACGTAAGCATCCGGTCTTCCCGGTATTCGCGCTGATCGGTGCGGCCAACCTGGTCATAATGAGTCTTCTCTGCCTGTTCGGTGTGGCGCGGCTGGAGCACACCTTTTACTCTGCCTTTATCCTTTTCATTATCGACATGGTCCTGACGTTCATCTACTTCCTGCATGATATCGAGCATGAGGAACAGTATAACGAAAATACACTGACCTTCGTCGGTACGGCGATCGCGATCGTCGCCGGTATGGGCAGTATCCTGACCTATTTCCTGGGGCATCCGCTCTTCTACCGCAACCTGCTTCTGGGCGGCATTCTGGTCTTCCTGATCTTTTTGTTGTTTGCGGTCATGTCCCGTTTTGTCCGGATCTCCAACGAACGCCGAAGCGAGCTTACGGAGATGCAGATGTACGAGCATTTCTCCTATTATGACTCGCTGACGGGTCTTCAGAACCGCCGCGCATTTGAGAACCGGCTGGAAAAGCTTGAAAAGGAGCTTCCGGCAGATGCGGATGCGATCCTTGTGATGATGGATGTCAACGGTCTTAAGATGACCAATGATACCTTTGGCCACGCCGCGGGCGATGACCTGATCGTTGCCGCAGCAAAACGCATCGAGCAGGCCTTCGGCGATGCCGGTGACTGCTACCGCATCGGCGGCGATGAGTTCACCGCCGTCATCACCGATATGACCAAGTCCGTTTCCGCCTGTGAATCGGATCTGGAGGAACTGATCCGGAAGTGCAACGAAAGCAGCATGTGGAAGCTGTCGATCGCCCACGGTTACAGTCACCTTCTGCGCCGCGACGGCAAACAGATCTCCATCAGTGACTGGAAACAGGAAGCCGATCTCCGGATGTATATGAACAAGAAAAACAATCCGAATTCCATGGTGCGCAATCATGAAAAGGATTTTCGGAGCATCATCGACTGTATCATCTCCACCGTTGAAGCCCGCGATGTATATACCGCTTCCCATTCCGACCGTGTGCGTGAGCTCTCGCTCTGCATCGCCGATGCCATGGGCGTCTCCCCGTCCACCAGGGAGCATCTGGCTCTGGCCGCGCATCTGCACGACATCGGTAAGATCGGTATTCCGGACCGTGTACTGTTCAAACCCGGCCGCCTGACCGATGAGGAATTCGCAACGATGAAGGAGCATCCGGTTATCGGCGCGGAGGTCGTTTCGAGAGCCCCCAGCATGACCGAGGTCGCTCAGACGATTCTCCATCACCACGAACGCTACAACGGAACCGGTTATCCCGACGGCCTCTCCGGCGATCAGATTCCGATGACCTCCCGCATCATTGCAATCGCGGACAGCATCGATGCCATGACCTCCCGCCGCTGCTATCGTGAGCCGTTCTCCATTGACCACTGCAAAGCCGAGATCGAGCGCTGCACCGGCACGATGTACGATCCGGTCATCGCGAAGATCACCCTGGAGCACTGGGAAGAGATCGAAAAGATCATCCTGATGCATCCCAAACGTCTCATCGATAAAGAAAACGAGCAGGCGGAAAACGCAATGCCGGAGTATATGCAGTGATGAGGATCGGGTGAAGTGTGTTGGGATGCGGTGGAATAGAATAACTGCCGTGATATAGTAAAGCGCCAAAAAAAGCCCCGGAAGCTTTCAAGAAGCTTCCGGGGCTTTTAATTATTGCATTTCCTGCCCTGTCCAAAGGGCTAAAACGAACCTTCCTCAAATTCATTACCGGATCTCAAAACTCCGGCTTCCTTCCGTCGGGATCGGTTTCACCTCGATATCCGTGATGTCCACAAAGCGGCCCTCACGGATCATACGGAGCATTTCATCGATGTCCGCGGCTCTTCCCTCCGCCTCCATTTCCACGGTGCCGTCATACAGGTTCCGGACATAACCGGTCACCCGCGCGCGCTGCGCCGCGTAATAAGCCCGGTAGCGAAGACCCACGCCCTGGACATCGCCGTGCAGAACCAGATGCTTCCGAACCGTTTGTGTCCCGTCATTCCCAAAACTGTTCATACGGGCTCACCTCTTTCTCTCACTCCACATTCCGCTTCTCATCCGCCTTATACTCAAAGAAGTCAAAGTCCGCGTACTTCTCGTGCTTGACGCTGTCCACACAGATGATACCGACCATCGCACCGGTGAATTCACCGTACTTGCAGTATTCGTCGGAATACTTCGTGGTGTCGAATTCCGGACCGATCGCAATGTAATTCTCGCCATCCATACTGTAGGAGAAGCGGGAAACGCGGCCTTCGATGTTCAGGCGGAACCAGATCGGGCCGTCGTTTACCGGTGTACGGGTGTCCAGCATCTCGGTCTTTTCACCGTTCTCCAGCTGAATGATGCCGATGGCACTCTGTCCGAGTGTTTCCGACGGATACTTGCGGAGATAGACGGAATTCATGTTGTCATAATACAGGATGAGACCGGCGTTATGCTGGTATACATCCGGCACATACTCCATCTCGGTTGTGACCTCCGTGTAAACGGACGTCAGACGATGTGCGAGCAGGCTTACCTTGTGCATGGACGCATGCGATTCCTGACCGCGGAGACGGATGTAACCGGGCCGGGACTCGAGGTCCACGAAACGGTCCGGCATAATACGCGGAGACACGTAGGTCTTGCGAAGCTCCGTGGAATCGAAGTCATCGCGTGCGGGAAGGACCGGAAGCGGATGCTCGGGGAGCAGGCTCTCCTCGCAGAACGCGTCGGCCAGGCGGCCGCCGCCCTTCTTCCGAAGCCAGCCGTCCTCCGTCCATTCCATCTTCTGAATCGCGGTCTCGCGGCCCAGCGTGCAGCGAAGCTCCGGTACAAAGGGACGGGAGCACAGATGCACGAGGTAGGACTCGCCGGTCGGCAGATCCACATAGCTTCCGTGGCCGGCCTTCTGTAAAAGGTTCTCCGGATTGAAATACCGGGGCTTCAGATGGTCCGGGTCGTCACGCTCGTACGACGGCGTGGGGACTGCGGTGATGATCGGGTTCTCCGGGTCGCCGATGTACGGACCCCAGACATTGTCCGCGCGGCCCATCGTCACGCAATGATTATAACCGGTACCGCCTTCGGCACACATGATGTAGTACTTGCCGTTCTTCTTGGTCAGATGCGGCGCTTCGATGCAGCCGCGATCCGTACCGCCGCGCCAGATGCGCTTGGGATAACCGATGACCTTCTTCTCTTCCGGCGAATACTCGATGCAGCAGATAACGCCCGGCTCTTCATAGCCCTTACGGGTCTCCCACTCCAGTGATACGATGTACTTTCTTCCGTCATCATCGTGAAGGATGGATGCATCAAAGCCTGCGGAATGCAGATAGACCGGCTCGCTCCACGGACCCTCGATGTTCTCCGCCGTGATCAGATAATTGTCCACATCGAAATAGCGGGCATTCATACTGTTCATGACGCCGTAAATGACATAGAAGCGGTCCTCCGCCTCACAGTACGTGAGACACGGCGCCCAGATGCCCTTTGCAGACGGCAGGTTCAGAAGGTTCAGCTGTACATCGTCCGTTAAAACATGCGTGTACAGTTCCCAGTTCTTTAAATCAAAGGAACGATAGATCGGAATGCCCGGGAACCACTCAAACGTAGAAGTTGCCAGGTAGTACGCATCGCCCTTACGGCAGATGCAGGGGTCCGGGTTAAAGCCCGGGATGATGGGATTCTGGATCATATGGTCTCCTTACTGTATTCTTGTTGATGAGGACTGCCCGCTTTAAACGGATCAGTCTTTTTTCTTTGTCAGTACCGTATTGGCGTCCTTTGCGCGGACCGCCTGTTCCATTTCAAGGCCGGTCGTGTAGTCCAACTGACGGCTCTCAAACTCCTCATTCTCGCGCTGACGGGTCATACCGGTATAATCCCAGGTGGCCGGACGTGCGTCCTCGCGCCAGCTTCTTCTCTCCCACCAGTAACCGCGGAACGGGTCACGGGTCTCGTTCATCCAGTTCAGGATCTCGTCATGAAGACGATTCCGGACCTCGCGATACATCGGATCCCGGATCAGATTCTTCATTTCATGCGGGTCCTCCAGCATGTCGTAAAGCTCATCCTCACACATCAAGTTGATCGTCATCTTGTAACGGCCGTCGTAGACACCGCGAAGGGGCTGGAAACCTCCAAAACCATCGTGGTCGATTTCATAACGGCTGAATTCCATAAAGGCCGGATGTGCCTCTTTTTCGCCTTTTAACACAGGCTGTAACGTCACGCCGTCCATCCACATTCCCGGCTCCAGGCCAAAGAAGTCCATGACAGTCGGGGTGATGTCGATGTGGCTTACCGGAGCCTTGAAGACCGCACCGTCCTCCGTGACACCCGGCCAGCGGATGAACATCGGAATGTGGGTCACTTCGTCGTAAAGACACGGCCCCTTTCCGCACAGACGGTGTGCCGACATGGCATCGCCGTGATCGGAGGTGTAGATGACAAGGGCATCGTCCGCATCCTTCTTTGCTGCGTCCAGCACCCGGCCGATCTCACTGTCCACAAATGCATTACAGCCCAGATAACGGCGGACCTCATCGCCGCTGATGGTCTCCGGCGGCGCCTCGTTTAACGCGGGACCGGCCCAGGCCTTCTGCGAGGAGGGCTTATTCTCCAGCGTATCGTCCAGACTTTCATAGCGCGGGAACTCATAACCTTCAAACATCGTATTGTACGGCGGCGGACACAGGAACGGTCCGTGCGGCTCATCATAGGAAACGACCAGGAAATAATCCTCGTCCTTATGCTTTTCAATGAAATCGATGGCCCTCTTCGTCACGCGTGATGCATAGGTGAACTCACGCGTAATGCCGCCCGGGATGTCCGAGCTCTGCGGCTGACGACTGAAATAACGTTCTTCCGGCGTCAGCTCGTCCAGATAGCACTTCATGTCGTACCAGTATTCCGGGTCGTAGCCGTCCGGGCAGGTACCCAGGCCAAAGTAGTCGCCGCCGTCCAGATGCCACTTGCCGATGTACGCGCAGTGCACGTTCTTCGGGGTCAGGCGCTGGCCGACCGTGTGGACATTGGCGGAAAGCGCCATGCTGTTGGTCCAGCTGCCGTTGGAATGCGGGTACAGCCCCGTAAACAGCGCGGAACGCGCGGGTCCGCAGACCGGCTGACAGGTGTACGCGTTTTCAAAACGCAAAGAGCGCCCGGAAAATGCATCAAGGCAGGGTGTGTGGATGGCCGGGTTTCCGTAGCAGCCCACCATATCCCAGCGCTGGGTATCCGTCATTATGAGAATTGCCTGTTTTTTCATAATTCTGTCCTTTCAGAAAATCACATTATTCTGGATCATTTTGATAACATCATACCAGGACCTGAAGGATCTCCGTCTCTTCATGGTCCGTATATTTCTGATGGCGTCCGACCGTACACATGACGGTGATGACCGTTGCCAGTGAGATCACGACCGGGATCAGGGAAATCAGAACGCGCAGATCCTTTGCAGCCCCCCAGTTCGAATACAGGTTCATCAGATCCGTACCGAGCATCTGAAGTAATCCGGCAATGCACACGATCAGCATACCCGGATTCAAAAAGGCAGCCCGGTTTGCATTCGGGATCTCCGGCCGTTCCAGACGGAGCATCGGGGAATTCTTCATCGCGAACACGACGATCAGACCGATGCCGACCAGTGCGAGCACCGCAAAATTCCAGTAATACCAGACATCGATGCCGAAGATTGCAAACAGGTCCGGGATCGTTGCCGTCAGATTGATCATGCCGTGCAAGAGGATCGTGTAAATGATCTTCCCGGTGTAACGGTAGATACATGCAAACAACAGACCGATGTTGAACGCCAGAAGAAACTGGTTGCTGTTTCCGTGGATCAGGCCGAAAAGAAGCGCCGTAACAAAGGCGGAAACGACGGAACCGAAGTGGCCGTTCGCATCGATCAGCGTTTTCCGGAATGCGAGCTCTTCCACGATCGGCGCGCCGAGCACCGCGTACGCGTAATATGCATAGATGCCTTTTCCGACATAATCGAGGATCGAACTGTTATCCGCGGATACACCGAAGAATACCGTAATGTTGCCGATGGCCGCACCCACGCCCCACAGTCCGTAGGCCATGACCGCCGCTGCAAGGAACTGCCCGAAGGTCAGCTTGATCCTTTCCACCGGCGTGATCCGCGTCCGTCCGGTGATCTTCCGCATGAACAGAATACCGGTGAGCATGCCGAGGAGCGAACCGAGCATCATTCCGGAGAACACCCAGATCACAAGATCGGTGTCCTGTACGAGCGGGCTCGTCAGGATGCTTCTGTAATCAAAATAGACGCTGTTCATCGCGTCCTTCAGGTCCGCGGCCGCGTTCATGAATTCAATCGGATAGACGATGTAATACCGGAGGATGCAGACGACCGCGGACAATACGGCGGTCAGGCTCTGCACGACGCCCATCGCCCCGTACAGGGCAAGGACGGCAAGTCCGGTTCTGTTGTAAGCACTTCTCATAGAAATCACCTCCCGTTCCGTTTGGAAAGGCTGTAAAATACGACGGCACTGGCGGCTGCCACGTTTAAGGAATCCACCCCGTGCGTCATCGGGATGCAGACGGTGTAATCGCAGGCGTCCAGGGTCTCTTCAGAGAGGCCGTCGCCCTCATTGCCGAGGATGACCGCAAGCCGGTCCTCCGCGGTAAGACGGGGATCGTCCACGGCACAGGAATCCGTGCGAAGCGCCATGGCTGCCGATCGGAATCCGGCGTCTTTTAAGAGCGTCATGTCCGTGCGGTCCTTCCTTCCCCCGCAAGGCGGAAGAAATGTCCAGGGGATCTGGAAGACCGTGCCCATGCTGACGCGGGCGGCGCGGCGGTAAAGCGGGTCGCTGCAGGACGGGGTCAGAAGAACGGCGTCCATGCCGAGGGCCGCTGCCGAGCGGAAAATGGCACCCACATTCGTGGGATTAACAACGTTTTCAAGGACGGCCACGCGGTGGGCGCCCTGGATCAGGTCCGACGCCGGGGGCATCGGCGGACGCTTCATGGCACACAAAAGACCGCGGGTCAAATGGAAGCCGGTGAGCGTCGAAAGGACGGCATCCGGAGCGGTGAAGACGGGGACATCGCCCGCGTTTTCAAGAAGCACACGCGCTTCCCCGCTCAGATTCGAACTGTCCGAAAGAAACGATACCGGACGGCAGCCGGAACGGATCGCCCGGTCGATGACCTTGGGACTCTCCGCAATAAAAAGTCCATCTGCCGGCTCGTATAGAGTTTTTAACTGGGTCTCGGAAAGCGATGCGTAAACGGAAAGCTCCGGAGACGCAAAGTCCTCGATCTCGATCAGATTCATCATATCGGTTTTTCGGTATGCGCACCGAAGCGCACGCGGTTTTCAAACATCATCATGATCACACTTTTGTGATAGGGAACAAAGGTGCCGTCATCAATCATGGAGAGGATCTTCTCTTCTGTCTCAAAACGGACGTCCATGACTTCGGCTTCCTGCAGACGCAGCGACTTCGGGTCCAGACCCTCCGGCGCGTCCATCAGGTAGTAATCGTCAAAACCGCGGGGGAAGTTCATCGTGAAGTACGGGCGGACGCCGGTGAAATCGATATCCAGGCCGAGTTCCTCAAAGAGCTCGCGCCGTACGCTCTCCTGACTGGTCTCTCCCGCCGTGGTACTTCCGCCGAGTGTTACGTCCCAGAGGCCCGGGAAACCGGACTTGTTCAGCTGGCGGCGCTGGATCAGCATTCGCCCTTCACGGTCAAAGAGGCCCAGATGGACGACCACGTGAAGGTCGCCTTCGGCACTCGGTTCGGCGCGGTACATGAGGCGGCCCGTCGGAATACGGTCGATGTCGTAGACATCCCACGCCTCACGGGGTTTCAGCATCGGACAGCCGGTGAACAGATCGCTGCGAATTCCGGCCTTTTCAGCGGCGTTGACATTGTCCGCATTGTCGTCGGTAAAACGGCACTCAGACCGCTTTAAACCATATTTTTCGATGATATACGCGAAGATTTCCGGTGAGGGCTTCACCATGTGGAGTTTTCCGGTACAGACAATGCCGTCAAACATTCCGAGAAGGGATTTCAGTTCCGGAACCTCGCGGTAATGCTCTTCAAACCGGACGGAAATATTGGACAGAAGGTACAGCTTATGGCCCTCCTCCTTCAGTTTCCGTACATAGTCCCGCATGCCGGGAAGCTCCGGCAGGACCTCGTACCAATGCGTGAGGACCGTCCATGCGGTCTCGTGGAATTCCGCCGGAATGCGGCTTTTGATCTCCGGGAGGATCTCCTCCTCGGTCACGGTTCCGCGGTCCAGGGCATCCCAGTATTTCCGGTCAAAGATCACATCCGCCGCTCTTCGCATGCGCGCGTCGTCGCAGCCTTCCGGTGCGAAATGCGCCATGATGAGATACGGATCAAAACGGACCAGCACGTTACCGAAATCAAAAATATAATTCATACCGTTACCTGTAGCTGACAAAGGAATTGCCGGATCGTTCAAAGTACTGGGTGGCGATGTCCATGTGGAGGACTTCGGTCTCACCGGTCGCGGGGAAGTAGACATTGACCGAGGTCGTGTCATAACCACTGATGATGACCGCTTCACGGTCGCCGGTGATCGCAAGGACCGGGTGACCCAGGTTCACAAAGTAGAGTACCTCGGAGACCGTACAGCCGTAAAGGTTGACGGAAGCCTTTTCGCCGAGGGCATTGTCGATGATCGTGTACGGACTCAGGCCTTTTTCCAGATCCGCCTCCACATTCGGAAGCTGGATACCCTCCTGCGCACAGAGGATCCGGAGGGACGCCGCCAGGGTGTCGTCCTTCTCTTCCGCCGTAAAGGGCTGAATGGAAATGGTCTTTATGAGGTCACGCGTACCGCGGGTCCAGAGGTAGTTCATTTCATCATCGACGACGACGCCGAAAGCATCGAAAGCCTCATCGATGGCACGGTTGATCTCCGACTCCACGTGCATCAGGCGGCCGTAGCCGTAAACGTAATAAACATCGGTCTGCTGATGGGTGAGGCGGATGACATTGACCTCCTTGTCCGACTCAAAACGCGGGACCACGGTGGAAAACTGGGAATCCGTGTTGGAGGTCGTGCCGATCTGAATATAGTAGCCGGTCTTCAGGTCGCCCTGGGTTCGGCTGAGGATCATGGATCTTTCCGTGTCCGCGTACAGGGACTGGGTGAGGAGAAGGACATCGTCCTCAATGGCCTTCAGCGTGCCGCTTCGGTTCTTTCTGCCGCGCTTGATGGACACGCGGTTATCCCGGACCTCCGCTGAAAGGATGAAGAAATCCGTTGCGCGGTATTCCTGCTGGATCTTCAGTTTTTCATCGGTGGAGGCGATCAGCACGCGGGTCAGAAGCTGCTGCGTGTCGATGTTCGCAAGCATGACGGAATCGCTCTCACGGCCAAAGCCGTAGACGATGTCATCACCGATGAAATCGAGGATCTTCACATATTCCCCTTCCTCCGCATTCACGACGATCGTGGTCTGGGAGTCCATATTTAAAATGACCAGACGCTCGGGGTAGGTCAGGTTATCGCCCTCCTGCCATGCAACGACGTTTCCGCGTTCGTTCATGGCGTACATACCGGGATAGGCACGGATGGAGACCTCGACGGTCTCGCCGGAGTTTAAGTCGATGGAGTAGATACCGTCACCGTAACGGAGGTAGCAGACGTCCTCACCGTTGACGTAGGCCAACGTACCGAGGTCGGTCATCAGCATCTGCTCCGACTGGTACACGGGCATGTAGAACAGGCGCTCCGTGGCGTTGTTTTCCGCGTTATAGCGATAGAAACAGATGCCGACCTGGCCCTCGTAGGTGCCGCGGTTCATGTAACCGTAGACCATGTAGTCCACGGAACCGTCGTTTTCGACACGGACGACCTGGACGTTGTGATGGTCATATTCGGAGCGGTGCGTCGTATCGTTTTCATCCTGGAAGCTGAAGATCAGGCTCATGGAATTGAGCTTGCTGTTGTAGCTCCAGATGTTGCGGTTTTCGACAAAGACCGTGTACACGCGGTCATCGGAGTTGACGACCTGTGTCTCTCCGCTTCCGATGCCGAGGTCGATACGACCGTTTTCGCTCGTGGCCATTTCCACGGTGAATTTCTGTTCCAGCGTGCGGTAATAATCCAAAAGGTAGACCTTCTCCGAGCGGTAACGCGCGCAGAAGAATTCGGAGACCGCGTAGTCCTTCCAGACGCCGCCGTCCTCGATGCGGATGTCGTATTCCAACGTGACGGAGATCTGGGTGGGGGAAAGCTCGGTGATGCGGACCAGGACCTCGTCGCCGCGCTCCACGTTCAGACTGCCGTAGGTGAACATCGTATATTTGCTTGTCAGGGTCGTGTAGTAGTAATCCGAGGTGGTCGTTTCATCGTCCGGGCGGATGTAGTTGACAATAAAGGTGGCCGCTTTTTCGCGGTCGTAGGTCGCTTCGGAGAACTCCGTCGCAAAGGCCATCAGACGGTCGGTGTACATGGTCTTGGCGTAGAGGACGCGGGCGTAGTAATAAACGGGACGGGCATCGGCGGTCACTTCGAGGATCAGGCGGTACTCCTGTCCGCTCTCCAAAAGGTCGGAGAATTTGAGTGTCGCGCTGAAGATGCCGCCGGTAACATCGGCGTCGATGGTACCGCCGTCCAGATAGGAGGCATCGTCCAGTGTGCGAAGCTGGTAAGTGACTCCGGATATGTGCCGGCCGCAGGAATCCACGGAAAAATCAAGCGTCTTGTTGTCTCCGAGCGGAACGATGATGTCGCGCATGCCGGCGTTGTCCATCTCATTCACGTAGCCGTAGATGTCGGTGGAATAGGCACCGTCGATGTATTTCAGGGAGACCACGGGAAAGGAAGCCTCCGTCATCTGCTTATAGGAAGCGCTGCTGTTCTTTTTTGTGATGATCGCGACGGCGATGACCGCGCCGATGATGACGATCATGAGAAGTGCGAGAACCGCCAGGCGCGGGAGCACATTCTTCTTTTTGTTTTTCTTTTTAGCCACAGGTCGATCCTTTATCAATAAACTTTCGGACAGAAGACATAATGCGCCACTATCCTGATATTACATTGTACAAAAAAAGGCGGTGAAGTGCAAGCCTTCACCACCCTGTTCTGTTTAAATTCTTCGGATCTTCGGGAGCACGCGGCGAATACCGAGTGCGGTAAGATGAGCTTCGATCTCCTCCACGGTCGCGGTGTCCAGATAGACCTCCGGCGTATGGCAGTCCAGACCGATGACCGCCGTCGCACCTTCTTCCGCTGCGATCTTCCAGAAAAGATCACGCGGGTAATGACGCTTCTCAAAATAGCCCAGGCGATTGAACTCCAGCGGATATCCGAGTTTCACGACCTCGCGTATAAACGCGCGAATTCGCGTCTCATAGGCCTTTTCATCTCCGGTAAAGCGGATGATGTCCGGATGCGCCACATAGCTGAAAAAGCCTGTTTTTAAGGCTCTCAGGACCAGATCCAGGTACTTCTCCAAACGTTCGACGGAATCGGAGGGTCCTGCGGTGCCTTCGCGGTAAATATGCTCGTTTCCGAGGAAGTGCTGACCGAGGATCAGATACTCCGCCCCCTGTGAACGCACATAGGAAAGCATGTCCGCAAAATCCTCTTCATAATACTCCATCTCAAAGCCGATGTGGATCGTGATCCGGTCCTTGAATTCGTCTCGAAGCGCACGGAGATTCTCAAAATACTCCGGCACAGCCAGATACTGCACGCGGTATCCGGCTTCCTTTCCGTCCTTGGTCCTGAACGGTGCGTGGTCGGAAAAACCGATTTCACGGAAACCGGCCTTTACGGCATTCTCGACATATTCGCGGTCCTCGCCCGATGCATGTCCGCAGCGATAGGTATGCGTATGAAGATTGACATCGACCATAACGGTCCTCCTTTTCAGATCCTTGCGGTGTACGGTAAAAGCCGGTATGCCGCGTAAAAGAAAACAGCCGCGCCAGATAAACTGTCGCGGCTGTACTTAAACTTTAATTAAACAAGCTCAAGTAAAACTTCCATAGCTGCGTCGCCCTTACGCTGTCCGATCTTTACGATGCGGGTATAGCCACCGTTACGGTTAGCATACTTCGGAGCAATCTCCTCAAACAGCTTCTTCGGCATATCAACTTCCTTGGTCAGCTTCTTCTTGCCTTTGTTCTCGGTCGGAACCTCGGTAACACCGTAAAGAACCTCAAGCATCTGTCTGCGTGCATGAAGTCTGGACGGCTGGTCCTTCTTGATGGTCTTTTCTACAGTATCGTATACGGTAACCTTCTTACCGTCTACAACTTCCTTTACACGCTTGCCGTTCTTATCCTTCTGAGCGACCTTAGCCTGTACGGTAACTGTATCGAAGTTATCTCTTTCCTTAACAGCAAGTGCGATCAGACCCTCAGCAACCTTACGAACTTCCTTAGCCTTAGCTTCAGTGGTAACGATCTTACCATTGTAAAGAAGTGCGGTAACCTGGTTGCGGATGAGAGCTTTTCTCTGAGCGGACGTTCTGCCAAGCTTTCTATATCCTGCCATTTTAACTATCCTCCGTTACTCTTCACTGGTGCTTAAGGATAAGCCCAGATCCTTTAATTTCGCAAGAACTTCATCGAGTGACTTACGGCCGAGGTTTCTGACCTTCATCATTTCATTCGGAGTCTTGCTGCATAATTCTTCAACAGTATTGATTCCAGCTCTCTTTAAGCAGTTGTAGGAACGTACGGAAAGCTCCAGTTCGTCAATGTTCATTTCCATGACCTTCTGTGCTTCGTCGTCGACCTTCTCGACCATAACTTCCGCATGCTTCGCATTCTCGGATAAGTCGATGAATAAGCTTAAATGCTCTGAAAGAACCTTCGCTGCCAGGCTGACTGCTTCATCCGGAGCAATCGTGCCGTTGGTGTAAACGTCCAGCGTGAGCTTATCGTAATCGGTAACCTGACCGACACGGGTATTCTCAACCTTCATGTTTACACGTTCGATCGGGGTATAGATTGCATCTACCGGAATAACACCGATAGCAATATCTTCGGCTTTCTTCTTGTCAGCGCCGATGTAACCGCGGCCCTTGGAAATGTTCAGCTCCATATTGAGCTTGCAATCCAGTCCGCCGGATAACGTAGCGATGACCTGATCCGGGTTCATGATCTCAATGTCGGAATCGACCTTGATATCTCTTGCCGTGATAACGCCTTCACCCTGATATTCGATATAAGCGACCTTGTCCTCATTCGTGCTGCTGCTGTTCTTGATTGCCAGAGATTTGACGTTCATGATGATCTCAGTCACATCCTCTTTTACACCCGGGATGGATGAGAATTCATGAAGAACACCGTCGATCTTGATCTGGTTAACAGCTGCGCCCGGTAATGAAGAAAGCATGATTCTTCTTAAAGAGTTTCCCAGAGTCAGACCATAGCCGCGCTCTAAAGGCTCTACTACGAATCTGCCGTATCTGTTATCTTCTGAAATCTCAGCTATTTCAATATTCGGTTTCTCGAAATCAAACATATTTGCCCTCCTGTTTGTTTTGGGCACTCTTCATCCTGTTATGGATTACTTAGAGTACAACTCGACGATCAGCATCTCATTGACCGGAACGTCAATATCGCTTCTGTTCGGAAGAGCCTTAACAACACCCTTACGAGCTTCCTGATCAGCCTCTAACCAAGCCGGTACAAGGCGGCCGGAAGTGGTCTCTAATACATCCTTATAACGCTGTGAATCAGTCTTCGTTTCCTTGACTTCGATTACATCGCCGACGCTTACTAAGTAAGAAGGAATGTTAACGATCTTACCGTTGACAGTAATGTGTCTGTGGTCAACGATCTGTCTTGCTTCCATACGGGTTCTTGCAAGACCCAGACGGAAGATGACATTGTCGAGGCGGCGCTCAAGAGTGATCATCAGGTTGTCACCGGTCTGCCCCTGCATGCGCTCTGCCTTGTTATAATAATTTCTAAACGGTTTTTCTAACACACCATAAATGAACTTAGCCTTCTGCTTTTCACGAAGCTGAAGTGCATATTCACTCATCTTTTTATTTGCTCTCTTAGACTGTCTGTTGGACTTCTTGTCAATACCAAGAAAAACGGGGTCTAAATCAAGAGATCTGCATTTTTTCAGCACAGGAGTTCTATCTACTGCCATCTTTAATACACCTCCAATTATACTCTTCTACGCTTCGGCGGGCGGCATCCGTTATGAGGAACCGGAGTTACGTCCCGAATGCTGGTTACTTCCAATCCACTTGCCTGTAACGCACGAATCGCTGCCTCACGTCCTGAACCCGGTCCCTTGACGAATACGTCAACGAACTTAAGTCCATGTATTAAAGCTGCCTTGGTAGCGGTTTCCGCTGCCATCTGAGCTGCGTAAGGAGTAGATTTTCTTGAACCTTTGAAGCCAAGGCCACCGGCACTTGCCCAGGAAATAGCATTACCCTGAGCGTCAGTTAACGTTACGATCGTATTGTTAAATGATGCCTGAATATGTGCCTGTCCGCGTTCAACGTTTTTCTTGACACGCTTCTTTGTCACTTTTTTAGTCGACACTTTCTTTGCCATTTTAAAACTAACCTCCCCTATGGGTTCTTCCTTATTTGGTCTGCAGGACTTTTCCTGCCTTACAAAGACTTTGCAGTCTCTTGCTACGAGAAATGATCTTCATGATGCAGCCGCAAAACGACTGTATTCAATGACTATTATTTCTTCTTGTTTGCCACGGTCTTCTTCGGACCCTTGCGGGTACGGGCATTGTTCTTCGTATTCTGACCACGAACAGGTAAACCTCTTCTGTGGCGAATACCTCTGTAGCATCCGACTTCCTGAAGTCTCTTGATGTTCATGGCAACTTCTCTTCTTAAGTCACCTTCTACTAACATCTCGGACTCATCGATAACGCGTGCGATTGCTGCAACTTCTTCATCCGTCAGATCCTTGACACGAGTGTCCGGATTAACGTTGGCTGCTGCGAGGATCTTGGTAGCGCTGGTACGGCCGATGCCGTAAACGTACGTAAGACCGATCTCGATACGCTTATCTCTCGGTAAATCTACACCTGAAATACGAGCCATGTGTGTTGTGAACCTCCTTTTGTTCTTTGTTCTGTGTGGGTCTTACCCACAGGCTTTGATCAGCCCTGTCTCTGCTTATGCTTCGGGTTCTCACAGATGATACGGATAGTACCTTTTCTCTTGATAACCTTGCACTTTTCGCAGATCGGCTTCACGGAAGATCTTACCTTCATTGTTTCTTCTCCTTTCTGCCTGTTCTGCCTTAAAAATGGGCATAATTCGCTCTTGTTTGTCGCGAACCATAATAATATATCACGCCCTGGTTTTTAAGTCAAGAAATATTTTATGATAATCGAAAAGATTTTCGATTATTTATCTCTCCAGATGATGCGGCCCTTGGTCAGGTCATACGGTGACATTTCCAGAGTAACCTTATCGCCCGGTAAGATACGGATGTAGTTCATTCTGAGCTTACCGCTGATGGTAGCCAGAATCTTGTGGCCGTTCGGCAGTTCCACCTGGAACATTGCGTTCGGCAGTTTTTCAACAACAGTGCCTTCAATTTCAATTACGTCTGCTTTAGACATGTGAACCTCCAGTAAAAATGATCAATTTTCGATTTGTTTCCGATATTCCTTCAGTGCGTGCCGGATCTCGGTATCCGTTACCGCTCCGCCCTCTGTCAGGCGTCCGGTAAAAAGCATCGCGCCTGTGTCCGTCAGGTGTTTCGGATTCTTCCTTTTCGGAGCATCCCGTTTTTTCAGGTGCCCGTCCGCAAGAAGGACCCTGCCGTCCCGCTCGCCGAGAACCATGTAAAGGTTTCCGGCATCATGGCCGTTTATCGATCTTACGATCCGGCCCTTGTCAAAGGACTGCATGTCATACCTCTCTTCCGTCGCGGTAAAGCGTCAGGATCTCAGGCTCACCCTCAGTGATCAGTACGGTGTTTTCATAATGCGCGGATTTGGAGCCGTCACGGGTGACACAGGTCCATTCATCGTCCAGGATCTGTACCTGCCAGGTACCTGCGTCGATCATCGGCTCGATGGCCAGTGTCATGCCGGGCCGAAGCAGAATGCCCTTGCCCGGGATCTTGAAATTCGGGATCTGCGGATCCTCGTGGAGCGCTGTGCCGATACCGTGACCGACCATATCGCGAACCACGCCGAATCCAAAGGATTCCGCATACTTCTGGATCGCTGAAGAGATGTCATGCAGATGATTTCCGGCTTTGGCAAATTTCATGCCCTCGAAAAAGCTCTGCTTGGTAACATCGATCAAAAGCTGATCCTCTTTGGAGATCTTTCCGACACCGTGAGTACGCGCCGCATCGGAATGATAGCCCTGATAAATAAGTCCCATGTCAATGCCGACGATGTCGCCCTCTTTCAGGATGGTCTCCCTGGACGGGATACCGTGGACAACGACTTCATTGACCGATGCGCAGATCGTTGCGGGATAACCGTAGAGATGAAGGAAGTTCGGCTTGCAGCCAAAGGACTCGATCATGTCATAGGCCTTTTTATCAAGCTCCCAGGTGGAAACACCGGGCTTGATCATTTTTCCGATTTCATCATGCACGATGGCAAGCAGTCTGCAGGATTCCCGCATCAGCTCGATCTCGTGCTGAGATTTAATGGTCACTGCCATTTTTTATGCCTCCAGAATTGCGAGGATGTCGCTGAAGACTTCGTTCAGGTCCTTATCACCGTCAACGGTCTTCAGGATACCCTTTTCATTATAGTAGTCGATCAGCGGCTGCGTCTGTGCATGATATACATCAAGGCGCTTCTGAACAGTTGCCGGTTCATCATCGGCACGAAGGATCAGCTCTGCACCACAGGTGTCACAGATGCCCTCGATCTTCGGAGCCATGTACTTTACGTGGTAGGTCGCACCACAGTTCGGGCATGCACGGCGGCCGCCCATACGGGTCACGATCTTCTCGTCCTGGACATCGACATTGATCGCATAGTCCAGTGCGTCATTTAAGGAAGCAAGTGCTTCGGTCAGGCAGGTCGCCTGCGGAATGGTACGCGGGAAACCGTCCAGGATGTAGCCCTTCTTGCAGTCCTCCTGCTGGATGCGGTCAACGACCAGGTTGGTGGTCAGTTCGTCCGGAACCAGGAGACCCTGATCCATGTATTCCTTGGCCTTCTTGCCAAGCTCAGTGCCGTTCTTGATGTTGGCACGGAAGATATCGCCGGTAGAGATGTGCGGAATACCGTACTTGTCTGCGATCTTGATTGCCTGAGTACCCTTTCCGGCACCCGGTGCACCTAACATAACAATCTTCATATTCTTCTCCTTGTATGCGGGTGTTTTATAACTTAAATACCGTACGCGGTATTCATTTTCGATTTCGGTGTTACGGGAGAAAAACGGATTTCCCCGTAAATTTCAAAAAGAGGCCATCCACAGCACAGAATGCTTTGAATGGCCCTTTTATTTCTTTCATCAGAAGATACTGTCGTACTCTCTCTCGACCATTCTTCCGCCGATCTGCTGGAGGGTTTCAAGGATAACACCGACGATAATGATCAGCGAAGTTCCGAGGAAACTTACTCTTGAGATGCTGAAGATACCTGCGATCACGATGGGGATGAGTGCCACGATGGACAGCGCAACCGCACCGATGAATACGATATAGTTCAGAACTGAATTCAGATAATCGGCCGTGGGCTTGCCGGGACGGATACCCGGAACAAAGCCGCCCTGCTTCTTTAAGTTGTCTGCTACTTCATTCGGATTAAAAGTAATCGAAGTATAGAAGTAAGCGAATACAAAGATCAGAAGGATGTAGAATAAGCAGCCGAATGAATAGTACCAGCCGACGTTTGCATTGAACCAGTAGCTTGAGCTTAAGAACATAATGATCTTACCCCAAACGGTGGTGTAATTCAAACCGCCTGTAAACTGTGCGATCATTGACGGAAGTGACATCAGTGAACTTGCAAAGATGACCGGAATGACGCTGGCAGTAAGAACCTTAAGCGGAATGTGGCTGGACTGACCACCGACGGTACGGCGGCCCTGGATCTTACCGGAATACTGAACGTTGATCTTACGGGAAGCACCATTGACCCAAACAACGAATGCAACAATTGCAAGAATTACTGCAACGACGATGATGGAAACAACGATTGCAGCCGGAACGCTCTTTCCGCTGGTAAATTTAGTAAATACAACACCGAGTTCCTGCGGAATGCCGGAAAGGATGTTGACAACAAGTACAATGGAGATACCGTTTCCAATGCCCTTGTCGGTGATGCACTCACCGATCCACATTAAGAATGCGGAACCTGCGGTCAGGGTGACGATACATGTAATGACATAAAATGCATTATAAGTCGTGAACAGGCCCTGGTTACCGAAGCCGATTGCCATTGCGGTAGATTCGATCAGAGAAAGAACGACCGTTGCGTAACGGGTGATCTTCTGGATCTTCTTTCTTCCTTCATTGCCTTCGCGCTGCAGTTCCTCAAGCTTCGGAATTGCAATGGTCAGAAGTTCAATGATAATGGAAGCCGTAATGTACGGGGTAATGCTCAGCGCAAGAATGGAAAAGCTTTCCATTGAATTGCCGGTGAAAGAATTAAAGATATTAAAAGCATCACTCGAGAGTGAGGAAAAGATCTGCGCGATCACCGCGGGATCGGTTCCGGGGACCGGAACCTGAGCTCCCACACGGATCACGATGACCATAAGAAACGTGAATAAAAGACGTTTCCGAATATCTTCAATCCTCCAGGCACTTTTGAGTGTTTTTAACATCAGATCACCTCGATACTTCCGCCTGCAGCTTCGATCTTTGCCTTAGCGCTCTCAGAGCAAGCATTGACCTTAACAGTAAGCTTCTTGGTTAACTCTCCGTTTCCTAAGATTTTTACGCCGTCAAGTGCGTTCTTGATAACGCCGGCTTCAAGTAAAGCTTCAACGGTAACAACAGTATCGTTTTCGAAACGCTCAAGAGCGGATACGTTGATAGCAACGATGTCCTTCGTGTTACGATTGGTGAAGCCACGCTTCGGAAGGCGTCTGTATAAAGGCATCTGACCACCTTCAAAACCAGGTCTCGGAGCTCCGGAACGTGCTTTCTGACCTTTATGACCCTTACCGGCAGTCTTGCCGTTTCCTGAACCGTGACCACGACCACGTCTGAAGTTATCGTTGTGAACTGATCCCTCGGCAGGAGTTAATTTAGATAAATTCATTTAAGCACCTCCGATTACTCTTCAACTTTTACTAAATGATTTACATGCCAGATCATGCCGCGAACTGCTGCGTTATCCGGTAATTCAACTGTCTGATGTAACTTGTGAAGACCTAAAGCTTCAACTGTCGCACGCTGCTTCGGAATTGCAGCGATAGGAGACTTCACTAAAGTAATTTTCAATGTTTTTTCTGCAGCCATTTTCAAATCCTCCTTAGATTAGATCTCGTCAACAGACTTGCCGCGAAGCTGTGCAACCTGCTCCGGAGTCTTCAGTGCCTTCAGGCCTTCAAGAGTAGCAAAAACAACATTCTGCTTGTTGTTGGAGCCTAAAGACTTGGTACGAATGTTCTTTAAACCTGCAAGTTCGCAAACGGAACGAGCCGGGCCGCCAGCGATGATACCGGTACCTTCCGGGCTTCTCTTCAGAAGAACTGAGGAGCTGCCGAACTTACCGATCAGATCGTGCGGAATACTATTGTTTGCATCAAGTGCAACAGTGATCATATGCTTTTCAGCATCCATCTTAGCCTTACGGATTGCTTCCGGAACTTCGGTAGCCTTACCGGTGCCTGCACCTACGTGGCCGTTCTTGTCTCCGACAACTACTAACGCGGAGAAACGCATGTTACGGCCGCCCTTGACGGTCTTACTAACACGCTTGATGGCTACTACACTGTCTTCTAATTCAGAACGGTTCTCTTCGAAATTTTCGCGATTATCACGAGCCATTGTGTTTTTTCCTCCTTATTAGAATTTGAGACCAGCTTCACGAGCTGCATCTGCTAATGCCTGAATCTTGCCATGGTAGATGAAACCGCCACGGTCAAATACTACTTCCTCGATACCAGCATCAAGTGCCTTCTTACCGATATAAGCGCCCAGCTTTTCAGCTGCTTCGATGTCATCGGTCTTCTCTAAGCCGAGATCCTTGGTGAGGGTAGATGCTGCTACAAGAGTCTTGCCTACCGTATCGTCAATGATCTGCACATACATATGCTTGTTGCTGCGGAAAACAGACATACGCGGTCTTTCGGAAGTACCGTTTAAGTGTCTGCGAAGTCTTCTGTGCTTTTCCTGGCGAACTTCTGCTCTGGATACTTTGCTAACCATATCTTCTACCTCCCCTTATTATTTCTTACCGGTCTTACCGACTTTACGTCTGATCACTTCATCAGAGTACTTGATACCCTTGCCCTTATACGGCTCAGGCTGTCTCTTAGATCTGATCTCAGCTGCGTACTGACCGACTTTTTCCTTATCGATACCCTCGACGATGATCTTGTTCTGGCCTTCCAGCTTGGACTCGATGCCTTCCGGATCGACCATATCGATCTGATGAGAATATCCTAAGAAGAGGGTTAAGGTCTTACCGGACTTCTGAGCTCTGTAACCGACACCGTTAACCTCAAGAATCTTCTTGTAGCCCTCGGTAACACCGACAACCATGTTGTTTAACAGGGTTCTGGTTAAACCGTGTAAGGACTTCATTCTCTTAAGATCGTTCGGACGGCTGACTGTAACTACAGCGCCTTCAACCTTGATTTCCATTTCCGGAGCGAGAGCTCTCTCAAGAGTGCCCTTCGGTCCTTTTACAGTCACTTTGTTATTTTCTGCTACTTCAACAGTTACACCTGCGGGAATAGCGATCGGCATTTTTCCAATACGTGACATGCCCATACCTCCATAAAATTATAATTGTGGATTAATAAATTACCAGATGTAAGCGAGGATCTCGCCGCCTACGTTCTCTTTTCTTGCCTGCTTGTCGGTCATGATGCCCTTGTTCGTAGAAACAATTGCAATACCTAAACCGCCCAGGACCTTCGGCATATCTTCCTTGCCTGCGTATACACGTAAGCCCGGCTTGGAAATTCTCTTAATGCCGCTGATGATCTTTTCGTTCTTATCCTTACCATACTTTAAGGTGATGTGGATATTCTGGAAAGCACCATCTTCTACTACTTCGTACTTTGCAATGTAGCCCTCGTCCAGTAAGATCTTAGCGATCGCTAATTTCATCTTGGAAGCCGGTACATCAACAGTATCATGTTTTGCCGTATTCGCGTTACGGATTCTTGTAAGCATATCCGCGATCGGATCACTCATTGCCATAATTATACCTCCCTATTACCAGCTAGCTTTCTTAACACCCGGAATCTCGCCCTTGTAAGCAAGTTCACGGAAACAAATTCTGCAAATACCATACTTTCTTAAGTAAGCATGCGGACGACCACAAATTCTGCAGCGGGTGTATTCCTGAGTGGAAAACTTAGCCTTGCGAGACTGTCTGATCTTCTTTGAAGTCTTTGCCATGATATCCTCCTAATTAATTAGCGCTCTTTTCAAAGGGCATGTTGAACAGAGATAAAAGATATCTTGCTTCTTCGTCCGTCTTTGCAGTGGTTACGAAGATGATATCCATACCGCGAGTCTTGTCGATCTTATCATACTCGATCTCGGGGAAGATCAGCTGTTCCTTGATACCAAGGGCATAGTTGCCTCTGCCATCGAAAGCGTTAGCGTTAACACCGCGGAAGTCTCTTACACGGGGAAGAGCCAGGCTGATAAGACGATCAGCGAATTCATACATCTTCTGGCCACGAAGGGTAACCTTGCAGCCGATCGGCATGCCTTCACGGATCTTGAAGTTAGCAACGGACTTCTTAGCCTTGGTGATAACGGCTTTCTGACCGGTGATCTTTTCCATATCAGCTACAGCAGCGTCCAGAACCTTTGCGTTCTCCTTCGCTTCGCCTACACCCATATTGACAACGATCTTGTCTAACTTCGGCACTTCCATGATATTCTTATACCCGAACTTTTCGATCATCTTGTCAACGATCTCGTTCTTGTATGTATCATATAATCTGTTATTCATTATTCAGTGCACTCCTTCCTAATTAAGCGATAACTTCGCCGGTCTTCTTATTGACGCGGACCTTCTTGCCGTCCTTAACTTCGAAACCGACGCGAACGCCCTTACCCTTAACGCTGTACATAACGTTAGAGATATCGATCGGAGCTTCTCTCTCAATAATGCCGCCCTGCGGATTTACCTGACTCGGCTTAGCGTGCTTGGAGATCATGTTGACACCTTCTACAACAACAGTGTTGTTCTTGGTATCTACAGATAAAACCTTGCCTTCTTTGTCCTTGTCCTTGCCGGCGATCACGATGACATTGTCGCCTTTTTTAATCTTCATTGCCATGGTGATTTCCTCCTTATAATACTTCCGGAGCCAGAGAAACGATCTTCATGAACTGCTTGTCACGGAGTTCTCTTGCTACCGGTCCAAAGATACGGGTTCCCTTGGGAGTCAGGTCATCTTTGATGATAACTGCTGCATTCTCATCGAAACGGATGTAGGAACCGTCTTTTCTGTGTGCGCCGTGTACGGTACGTACAACGACTGCCTTAACGACGTCACCCTTCTTAACAATGCCGCCCGGAGTTGCATCCTTGACGCTTGCTACGATGACATCACCAATGTTTGCATATCTTCTTACAGAACCGCCCATAACGCGGATGCAAAGGAGTTCCTTCGCACCGGTATTATCAGCGACCTTTAATCTGCTTTCCTGCTGAATCATACTAAAATGCTCCTTTCAAACCGACGCATTACTTCGCGCGTTCGATAACTTCAACCAGGCGCCATCTCTTGGTCTTGGAAAGCGGTCTGGTTTCCATTACTCTTACAGTGTCGCCAACGTTGCAGGTATTCTCGTCATCCTGAGCATACAGCTTGTAGGTCTTCTTGACGATCTTACCGATTAAGGGATGCTTAACGTTGTCGATAACAGCAACTACGATAGTTTTGTCCATTTTAGCGCTGACAACTTTGCCCGTACGGGTCTTTCTTAAATTTCTTTCCACTTTAACATCCTCCTAATCATTCAGCCTTAGCAGCGATCACAGTCTGAATACGGGCAATGTTCTTACGAACGTCGTTGATACGAGCTGTGTTGTCAAGCTGATTTGTTGCGTTCTGGAATCTTAAGTTGAAGAGTTCCTTCTTTGCAGCAACGAGCTCTTCGTTCAGTTCTGCAACAGTTTTCTGTCTTAAGTCTTCTACATATGTCTTAGTCTTCATTCAGTTTCACCGCCTTCTAATTCCGCACGGGAAGCAATTCTGCACTTTACGGGGAGCTTGTACATAGCAAGACGTAAAGCTTCCTTCGCCGTCTCTTCCGGTACACCTGCGATCTCGAACATTACACGACCCGGCTTAACAACTGCTACCCAGTATTCTACTGAGCCCTTACCTGAACCCATTCGAGTTTCAGCCGGCTTTGCAGTGATGGGCTTATCCGGGAAGATCTTGATCCAAACCTGACCACCACGCTTAACGTAACGGGTAATTGCGATACGTGCTGCTTCGATCTGGTTTGAACGGATCCATGCCGGCTCTAAAGATACAAGACCATATTCACCATTACTGATTGTATTTCCTCTAAGCGCCTTACCTCTCATCGTTCCGCGGAACTGCTTACGACGCTTAACTCTCTTCGGCATTAACATAGTTATTTATCGCTCCCTTCCTTTTTATTCTTAGTCGGAAGAACTTCACCCTTATAGATCCATACCTTTACGCCGACCTTGCCGTAAGTGGTATCTGCTTCTGCGAATCCATAATCGATATCAGCACGCAGCGTCTGAAGCGGAATGGTACCTTCTGAGTAGAACTCGGTACGAGCGATATCCGCACCACCCAGGCGACCAGCGCAGGATGCCTTGATACCAAGAGCACCGGCCTTCATGGTTCTCTGCATGGTAGACTTCATTGCACGACGGAAGGAAACACGGTTCTCGAGCTGAGAAGCGATGTTCTCTGCAACGAGCTGAGCATCTCTATCCGGACGCTTGATTTCCTTAATGTCAACGAACAGCTTCTTATCGGTCAGCTTGGAGATCTCAGCCTTCAGCTTTTCGATTTCAGCACCGCCCTTACCGATAACAACGCCCGGCTTTGCAGTGTGGATGATCACACGTACGCGGTCGGTAGAACGCTCGATCTCGATCTTGGAAATGCCTGCTGCGTATAATTTCTTCTTTACATAAACACGGATCTTGTGATCTTCAACAAGGTTATCAGCAAAATCCTTCTCTGCGTACCATCTTGAATCCCAATCCTTGA
>DCHF01000001.1:148386-148804 GCA_002315555.1 Lachnospiraceae bacterium UBA1759 | reverse complement strand
ATTCCATGAGGATTAACTTTCTGTCCCATATCTGCCTCCTATTATCTTTCGTCAAGGATGACGGTAATGTGGCTCGTGCGCTTTAAGATGCGGTATGCACGGCCCTGTGCTCTCGGATGAATTCTCTTCATCGTCGGTCCTTCGTTAGCGAAGCACTCTGCAACGTACAGGTTGTTCGGATTTAAACCGTTGTTGTTCTGAGCGTTTGCAGCAGCAGACTCGAGCAGCTTCTTGATAAGTGAAGATGCATATCTGGGATTGTAGGTTACAAGACCAAGAGCGTCATTGTAGCTCTTGCCGCGGATCGCGTCGAGTACGAAGCAAGCCTTCTGTACGGAAACACGTGCGAAACTGAGCTTTGCGGACGGTCTTACGTCTTTCTGAGCGTTTCTCTCTCTCTTAATCTGGCTTCTATGTC
>DCHF01000001.1:15964-148335 GCA_002315555.1 Lachnospiraceae bacterium UBA1759 | reverse complement strand
CTTTTGCCATGATTATTTGCCTCCTTGAAATATGATTATTTCACACCCCGGTGTGTCTTCATTTCCAACACTACCGTGTGTGTCGCGCTACAACGTTTCGTCATAGCTACGCGCCCTGTCCTTCGCTCCGGAACTTCTGCAATTGGGCTGTTTGCAGGTTCCGGAGTTAAATTCGACAAGGTGTTATACGAATTGATTAGGACCGCTTATCGTCCTTACCGTGACCTCTGTAGGTACGGGTTGCAACGAATTCACCAAGCTTATGTCCGACCATGTCTTCAGTGACATATACCGGAATATGCTTTCTGCCATCGTGAACTGCAAAAGTCAGACCAACGAATGACGGATAAATGGTGGAACGGCGAGACCAGGTTTTGATTACGGACTTCTGTCCTGAAGCGTTCATCGCATCAACCTTTTTCTTAAGGCTGGCATCGATGAAAGGTCCTTTCTTTAATGAACGAGCCATACTGATTCCTCCTCCTTAATTACTTAAGAGCTCTACCGTTCTTACGACGGATGATGAGCTTGTTAGAAGACTTATTCTTCTTACGGGTCTTTAAGCCAAGAGCCGGCTTGCCCCAAGGAGTGCTCGGACCCGGACGGCCGATCGGTGCACGTCCTTCACCACCACCGTGCGGATGGTCATTCGGGTTCATAACAGAACCGCGAACGGTAGGACGGATGCCCATATGACGCTTACGTCCGGCTTTACCGATGTTGATCAGGTTGTGTTCGCCATTACCTACGATACCGATGGTAGCGCGGCACATGATCGGAACCTGTCTCATTTCACCTGACGGAAGACGAAGGGTTGCGTACTTGCCTTCCTTAGCCATTAACTGAGCTGCGACACCAGCGGAACGAACCATCTGAGCGCCTGCACCCGGATAAAGCTCAATGTTGTGGATCTGAGAACCTACCGGAATGTTAGCAAGCGGTAAGCAGTTACCAACTCTTGCTTCGGCGTTCTCACCGTTCATAACGGTCTGACCAACCTTGAGGCCTTCCGGAGCCAGGATGTAGGACTTTTCACCGTCTGCGTAGCAGATCAGTGCGATGTTAGCAGTTCTGTTCGGATCGTATTCGATGGAAAGAACAGTTGCTGCGATATCGTCCTTCTGTCTCTTGAAGTCGATGATTCTGTATTTTCTTCTGGAACCGCCGCCCTGATGACGAACGGTGATCTTACCCTGGTTGTTACGTCCAGAATTCTTCTTTAAAGAAGTGGTTAAAGCCTTCTCCGGAGCAGCCTTGGTGATTTCTGCGAAATCGCTGCCGGACATCTGTCTTCTGGACGGAGTATAGGGATTATACTTTTTGATTCCCATAACTTTTCTCCTTTACTATTTGTTGTCACGCTTAGTATGCGTTTATGTGCGGAAGCATGTGGGTTCATCTTCCGCTCTGCCTCCGTTTCGGATCTTCAAGGATCCCGGAGGGAAGGCTGTTAATTACAGGCCTGCGAAGATTTCAATTTCCTTGGAATCAGCAGTCAGCTGTACGATTGCCTTCTTAACCTTGTTGGTCTTACCTTCGGTACGACCGCGGCGCTTTGTCTTGCCGTCCATGTTGATGGTGTTGACCTTGGCAACCTTGGTGCCCGGGAACATCTTCTCGACTGCCTCAGCGATCATGGTCTTGTTAGCTTCGGTATGAACCAGGAATGTGTACTTCTTGTCTGCCATACCGTCCATGGACTTCTCAGTAACAACCGGCTTCAGGATGACGTCATAATACTGTACGTTTGCCATTATGCATATACCTCCTCGATTGCCTTTACTGCAGCCTTCGTAGCAACGAAAGCATCATACTTCAGAATGTCGTAGACATTAACGGTAGATGCGGAAACGGTCTTAACGTTCTCAACATTTCTTGCGGAAAGGATAACGTTCTTGTCCTCGCTGTCCAGAACTACCAGAGCCTTCTCAACATGTAAGTTGTTCAGGACTTCTACGAACTTCTTGGTCTTTACTTCATCCAGCTTCAGTTCGTCAAGAACGATCATCTTGTCTTCTAAAACTCTGGACGTTAAAGCGCTCTTCAGTGCAAGCTGCTTTTCCTTCTTGTTTAACTTAAAGGAATAGTCTCTCGGAACCGGAGCGAAGATCATTCCGCCGCCGACCCACTGTGCAGCTCTCGTGGAACCCTGTCTTGCATGACCGGTTCCCTTCTGTCTCCACGGCTTCTTACCGCCACCGGAAACTTCATTACGTGTCTTTGCCTTCTGTGTACCCTGGCGCATAGCAGCGAGATGATTCACAACTGCCATCTTGACCAGATGCTCATTGACCTCAACGCCAAACACTGCATCGTTCAGTTCGATGGTGCCGGCCTGAGCGCCCTGCATGTTATATACAGATACATTAGCCATGTGTCATTCCTCCTTTCATTGACCTCACTGTTAGTTTGCAGACTTCACTGCTTCACGGACAGTGATCAATGCTTTCTTTGCGCCCGGGACAGAGCCCTTGACTAAAAGAAGATTGTTCTCGGCATCTACGCGGACCACTTCCAGATTCTGGATGGTAACCTTTACGGCACCCATATGGCCAGGCATGCCTTTGCCCTTACGGACATGGCTCGGAGTAGCGCTGGAACCGTTGGAACCCTGATGACGATGGAACTTGGAACCGTGAGCCATGGGACCTCTGTGCTGACCAAATCTCTTGATCGCACCCTGGAAGCCCTTACCCTTTGAAATAGCGGTAACATCGATCTTGTCGCCGGCTGCGAAAACGTCAGCCTTGATCTCATCTGCTACAGCATAGTCAGCGGCATTCTCAAGCTTGAACTCGCGGATGAATCTCTTGCAAGCTACACCTGCGTTCTTGAACACGGTCTTCTGTGCCTTGTTTACTAATTTCTCTCTGATGTCGCCATAACCGACTACTACAGCCTCGTAACCGTCGTTCTCTACAGTCTTCTTCTGGATGACTGCACAGGGACCTGCAGCAAGAACCGTAACCGGGATCAGCATACCGGCTTCGTCGAAAATCTGAGTCATTCCGACTTTTGTTGCTAAGATCGCTTTCTTCATTTTTTACCTCCTGTTGATCTACAGCGGATTAGGACCCGAAGTCCCAATCATCCTAGTACAGCAGATATAAACCTATATCAACTATCTCAGGACATTTTGTTTAAAGTTAAAGCGGATTACTGCATCTTGATGTTGATGCTTACACCTGCCGGCATTTCCAGCTTGGATAAAGCGTCTACAACCTTCTGATTCGGTGCAATAACATCGATCAGTCTCTTATGCGTTCTCTGCTCGAACTGCTCTCTGGAGTCCTTGTACTTGTGCACCGCACGAATAATGGTTACTACCTCTTTCTTCGTCGGAAGCGGTACCGGACCGCTCACTAAAGCGCCAGCCTTCTTAACGGTGTCTACAATCTTTGCTGCAGACTGGTCGATCAGCTGATGATCATACGCCTTTAAAGTGATTCTCATAACATTCTTGGTTGCCATAAAAAAAGTCGCCTCCTTTTCGCACTTTTTGAAAGTACGACAAGCGGTGACTGTACACTAGCCCGTGTGTGTCCCATAGTTTCACACACTTTACTTCTACCTGCTTTGTAGATTCGTTGTACAGTGACTTGTCGCCAGTTTTGGTAACTTGACATTCGCTCCACGGAAAACCCGGTTCCTTGCAACAGGACCGGCAACCTCACGTTTCATAGCTATCATGTCACAGCAACGTATATAATAACACAACCGCCTGCAATGTGCAAGCGGTTTTTCGTGTTTTTTTAATATTTTTTTGAAGTGATTTTTGGTGAAATCTCACAGACTTTTTTACGGGTGTCTGCCCTCCCGAAGATCCTTGAATTACTTCTTTACGATCTTCTTTTCTTCCTTGGTCTCTTCTGCCGGTGTAGCCGGAACATATCCTTCCGGATGCTCAAGCTGTACAACTGCGGCCTTCTGCATCGGGATACGGCAGTTCTTGTTGTTGCCGAATTCAACGATCACAGTATCATCGGTGATATCGATGACAACGCCGTAAAAACCGGAAGTGGTAAGAACGGTGTCGCCGACCATCATGGACGCGAGCATTTCTCTCTGTTCCTTTTCCTGCTTCTTCTGCGGGCGGATCGCAATAAAGTACATTGCACCGAAGAATACAGCCATTACGACCACATACATGACAATCGTCTGGGTACCGTTGACCTCAGCGCCTTCAGTTGCGGTTGCGGTGGTGCATCCGGATAATGCAAGCATCATCGCTGCCATTGCAGCAAGTGAAGCGAATTTCTTCATATATAATTCCTCCTGATCATTCATGTGGTCAGTTTGCACGGTCGCCCTCGGCCATGGACTGAAGCACATTATATTTATACTCTTTAAAGGTTCCGTTGTCAAGCGCGTCACGGATCTCCTCCATCAGATGATTATAAAAATAGAGGTTGTGAATGACGCACATGCGCATACCGAGCATTTCCTTGGCCTTTAACAGGTGGCGCACATATGCGCGGGAATATCCTCTGCAGGTCGGGCACTGACACCCTTCCTCGATGGGCCGCATGTCACGCTCGAATTTCTGGTTGAACAGGTTCAGCTTTCCGTGGTGCGTGTAGACGTGACCGTGGCGTCCGTTTCTTGAAGGATAGACGCAGTCAAAGAAATCGATGCCGCGTTCCACGCCTTCCAGGATATTGGCCGGGGTGCCGACGCCCATCAGATACGTGGGCTTGTTCTCCGGCAGGTACGGAACCACTTCATCGAGGATGTGGTACATCTCCTCGTGGCTCTCGCCGACGGCCAGACCGCCGACCGCGTAACCGTCCAGGTCCATATCGGCGATGGTCTTCGCATGGGCAATGCGGATATCGTCGATGACGCCGCCCTGATTGATACCGAACAAAAGCTGCTCTTTATTGATCGTCGTCTCCAGGGAATTGAGACGTGTCATTTCCTTTTTGCAGCGCTCCAGCCAACGGGTCGTACGATCGACGGAGGGCTGAATATAGCTGCGCTCCGCAAGTGCCGGCGGACATTCGTCGAAGGCCATTGCAATGGTCGATGCAAGATTGGACTGGATCTGCATGGATTCCTCCGGCCCCATGAAAATGGGTCGTCCGTCGATGTGGGAGTGGAAGTAAACGCCCTCTTCCTTGATCTTCCGGATGCCGGCAAGGGAAAACACCTGGAAGCCGCCGGAGTCCGTTAAAATAGGTTTTTTCCAGTTCATGAACGTATGCAGACCGCCCAGGTCGTGGATCAGTTCATCGCCCGGACGAACGTGCAGATGATAGGTGTTGGAAAGCTGCACCTGCGTTCCGATGGCATTCAGATCCATCGTATCGACTGCGCCTTTGATGGCAGCGACCGTACCGACATTCATGAATACCGGGGTCTCGATGCTTCCGTGCACCGTCTCCATATGCGCACGCTTTGCCCTGCCCTCTTTTTTAAGAATTTCGTATTTCATGTTTTTTCCTTCTATAGTAATAAGACTGCCGACTTCTCTGCTCTCCGCCGGGAAAGCCCTCATGCTTTTAAAAAAGGGTCCTCTCCTTACAAGAGGACCCTTTTCCTTGGAATCTTACCGTGCTTTCAAGAAGCCCGGAAACAAGTCTTATTTCTTCTTTGCGCCGATCTTGGTCTTGAAGAGGTACCACATGGAACCACTCAGGCAGATGGATGAATAAGCACCGACAACGATACCGACCATCAGCGGAAGCGCGAACTCACGGATGGAAGTCACACCGAGCACATACAGTGCTGCTACCATGATGAACGTGGTCAGTGAGGTGTAAACGGAACGGCCGAGGGTCTGCGTGATGGACAGGTTAACGACTTCCTGAAGATCCGCCTTGTTGCCAAGCTGAGCCTGATTCTCACGGATACGGTCGAATACAACGATCGTCGCGTTGATGGAGTAACCGACAAGGGTCAGCATGCAGGCGATGAAGGTGTTGCCGACGGTCCAGCGGAACAGTGCGTAGCAAGCAAGAACAACGAACACGTCGTGTACCAGTGCCAGAACGGATGCGGACGCAAAACGGATATCACGGAAACGGATCCAGATGTAGATCAGCATTACGATGGATGCCAGGATCACGGACAGGATCGCGGAACGTGCCATTTCGGAAGAGACCGTAGCGGAGATGTTCTCATAGGTGATGGAAGACGGATCGATACCGAACTTCTCTTCCAGCATGTCGTACAGAGCGGCACGCTGCTCCTGAGTCAGCTCCTGGGTCTTAATGATAACTTCGTTGGAACCGACGACCGGGGTCAGAACGACATCGGTGGAGCCGATCGCTGCTGCGATCTCCGGCTCGACTTCGGTCTCAAGCTGTTCTACGTTTCTGTTCTCGTTGAAGACAACATCGGTAGAGGTACCGCCTACGAAATCAAGGCTGTAGTTCAGTGCGTAAGACTTGGTGCCGAAGATGATCATTGCAACGATACCCGCAACGATGATAGCACCGGATACGCAGAAGTAAATATTCTTTTTGGAAAGGAAGTTCTTGGAAACCGCCGGCTTCTTCTCACCGTACCACTTCTTGTTCTTGAAGCCGATCGCATAGAAGGACTTGATCAGAAGTCTGGTAACGACCAGCGCGGTGAACATGGAAAGCACGATGCCGAGTGCAAGCGTAATAGCGAAGCCCTTAACGGTACCGGTACCGAAGATGTACAGAACCAGTGCTGCAAGAAGGGTCGTTACGTTACCGTCGATGATGGCGGACAGAGCCTTGTGGAAGCCTGCGTTGATAGCCGCTGCCACATTGTTGCCGAGGCCGATCTCCTCACGGATACGGGAGAAGATGATGACGTTTGCGTCAACCGCCATACCGATGCCGAGGATGATACCCGCGATACCCGGAAGGGTCAGGGTGATCTCCTGGTTGAAGGCTGCAAGCAGAACGACGATCAGGCCGGTATAAGATACCAGTGCAACCGATGCCGCAAAACCGGGCATACGGTACAGAACGATCATCAGAAGAATGACGATCGCAAGACCGATCAGAGCCGCGTAAAGAGAAGTGCTGATAGCCTTAGAACCAAGCTGTGCACCGACTACCTGGGAACGGAGCTCGGTAAGTTCTACCGGCAGCGCACCGATACGGATGTAGGAAGCCAGGGTATCTGCGGTATCGTAGGTGAAGTTGCCTTCGATCTGGCAGGACGGGCTGGTAATCTGATTCTCACAGGTCGGATTGCTGATGATCTGGTTGTCGTAAATGATGTATAACGGCTTACCGGTACCGGCGATCTTTCCGGTCGCTTCGGCAAACTTCTTCTGTCCCTCTTCGGTGAAGGTCAGCATAACAACGTAATTGTTGTCCTGATCCGCACCTGCCTGAGCAGCGGAAACATCGTTACCATCCATGACCTTGGAGCCTTCCGGATCGGAAGTGTCCAGACAGAAGATCAGGGAACCCGGAGTACCGAGTTCAGCGAGGACTGCGTTCGCATCCGTTTCACCCGGGATATCGATGGTGATACGGTTGGAGCCTTCCTGATATACATTCGCCTCGGTAGAGTAGCCCGCAACACGAAGCTGCATCTTACGGATGGTATCATCCATATCCTGCTGGGAAGGAGTCTCTCCAACTGCCTGATAGGTGATGCTGACACCGCCTCTTAAGTCGAGGCCGAGCTTAACGTCTGAAATACTGCCGGAATAATCGTAACCGTAACCGCGAATTGCCGTGTAGAGCACGAATGCAAATACTACAGCAAAAAGGATCAGGCTGATGATTCCGCGTTTCTTAGAATAGGAGTTCATTTTGTCATTCCTTTCGTATAAAAAATACCGGTTACAGGGCAGAAAGGTCCTGTAACCGGAGCATTATAACACTTTTTTCCGAAATTTTCAATTCTTTTTCGGTAATACTTACGGAATTCGTTTTTTTTACGTTTTCCTGCGTGAAAGATCACGGACAGGCTTCCGTCGAATCCTTCAGACGCTTCCGCCAGCTGCCCTTCATATAGAAGATCGCGGACAGGGTCGCGCCGACCACCCATGCGCACATGAGGGAGAACGGAAGGATGCGGTAATCCCCGTGCGGAAGTGCTTCGCTGCGGGTCAGGTACGCCAGAAGGTATGCCAGCGGAACACGGAAAGCCACAGTCGTGAGGAGGCCGATCCACATCGGGGTCATGGTGTCTCCGCAGCCGCGCATGGTGCCCTGCAGACTCTGGCTCATCGCCATCGCAACATAACCGATGGCAAGGATCCGCATGAAATTGTTGGAGATCCGGATCAACTCTTCCGTCGTGGTGAACAGTCCCATAACGTATTTGCCGAAGATCAGGATCACACCGACCAGTGCGGAAATGACCAGAATGGAGATCCAGGTGCCCTGCTTCACGCCCTTATGGATACGGTCGTATTTCCGCGCGCCAAGGTTCTGGCCCGCGTACGTGGTCATGGCGCCCGCAAAGGAGAACACCGGCATCATTGCAAAACCGTCCACGCGCATAACGATGACGTTTGCGGCGATGATCGTCTCACCGAACTGATTCGTCAGGGACTGAATGACGACCATCGACATGGAGAAGATGGCCTGGGACAGTCCGGACGGAAGGCCCAGCTTAATGATGCTTCCGGAATACTTTTTCGAGAGACGGACATACTTCCATTTCAGGTCGAAGAATTCCTTCATCTGCGCCAGTCGGATCAGACAGAATACACTGGAGATGACCTGTGCGATGACCGTCGCAAGCGCCACGCCGGCAACACCCATGTCAAACTTCGCGACGAAGAGGATATCGAGGACGATGTTCAGCGCGCAGGCGACCAGAAGGTACACAAGCGCCATCAGCGAATCACCGAGGCCGCGCAAAATGCCCGACAGGATGTTGTAGAACGCCATGCCGAGAAGTCCCACGAACAGGATGACCAGATAGTCCTCACACCAGTCCAGAATGGATTCCGGGGTCTGTAAAAGGATGAGAAGCGGCCGGGCCACGAGCGGGCCGAGGATCATGATGATGAGGGACGAAAGGATCGTCAGCAGCATACTGGTGCCGATGGCGTGCGAAAGATCCTCACGCACTCTCGCGCCGACATACTGCGATACCATGATGGTCGCACCGGTGGAAATACCGACGAACAGGACCAGGAGCAGGTTGTAGATCGGTGCCGCGCTGCCGACTGCGGCCAGCGCGTTGTCACCGACATACCGTCCGACTACGATGGAGTCCACGGTACTGTAGAGCTGCTGAGCGATGTTGCCGATCAGCATCGGAACGGCGAATGCCACGATCTTGGACGAGGGCTTGCCCTCCGTCATGTCGATCGGCTGAAACATTCGCTTTAAAAAGTTATCTTTCATTTCAGTGCTTCACCTGCCTGCTTCAGGAATTCGATGATATTGAGACTCTGCGGGCACGCCGCTTCACAAGCGCCGCATTCCACGCAGTGGTCCGGTGTTGCGTCATTTCTCTTGACGTCATTCCAGCCCCAGTTGTTTTCCGGAGCAATGTTGTAAAGAGACGCCTCATTCCATGCGGAGAAGATACGCGGGATATCGACACCGTTCGGGCACGGCATGCAGTATCTGCATCCGGTACAGCCGACCTTGGTACGGGCCTTGTAAGCTTCGCGGACATCATCGATGAGCTTCAGCTCTTCTTCGGTCATGCAGCCCGCTTCCGCGGAATCAAAGATCTTCAGGTTCTCTTCCAGCTGTTCGAATTCATTGACGCCGGACAGGACGCAGGCGATCTCCGGCTGATTGAGAAGCCATCTCTCCGCCCATTCAACGGCGCTTCTCTTCTCCGGGAACGCGTCATAAACAGCCTGAACGTTCTCCGGAGCGTTTGCCAGACGGCCGCCCAGAAGACCTTCCATGATCACGACCGGAATACCCTTTTCACCGGCCAGCTTCAGTCCCCTGGTACCCGCCTGGTTCTCGATGTCCATGTAGTTATACTGGATCTGGGTCATGTCCCAGTCATAGTCGTTTAAAATATACTCAAACTCTTCGTACGGGCCATGGAATGAGAAGCACGCGTAACGGATCTTGCCCTCTTCCTTCCAGCGCTTGAACGCTTCCGGAAGACCCATTTCCTTGAAGAATTCCCACTTTTTCTTATTCAGGCCGTGTGCAAGATAAAAGTCGATGTGGTCCGTCTGCAGTTTGCCGAGTTCCTCATTCAGGATACGGTCCATGTCTGTCGGCTCCTTAACATAGCTGTCCGGCAGCTTGGTGGCGATGGTGACCTTTTCACGATAGCCGTCCTGAAGGGCCTTACCGACGATGATTTCCGAGGTTCTGTCCAGATATACATAAGCGGTGTCCAGGTACGTAACGCCACCGTCGATCGCAGTACGGATCAGCTTGATGGCCTTCTCTTCATCCACGATGCGCTTGCCGTCCACCATCGGACCGTTGAAACGCATGCAGCCCAGACCGAACGCCGAGCCCTGAATGCCGAGTTTACCGAAATTACGCATTTTCATAGTAAATTCCTCCTGTGTGATTCGTTGTGATTGCATCCTATTATTTTAGCATATGCCTTTTTCACATGCAATCACAGGTAATTGCCCTGTGTTCCCGTTTATTGCGCTGATTTTCCGCGCGCGCTCTCCCCTGCTTACGCCTCGATCAACGCGATGACCTCGATCTCACAGAGAACGCCCTTCGGGAGCGCCTTTGCAGCGACACAGGAACGGGCCGGCTTGGAAACGAACGCCGCGCCGTAGACCTCGTTGAACTTCGCGAAGTCTCCCATGTCTGCAAGGAAGCAGGTAGTCTTGACCACATTCTCAAAAGTGAGGCCCTTTGCTGCGAGGATCGCAGCTACGTTCTTAACGCTCTGAGCGGCCTGTTCTTCGATGGTCGTGCCGATGATATCGCCGGTCTCCGGATCTGCCGGGATCTGGCCGGATGCGAATAAGAAATTGCCGGCGACGATCGCCTGGGAATACGGACCGATCGCTTTCGGTGCCTTTTCGGTGTTGATTACTTCAAGTGCCATATAAAACCTCCGTTTTAACCTCCGCATGGATCATGCGGTTAATATGCAGACATGGCGAAAATCGCCCTCTTCTCTTAATTTCGCGCCATTTTCACGTACATCACGCGGTAGATGATACCGATCACCGTCGCGACCGAAAAGGCGATAAATGCCAGAATAAACGGCATCAGCGGGTTCTTCGAATAGACCACGCCGGCCACAAAGGAACCGAAAATGCTGCCAAAGGAAAGCATCGACTGGTAGAAGCCCATAATGCTGTTTGAGGTCTCCGGCGATGCCTGCCGCGCCGCCAGCGACTGAAGCAACGGCTTACGGAGGACATCCGCGCTGTTGAACGCGATGTACACGCCGATGAACATCCACTTATCCTTCAGGATCAGCGCACAGAGCGTCAGTCCCGTGACCGCAAACATCACATACAAAAACGTCTTGTTAATGTCCGTCTTCTGCTGCAGATAGGTGCAGACGGTCGTGTTCAGCACAAGAGACAACAGGGCGATGACCGCCTTGAACACGCCGTTATACGCGCTCGTCATGCCATACTGGTCCTTAATATAATAATTAAAGCACTGTTCATAGGAATACTGACCGAGGAAGGACACCGCGATCAGGGCAAACACCAGGAATAGCAGCGGCGTCATGAAGCTCTTCGCATCTGCGAACGCGTTGAACGGATTGACCTGCGAGAAGGTCAGACGGCCGGCCGGCTTGACCTTGTACGGGGTATCGTCTTCCCACAGAAGGAGGACCATCGCCCCGACGCCGATGTTCAGAAGGATCGCCGCAATGAATGCGGTCTCCACGGAGATCAGCCCCAGCATTCCGCCGATGAAATACCCGCACGCCGACGCTACGCTCTGCACCGTTGCAAGCGTGGTCAGGTTCTTCGAGCAGGACTTCATGTCATAACCGGAGGTGTTGACCACCTGGTTCATGATCGCTGTATACGCGCCGCCGCAGAAAATGCCGCCGAACATACGGCCCGCGATGACCATCGCCTCCGTATACGCCATGCAGAAGATCACCTGTCCGATGGCATACCCGACAGCCGCAATCAGAAAGACCTTGCGGCTCGGCAGATAATTACAGAGTTTTCCCCAGAACGGCGAGAACAGAAAATACATGAACATCATCGCGGCAAAGGCCACGCCGAACATGGAACTGTTCAGACCGCGTTCCACGATCAGTGTCGGAGTGACCGGATGCACCAGATTCGAGGAGACGGAAAACAGAAAATTTGAAATCAGAAAGATCAGTAGCTTTTTATTTTTCATAGTAGTGAAAGCATATCATATTCTTTAGAAAAGGGAAAGAAAAAACGGCACGCAAGCGTGCCGTTTTCTGTTAATCATCATTATTCCCAAAACTGTCACCGTGTTCTGCGATCTTAGTCACATGTCACTCTTCCGTCACCTGTGATATCGATCGTCTCTCCGAGATAAGTGGGCTTTACATTGAAAATGCAGGTCAGCGTATCCTTGCTCCGCCCCGCCATCTCGCGAAGATTCCGTATGAGTGCTCCGCGGTACTTCCGCGGGTCTGCCGGAACGCCACACACTTCGATGCCCTTTTGATCCGCGATGTACAACGCACGGTACATATGATACCGCTGCGTCACAACGATCATCCGCTCCACCCCGAACACAGCCTTTGCGCGGTACATACTTTCATAGGTGGAAAATCCCGCATGATCCATAAAGATATCCTCTTCCGGCACGCCGCGGTCCATCAGGTATTTCCGCATGACATTCACCTCGTCATAGTTTTCCTGCCCGTGATCGCCGCTGACCAGGATCTTCGGCGCTGCGCCAAGCTCGTACAGCCGGAGGCCCTCGTCCAGGCGATCCGCCAGCATCGGGCTCGGCGTGTTGCCGTTCCAAACGCCGGCGCCGAGAATCAGGATGCACTGCGCGTTCCGTTCCGCTGCTGCCTCCTCGCTCACGATCTTCTTCCGCTCGGAAAGCACCACGATCAGATTCGTCAGGATGCCGGCACATGCAAGAAACAGTATCAAAACAAGAAGGAACTTGATCATTCTTTTAACTGACGATTTGAGTTTTTTATTCATGTTCTTCCGAATCCTTCCGATCACCGCTTTAATAAACATTCATGCCGACACTGTTCGCGCTCTTTTAATTATACCCTAAAAGCCCGTTAAACTCAAACCTCATATGCTTTACTGCTGGTACGGATCTTTCCAAGATCCTCACGGTCGATCCACTCTTCCGTGAATCCGCAATTCATGCAGATATACCGGTTCACTTTAACTGCGCTGAAGATCGTCATCCCGAGCATAATATTATTACCGCTTCCATATGCGCCTGCGTGCCCGTCGACTCTCATAATATCATTGCTGCCGCATTTCGGGCAGATTCCTGAATTCTTCATTTACGCTCTCCGATTTCCTTTATCATTTGTCAATTGCAGCTGTGGTCCTGTTTATCCCTCTGCGGCTTTATTCTGAATATCATTCAGATCAATGACCATTTTTTTGCACCCTCTGCAGTAATGGGCCTCCACCTCCGGATGGAACAGCGTGCAGGGGAACTCGATCTCGCTTCCATTGACGCTAAGCGCATGAACTCTGGTATCCCACGTTGTCCGGAGGCCATTTCCGCTATGTTGAATATAACCTTTTACCATTTCGTTTCCACAATAAGGGCAGATCATTTAACACCTCTTTCAGCAGTATGGTTTTCTCTGTCAATTTCCGCATACCGCTTATGAGATGATTATAGCATCGGATCATTTGGGATTACAGAATGGTTTCCGCGAAATAAGACACTTTATTCCGATTTTTTCGGCGCCGCATAGAAAAAGCGGTCCGGCAATGCCGAACCGCTTCTTTTTATTGAAACCAGATCTTGTCACAGAAAAGAATGAACAGGAAGAATACGCCAATGAACACCAATGCCACAAGAAGGGATGCTTTGATCGCGCCCCACATAAAGGCCCGCTGCTCTTCTCTTGTCATTTCAACCTTTTCCGAGTCCTTCGATGAACCGCCGAACACCGCATCCGGTGACGGCTTGTGGTACCAGGGCATGCCCTCCACGTTCATGTCGACGATCGTGCGACCGTCATCTCCCTCGGGGAGATTGTCTCTCTTCTTTCCCATAGTTTCCTCGATCGATCCGGTCCTACCGTACCGGTCTCCCGGTAAAAGCAGGGATCTTATAACAGATTACTTTTCGTTGTACAGATGGCAGGCACAGAAATGACCTTCCTTAACTTCCTTCCATTCAGGAGCTTCCGTCTTACAGATCTCCATGCATTCCTTACAACGGGTATGGAACTTACAGCCTGCCGGCGGATTTGCCGGGCTCGGGATGGAGCCTTCCAGAATGATACGGTTGATCTTTACGTCCGGATCCGGGATCGGAATTGCGGAGAACAGAGCCTTCGTGTACGGATGTAACGGCTCTGCAAAGATCTTTTCTGTCTCTGCATATTCTACCATGTTGCCCAGGTACATAACGCCGACGGTGTCGGAGATATGCTCAACAACGGACAGGTCATGTGAAATGAACAGGTAGGTCAGGCCGAAATCCTTCTGCAGCTGACGCAGCAGGTTGATGATCTGTGCCTGAATGGATACGTCCAGAGCGGATACCGGCTCGTCACAAACAACGAAGTCCGGAGCAAGTGCAAGTGCACGCGCGATACAGATACGCTGACGCTGACCGCCGGAGAACTCATGCGGATAACGATCCTTGTAGTATTCCGGAAGACCGCAGACCTTCATAACACGGGTGATGTAATCATCAAACTCCTCTGCCGGAACGATGCCATGCTCGCGAACCGCCTCACCGATGATTTCGCCGACCGGTACACGGGGCGAAAGGCTGGAATACGGATCCTGGAATACGATCTGGATTCTCGGACGGATCTTACGGAGCTCTTCTCTCGTTAAAGCGTTGAGATCCTGACCGTCAAAAATAACTTCACCGGAGGTCTTCTCCAGAAGACGGAGAAGCGTTCTGCCTGCAGTGGACTTACCACAGCCGGACTCACCTACAAGACCCATGGTCTCACCGCGGCGGATGTTGAAGGAAATACCATCGACAGCGCGAACGTGACCTACGGTGTGCTTAAAGAAACCGGCTTTGATCGGGAACCATTTTTTCAGGTCCTTTACCTCTAAAAGAATTTCTTCTGCCATATTACAGTTCCTCCACATTCACAGACTTCGGATAGCCGAGTTCCTTGCCCTGATCGCAGTAACGATAGCAGGAAACGACATGAGTATCACTGACCTGAATTTCAGGCGGATATACACCGCCACACTTGTCGCAGTGCATTTCGCAGCGGTCCTTAAAGTAGCAGTAATTCGGCATGTTGACCGGGTTCGGAACGGAACCGGGAATGTTGTACAGCTCTTCTACCTTCTTACCGACGACCGGCTTGGAAGCCATCAGACCGATGGTATACGGATGCATCGGATGATGGAAGATATCATCAGCGGTGCCTTTTTCAACGATACGGCCGGAGTACATGACAACGACGTAGTCGGCCATGCCTGCAACGACGCCAAGGTCGTGCGTGATCAGCATGATGGAGGACTGCAGCTTGTCCTTCAGGTTCTGGAGCAGATCCAGGATCTGAGCCTGAATGGTAACGTCCAGTGCGGTGGTGGGCTCATCGGCGATGATCAGCGTCGGTGAACATGCCAGTGCGATCGCGATACAGATACGCTGACGCATACCACCGGACAGCTCGTGCGGATACATGTTGTATACGCCCTCTTTGTTTGCGATACCTACGAGTTCAAGCATCTCAAGCGTACGCGCCTTGATATCCTCCGGAGACATATCCTTGTTATGAAGCTCGATAACTTCGTTGACCTGCTCGCCGATCTTGAATACCGGGTTCAGGGAAGTCATCGGCTCCTGGAAGATCATAGACAGCTTATTGCCGCGGATGGTCTCCATGACAGAGTTCGGGGTGTTAACAATGTTATAAGCAGTACCGTCGCCCTTGTTGAAGCGGATCTCACCGCCCACGGTCTGACCGGTCGGACGGGGAAGAAGCTGCATCAGGGAAAGAGAGGTTACGGACTTACCGCAGCCGGATTCACCAACGACGCCGACGGTGGAGCATCTCGGTACGTTGAAGTTTACACCGTCAACGGCCTTAACGACACCGTTATCGGTGAAGAAGTACGTGCATACGTTATCGAACTCGACAACATTGTTCTCGTCCTTCATCTTTGTGGTATAAAGTGCGGGATCCTTACCGGCATCTGCGCGCTTCTTTTCCAGCTTCTTCGTAGTCTTACGATTGAAGCGGGTAATTCTTCTGGACTCCTTCGCTGAGATATAGGAAGAAGACTTCTTTTCGGACTTTGATAATTTGTCTTTTAATGCCATGTCTTAATACCTCCTTATCTCTTAGCCTTCGGGTCGTATGCGTCTCTAAGACCGTCACCGACGAAGTTGAATGCGATAACCGTGAAGCAGATCAGAAGACCTACCGGGATCCAGATGAACGCGTAATGCGCCATTGCGGATGCGGAAGATACGGAGTTGATGATCGTGCCCCAGGTAGCAAGCGGATGCTTAACACCAAGTCCTAAGAAGGAAAGGGTGGACTCGGTAATGATGACACCACCGATACCCATCGTTGCCGTAACGATCAGCTGCGGCATGACGTTCGGAACCAGGTGACGGAAAATACGATGGCGGACCTTCAGGCCGGTTGCTTCTGCAGCAAGCATAAATTCCTGCTCACGGAGTGAAAGGATCTGGCCACGGACAAGTCTTGCGACGCCGGCCCAGCCCATGATACCGAGAGCGGCCATCATGATCATAAGACGTACATAAGTGTTCATGCGGAGAGCATCCATCATTGCACCGAGGATGATCATGATCGGCATGGACGGTAAGCAGTAGAAAATATCTACAAGACGCATGATGAGGTTATCGACCCAACCGCCGTAGTAGCCGGCCAGACCGCCCATAATGATGCCGAGGAAGGTCTCGATGAAGATTACGACGAAACCGACCATAAGAGAGATACGGCCGCCGTACATGATACGTGCAAATACGTCAAAGCCATCGCCGTCGGTGCCGAGAATGTGAGCTGCGGACGGGCCTGCGTAAATATCGATCTTGTAAATGACCTGATCGGCTCTTAAGACATATTCACCGGTAGCACTCTGCGTGATGGTGATCTCTGCGTCATTGTAGACCAGGTCACCGTTTTCATCGTAGGTGTAAAGACCGGTTTCAGCATCCTGCTGCGGAAGACGATGGCTCAGAGAACCTTCCTTCTTTCCGGCTGAGGTAAACTCGTCGATGCACTCGGCGATTGCCTTCTTTAAGTCATAATCCATGCTGTCTTCACCGGTGTAACGGCGAACAGTGAACAGGGAGAATTCCGCGAATTCGCTGCCATCGGCATTGTAAACGATCAGTTCTTCCGTTTCAGTCGGCTCGATGGTGTAATCCGCACCGTCAGCAGAGAACGCGCCGGTCGAATAAGCATTGACCAGTGCCTGCGCGCGGAAGGTGTCGGAAACCTTGGTAGCGGTCTCAAATGTATCCAGGGTGAAACGGGTGTAGACCTTGCCGCTTGCTTCTCCGCTTACGGTATATACGGTGCTGTAATCCTTACCGTAGGAAACAACATAGGTCTTGCCGTCTGCTTCAAAGCTTTCATCCTGATTCTCGGAAGCAGCCTCCAGTGCCTTTTCAAACGCACTGCCCTGCTCCTTGCCGGCATATTTTACGCCGCTGAATGCATAGAAAAGATCGTAGGTCTTGTTATCGCCGGCTACGAACTTGTAGGTATCGGTGCCAACGGTGATCTCGCCTTTTTCGCTCTTCAGGGTAATCGCCTTACCTGCGGCAGCTTCCAGACCGGTCACCTCGTCACTGTCCCAATCGACCTTCTTGGAGATCGCATTGTAGGTACCGACAAAGATCTCGATGTCACCGGAAGTCGCGATCTCCTTGGCATCCGCCTTGGAAAGCATGTAGACCTCGGTACCGAGCTTTTCGATCTGATAAGCCTGTCCGTCATCGTCAAAGACGACGCGAAGCGCTTCATCCTTTTCGATCATGGACTTGATATTGGAGTTCATGGCATTGACGACCTTGGAGGAAAGTTCGGACTCGCCGACGTCATAACCATTGTATGCGGTATTTTCTTTTGCAAGACCGTAGTTCATTTCTTCGGTCTCGTACTTATAGAAGATCTGCTTCTGTCCGTACGGATAAAGGAGCGGACCCACAAAGGAGAACAGGAACAGAATGATCAGCGTAACGGAACCGAAAACCGCAAGACGGTTACGAATGAAACGCTTGAAGACCTGACGGCCCGGGGAAAGGACCTTGACACGGGTGACGTCGTCAAGTTTCTTTTCGCCGCTTTCGGTAAGGTTTTTCTGCTTCTTCTCAGCAGCTTCACGTGCTTTTAATTCTTCATTTAAATTATATTTAGCCATCTCAAGCACCTCCTTACTCTAAGCGTACGCGCGGGTCAACAATACCGTACAGCAGGTCGGAGATCAGGTTTCCGAGAAGTGTCAGGATAGACAGGAACGCAAGATAGAACATGATGAACGGAATATCCGCCTGCGTCATTGAGGTGTAAGAAGCATAACCGATACCGCGGATGGAGAACAGGGTCTCGGTGATCAGAGCACCGGAGAACAGGCCCGGAAGCATACCGCCAAGGGTGGTAACGAGCGGAATCAGTGTATTTCTGAAAGCATGCTTATTAATAACTTCCTTTTCCGGAACGCCCTTCGCGCGAGCGGTACGGATGTAATCCGAGTTCAATACTTCCAGCATATTGGTACGGGTGTAACGCATCAGGCCGCCGATCGAGATAATGATCAGGGTAATGGCCGGCATAATGAAATGCTTCGCTACATCCAGGAATTGTCCAAAGGGAGTAAGCTCCTGATAGAAACGGGACTGCATACCGCTGATATCAAGCCAGCCCAGCTTGACCGAGAAGACGTACTTCAGAATGGTCGCCAGGAAGAATGTGGGCATTGATATACAGACCATCGATACGACAGTCGTGAAATAGTCGGTAAAGCTGTACTGCTTCTTCGCAGCGGCAATACCGAGCGGAATCGCGATCAGGATCTCAAAAACAAAGGAGATGCAACCAAGTGCAAAACTGTACCATACGGTATTTCTGAATTCCTGAGTAACGGGAATGGTCCATGCCCAGCTATCGCCCCACTGACCGCGCGCCGCGCTGCCGAGCCAGGTGAAATAACCGACAACAATACCTTTATCCATACCATATTGAGCATTCAGATCCGCAAGCCATTCGGAATAGCTCTTCGTAGCACCCGGACGGGACGCCAGTTCTCTTGCCTTGGTTTCAATGTATCCGCCCGGCATGTTGTACATCAGGATATAGATGATGAACATGACGAAGAACAGGATTATCACACTGTATAAAAGGCGTTTTACAGTATACTTAAACATCTTTCGTGATCTCCATTCGAATTAGTAACAAACCGTTATAAGGTAGGTCCGATGATCCGGACCAACAGAGTTGCGGGTGAAAACACCCCCGAATCATTTTTTCGTTATAATAACAGAATAACCACGGGAGGGGGATAGCCCCCTTCCGTGGTTGTAAAGCCATCAAATAGAATTACTTGGTAGCAAGCTTTTCCAGTTCTGCGAATACGCCGTAGTACGGAGTAAGATCGCCAGGAACGGTATCGGTATCGATACGCTGAGAAGAAACGGTTACACAGTCTTTTCTCTGATAGGTCGGGAGTTCAACACCCCAATCAAGAACGATATCGAAGCAATTCTTGTAGATAGACTTACGCTCTTCGGTATCGGCACTTGCACGGCCCTGAGCGATCAGGGAGTCAAGCTCGGTATCACGAATTGCATAGTGGTTGGAGTTGGTACCGGTGACATAGTTGCCGCTGGTGTAAACCTGGGTCATATCCGGGTCTACAGAAGACTGCCATGCAGCAGCCCACATCATAGCGGTGTTGCCTTCCAGTGCGTTGTTCCAGGTAGAGGTACCTACGTCGTTTACCTGAAGGGTGATGCCGAGTTCAGCAAGAACTTCAGATGCAGCAACTACGATACCGTATGCCGGATGGTCCTGTTCGCCCTGGCCCGGGATCATAACTTCGTAGGTCTCGGTAACATCGGTGAACTTGCCTGCTGCTTCATCATAGGTGAAGCCTGCAGCCTTGAACCAGGTGATTGCAGCTTCCTTAGCTGCTTCATACTTCTGCTCGTCGGTCATGCCGTCAGTGTAGATCTGGTTGCCGTCAGCATCCTTGGAGTATGCAACTTCGTAGCCTTCATCAGCCGGCTTCGGAGCAGCCCAAGAGGTGTTGGAGATCGGGTACTGGATAACAGATGCACGGTCGCCGTAGTAAGAGTTGATAACAGTGTCACGATATACGGAGAACAGAGTCATGAAGCCCTTACGAAGAGCCTTGGATGCGTCGGAACCAGCGTCATCGCCGATCTTAACGAGTTCAGCGGAAACACCGATGTAGCCGTATCCACGGTAGTCTACAAGGTAGGTGGTGATGGTGTCGCCAACCAGTTCGCCGTTGGAGTTGCCGTCCTTAATAGCCATCAGAGTGGTGTTGGAGATGGACGGAGATGCAACGTCGAAGGAACCGGAGATGATACCCGGAACATAGTCGGAGTCAACAGATTCCTGCATCAGGATGGTTTCGATCTTCGGAGCGCCGAGGTAGTAGTTCTCGTTTGCCTTCAGGGTAACAACACCGTTGTCATAGCCTTCGAATACGTACGGACCACAACCCATCGGAGCAGAGGTCTTAGCCTTAACGCCGGACAGGTCACCCTTCTTGAAACCGAAGGAGTTGTTGTTGTAATCATACAGAGAAGCATCGCCGTAGTAGTGCATCGGAGCAACGATGAAGCTCATGCTGTAGATAGCGGTAGCATCGTAAGAGGTCATGTGGATGGTCATGCTGTAGTCGCCGGTCTTCGTGATACCGGAGATGTTTGCAGCACCGTCACCGAATGCAACAGCCTCTTCGTACTTGGAAGTATCAAAGCTGTCATAGAAAGAGGTGTAACCTGCTTCCTTGCTGTCTGCGGTTGCGATGTCGCCGTCGTATGCAGCAACGATTACATCCCAGTAATCGGAAGCGGTAGCGCCTTCGAACCAGCCGCCGTCAAAGCCCCACAGGAACATACCAAGCTTAACCTGGAGTGCTTCATCAGCGGTAACTTCATCAGCGGTAGCGCCGATGTAAGACTCAGCATAGTCAATGTAGTTGTCTACGCAGTAGTCGATGATGCCCTGTGCAAATGCAGCACCGGCTTCATGATACTCTGCCCAGAAAGCGGTCTGAGTAGCTTCATCCCAGTTGGTGAAATCAGTGTTGTCTTCACCGGCTGCAAGCAGCAGGTTGAACAGAGAGTCCATACCGGAACGATATGCATCCATACCTTCGATCGGAAGTGCGTACAGAGTGGAAGAACCATCGTACATCGGGTCGCAGCAAACGTAGATACCGAAAATAACGTCGTCGATGGTAGCCGGAACACCGTCAGAGAATACAACGTCATCACGCATGGTGAGGTTGTAATCTACGGTACCGTCATCGTTCTGAACGACCTCGATATCACCTAAGCCGTAGTAGGTATAGTCGGTACCATTGTAGTTAATGGTCTCACCTTCAATACCATTGTTGATGATAGCGCCACCACGATCTGCAGCAAGCAGATAACCGGTGACCTTGTCTGCTACCTCACCGTCATAAACAGTGGTGTAGAAGAACGGGCTGAACTTCTGACCAAAAGTAGAAGTAGCGTATACGAGAGTACCGCCGGTGGTAACTTCATCTTCGGTTTCTTCCGGAGCGTCAGTTTCTTCTGCCTTGGTGGTTTCTGCAGCAGTGGTGGTTTCTGCAGCCTTGGTGGTCTCTTCGGTATTCTTAGAACCGCAGGCAACCAGGGACATAACCATCATTGCAGCAAGAAGCAGAGCCAGAATTTTGGAAAACTTCTTCATGTTTTTTCCTCCTCAATTTTTATATGTTACAACAGCCGTTTCGGTCTGTTACAACCAATGTAAGCTTTTAACCCTATTCCGCGTCCCCCGCTTACTGTTCACTGCTCTCCTCTTCCAAAAGGACTGCCGGTGTTTCCGCCGGAAGCTCTTCGGTCGCAAGCAGTTCCCTCTTATAAAAAAGAAGAAACGATGCTGCAAAGATCAGTATCGTCAGTATATAGTAGAGAATGTCTCTTCCCGTATCGCCGGTCAGGATGCTGTACACCACATGGCCGAGAAGTGCGATTCCGGAAAGGATGGTCTGGATCAGGGTCACCGTGCGGTAGCGGTCCGTCACCTTGTCCCGGTGCTCACGGGTCATCTTCTCTCCCGCCCGGATCAGGCGGAGGGCCGATGCCGCCATAAAGATCAGCGGAAGCATCAGAAACGCAAGCGGGACCATCGTGTACCAGATGTGCGTGCATGGAGCATTCACAAACAGGATACCCGCATAGGACAGAAAAATCAGAGCGGATACCGAAAGATACAGGCCTTTCACCTTACCGATCTCATCCGCATGTACAAAGCCGAAATATTTACCGTTATACACCGCTTTTGTGATCAGTTTCTTCCGGACGGGATCATAATCCTCTACGATCACATAGTCCTTTACGTACTTTTTCGAGTCCATAGTTCTCCCTTGGTTAAAAGTAATTGTAAGTATAACAGAAAAAAAGGAGGATTTCAAGTGTTTAACCCCCCCCCTTTTTATTCTTCCGTCACATTTATTTACATTAATTTGTTCACTTCGCTGTTATGCGGTCACCATCATCCGTGACCTCCAGAAACAGCGGACGTTCATCCGGCGTATTATTGGGCTGATGAATGGACAGTAAAAGTCTTCCGTCATAGCTCTCAAAGATCATACCGTGACCGCCGTCTTTTTTGAACAGAGGGTCCTTCACCTGATGCCAGGGGCCCGTAATTCCCGCTTCGGATTCCGCATAGCCGATGGCATAGCCCTCATACCCGTGCGTGGACCACAGCATCAGAAGTTTTCCGCTCTTCGTCCTATACAGGAACGGCCCGTCCGTTACGTGATTCTCATCCTCCTGCTTGTTCCACGGTGCTTCCGACGCGCGGAACAGAAGGACCGGCTCGCCGGCCGGCGCCGTCAGGTCATCCGTGAGCGGCATCGCATGGATCTCGCCGTCCTTGACCTGCAGCCATTCATGACAGAAAACGATATACGGCTTTCCGTCCTCCACGTACAGCGTACCGTCCAGACACTCCCATCCGTCCGGGGTGACCGGGCGCTCCGTCATCGGAACATACGGGCCCAGCGGGTTATCGGCCTTCAGGATCTGCGTACCGCGGGACTTTCCTTCCGCTTTAAAGGAAGCAAACAGATAATAACCGCCGTTATAAACATGCATTTCCGCCGCCCAGAAGTTCCGGTCTGCCCAGAAATCCTCACCTGCGCGGAAGATCGGGAACGGACCGTCCCAGTTCTCCAGGTCCTCGCTGACATAAGCATCAAAACCGTTTCCGCGCCCCCAGGTAGACGCGCCGATGGTTCCGGTCATATAATACTTTCCGTTGTCCTTCAGAATAAACGGATCACGGATATGGATCTCACTTGTTTTCATGGAATTCTCCTTACATAAGAAATTGCACAAACGGCACCCTTATACTGTAAGGATGCCGCCTGTAAATGTTTATATTTATTTTGCGGAGCCAGCGTTCTTCTTGCTTACCAGCGCGCCGATGCCGTAGCAGATCGCCGCAACGACCATACCGTTAACGGAAGCAATACCCCACTTTAACAGGTTTGCAACCACTGCACCGAGGACTACGCCGATGACCGCAAACCAGTTGACCTGCTTCATTTCGGTGTTCTCTTCGTAATTCTTCTTGTTGACGAAGTAGTCCAGAACCAGGATGAGGCCGATGGGCGGCAGCGTGCAGTTCAGGATGTTCAGCCAACCGCAGAAGTTCCAGTATAACCAGATTGCGGTCAGGGTACCCAGGATACCGCCTGCAAGAACCATCGTCTTCTTCTTGACGCCGAAGATGTTTGCAAGACCAAGGCCGGATGAGTACAGTGCGTTATCGTTGGTGGTCCAGATATTCAGGCCGAGAACAAGAACCGCAAGGTAGAACAGGTTCAGGTTGAGCATGACTTCGAAGATGTCGTTACCGCCTACGAATACGTAGGAAACGGCACCGAAGAAGAACATCAGAGAGTTGCCGATGAAGAATGCAACAACGGTTACCCAGAAACCGACGTGGCCGTTCTTTGCGTAACGGGTGAAGTTCGGGGTCGCGGAACCGCCGGATACGAAGGAACCGATAACAAGGCCTGCGCCGCTGATGACGCCGAGGCCGCCCGCTTCTTTTGCAAACTGCTGAGCCAGGGTGCCTTCACCCTTTGCAATTGCCATGATCATGGCGATGGTACCGAGGATCGCGACACACGGAACGGCAACGTAGCTGACGATGGTCAGGGACTTGATGCCGAAGTATGCGGAAGCGGTCATCAGGATACCTGCGACGATGACCATGATCCACTGAGCGGCAGTGCTGCCGTTAAAGAATGCATTGGCGACCGGGATCGCAAACATTGCGACACCTACGCCGAACCAGCCGATCTGCGTGAAGCTGATCATTGCGGACGGAAGCCAGGAACCCTTGATACCGAAGGAACGGCGGGCAAGAAGGTCCAGGCTTAAGCCGGTCTTTGCGCCGACATAGCCGAGAAGACCGGTGTACAGGCCAAGGATCAGGCCGCCCAGAAGAAGGGAACCGATGAAACCCGGAAGATCAAGACCTGCAGCAAGCTGCTGGCCTACCCACATGCTGGCTGAGAAGAAGGTGAAGCCCAGCATGATCATGAACATCGTCAGAAGACTTCTGCGTTCTGACTGCGGCACTGCGGAATTCTCGTAATCCGCACTGTGGTTGTTTTCGTTGGATGCCATTTTTTACTCCTCTTTTCTTTAGATTGTTTATTACCCGCTGCACGCTCCCGTTGCGTTCCTACCTCCGCCCCTTAAAGCCGCAGCATTGGAATCGTTATACTGTACGCTTATACGATGATGTACTTCCGTAACTTCGTGGTGAACTCGCTGATGCGCTTTTCCGCGATCTCCCTGAGCGTCACGTCCTGAAGAGAAGCGATGTAGCCCTTCTCCTGCTTATACAGGAAACGGCACATTTCCTCATCCAGGTAGCCGTAATGCGCGTCCTCCATCCATTCTTCGTAAGAGATCTCCGTGCTGTGACCGAGTTTCTCTTCAAGGAGCGCGTGGAAATCGATCTCGTCCGATCTCTTCAGGATACCGTTCCAGAACTCCAGCACCTCCTCGATGTGCTCGGAGATCTCGTAGCGGCGCGCGCCGCCGTCATAGATCGTGCACTTTTCAAACAGGGTATCGCGTTTGCTGAGCGTTTCTCTTCTGTACGCCGGGGCAATGATTCCGCCCTTCCAGTAGAAGTCGATGTTCGCGCGGTTGATGCCGGACACGCCCTTATCGCCGGGCTCGTAGCAGTTGAAGATGCCCTCGAAATACACCACGATAAAGCCTTCAAATTCCGGCCAGTATTCACGGATCTCCTTCGTCAGCTTTTCCGTGATGTCGATGCCCTTCTTTCCGCCGATCGTGAAGATCACGATATTGCGAAGCGCGGCGTTACGCGCTCTGTAGTAATCCACCACATGGCGGAAGCAGTATACCAGGGTGTCGCCGCTTGCGATGATATCGCCGATGAGAAGCGTACTGCCCGGAACCGCCGTCAGCTTATTGTACTTGACGTCCAGCCCCGTTACGGCGCCGTTACCATCAAAAACCCGCTCACATGACAGGAAACTGATATCGTGAACACGGATATGTTCGCGGTAGCAGCTCTCTTCGAGCGGGTAATTAAGAGCCCCTCTTAAAATAGAGAGGATATTGGCATTTGTAATTTTCTTCTGTTCCTTCAGGTGATGCATCATCTGAGAGGTCGCCCCTACCAGGGATTCATAGACTTCATAGCCGACAACTTCCGGTGTATTCAAAAGCTTGCGGGTCTCCGCTTCCGAAAGAATATAATACTCATTCAGATAATCACCGCCCTGAAGCTTGTAGCAATCCACGCCAAGGTCGGAAAACTCGGTTACGATCTTCACATTATTCCAGGAATCCATTCTTCTCCCCTTCTCCGGAAGGCCTCGCCGCGCCCGCTTCCGGGCTCCGGTCCGTTTCCGGTAAATAACACTCATTCCCGTAAATTCTACTACAGCCCCGCTCTCTCCGTCAATCGATTTTTGTGTATAGTTTTCGACTTTTTCACAACATTTAGTGTTTACGGGACAAGTTATCCACATTTTGTTGTCTTTTCCCTTTCTTTGCGAATTCTTCGCGCCCGTGCTCTTGACTTTGCCTTTTCGCGTGCTATAATAATAGGAACTAACGGCTGTGAAGGAGACCGACTCCGGACGCCCCGTTCAAGAGAGAGATGTGTCATCGGCTGAAAGCACATCGGACGGGACCGGACGACACCACTCCGGAGCCGGTACGCGAGAAAGCAACCGCACAAGCGTACCCGTCCGCCCGCGTTACAGGGCATTCGAGTGAAAGATCAAGGTGGAACCGTGCGAAAAGCTTCGAGATCCGTTTCGAATGAACAGAGCACCCTTGGGAGAAGATCCGGGGGTGCTCTTTTGTTTTCTCCGGAGGTTCTAAAGGATCCGGACAACGGACCGGCGTACGCCGCTTCGCGCTTCGGGTACTTTAATTCACAGAATAAGGAAAAGGAAGTAACGTCATGAAAATCATTTACAAAGACGGTACCGTGGCGGAATGCCCGGCAGAGGAACTGCAGCATGTCTTAAGACACAGTGCGGCACACATTATGGCACAGGCCATCCAGCGTCTCTATCCGGAAGCGGATTTTGCGTACGGCCCGGCTACCGAAAAGGGCTTCTACTACGATGTCGACCTCGGCGATAAGAAGCTGAGCGATGAGGACCTTCTTGCGATCGAAAAGGAAATGAAGAAGATCGTGAAGGAAAACCTGCCCATTAAGCCCTTTATTTTAGGCAGAGACGAAGCAGTCAAGCTGATGCAGGAGCGTCACGCAAAGTATAAGGAAGAGCACATCGGCGATCTGGATCCGGATGCCGTCATCTCCTTCTATCAGCAGGGCGATTACATCGACATGTGCGTCGGTCCGCATATCTGCTACACCAAAGCTTTAAAAGCGTTCAAGATCACCCAGCAGAGCGGTGCTTACTGGAAGAACGACGCAAATAACAAGATGCTGACCCGTATCAACGGCGTGGCATTCGCTTCCCAGGAGGAGCTCGATGAGTACGAGCGCCAGATGGAGGAAGCACGTCAGCGCGACCATCGTAAGATCGGTAAGGAAATGCGCCTGTTCATGACCGATGACCTGATCGGCAAGGGCCTTCCGATGTTCCTCCCGAAGGGCTACACCGTCTGGCAGGAGCTTGAAAACTACATCAAGGAAAAGGAACGCCGTCTGGGCTACCAGCACGTTATGACTCCGTGTGTCGGTACCGTTCAGCTGTACGAGACGTCCGGCCACTGGGCACATTACAAAGAGAACATGTTCCCGGCCATGGAAGTGGAAGGCGAAAGCTTTGTTCTCCGTCCGATGAACTGCCCGCACCACATGATGATCTACGCGAACCGTCCGCACTCCTACCGTGACCTCCCGCTTCGTATCGGCGAGATCGCGCATGACTTCCGTTTTGAATCCTCCGGTACGTTAAAGGGCATCGAACGCGGCCGTCACTTCTGCCAGAACGACGCGCATCTGTTCGTTACCCCGGAACAGATCAAGGATGAAGTTTCACGTGTCGTAGACCTCATCTTCGACGTTTACAAGGATTTCGGCATTGAGAATTACCGCTGCGTCCTGTCTCTCCGTGACCCGGCCGATACCGTCAAGTATCATCCGGATGATGCAATGTGGGACAAGGCCGAGAACGCGCTCCGCGAAGTTCTGAACGCCCTCGGCATCGACTACACCGAAGAGATCGGTGAGGCAGCATTCTACGGCCCGAAACTCGATGTAAATGTTACCCCGGCAGTCGGTGCGGAGTATACCCTCTCCACCTGCCAGCTGGACTTCTGCCTCCCGGCAAAGTTCGACTTAAAGTACATCGATTCCGATGGCCAGGAAAAGACACCGGTCGTTCTGCACCGCGCGATCTTAGGTTCTCTGGACCGCTTCATGGCCTTCATCATCGAAGAGACCAAGGGCAAGTTCCCGGTATGGCTCTCTCCGCTGCAGGTCAAGGTCCTTCCGGTTTCCGAGAAGACCCTGGACTATGCTACCGAAGTTTATGACAAGATCATGGATGCCGGCATCCGTGTTCAGCTCGATGACCGTAACGAGAAGATCGGCTACAAGATCCGTGAAGCTCAGCAGGTCGACCGTGCAAACTACATGCTGATCCTGGGTGCCAAGGAAGTTGAGAGCGGCGTCATCTCCGTTCGTGACCGCGATACCCTGGAGACCACGGAAATGACCCTCGAAGCATTCATCGAAAAAGTCAATGCCGAGATCGACGGCCGTAAGCGCTGATCGAGAGGAGGCATCCCATGGATACTCCGATCAAAAAGCAGGGATTCATTCAGATCAACATCGTCGTAAACGACATCGAGAAGGCCGCTGAAAAGTGGGCGGAGATCCTGGGCGTGGAGAAGCCGGAGATCTGGATCAATCATCTCACCGGCGGCGAGAACTACAATTACCGCGGTGAGCCTGTTACCTGTGACTTAAAGTGCGCAAATATCTATTTTGACAATTTCGTTCTGGAGCTTCATGAGCCGGACGAGAACCCAAGCTCCTTCCGTGAGTTCCTGGACAAGCACGGAAACGGTGTGCATCACATCGGTTTTGAAGTGGGCGATGCCCGTGACGAGGTCATCAGGGAGCTCGGTGAGGCAGGCTTCGATACCGGCCGCACCCTCGGCATCTACCCGGGCAGCAGCTGGACCATTGTGGACAGCGAGGACGTTCTGGGCGTCAACCTGAACATCAAGCCGGTGAGGTAAAAGGATGGAACCGTGCGTTCGAATCCATGCATGAGATCAAATAAAAAGCGCTGTGAGGATCGATCCTCACAGCGCTTTTTATTATTTACCGGCCTTCTTTGCCTTACGCCGCCGCTTGTTGGCGTACATCAGGGCATCGGCCATGGCGGCGGTATCCGCTGCCGTCATATCCTCTCCCGCCCGGTAGTATCCGAGGGAAACATCGGGCATGAATTCCTTGGTTTTCCGGAGTTCGCGGATCCTCTCGTCAAAGCAGAAGTTCATATGCCGCAGGACCGGCGTGGATTCCTGGAAACCTTCCAGCTTATAATCCTCCGGGATCGAAGCCTCCTCTTCCGGGCTGATAGCCGTCTCGGCCTGACCCTTCTTCATCACGACCGCAAACTCATCTCCGCCAATGCGGTAGCAAAGACCGCGCTTTCCGTAAATCCCCATAATACAATCCGCCACGAGCTTCAGGGCCTCGTCACCGGACTTATGGCCGAAAACGTCGTTGACGATCTTGAAGTCATCCACATCGAACATAACTACGGTCTCATCCTTTTTGAGACTCGCAAGACGGCTCTCGTAGCTTCTCCGGTTCATCAGTCCGGTCGTGCTGTCCATCTTCAGGGCCAATTCCATATAGAACGAATAGAACATCATAAACGCCATGGCTGCAGCGAGCCAGTCCACACGGATCGCGCTCCGGATGATGTGGAAGGAAATGCCGACCATCAAAAACACCGCGATCAGGATCAGATTGAAGCTGTTTTTCACCTGATAACGGGTACTGAAACGGTAGATCTCAAAGAACAGGAAGATCACCGCGCCGACCCACGCGATGTAATACAGCACATAAAGCGGTCCGTGCGTATAGATATTGCCATCGGCGATGTAGAAGATCCAGCCGCCAAAAAGCGATATCACTTCAAGCACGCCGTGAATGATCACAGCCGGTACCGCGTATTTTGCACGGTCCCAGCCGCCCAGAATGTATACCCACATGACCATGATCAGCGGTGTCAGGGAAAGCTCTACCGCCTTGACGATCGCATGCGGAATGCAGAAAACATCCGGTGTGCCATCCAGCATGACGCCCGCCCATTCCATGAGCGCGGTCACAATGATCAGCAAAAATGTGATGCGGAAGCCCCTTCGCACGTTTCCCTCAATGATATCCGATGTACCGAGCTGCCCCAGCATGACCAGCATGGCCAGAACGGTAAGAATAATAATGACCGAATAATATTGCATATGAACTCCGTCAATTCTCAAACATCATATTCGCACACAAAAGTGCCGTATTCTTATTATCGCTTGTGTGCTGCACCGTCAGCGTGTCCACAAAATCCTCGAGGCCTTCCATGTCCTTCACGACAAGGCCGCCAAAGAAGTCAAAATAGCGGCGCATCATACCGCCGGACAGCATGATGATATCCGGTTTGAAAATGATGGCCAGGTCAAAGATGCCGGCGCAGAATTCGCGGCCGATCCTATCAAGGAGCGCTCTAGCGCGCGCGTCCTTTTCAGCAGCTGCGTACAGGTTGTCGAAATCTCCGTAACCGTTTTCCTTTGCACGGGCGTTCATTGCCGTGCCGGAGCACAGGCTCTCAAAACAGCCGCGATGGTGGCAGTAGCACTCCGGGCCTTCCGAAGAAACGATCACGTGGCCCATTTCCGGATGGTAGCGTCCGCTCCGGTGCAGCTTGGTGCCGTCCCAGAATGCCGCGCCGATGCCCGTTCCGATGGTCACCATCAGCACCTTTTTATCCGCGGTACCGCTTAAAAAGACCTCGCCGAGGAGCGCACCGTTTGCGTCGTTATCGAGCTTGACGGTCAGACCCGTCCGAGTATGAAGCGCTTTGATGATATTATAGTTCAGCCACCCCGGGAGCGAGTACGGATTGATGATAGTACCCACTTCCACATCGACCGGACCGGCGCTTGCAACCGCAATGCCGCGAAGCCCGTCAAAATCAATGCCGTTTGTACCGCACTGCTCTTTCAGCATGCGAACCATGCGTTCCACCTTGGCGTCCGCGTTTTCATCGTCCGTTGCGGAGGGGATCTCCGCATCACAGATCACGTTTCCGTCCGTGTCCACAATACCGAATTTGATTTTGGTGCCACCCATGTCAAGTGCTGCGGTATACTTCTTCATCGTTTGCTTCTCCTGTGGAAAATAACTGTGGATATCATAGCATTACAGCCCGCTTCCGTCAATCACCTCGCGTATTTCCGTTGATAAAAAGAGGATGGTTATCATTTTTTCCGATAATCATCCCCCGTATTTACTCATATTGTGTTGTTATTATGATATAGTTTAACTTTTCTTCCGTTCCTCCGTCTCTCAGCTCAGTTCCCGTTTCAAAAACTCCGCTGAGATCTCCATCGACTTTACCGGAGAGCCGTCGATATGGTTCTTGTGGCACTCCAGGATCACCGCTTCCGTGTCGGCTTCCCGGGCAATGTCAAGAAGCTCCGTCAGGTTCATCGCACCTTGTCCAAGCTCCACACAGTCCGGCTTCAGAATCGGTGTGACGGGCGTTTTTTTGAGGCGCACACCGCGGTCGTTGATATGATACATTTTGAGCCGTTCGCCCAGCTTCCGCATATAGAAAGCGGCATCTGCGCCGATATCCGCTGCCCAGTAGGAATCAAACTCGAAATTCAGAAACGACGGATCCGTTTCCTCCATCAGGACGTCGTAGACCACGCGTCCGTCCGGAAGCCGCAGAAACTCGATGTTATGATTATGATAGAGGAGTGACACCCCGCCCTCCTTCAGTTTTTTGCCGGCCGCATTCAGACGTCCGATAAGCCCTCGAAGCGCGGTCTCATCCGTATAATCAAAACGGTACATTCCGGTGATCGCCACTGTTCGGGTCCTCAGCTCCTCCGCCTCCCTGATGACCTTCTCCGGCTCACGCTCGACCGTTCCCAGGTCCTCCTGGATCGAACAGACAGAAAGCCCCGATGCTTCCACCAGCGCTTTCCAGTCATATTTTCCGCAGTTTCCGGTCGGCATGCCGGCCACCTTTGTCAGCATGCGGACGAGCAGTCCGGAGGGCCGCATCATAAAGCCGTTCAGCTCAATGGCCTCATAGCCCGCATTCTTCACGCGCTTCAGCGTCTCCTCCGCCTGTTTCTCGCTTTTCAATTCCTTTGCCAGCATGATCTGCTGTACTGCTGAAATCATAATTACTCCTTAAAACATATCCTCTACGCGGATCGTCACATCATCGTAAGTCGCGTAACCGGCGGATTCCTTTCCCACATTGACCGGAGATTCCATACCCGTGCGTTCAAAGACCAGATGCACCTTCATTTCACCGTTATGCTCGCCGTACACGCGGATATCCGCGTCATAGGTCGTATTTCCGGCGCTGGTCAGGCCTGCGCTCTCTGCGGATTCCATTCCCTCAATGAAGGTCTTTCCATCGTCGGAGAAATTGCTGTAAACCGTGACCATCTTCGGGAATTCTTTGCCCATGGACGGGCGGGTCTCCGCATAGCCGCTGTGCTTTCCGGCGACCTTCATACCCTTCTTCATGATCTCAACGGTGGACATATCCATGTAGATGCCGTCGTGCGCGTACGGGATCACATCCGGCACGGGCTGCGCGGGCACCGGCTCAGAAGCCGGGCGGTCCGTAAGCTCTGCCACCATGACACGCATGTCGTTTCCAAGCGTCTTCTTAATACCCTCGTTCCACAGACACTTGTGGGACGTGGGATGCCAGGACATCGGTGAATAATAGACCCACTTTCCTTCCGGATCGGAAAGATCCACGCCCATATAGTTCAGGTTACCGACGGAATGCTTGAGATCGATGAGCGCCGGGCCGATGTTGCCCTCCTTATACGCACGGACCGATGCAATGCCGTACAGATACACGCACATCGCAAGCTGCGACTTTGTCAGCAGATTGCCCCGGCGGGGGATCAGACCGACAACGGCACAATTCGTTTTCGGAGAGAAACGGGTAGACATCGTAATGCCCAGTTCATTGTCCGGAGAGACGATGGTCGTTTCATCATAGCCCGGGGTATTGGTCAGAGCCACCACGCGCTCCGTGTCGAGGTCCTGCAGCATCGAATCGCCGGGACCGCGTTCCATGCCCACATAGGTCAGCGCCAGACCGCCGCGTGTGAACTGCTTGGTCTCGCCGCCGCGGATCGGATCAAGGATCATACAACCCTCGTGATCCGGATCCGTCTTAACGGTATTCAGATTGCCCACGGTGCGGACATTATCGATTTCGTATGCATCTTCCGTTCTTCTCAACTTGCCTACATAAGCGGTAGCAAGGGAGCCAAGACCGTTCCACGCCATGTGCTCGTTGTCCGGGGAGATGACGATCTCCGACCAGACCTTCCAGAGCTGCGGCATGTTCACCAGGGCTTCCGGATATCTGAGCGGCACCATGCGGGATTTCGTGATGTCCGCGTGATCAAGGTCCGGCTCGCACTCAAAGACATAGTCGCCGGTCAGCGCGCGCTTATTGTCCGGGAAGGGCATAAAGCGGAAGCCGTTGCCCATGGGATTCAGCCTGCACTCACCGTCATAGATCTCGTGCCAGTCCGTTCCGTCATCGTTCACAGTCGCGATATGAATGTAGTCGCGGCCTTCGCCCTCCTTCCGGTAGGGAATAGCCACACGCCCCGAGTAGGTGTAGATCGCGCCGTCAGAATAGATTCCCTCCGGTACCGGGACCGCATGCAGCACGATCCGCCCGAATTCTTCAGAAATAATCTCTCTCATAGGTTACTGGTTCCTTTCGTTTATTGTTGCCCGGACTGCAGCCGGATGTCTGTGTCACCCGCGCGATCTCCGCTCGTTTATCCATAAAACTACATCTGTTGTTTTTGTGGTAAAGTATGTATTTTTCATATTTTTGCGTTATAATATAATAAAGGGAAGCAACAGGCTTCTTGTCCGTATGATCCATGAATAGCGAGGCAGACCATGAATACTAAGATCGAAAACACCAAGCTGAAGCTTTTAAACGCTTATGCAGCGCTCGCAAAGACCACCGATCCCGCCAATGTCACGGTTACTGCTCTCTGCAAAGAGGCCGGCATCAACCGGTCGACTTTTTATAAGCATTACAGCATTCCGTCCGATATTGCGGATGAGTTTACGACGCGTCTGATCAACGAGACCTATGAGAGCATCCACGGCAGGGAAGTGGACCTCCCCGTCGTGCTCACACATCTCTGCCACAGCTTCCATGCAGCCTCCGCGGACGGCATCATGGGAAAGATCATCACAATTTCCTCATTTGAAGCGATCCTGACAAAATTCATGACAAAACTGGCCGGTGATAACGTCTCCCTTCTGAAGCACGGTTCCGTCTATTTCATTGCCGGAGGGCTGAATTCCGTGCTAAAACAGTGGCTCGTGAATGAGCCCGATATTCCGGTGGAACAGATTGTGGATCTGATGGTCGATTACATCCGGTTGTTTATGTAATTCCATATAAACAGATTTCTCCAGAAGAGACAAGTGTTGTTTTCGGAAAGCGACACTTGTCTCAAATGTTGTATGTTTCAATTCTGAGGAATTTCCACGAGCGCGCATTGAAATCAGCACTGCATTGTGCTAAACTGTTACTGAATTTTAAAGATATCATTGGGAATCAAACGGTTCCCTGTCAGGGAAATGAGTATGAACGACATAACCATACGTCTTGCAGAGCCGGAAGACGCTTCCGCGCTCCTCAGCATTTATTCTTATTATATTCTGAATACGGCCGTAACCTCCGAGGTCGAGGTCCCCACCGTGGAACAGTTTGCCGCGCGTATCTACAACATCACCGGCAAGTATCCGTACGTGGTGGCTGTAAAGGACGGCGAGATCGTCGGCTATGCCTATGCCCGCGAATTCCATGACCGCGCCGCCTATGCCTGGTCCTGCGAGGTATCCATCTACGTGCACCGCTATCATCATCGCGAGGGCATCGGCCGGAAGCTCTACACCGCCCTGGAATCCTTACTGAAGCTCCAGAATATGGTCAATCTCTACGCCAGCGTCTCCTATCCGGAGGAAAAGACCAGTTTCCTGAACATGGACAGTTCCATCTTCCACAGCTGGCTGGGTTACAAAAACGTGGGCGAGTTCCACCATTGCCGCTACAAATTCCATGAATGGTACAATATGGCCTGGATGGAAAAATCCATCAGCGAACATACCAAGGACCAGCCGGATTTCATTCCCTTCGCAAGACTGGACAAAGAAAAGGTGCGGGAAGTATTGAAGAAATATTCATAAAGTACTTTTATTACAGCCTCTTAATACAGAGAAGGCGCTGTGAAATCAAATTGATTTTCACAGCGCCTTTTCTTAATATTTCTGTCCTCAGAACATGTCCGGGAAGCTTTCCCGGTTTATGTAACACTTCAAATTCGCATGCAGGGACAATACCGAAACCGGAAGCTTCGTTGTGATCTTCCCATCGATCAGCGTTTCCAGACCGTCCCTCTTCTTCTCCCCGTCCGCAAGCACCAGGATCTCTTCTCCTCGGAAGATATCCCGCATGCCCATCGTCACGCCGGCGCTCACCGTGCGGTCGGTCTCCGTCAGCATGGCATGCGTCTTCGTGACCGCGTCCAGGCCGATGCTGTGGAAATGCGGCTGAAGCGCATCGGCCGGTTCATTGAGGCCGACGTGGCCGTTCATACCGATGCCGAGGATCACAAGATCCACCGCGGGAAGTGCATCGTATGCCGCCTGAAAGCGCTCGCACTCCGCTTCCACATCCTCCGCATCCGCTGCGAAGTGGATGTACCGCTCTTCACGAATGCCGAGCGGCCGGATCAGCTCCGTCTGCAGGAAGTATTCACACGTTGCGGGATCCTCCGGTGTCAGTCCCAGCCACTCGTCGAGCTTTACGAGCGTAAGGCGGGAAACATCGATCTTTTCCCCGCGGATCTTCGCCACCGCTTTTTGATAGCCGAGCTGCGGGGAATGACCGGTCGCAATGACGATCACTGCCTCCGGCTTCTCCCGGATCACGCGAAGCATTTCCTCCGCAAGGCCGTCGCTCATCTCTTCGTAATTCTGAAATAAAACCGTTTCCATGCCGATTCCTTCTTACCAGTTCATCTCCGGCAGCAGTTCCTTTTCGCGCTCAAACATCTCATCGATCAGCGCCACACAGTTGTTGTAGTTCGAGACCGTGGGATCCAGAAGCATCGCCTGTAAAAGCTTGTTTCTGGACTTTTCGCGGTACGCCTCGATCACGAGCTCCGTGACTGCGCCCTGCTGGTTGATCATCGCCGTGACGGCGACCGGAAGCGGATCGACCTTCTGAAGCTCGATGCCCTTACCGTTTACGATGCACGGGCCCTCCACGCAGAGGCCGTCCATGACGCCCGGAATGTGACCATAGTTTAAGCGGTTCAGGGACGGGATCAAAACCTCTTCGTCAAAGGCAATGGCCTCGATGATCGGAATGCCGTACTCATGGGACTTCCAGAGACCGCCCTCGCCGATCACAAAGCACTGTCTGTATTCTTCGTCCTTGTCGCCGTCCTTTTCGGAATACGGAATATTGGTCGGATTAGAGCAGAAATCGTAGACAAAGCGCGGATGCTTTTTGGTCTCCCAGGGCTTTTCATTGACCGGATCAAAGAAATACTGGATCTGCTGGCTTGCGAGGAACTGGTCGCTCCAGGCGATGTACTCGCCGATGTGGTTCGTTCCCGGATACGGATACAGGCCGTAGGTACGGAGCATCATACGGGACAGGCCGACCTCGTCCCAGCGCGCCAGCCAATGGCTTTCCTTTTCGCGTTCTTTCAGCAGCGGGTAAAGATCCTCACCGGTCTCCTTATCGGCCACCCTGGTCATCCAGCCAAAGTGGTTCAGACCGTAGCCTTCGATCTCCAGCGTCTTCCGGTCGCGTTCCAGGATCTGCGCGATCTGATCGCAGCCCATTTCAAAACCGTGGCAGACACCGACAGCATTGATCTTTGTGAGCTTCAGGACCGCCTCCACGAGCTTCGCTTCCGGATTCGTGTAGTTGATGAGCCACGCCTCGGGGCAGATCGCTTCCATACGCTCCGCGATGTGAAGCACCGGTCCGATGTTTCTCAGCGTATGGAACATGCCGCCCGGGCCTCCGTTCTCGCCGTAGACCTGGCGGAAGCCGTATCTTCTCGGGATGTGGAAGTCCATCGACCAGTAATGATAGCGGTCGATCTCAATAGCGTCGATGACAAAGTCCGCGTCCTTAAGAGCTTCGTCGAGGTCCAGCGTTCTTGTGAGGTCGATCTCTCTCTTCGCGTACTTGACCGCTTCCTGCGCGTAGCCGAAGCTGACCTCCAAAGCATGCGCGTCAATGTCCATCAGACAGACGGAAAGCGGCAGGGAATTCAGCTTGTCGCTTAACAAAATATCATTCAGAGTCGCCGGACAGAACGAACAGCTGCCCGCACCGATCATAACGATCTTCAGTTTCTCATATTTTTTCATAATCCACCTCGGATATCACGAATTTTTACCAATATACCATCCGGAATTCCGGTTAATCAAGCGTAACTTGCAAAATTTCCGGAAAGAAAACGCCCGCCTCTCCCATCGGGAAAAGCAGGCGCTTTTCAGCATCAGATCTCTGCAACGATCGCGTCGCCCATGGCCTTGCAGCCCACAAGCGTACAGCCTTCGGACATCATATCTGCAGTACGAAGGCCCTTGTCGAGGACCTTGTTGACAGCCGCTTCGATGTCGTCCGCCTCTTCCGCCATACTGAAGCTGAAGCGTAACATCATGGCAGCGGAAAGGATGCAGGCGATCGGGTTGACCTTGTCCTGACCCATGATGTCCGGTGCGGAACCGTGGATCGGCTCATACAGGCCGTTCGTGGTCTCGCCGAGGGAGGAGGACGGGATCATACCGATGGAACCGGTGATCTCGGAAGCTTCATCGGACAGAATGTCGCCGAACAGGTTCTCCGTCACGATGACATCGAACTGGGACGGATTCTTGCAGATCTGCATTGCGCAGTTGTCGACGAACATTTCGGAATACTCGACTTCCGGATATTCCTTCTGCAGACGGTGCATGACCTCACGCCAAAGACGGCTGGTATCCAGCACGTTGGCCTTATCGACGCAGGTCAGCTTCCTGCCGCGCTTCATTGCGGTCTCAAAGCCGATGCGGCCGATGCGCTCGATCTCATGCTCTGCATACGGCATGTAGTCGATGGCCTGCTTCTCGCCGTTCTCTAAGGTCACGGTCTCGTGCTTACCGAAGTACGCACCGCCGATCAGTTCGCGAACGATGATGAAATCGATGCCCTTTGCAACGATCTCCGGCTTAAGCGGAGATGCGGCTGCGAGCTGCGGCCAGATCTTTGCCGGACGGTTGTTGGAATACAGGCCCATTCCTGCGCGCAGACGAAGGAGACCCTTTTCCGGTCTTGCCGGTCCCGGGAGCCCCTCCCACTTGGGTCCGCCGATGGCGCCGAGCAGCACGGAATCCTGTGCCAGCGCCTTATCCAGCTCATGCTGCGGCAGCGGATCGCTGTACTTATCCACAGCCTCACCGCCCATCGCAATGTCGGTATACGTCCAGGTATGTCCATACTTTTCCGCGATGCGGTCCAGTACCTTAACAGCTTCTGTCATGATCTCCGGGCTGGAACAGTCGCCCCAGATCAGTCCGATCTTCTTTTCCATAATCGATCTCCTGTATTACTTTTTGTTATTGATTGCGCTGACCAGTGCCTTGATGCCGGCATTGATGATATCGGTGTCGGTACCCGCACCCCAGGTCACGGACTTATCCTCCCAGACAAGACCGACGTAGCTGCAGGCCACGGAGCCGGTGCCCTTCTGATCCAGGGAGTGTTCGCTGTAGTGATCCAGCCTGAACTTGAGCCCGGTCTCCTCGCGGATCGCATTCGCGACCGCATCCAGACGGCCGTTGCCGTGAGACGCCGCATTCTTGATCATGCCGTTCTCCGTGAAGGTGACCATGGACATGATGCCGTCCTTCTGAACAAAGTGCGCATCCTCGACCTTGATCGGTGCCTCGACGTTCAGATAGGTCTTTTCAAAGACCTCCAGCACTTCCATAACGGACAGTTCCTTATGTGCGTGGTCGGAAACGCTCTTTACGGCATAGCTTAATGCCTCACGCATCTTAGGCGGCGGGTTGTAGCCGAAGTTCTGCTCTAAGAGGAAGCCGATGCCGCCCTTGCCGGACTGGGAATTGATGCGGATAACATCGGCATCGTAGGTACGGCTGATATCTGTCGGGTCGATCGGAATGTACGGGCAGTTCCACTCATGCTGCTCGTTCTGGCGATAGTAGGTCATGCCCTTTGCGATGGCATCCTGGTGAGAGCCGGAGAATGCGGCAAAGACCAGCGCGCCGGCGTACGGGGTACGCTCGTATACATGCATGCGTGTGCAGCGCTCGTACACTTCGCAGATATGCGGCATGTTGGAGAAATCCAGCTTCGGATCCACGCCGTGCGAGTACATGTTCATTGCCAGTGTGATGGCGTCCACGTTACCGGTACGCTCACCGTTGCCGAACAGGCAGCACTCGATGCGGTCCGCGCCGGCCAGGCATGCCAGCTCCGCGCAGGCAACACCGGTTCCGCGGTCGTTGTGCGGATGGCTGGAAATGATGACGCCGTCACGGTACTTGAAGTTATCGGAGCACCATTCGATCTGGTTCGCATACACATGCGGCATGCTCATTTCAACGGTGACCGGAAGGTTCAGGATCATCGGACGTTCCTTGGTGGGCTGCATGACGTCCAGAACGGCGTTGCAGACTTCCACGGCATATTCCGGCTCGGTTCCGGTGAAGGATTCCGGGCTGTACTCAAACAGGAAGTTGCCTTCATATTCCTCAGACAGCTGCTTGACGAGCTTTGCGCCGTCTACCGCGATCTTCTTGATCTCTTCCTTACTCTTTTTGAAGACCTGCTCGCGCTGGGCCTTGGAAGTGGAATTGTAAAAGTGGATAACGGCTCTCGGTGCGCCCTTTACGGCCTCGAAGGTCTTACGGATGATGTGGTCGCGGCACTGGGTCAGGACCTGTACGGTGACATCGTCCGGGATCATGTTGTTATCGATCAGGGTACGAAGGAATTCGTATTCGGTCTCGGAAGCGGCCGGGAAACCGACCTCGATCTCCTTGAAGCCGACTTCAACGAGGAGCTTGAAGAATTCGAGCTTTTCCTCGAGGCTCATCGGAACGATCAGGCTCTGGTTGCCGTCACGCAGGTCCACGCTGCAGAATGTGGGCGGGACTTCGATGTGGTCCTTCTGCGGCCATCTGTAAACATGGCCCTCTTCTACCGGCGGTGTAAAATAGCCGATTCTGTATTTGCTTGCATCCATCATAATGTAGTACTCCTCTTATGCTTCTGTGATCACACCCGTAAGCGCCGTCATCGCAGCGGTCTTCGGGGATGCCAGATAGATCTTTACTTTGCTGGTGCCCATGCGCCCCAGGAAATTACGGTTGTTCGTCGCAACAACGACTTCATTGTCGGAAAGGATACCTCCGCCGCGTCCGCAGCAGAGACCGCAGCCCGGTGTCGTGATGACACAGCCGGCGTCCGCCAGGATCTCCAGCGTGCCGTCCGCCAGGGCCGCTCTGTAGACCTTGCGGCTTGCGGGAGTCACGATCATCTTCAGATACGGGGCGATGGTCTGACCCTTCAGGATCTCCGCTGCCGCCTGCAGGTCCTCTAAACGACCGTTCGTGCAGGAACCCAGGAAAACCTGATCGACCCTGGTTCCGGCAACTTCCGCCACCGGCTTGATATTATCGACGAGGGACGGGCACGCCACGACAGGCACCAGCTCCTCCGCCTGATAGTGAAGCACGCGGGCATAGACCGCATCGGCGTCTGCCTGAAGTGCTTTCTCTTTTTCCGTATAAGGAATGCCGCAGTATTCGCAGGTCTTCTCATCCGGTGCGAATACACCGCACTTTGCGCCTGCTTCAACGGCCATGTTGGACATGGTCATGCGGCTGGCCACGCTCATCGCGTCGACCGTGCTGCCGCAAAACTCGAGCGTCTGATAGGTCGCGCCGGAAGCGGTGAGGTCGCCGATGATGCGGAGGATCACATCCTTGGAGGTCACATTCGCCGGCAGGATGCCGTCGATCTCCACGCGGATGGATTCCGGGACCTTGATCCAGAGCTCGCCGGTGCCGAGGATGCCGGCCATCTCGGTATAACCGATGCCGGTCGCGAAGGCGCCCACGCAGCCGTAGGTCACGGTGTGGCTGTCCGTACCGAAAGAGATATCGCCCGGCTTGACATAGCCGGCTTCCGTCATCAGCTGATGGCAGATACCGTCGGTGCGATGAATGTTTTCGATCCCGTATTTGTCCGCAAAGGCATCGGCCTCGCGGAAATGTCTGGAATCATCGACCTGAGTGGCCGGAAGGAAATGGTCATAGATCAGGACCACGCGGTCCGGATCCCACACCTTCTGAAATCCCATCTCTTCAAACTTCTTGATGCAGAAGGGAGCCATGATGTCATCGACCATGCACCAGTCCACCGGCACCGTGACGATGTCACCGGGCTTTACGGCATGTCCGACTTTGTTTCCGATGATTTTTTCAATTACTGTCTGTCCCATATCTTCCTCCGCGTCAGTCCAAACCGTTCCGTTTTCTCATGGCCTTTACCAGGCCGCCGGCTTCCAGGATCTCCAGAAGGTTCTCCGGCAGGGACGCGATCTCATACTCTTTTCCGTTGTAAACGATCTTCTGTCCCGGGGTAACTTCCGCGGTATCGCCCTCGGTAACGGCATCGTAAAGGTCCGCATTCTCGATGAGAAGAAGGCCGTTGTTGATGGCGTTCCGGAAGAAAATGCGTGCGTAGGACTTCGCTACGACGCAGGAAATGCCGAGAGCCTTGACGACCTCCGGTGCCTGCTCTCTTGACGAGCCGCAGCCAAAGTTCTTGCCGGCCACGATCATGTCACCGGGTTTTATGAGGCCCGCAAGCTCCGGACGGAGCGGGGAAAATGCGTACGGCTTCATGTCCTGTACGCTCTTTAAAGCAAGGTATTCGGTGGGGAGGATGATATCGGTGTCGATATCATCGCCCAGCACCCAGATCTTTGCGGTAAATGTCTGTGCCATACTGCCCTCCGTTATACACGGTCCGCCGTGGTGATCTCACCGGCGATGGCCGATGCGGTGACCGTGGCTGCGGATGCGAGGTAAACAAAGGAATCCTTGTGACCGGCACGGCCCTTGAAGTTACGGGTACCGGTAGAGATCAGCGTCTCACCTTCGCCGATGACACCCTGGCACGCGCCCCAGCAGACGGAGCAGTTCGGGTTCATGACGATGGCACCGGCCTCCATAAAGATGTCCAGAAGCCCTTCCTTCATGGCCTGCTTATACACGGTACGGCTTGCGGGAACCACGAGGAAACGGACCTTCGGAGCGACTTTCCTGCCCTTGATGACCGCCGCGCCTACGCGCAGGTCTTCAATACGGCCGTTATTGCAGGAGCCCAGGAAGGCTTCGTCAATGTGAACACCGAGGCATTCTTCCGCCGGCACTACATTGTCCACGAAGTGCGGCTTTGCCACGATGGGCCTGATCTCGGAAAGATCGATGTCGTAGACCTGTGCGAATACCGCGTCGTCGTCGGATGTGAAGATCGCCTTCGGGCTGCGACCGTGCTCGTTCAGGTAGGTCATTGCAACATCGTCCACTTCCATGAGCGCGGTCTTTGCGCCGGCCTCCACGCAGAGGTTGCAGATGGAGATGCGGTCGGCCATGGTCAGCGTGTGAAGGCCTTCACCGGCAAATTCCATTGCCTTATAATTGGCGCCGTTTGCACCGATGCGGCCGATGATGGTCAGGATCAGATCACGTGCGTAAACACCCTCCGGAAGCTTTCCGGTCAGGTTGAAGCGCAGGGTCTCCGGTACCAGAAGCCAGGAGGTTCCGGTCACCATCGCATACAGATAGTCCGTACAGCCCACGCCGGTACCGAAAGCACCGAGTGCACCGTATGCGCAGGTATGGGAATCCGCGCCGAAGATGAGCTCGCCCGGACGGACGTGCTTCTCCATCATGACCTGATGGCAGACACCCTCGCCTTCATAGAAGGTGATGCCGTTTGCCTTCGCGAAGTCGCGCATTTTCTTCTGGGATGCGGCGGTCTTCGGGCTGTCCGCGGGAATATTGTGATCTACGATCCAGACAAGCTTCGCGATGTCCGCGATGTGCGGATCCTTCAGCTTGTTATACATGTCGATGGTAAGATGGGTGGTTCCGTCGTTGGACATCAGACGGTCCAGAGTAACGGTTTCGATATCGCCTGCCTTGGTCGTTTCAACGCCAGCCGCACACGCGATGATCTTTTCGGCCATTGTCATTCCCATGATCTCAGTCCTCCTTATTCAAGCTTGCGATCAGACCGCCCTGATCCAGGATCTCCTGCATCTTGGCCGGCAGCTTCGTGCACGGATAGGTCTTTCCGTTTGCGGTGATCTCACCCTTTTCAAGGTCCAGCTCCATGTCATCGCCGGCTGCGACCGCGTCATGCAGTTCCTTGCTCACGATGACCGGCATGCCGATGTTGATGGAGTTTCTGTAGAAAATACGCGCAAAGGACTTTGCGATGACCGCCTTGACGCCGAGGGCCTTCAATACGCTCGGAGCCTGCTCTCTGGAAGAGCCGCAGCCAAAGTTCTCATCCGCCACGACGAAATCGCCCGGCTGTACAGCCGCCGCAAACGTTGAATCCAGGGATTCAAAGGTATGCGATTTCATCTCGTCAATGGTCGGAAACAGAAGATACTGGGACGCGATGATCTGGTCCGTATCCACGTCCTTTTCAAATTTGAAGATCTTTCCCATTCGTTTCACCTCAGTTTTGTTCTTTTTATGAGCGGTTTCAGTTCCTGTGCCGCCGATGTACCCGCTCACACAAACAGCCCCGCCTCTCAACGGAGCATCACTCCTTGTCAAGAGACGGGGCCTTACTTTCAAACAGGTTCCGCGGTACCACTCTTATTGCCTTACGGCCACTCAGTACGATCAGCTTTCGCGAATCGCGTTCCCTTTCACGGGGGATTCCGGCTGCACTTAATGAAATCGCTTTGTTCGGCACAGCAGCTCGGGGACCAGTATACACATCCTTCAGTCTCTGTCTCGCACCGGCCGACAGTTCTCTGGGCACCTCCCGAATGTCTTTCTTCCCTTCTCAGCTATTGAATAGTTATCGACATTATACGGCTTTCCCCGCGGCTTGTCAATTGAATTCTTCTACCATATCCGCCTCTTTTGAAATGTCTGTGCAAGTTGGAGAGAGCCTTTCGATATCGCTCCGAAAAATCGTCATTTTCACAGGCTTTTTTTCGCGCGTCGGATATTCCAATGCGTTTTTGAATGTACTATAATATTCTAAATGTGCGAATGCGCGTGATGCACTTTTACCGCCCTTTCCGGCGCGGTTAACATTCATATACAGGAAAGGATACCAAAATGCCAAAGAGAACAGACATTAATAAGGTACTGATCATCGGTTCCGGCCCGATCATCATCGGCCAGGCCTGCGAATTCGACTACTCCGGCACTCAGGCCTGCAAGGCGCTGAAGAAGCTCGGTTACGAGATCGTTCTCGTAAACTCCAACCCGGCAACCATCATGACCGATCCCGAGACCGCCGATGTTACTTACATCGAGCCGCTGAACGTGGATCGTCTGGAACAGATCATCGCAAAGGAACGTCCGGATGCCCTGCTTCCGAACCTGGGCGGTCAGTCCGGCTTGAATCTGTGTTCCGAATTAAACAAAGCAGGTATTCTTGACAAGTACAATGTACAGGTCATCGGCGTTCAGGTCGATGCCATCGAGCGCGGTGAAGACCGTATCGAATTCAAGAAGACCATGGACGAGCTCGGCATCCTGATGGCACGCTCCGAGGTCTCCTACTCCGTTGAAGAAGCACTGGCGATCGCCGATGAGCTCGGCTATCCGGTCGTTCTCCGTCCGGCATACACCATGGGCGGTGCAGGCGGCGGCCTGGTATATAATAAGGACGAGTTAAAGACCGTCTGCGCAAGAGGCCTTCAGGCCAGCCTTGTCGGTCAGGTCCTCGTTGAGGAATCCGTTCTCGGCTGGGAAGAGCTCGAACTGGAAGTCGTCCGTGATGCCGAAGGCAACATGATCACGGTCTGCTTCATTGAAAACATCGACCCGCTCGGCATCCATACCGGTGACTCCTTCTGTGCGGCACCGATGCTCACCATTTCCGAAGAGGTACAGGCTGAGCTGCAGCGTCAGGCCTACAAGATCGTTGACAAGGTCCAGGTCATCGGCGGTACAAACGTCCAGTTCGCACGCAACCCGGTGGACGGCCGCATCATCGTCATCGAGATCAACCCGCGTACCTCCCGTTCTTCCGCACTGGCTTCCAAGGCAACCGGTTTCCCGATCGCTCTGGTATCCGCAATGCTCGCTTCCGGTCTGACCTTAAAGGACATCGAATGCGGTAAGTACGGCACCCTGGACAAGTACGTTCCGGACGGCGATTACGTCGTTATCAAGTTTGCCCGCTGGGCATTTGAAAAGTTCAAGAACGTCGAGGACAAGCTGGGCACTCAGATGAGAGCCGTCGGTGAAGTCATGTCCATCGGTAAGAACTTCAAGGAAGCCTTCCAGAAGGCCATCCGTTCTCTGGAGAACGGCCGCTACGGTCTCGGTCATGCCAAGAATTTTGAAAGCCTCGCAAAAGACGAGCTTATCCAGCGCATCAAGACGCCGTCTTCCGAGCGGTATTTCCTGATCTACGAAGCACTCCGCAAGGGCGCGACCGTGGAAGAGATCTACGATATCACCAAGATCAAGCACTACTTCCTGCAGTCCATGCTGGAGCTGGTTCAGGAAGAAGAAGCCCTTCTTGCAAACAAGGGTGCGGTTCCGGAAACGGAAGCCCTGGTCCGTGCAAAGAAGGACGGTTTCTCCGATAAGTATTTAAGCCAGATCCTGGGTGTTACCGAGGACGAGATCCGCAACAAGAGACTGGAGATCGGTCTTACCGAGGCCTGGGAAGGCGTACACGTATCCGGTACCAAGGACAGCGCGTACTACTACTCCACCTACAACGCGGAGGACAAGTCCACGGCTTCCGAAAACAACAAGATCATGATCCTGGGCGGCGGTCCCAACCGTATCGGCCAGGGTATCGAATTCGACTACTGCTGCGTACATGCCGCAAAGGCACTGAAGAAGCTCGGTTTTGAAACGATCATCGTCAACTGTAATCCGGAGACCGTTTCCACCGACTACGACACCTCCGACAAGCTGTACTTTGAGCCGCTGACCCTGGAAGACGTTCTTTCCATCTACAACAAGGAAAAGCCGCTCGGTGTCATCGCGCAGTTCGGCGGTCAGACTCCGTTAAACCTGGCAGCCGACTTAAAGAGAAACGGTGTCAATATCCTCGGTACTTCTCCGGAGGTCATCGACCTTGCGGAAGACCGTGACCAGTTCCGTGCAATGATGGATAAGCTCGGCATTCCGATGCCCGAATCCGGCATGGCGGTCAACGTCGAAGAAGCCATCGAGATCGCAAACCGCATCGGTTATCCGGTCATGGTCCGCCCGTCTTACGTACTCGGCGGCCGCGGTATGGAAGTCGTTTACGATGACAACAGCATGGTCGATTACATGAAGGCCGCTGTCGGTGTAACTCCCGACCGTCCGATTCTCATCGACCGTTTCTTAAATCACGCGACCGAGTGTGAATCCGACGCCATCTGCGACGGTAAGCACGCATTCGTACCGGCCGTCATGGAGCACATCGAGCTTGCCGGCGTTCACTCCGGTGACTCCGCCTGCATCCTGCCGTCCGTACATCTGACCGCGGACAATGTTGCCACCATCAAGGAATATACCCGTAAGATCGCCGAGGAAATGGGCGTTCAGGGTCTGATGAACATGCAGTACGCCATTGAAAACGGCAAGGTATTCGTGCTTGAAGCAAACCCGAGAGCATCCCGTACCGTTCCGCTTGTTTCCAAGGTCTGCAACATCCGCATGGTACCGCTTGCAACGGAGATCATTACCGGCTCGCTGACCGGCCGTCCGTCTCCGGTTCCGGCTCTTAAGGAGCAGGATATTCCGTACTACGGTGTCAAGGAAGCGGCATTCCCGTTCAACATGTTCCCGGAAGTCGACCCGGTACTGGGACCGGAAATGCGTTCCACCGGCGAGGTTCTGGGCCTTGCAAAGACCTACGGCGAAGCTTTCTTAAAGTCTCAGGAAGGTGTTCAGTCTCCGCTTCCGTTAAAGGGAACCGTACTGATCTCCGTGAATCAGAAGGATCGTCCGGAAGCAGCGCTTCTGGCACGTGATTTCCATGAAGCAGGCTTCAAGATCATGGCTACCGGTCATACCTGTGACATGATCCAGGCACTCGGAATTCCGGCAACAAAGGTCAATAAGGTCTATGAAGGACGTCCGAACATTCTGGATTCCATCGCAAACGGTGAGATCGACCTGATCGTAAACACCCCGATCGGCAAGGCCAGCGTTCACGATGACAGCTACATCCGTAAGGCAGCGATCCGCGAGCGTATCCCGTACATCACGACCGTAGCCGCAGCTTCCGCAGCAGCAGCCGGCATTCGTACGATGAACACTGAAAAGGCAAGCGACGTGAAGTCTTTACAGCAGCTGCACAGCGAGATCAAGACGAAGATCTGAGGAATAGAGCATAAAAACGGCGCTGTGAAAAATCATTTTGATTTTTCACAGCGCCGTTTTTTCTAGATGGTCATTTCACAACCCTGTTTTTGTATTCACTACTGCTACCCTTTAGCGGTTGAATCCTTTTTCATTATTCATGATAAGGCTGTTCAGATTCTCTGAAACGATGTTTTCTATCGACTGCTTAAGTAATTCAGCCACCCTCTCGCCATTTCGGTATTTAGGACAAATCAGATAAAACGATCTTGAAAAGCCAAAATCAGAAATCTTAATTTCTCGGATATAATTTTCTTCAAGTTCTCGCAATATGAATGAACTTGAAAGGATTGTCAGACCAAAATTGCGGTGTGCCATTCGAAGAAGCACATAATTGCTTTCACTCTCCATAAAAACATTAGGAAGTAGCCCGTTTTGATTAAATGCGGCATCAACAGCGATTCGATTGCCGCTTTCTTTATTTCTAAGGAGAAGAGGAAGTTTTGAAATATCAGTGAGGGACATCTCTGTGGGATACTCAGCTTCCACTGCACAAACTATAGACATAGTATCTGTATATAGTTTGAAGGCGGAATAATTATCTCCACTCGGAGCGATATCTGATATGACATAATCCAACTGATTATTTATCAACATTCCAGAGAGTTTATTTGCGTCATAAACGAAAAGACGTACGGTCTGCTGAGAAATATTGAAAATTTCAGGGAAGACAGGCATCAATTTAGTTAAAAGCGGTTCCGCAACTGATGAAACCACCCCAATTCGCAAACAAGTTTCAGTTTGTTGCGGCCTGAAAACAGCCTGCAAATCATTGAATTGTTCTTCGACGATCTTTGATCTCCGGTAGAGTTCTTTTCCTTCTTCAGTCAAAACCAATGGTTTTTTCCGCCTCAACAGCTTAACTCCAAGTTCCTCTTCTAACTCGTGAATATAACGGGATACAGCAGGTTCGCTGATATACAAGCAATGCGCCGTTTCTTTCATACTTTCTGTTTTACACACTATGTTGTATACCTGTAAATGGCGGATATTCATAAGGCCTCCTGTCAAATACGTTAGTTGTTAACATTTTTGTTATCTTATCACATAAAAACATGCGTAGACAACCTTTATTATTAAATATATTATAAAAGCAGAAAGACGTCTAACTTTAATAAAAAAGCCATTAATGGAGAGAATTGATTTTTTGATCAAAGTCAATATAACCGCAATTGGAAATCATAGTAAAGGAGGAACGAATGAAAAAAATAATAGCCCTCATTCTTGCAATCATGTTAATTATTTCGTCTAACCCCACGCTAAGTGATAGTTATGAAGAGCCAATCGAAAAACTAAATCCTGTTATAATGGAAGAGATTGAATATTCTAACAAAATTAATGATGAATTCGATAAATTAATTGCTTATTACGGTGAGTATCCTGAATACTATGGTGGCTCTTACATTATCGATAAATCATTTACAATTTGTGTGACATGCGATCCATCAATAGTGCAGGACGAAATCTACACTTTGATGGGTGATTCGACAATTAATCTAAAGAAAGTGCCTTATTCATACAACTATCTTTTAGACGTTCAGAATAACTTAACACAAGCAGTTAGTGCCTTCCAAAGCGAAGGTCGTGACGTAGCCGACAGCATTATCGGTCTCGGAATTGACGAACCAGCAAACACTCTTTTCGTCGAAATACTTAATAACAGTCTTACAACTGATGCGTTGATCGACGAATTAAAGAGTTACTTTCCTGAATTAAAAATTGTTTTGGCTGATAAAGATTATTCGCCTTGTGCAAGTGTTGTTTCTGGCGTTGGCAGTGAACTTTTAAACGCCAACACAGGATATTTGTATACAAATGGATTTTGTGCCAGCAGAATCAACAGTGCCGGAGTGTATGAATACGGATTTGTGACAGCCGGACATGACAATAATTTATATAATACAATTAAAATCTCAAATACAAATGTCGGTAAAGTAGCTTGGCGGCAATATGGAAGTAATGCAGATGCCGCCTTTGTCAATATGAACGACTATCCTTCCAGTGGTTATTCCAGGAGTAGAATACTTAGCAGCAGCTACCAGATTACTGGATATACAACTGTTGGAGTATATGGTACGACTTATGTGTTACATGGTAAAAATTCCGGTCTTGTTACCGGCACTGTCGATAACCGAAGTTTCAATTTTGTTATGGAATCCATTCAATTTACTGATCACATAAGAATGAAAATGACAGTTGTGCAAGGAGATAGCGGCGGTCCATTGGTCAAAACCACTAGCGGAAACAACAGAAATGTAGTTGGTATTTGCAGCGGTGGCGCTGGAAATTACGCGAATTTCTCCAAGGTATCTAACATTTTAACCAATATGGGAGGATCTGTATATTGAACTATAAGAATTTCTGCATAATAAAACCTTTCATCATATTTTGTCTGTTTTCTCTTTTCTTCTGTGCATGCAATTCAAGACTTGAAAAGAGTCCCGAACAGCAGATTCCGGACCAGTACAACGCTGTCAGCCTCACCTCGGTCGAGTATGACAATACACTTGTTTCCGCCATACTATCCAACGACGGGGACACTGGTTGTTCAATAGGACATGCCTTTTATATCGATGTCAAAAAAGGCAGCTCCTGGTATCGCCTGCCTCAAATTCCAAACACCATGTGGTCAATGTATGAGTTATCTGTAGCTCCGGGAGAAAAACGTGCCATCGACAACACAGTGACTGCTTATTATGGAGACTTAAGTTCCGGCCAATATCGTTATGTAAAGGAGATTTACATCGGCGGTATAACCCCGGGGACACAGCCTATCGAAATTGCTGCTGAATTCACAATAGATTGATGCACTATGTGAATAGTCAAGACCACCCGCTTAGCGGGTGGCTTGTTCTGCCCCTATAAGGGGCCTTTGCCTGCTTGCGCCCGGAAGGCGCACTGAAGTCTGCCAACTGCACCACATTTACAGCAGCCCCCTCCCGGGGCTTTTTCAGTGCTTCTTCCTTCCGGCTCAGCCTCAAAAGAGGCTTGCTGGTTTGCTTTGACTTCCTACTTACGCTCCAAGCGTCTTATTTTTTGTGTTTCTTCACCGGCTCTCCCGTGAACGGGTCGATGTACTCTACCAGACTCATCTGATCATCTTCCAGATCTTCTTTCAGCTGATTCTGGATGTACGCCTTTATTGCCGCTGTGTTCTTTCCTACTGTATCTACATAATATCCTCTGCACCAGAAATGTCGATTTCCATATTTATACTTCAGATTCGCATGCTTCTCAAATATCATCAGTGAACTTTTTCCTTTCAGATATCCTACTATTTCTGATACTGAGTATTTCGGGGGTATCCTCACCAACATGTGCACATGATCCGGCATACATTCTGCTTCAATAATCTCTATCCCTTTCCTTCGACACAATGTTCCCAGTATCATTCCTACATCTGCTCGAATATCCTTGTAGATCACTTGTCTACGATATTTTGGCGCAAATACGTTATGGTATTTACATTCCCACGTCGTATGCGCTAAACTATTCTTGTCCATTCAGGACCTCCTATGATTTGTATTTGTGGTTTGCAGACCTACATTTACTTTATCATAGGAGTTTACTTTTTTGTCTTTGATCTAAAGATCTTTCCACCACCTGCATAGCAGGTGGTTTATTTTTACTGTGACACAACAAAAACCCGCCATGAAGATCGAAGGATCTTCATGGCGGGTTTTATGTTGACTTTCCCGTAATATGCACCCTGTCCGAATTTGCACGGCAGGGTGTTTTTGCTGTCCCATATTTCGAATTATTGCTTGAACATTACGCCTTACCATAGTATAATAAGTATGATTTTGTACCACATTTATTCAAATCGATTTATATTACTTGCTATGAGGTCACCATGAAGCCCATTGATCAAAACGTATCCTTGGAAAGCGAATTTTTCATCCATACGCCATCAGAGTCATCTAAGGATATTTTTCTGTACCCGCTGTTTATCGGCCGTTCCGTTTATACTGCCGGGTATGTTCTTCGACGCAGCTCCTTCGATTCCTATTTCATCATGTATGTCATTTCCGGTGAAGTCATTCTGGAAAATGCTGACGGAAACCACGCTGTACCGGAAGGCTCCTTCATACTGTTAGACTGCTACAAGCCCCACGCTTTCCGCGTGCCAAACGGTGCCGACACCCTCTGGTGCCACTACGACGGCCCCACTGCCCGTGGACTGCACGAGGCGGTCGTCAGCCGGCTGGGGTCTGTTTTCCGTGTGGAAAGCAATGAGGACAGCCTGCAGTTTCTGCAGAACATGAGCGAGCTTTACCGCCTGTTTTCCAAAAATGAAATTCGTCGGGAGGCGCACCTGTCCAAGCTTCTGAATGATCTGCTTCACGGCCTCCTCCTCTACGATCCGCCGGAAAATCATACGACTGCGCAGGCGCTGCATATTCAGAAATGCATGGTCTACATGGCTTCTCATTACCAGGACGATCTGACGAATGAAGAGCTCGCCCGCATTGCCATGGTCAGCCCCTATCATTTCATCCGTATCTTTAAGCGTCACACGGGATGCACGCCTCATGAATACATTCTGAATCTCCGTATGGCAAGCGCCCGCACGCTTCTTCGGAATACGGATCTCCCGATCAAAGAGATCTGCTTCAAAAGCGGTTTCCAAAGCGTCAGCGTATTCTGTGTGGCCTTCAAAAATCATGAAGGCATGACGCCGGGCGAGTATCGTAAAAAGATCTTTGACACCACGGAAACACTTCCGGATTTTGTTGAATAAAGCCTGCGAAAAAAGGTCGAAGTTCATATGAGCTTCGACCTTTTTCGCAGGCTTTATAACTTTCTCTTAAGTATTACTCCGCCTTAAGTACTACTTCGCAGGACATCAGGCCTTCACTTTCGAAGCGCACACGGATCTCACCGGCATTCACCGTAGACCGGACAGCCGCAGTCACTGCGCTCTTATAAGTCGTGTAAGCACCTGTTCCAAAGCTTTCCTCCGTGCAGGGACGCCCGGAGCCCAGGCCCTGCAATGTGCCTTCGCCCTCTACCGTCACCTTCACCATACGATCATCACCGAAGACCGGATGTCCGTTTTCATCCTTCAGTTCCGCTCTGATATAGGACAGGGACATTCCGTCTGCAGGAAGCGTTTCTCTCTCCACTGCCGCTTCGATCCTCACTGCGTTTCCGGCACTCTCGATCACATCCTCCGCCAGGATCTCCCCATTCTTATATGCAATGGCCTTAAGTACACCGGGCGCGTAATCTGCCGTTATGCGCGCCTGGCATTCCGTCGGGATCACCCTGCCAATGGAGCGCCCGTCTAAGACAAACTCCACTTCATCCGCATCCGCGTATGCAACGATATCCACTGGTTTTCCGATCCATTCCTCACCGAAGCTCCAGTTTGGATCCACATCCTCCCAGTGCCAGCCGCTGCCGTACAGATTCATGCCGGTAAACTCCGGATGACGCACATAAAGATGCACCTTATGATCCATTCCCCAGACCACACTGCGATAATAACTGATGGGACGTCTGAAACAGGTCATGTCCAGATCGCCCTGGTGGCAGCTCATCCACGGCCAGCCGGAGTGGAACATACCGCCCTCAGGCGGTTCAAAGCCCCAGGTGATGGCGCCCATGCCGGCCTCGCCCAGGTTATCGACAGCGACCCAGATGAAATCGCCGATGACATTGTCATTCTCCATCACAGCACGATAATTCTCCGTTACATAAAATGGCATGGTCTCCGTGCCCAGGATCACGCGGTCCGGATAGCGGATGGCATCCTCCTTGTAGCGCTCGTACATGTAATTGTAGCCGGCAATGTCCAGATTCGCGATGTTTCCTTCCGTCGCCCTGCCCCAGCGGTCCTCGCCGTTGTAGATACCGGTGGAATGTGCCATTTCATAGGCCATTTCGTTATAGGACATCCCCTTAAAATGATCCTGAGGACGACCGCAGGCCATATTGATACCGCTGGTCACAGGACGGGTCGGGTCCAGCTGCCGGACAAGGTCCGCCTGCACCTTACCCCAGTAAACACCGTCGGACGCGCCGTCAAATTCCATGATCTCATTGCCGATGCTCCAGGCAAATACGGAGGGATGATTCCGGTCGCGTTTCACCATACAGGTCGTATCATAATCCCACCATTTTTCAAACTGCTGATGGTAATCCATGGACGTCTTACCCACGCGCCAGCAGTCGAAACTTTCAACAAGCACCAGCATCCCCAAGCGGTCACAGGCATCAAGAAGCGCTGTGGACGGTGGGTTATGGGCCGTGCGGATCGCGTTAAAGCCGGCCTCCTTCATCTTCCGCACCTTCCGCTCTTCCGCGTCCGGAATCGCCGCCGCGCCGAGGAATCCGTTATCGTGATGCAGGCATCCGCCGTAGAGCTTCAGCTTTTCGCCGTTTAAACGAAGGCCGTTCTTCGCATCCATTTCGATACAGCGAATGCCGAGACTGCCCTCCCACTCGTCAGTTTCCTCTTCGTCAGAAGCAGTGACAATGACCTTGTAAAGCTCCGGCGTATCAATGCTCCAAAGCGCGGGAGAATCAACCTCGCATTCCAGAAGCACTTCGTTCTTTCCCGCTGAAAGCATCACTTCCGTATGAGCCGACGAAACCCTCCTTCCGTCCTTTGTGAAGATCGTCATGTCAACTGTCCCCCGGGTAACTTCCCTCTTCAGATCCGTCACTGTTACCAGGGCCCGGACAGTCGCCTTTTCCGCTGAAACAACCGGGGTCGTCAAAAACACATCCCAGGGTTCGATAGAAAGCATGCCGCTCTCAAAAAGCGCCACTTCGCGGTACAGACCACCGCCGGTATACCAGCGGGACGCGGGGTGCCGGCTGGACATGGTCACTCTTAACACCTGGCTTCCCGGGTGTACAAAGCGCGAAAGATCGCACACAGTTCCCGTGTAGCCGTAGGGATGCTGGAACACCAGGTTGTGGTCCACATACACCTCTGTCTTCTCATAGGCACCGTCCATATTCAGAAGAAGCCGCCCTGAAAATCCCTCGGGAAGCATCAGTTCTTTTTTATACTCCGCCTCTTCTGAAGGGAAAAACCCCACAAAGCCGCCGCCCGGATTTTCAGGGCTGCGTTCCATACCAACAATGTAATCGTGCGGTAGATCCACCTTTTTCGGTGTTGTACGGTTCCAGAAAGAGCCGGTCGTAAAAGTCCATCCAAGATTAAAAGATCTTTTCCTCATCAAGCACCTCCGCTTATAAAAACAGCCGGACAGTTCCGTCATCTCGAGATCACGGAGACCGTCCGGCTCTACGTTTTATTCTACTGCTTTGTAATAGCTCTTCCGGAAGGAAACACCCTTCAGCGCGCATCCTTTCTCCACCGGAAGATCGTAATAGACGTTCTGTCCGAACTTACAGGGAATGGTATTGTCACTGTCATAGACCTTCAGCGTCACAGCGCCTGAAATACCAAGTGGCTTCGTGTCAATGTACCAGGGAAGTCCGGTCGTAAACCAGTCTGCTGCAAGCTTTCCGTCCTTGTAGATCTCCGCACGGTCGCCAATGTAGTCCACTCTCATGCGGATCTTTTCGCCATCAGTGGCCGCCAACTCCGGAATCTCTAGTGTGTAGGTCCGTGACAGAACCTTTCCGTCCTCCTGCTCCTCTTCTAAAAGACTGCCCTGATCCTGCAGTACCGATTCTGAGAAGCCCTCTTCTGTAAGCGTTTCCGTATCCGCTGCCGTCTTCACCTTCAGCACCTTCTTTGAACCGTCTGCCGCGTAGACCGTGATCTCTTCCTCCGCATGCTCGGTGATCACATATTTGCAGCCTTCCTTCTCCAGGACAATGCTGTCTTCGTATTTCGTAATATACAGGCCGTCCTCAAACAGGAAGGAACGGTCCGCTTCCGCTTCCGTGAGCACCGTAAGATCTGCGCTGTCCACGCTCTCCTCACCGTCGGAGTAATAAACGATACGGTCCTTCAACCGGCAGAGAACGCTGGCGTTCAGATATTCCGCATTGCCCTCCCTGTCCGTTTCAAAACGGATCACATAGGACTTTCCGGGAAGGAAATTCAGGCCCTGCAGAAGGATCTTCTTCTCTCCCGCATTGATCTCCACATCCACATCCCTGTGCTCGGGCATTTCGGAAAGACGCACATGATTATTGACAAAAAGGTAGCCCACGCCGGTTCTCGGGATATAACGCACCGTCAAACGAAGCGGTTCAAGATCCGCCGCATCCTTTGGCATGACCTCCGGCCAGCAGGGAAGGGCCTCGGACAGTTCTTCGCCAAAGGTGTGCATCAGATGATGATACTTCTTCAGGGAGCCATAGCTTGCGGAGGGACGTCCGGCCTCATTTAAGCAGGCATTAAAGTCATAGTTCTTCACCGGAACATTGGTGTGTCCGCCCACCTCCTGACACTCGTTAAGGTTGCTGTATTTACCGTCCGGGTTCGTGCCGCCGTGGTACATGTAATAGCCGATCAGATTCGCGCCGCTGCCGAGGCAGCAAAGGATCGCGGAAGCATTATCCTGTGCAGAGGCAATGGGCCGTCGATGGCTCGTTACCTGCAGACCGCCGCCGAGCTCTGCCGTAAGGAAAGGCTGATTGAAACGGATCATGGACTGATTCGCCGCCTCCTTTTCAAAGTCGGAGCCGGTTCCGTGGTCATCCACATAGGACTGGAACAGGAAATTCTGCTGCGGGGGAAGCGCCTCCGTGGAATCGTCCCAGGGAGCATCCACATAACCGGAAAGCACCTGCAGGGTACCCTCCGGCGCGCAAGCGCCGCCCCAGGCCGTTGCCGTGTAATACGGCACCATCAGTCCGTGCTTGATGGCCATACCCTTCAGCATATTCATATGAGCGATCTGGACCGAACGGTCAGCAGGACCGCCGCAGTGGCCGTATTCATTTTCCAGCTGCACACCGATGACCGGACCGCCGTCCTTCAGCATCATGCCCGCAGCCTGCTCGCCGATGTGACTGAAGAATTCGTCCACAAGTGCCAGATATTTCGGTGCGTTGGTGCGCGGTTCATAGTCTGTCGCGTGCTGCACATAATCCGGGAAGCCACCGTTTCTGCATTCGCCGTGTGCCCAGGGACCGATTCGTAGCCAGCACTTCAGGCCGGTCCGCTTCACCGTTTTCAGGAAATCCCGGAGGCAGCGCTGTCCGCTGAAATCCCACTCACCCGGTTTTTCCTGATGATGATTCCAGAATACATAGGTGGCCGCGATGTCCACACCACCGGCCTTCATTTTGAGAAGCTCCTCCTCCCAGCATTCCGGCTCCATTCTGGAAAAGTGGATCTCACCCATGACCGGCATAAAGCGCCGGCCGTTCTTCAAAAGACTGATATTGTCCGCGCCATAGCACTCCCCTTCCGGTGAAGTGCCGAAGAACGGCAAAAGCTCCGCCTTTTTGTATTTTTCCATGTCGATCATCAATCTGATTTTTTCCATAACACCTGCTTTCTGTCTGCAGAATTTGTATCTGCCAAAAACTCCTGTGGAGTTTTGGACCATCTGTTTATTTTACGGTTAAAAAGAAACAATATACTCTATGGTTTTAACACAACTATTCGCTTTTTAAAACCTTATTTAAACACACGTTCCAGGAAATATACCACCGCTTTACGCCAGAAGGTCCAGGTATGTTCACCCGGCATACGCATAAATTCCACCGGCACATTATATTTCTTCATCTCCTCTTCAGCGCGGATATTATCCGGACAGCTGAGTACATCTCCGGTGCCACAGGTCGCCAGCATATATTTAAACTGCTTTCGGAAGGCTTCTCCATCGTGGATCAGCTGGAGATTGTCACCTCGTTCTCCGTTTAAATAGAACAGGCCGGAGAAGAAGCCGGCATTTCCGAACACCTCCGGGTACTTGAATACGATGCCGTAGGACTGCATGGCGCCCATGGAAAGACCGGACATCGCGCGGGAGAATTTGTCCGGGATCGTACGGAAATGGGCATCCACAAAGGGAACGATCTCCTCGACCATTTCCTCGGCAAATACATCCTCATACATCCCCGTCTCCGGATCCTCCTTCAATGAATAACCGTTTGCCGCAACAACGATCATCTCTTCACAGCGACCCTCCGCGATCAGATTATCCATGATATTGCGAAGCTTTCCGTGGTAGAACCAGCCGATCTCATTTTCACCACCGCCGTGCTGAATATACAGGACCGGATATTTTCTGCTTGCGTTTTCCGGCGCGTCGTAGCCCACCGGTGTATAGATATAAAGCGGCTTCGGATAACCCATGGTCTTAGACTCATAGGACATGAGACGAAGCGAACCTCTTGCAACATCCTTCACATAGTAATCCGTAAAGTCAGGATCCTCCATTTCCACAAAGTTCGTGGCACGGAAGGGACCGTAACAGGTCTGGGCGTACGGATGGATCGCCAGCACGCCGTCAATGTAGAACTCCGTATAGTAGAAGCCCGGCGCCACACCGATCACGGTAAGTGTCCAGCTGCCGTCCTCCTGTTTTTCAAGGAGACGCTCTTCCTTGTCAAATTTCACCGTAACACGCTCTGCTGTGGGTGCCATGTAATAGAATTCCACCGTACCGGGCGCGGTGACCTTCGTACCCGTCTTCATTGTGGCATACAGACCGGCAGGCTTTCCGTCCCTGGTCGCGAAGATGATCTCACGGTAATCCAGGTCATGGAATAAGGGATGTGTCGTCAGCGCCTGATTTCTTCCGGTGTAGGGCGATGCCTTCTCACGGACAACACCACTCACTGTATCTTCGTATTCGGGCAGCTTCCCGTCCTTAAAGAGCAGCATCGCAAAATCATGAAGGCTGTGACGCCAGGGGCTGAACTCATGCGCGCCGGGATAATCGACAGCAACTGTGGGATTCCCGATCGCCTCCAGCTTTTCCTTGCATTCCGTCAGATAGTCGATAGCATGCTCGTCCACACCTGCGGACAGGAAGATCATACCGTAACGATAGCCCTCACGGAGCACCGTTTCCACGCCGTCACTTCTGGGACCGGAGAATACGCCGAAATAGCCGAACAGGTCCGGGTGCTTCGCCGCCGACAATGCCGCCTGCGCAGAACCCAGAGACAGACCTGCGACAGCGGTGTTCTCTCTGCCCTTCTTTACTCGGAAATTCTTTTCAATGTACGGCATACAGTCGTAGACCAGCTCAGCATCGAAATCGCCGGGATAAAAGACCGCTTCCTTTTCCGGACGAAGCGCGTATCCTGCGTTCATAACCACGATCATCTCTTCGCACTTCTTTTCCGCGATCAGATTGTCCAGGATATAGTTGACATGACCGGACCAGGTCCAGCTGGTCTCACATTCAATGACACCATGCTGCAGATAAAGAACCGGATAACTGCGTTCCGGATGCTCTTCATAGCCCGGAGGCGTATATACAATAGCCGTTTTCACATGGCTGTTTTCGGAGGATGTATACATTTCCATCCGGATCGTGCCGTGGGGAACCGCTTTTCTGAAATAGAAATCATCGGGTTCTTCCGGAATGTCAAAGGAGCTTTCCGTGCGAAAGCCGCCGTAAAAACGGCCGTCCGGGTTGACGACCTTGACACCGTCCACGAACCAGTCACAGTAATGGAAGCCCTTCGGAATACCGCTTACAGTGACCTCGAAGGTACCATCCGCCTGCTTTTCAAGCGGATAGGGCTTGTCACTGAAGTATTTTTTCAAGGTATAAGTAACGCCTGCGACCTCTACTGTATGCGCAGCAGGCGCATCATAGAAGAAACGTACGTCGCCGTTATCATACGTGGTAACCGCAAGCTTCTTTTCCACTGCCCGCATGCCTTCGGGACTGCGGATGATCTTTTTATCCAACGGACTGTAATCGATGGGACTTGCGACAAATACATGATTGGACAATTTTTCCATGTTACTCTCCTGTTTTGTTTTTATTGCTCATTTTTATGTTTTTGTTTATAAATCGTGCTGAAAGCAAGGGATCTGTTTGTCATTTCACGTTGTGAGGATTATACTCGCACCATAATCAGTTGAAAAGGAGAACTTATGGACATCCGTGTTCTGGAGGAACTCTACTCGGACATTTTAATATACAAACAGATCCCGGTTCCGGAATTTATCCCGGAAAAAGGTGTGCATCTTGTGGTTCCCGGTGAAAGCACCGATCCTGAAAGAGGCGGCGAACTGTTCATTGGTACTGATGTGGATTTTAATGTCATAAAAAGCGGGGAATACATGATTTCCGGTGCAACCTATCTCTTCAGCACAGAAAAGACGCTGCAGGAGCTTTCTGCGCTCCCCGAGTTTTCCGCAAATCTTTTATTCCTGGCCTGTCCGATCCACGAAATCCGTCTGCGGCTGTACGAAATGTACCAGCCTCAGGGGAAATCCGATCATAATCAGGATCAGCTCTTCCGGATCTTCTGGGAAAATCTGAAGGCCGGGCAGCTGGAGAGTCTGCCGGAAATGAAGAAATGGCTGGACCGCTTCCCGCATCCTACGAAGGAATTCTTTGCATGCATTACGATCAAGAAGGAGGACGATACACCGGAAAGCGAAAGCATTGACAGTTTTCGCTCCGATATCCGGACCTTCTTTCCGGAGCAGAATTTCTTCTTTCTGGAGAAGGAATGTGTGGTCCTATTCTCCCAGGATACCATGGGCATTGAGCATCTGGATCTGGATTATGACGCCTTCTCCGATTTTCTGAAGGAACGTCACCTGATCGCCGGTACCAGTTATTGCAGCCGCTGGCCGGCGGTTTTCTATACACTGTACCGCACGGCGCATCACAGTATGAAGCTGGGTGAACGGCTCAGAAATCCGCTTTTCCCGAAGTATTCGAACCTGTTCGGCTACCACGAATACGAATCCTTTTATACGATCCACCTTGCGGCGGAAAACTTCCGGAATCAAACGCCCGGCTCAAGTCTCTGCTACCTGATCCATCCGGATGTTCTTAAAATTTATCAAAACGATGAGAATAATTCCGAACACCTCATCGACATTCTTCTTGCTTATTTGATGTGCGGCTCCGGTATTGACCGTACCGCGAAGATGCTTTTCATGCATCGGAATACGCTGTATAAAAAGCTGAACAGGATCCAGTCTATCCTGAATCGGAAGCTCGATACGTTCGAGGATCCGTTTACCATCCAGTTTTCCTGTATGATGGTCATTTATCAGATGTATTACAAACGAAAAAAAATATATGAATAACTACGTCCGGGCGTCCTTCTGCATAGGACAGGCCCTGTTATAGAAAATGAGACCGGCCGATATGACCGGTCTCATTCTTTTCATCTTTACTTGTGGGATCACCAATGGATTTACTTGTAGTTTTCCATGTATTCTCTGTACTGGCGAAGAATTTCTTCCTTAACGACATCTACATAGGATGCATCGATCGCCGCCATGAATTCCTGATACATGGTTTCGAAATCATCCCCGTACATACCGAGCGTGAAGCTTGCGGAGTACTCTTTGACGGTTGCGTCAAGAACTGAAATCTCATCTGCTACCGGGTTCGTATCAAATACGAATGCAGCGGTCTTCGGGTTGTAGATCTTAGCGCTTGTAGCATTGTCAAAGGTGTACTGTCTTTCATCTTCGTAGTAGACCTGCGGCTCGTCGTTTCTCTGAATGCACCAGTTCCAGCAGCCCCAGGAGTAATCAGCGGCCTTCGGGCCCTCCGTACGGTAACCGTCTTCGGTCAGAACATAATGCTCACCTTCAATACCACCACAAAGAAGCCATGTGCAATCAGTGAAGGACTTCAGGCAGTCGATAACAAGAAGAGATCTTTCCGGATCCGGTGCGGAAATCGGAATGGAGATCATACCGTCTGCGTAGCTGCCCGGCTGAGCCTTGGCATCCGGTGTAACATCGTATAACTGATAGGCACCTACGCCTGCAGCCTCCATATTGGCACCTGCAGATGCAACGGTGTTGTTCCAGGACATGAATGCGGTACGTCCGCTTTCGAACAGAAGCTGGGAATCGGAAGTATCATTGATGGCATTTTCAGACCAGCAGCCTGCTGCTGCAAGCTTGACCATTTCTGCACAGTAATCATGCCATACATCGGTCTCATACAGGAACTGAATGTCCTCCGGATCCGGAAGCTCTTCGCTGCCGTTCGGGAAGTATACCCAGTCACCGCTTAAACGAGCCATGCCGTTTTCCTGATACCAAAGGTATGCAAGCTCATCCTTGGAACGCTGGCTGATACAGAAGAAACCGCTGTCGTCCTTCTTCAGCTCGCGGACTGCAAGCATCGCATCTTCAAGATCCTTAAAGCTGTCGATCGGCTCAGTGAAGCCTGCTTCGTCCAGAAGGTCCTGACGGGCAACAATAATGTTGTAGGTATTGCATTCTGAAAGAGTACGGCAGATACCGTAGATCTTTCCGGCTACAGAGGCCTGCGTCCAGGAGATCTCCGGCTGGTCATCATAACTGTATACCAGATATTCCTGAAGCATTTCAGGGGTGAGTTCAATGAACGCGCCGTTATTTGCGTATCCCGTGTAGCCCATCCAGGAAGCGGTGTAGATCATATCGATCGGATCACTGCCGGAAAGAAGTAAGGGATACTTGTCGGAAGCAATGCCCCAGGGCAGGAATTCGATGCTTAAGGTAACATTGAGCCACGGCTCCAGGTATTCTCTGTTCAGCTTGTCCAGGACCTTATCCATGTCCGCCGGACGGTCAGACAATGCGTAGAATACCATGTCTCTGTGCTCGGAGAAATCAAAGCCCATGTTTGCATAGGGGCTGTCTTCGGAGATGCCCTCATTGCTGTTTGCGGCTTCAGTGTCCTTTTCTGCTGCGGTGGTCTTTTCAGATCCGCCGGCCTTTGTTGTGCCGTCCGCTGCGCTTCCGCCTTCGGTCTTGCCACATGCTGCAAGCGACAGGATCATTGCGGTTGAAAGCACGAGCGCTGCTGCTTTCTTTAACCAGTTACGTTTCATTTCATTTCCTCCTTTTTGTAGTGGTTAAATGTTTTTACATCAGCCCTTAACTGCGCCGATGGTAAGTCCTTTTACGAAATACTTCTGAAGGAACGGATACAGAAGAATGATCGGGCCCGTGGCCACGACGGTCATTGCCATCTTAAGTCCTTCAGAAGGAAGCGCCGCCACGTTCATTCCGGATTTACTTGCGATCTCCGTCAGCGCTTCAATACTGCTTAAAATACTCTGAAGAGTGAACTGCAGGTTATACTTGGAAGAATCCGTAATGAACAACATGCAGTTGTACCAGTCGTTCCAGTAGCCAAGTGCGGTGAACAGGCAAAGTGTCGCGATCAGCGGTTTGGATAACGGAAGCATGACCTTGAAATAGATCAGATAATCCGACGCACCATCCACCTTTGCGGATTCCACGAGTTCATTCGGAACGCTCTTCATAAAGCTCTTCGAAATGATCATGTTCCATACGGAAAAAAGTCCGGGAATGATCAGCGCGTACAGGTGATTCTTAAAGTGGAAGCACTTGGTACATAAGAGGTACCAGGGAATCAGACCGCCGCTGAAAAGCGTTGTGAAGAAGAAGAAAAAGGCAAAGCCGTTTCTCCAGGGGAAGGATGAGCGGGACAGAACGTAGCCGCACATCGTTGTGATCAGCATGGAGAGTACCGTACCGACCATGGTTACAAAGGCGGTAACACCGTACGCGCTGAGTACTGAATCCGGATTCTTGAATACGGTTTCGTAGCCGCCCAACGAGAAGTTTTCCGTCGTCAGGAAGAAGGTGTAGCCCTTTGTGATGATCCAGTGCTCATCGGTAAAGGAACCGATGAAAATCAGATAAAACGGCAAGAAGCAGCAGATTGCAAATATCGTAACGATCAAATAGCTCAGAATCTCGAAGGAGATCTCATCGCCGCCCTTTCTAATAGCTGTACGAGATTTCATCTTCTGCCCTCCTTAATACAGTGAATAGTCCGGCTCGATCTTCTTTACGATGAAGTTAAATACATTGATCGTAATGAAGCAGAGCACCGACTGGTAAAGACCGGCAGCTGCCGTCTGGCCCATGTTGCTGTTGGACATCATCGAACGGTAAATGTAGGTATCCAGAATGTCGGATGTCTTCAGAAGGAGCTGATTATTACCGACTAACTGGTAGAACATACCGAAGTCACCGCGGAAGATACCGCCGACTGCCAGAAGCATCATAATGATGATGGTCGGACGAAGGACCGGGATCGTGATGCGGAAGATACGCTGCCAGATATTGGCGCCGTCGATCTTAGCCGCTTCGTAGATCTCCGGACTGATGCCGACGATGGCTGCCAGGTAAACCACACTTCCGTAACCGGCTGATTTCCAAACCTTCATGGCCACCATGACGATCGGCCAGATCTTTGTGTGGGAATACAGGTTCCACTTCTCTCCGGTAAGGGATTTGACAATACCGTTTACAACGCCGTTATCACCAAACAGGTTCATCATGATGGTAGCCGCAACGACCCATGAGATGAAGTGCGGCAGGAACATGAAGGACTGCGTGATTTTTTTGAACTTCAAAAGGCGCATCTCGTTTAACATGATGGCCAGTGTAAGCTCAAAACAAAGACCCACTGCAATGAAAACGATGTTATAAAGAAGTGTGTTTCTCGTCAGCTCCCACAGCTTATGAGAGATGATCAGGAAACGGAAATTCGCGAATCCGACCCAGGGACTCTTGAATACACCCAGCTGGAAGTTGTAACGCTTGAATGCGATAATGATACCGCCCATTGGAATGTAACTGAAAATGATGGCCATAAGCAGCGCCGGGGTCATCATGATCAGAAGCTGATGGTTGGCTTTCAGTTGTTTCAGGAACCGGTGCTTCTTTTTCGCCGGAATGATTGCATCTGATTTGTCACTTTTCATCAATAACACCTCTTTTTCTAAATAGAACTGTGCCTCTGTCCGCATATTATCACTTCGTTATATTGCCGTCAACACTTTCGCATTCACAAATTCATTCATGTGCATTTCATCACATCCCGTGTGTAAAATGCACATTTTCGCACTGTTATTAGTTATTTAAGTGTTTCTTGACGCTTATTGTTTGTACCTGTTTTCGTTTCATTGCCTTTGAACTTTAGAAATTTTGCTCTTTTATAGCAAAATCAAGAAGCGCACATCTACTCGCAATTTATCTAAATTCCATAGCAACGGAAAAGAATGATTTTTTGCGTATGTACTGTTAATATAAAAAAACGTCTGTATCGGACACAAACAGACTGCCGAGGCGGTCTGTAATCTGAACTTGCCTCAATATTTTCAGTAAGGAGATTTTTATGACACACGAGCATCAGTTTTTATGTACCAAAACCGCACCGATCGTCCGGACCAGGCACGGCCTGCTACGCGGTTTCCTTTATGATAATGTCTACAACTTCTGGGGTGTGGACTACGCAAGAGCCCACCGCTTCGAGCAGCCGGAAGACATTCCGTCATGGGAAGGCGTAAAGGACGCTTTGGCATACGGCTATGTCAGTCCCCTTCTCGGTGATCCGATCCCGGACAATGAGCTCACCGTTCCCCACCGCTTCTGGCCGGAGGGTGAAGCCTGCCTGAATTTGAATATTGCGACCCCCAGCATTGACCCGGAAGCGAAAAAGCCCGTTATGGTATGGTTCCACGGCGGCGGATATTCCGACGGCTCCGGCATTGCCCACATCGCTTTTGAGGGCGACAATATGGCCCGCTATCAGGACGTGGTCATGGTCTGTGTCAACCACCGTTTAAATGCCTTTGGTTTCCTGGATCTATCCGATTACGGTGAGAAATTCAAAAATTCCGGCAATGCCGGCATAGCAGATCTGGTCACGGCGCTTCAGTGGGTGAAGGAAAACATTGCCGCGTTCGGCGGTGATCCGGACAATGTGACCATCTTCGGTCAGTCCGGTGGCGGTGGTAAGGTCATTACCCTCGGCCAGACAGCTGCGGCAGACGGTCTTTATCAGAAGGCCATCATCATGAGCGGCGTTTTTGCGAAGCGCTCTGTGGAAGGCTACCCCACCCCCACAAACAAGGAACTGATCCGGGAGATCCTCCGCCAGTTGAACCTGACCGAAAATGATATCGACAAGCTCCAGAAGATCAACTTCCGCCTGTTCATCATGGCTGTAAACCGCGCGCTCGTCACCTTCGGCAAGAAGGGCATGGTCGTCAACTGGGGCCCACATAAAAATTACTGGTATGAGGGTACGCCCATGGATGACGGCTTCCGTGAGCATTTCAGGAAGATCCCGACAATGATCGGCTCCACCATCGGTGAATTCGGTAATCCCTATACCGAAAAGCACAAGTCCGAGATGACCGAGAAGGAGCGTCTTCAGTGCGTAAAGGAGGCCTTCGGCGAAGAATCCGACAAGGTCCTTGCCATGTACAGGGAAGCCTACCCCGAAAAGAACATCGCGTATCTGCCCTTCCTGGACAATATGGTCCGTCTGGGCTCCATGCAGTTCGCCATGGAAAAGTCCAAGGGCGAGCATGCGCCGGTCTACTCTTACCTTCTCGGCAGCACCTTCGAAATGGACAATGGTATGCCGGCATGGCACAACTGCGACATTCCGTATGCATTTGCAAACGCCGACCGTATCCAGTACTGCTGTTCTACTGAAAACTGGCGGGAGTTGGCTGAAGTCATTCCCGCAGCCTTTGCGGCATTTGCGCGCACCGGCGATCCGAATGTGGAGGGCATGCCCGCCTGGACGCCGGCAACCGACACTCAGGTGCCCACGATGATCTGGGATGCCAGATGTGAGGTCAAGACCAACCACGATCTGGAGCTCGTGGAATACCTGCACGCGCATGCAAAGCCGGCAGTTTTCGCATGGCGTCTTCCGAAGGATGAGGAAGACACCGGCCACGAGTGGAAATACTGATCATATAAGCATAAAAAAGGGGCCGTAAATCGGCCCCGGCATAAAAAAGGGCTGTTCCCCGAATAAGACGACCGTCCGGGAAACAGCCCTTTTTATTGTTTATTAAAGACTTCCTTTTCCTTCACACCCGCAAACTCTCATGCGGCTCTTCACCAGCTCTTTTACCGCTTCCATCCCCACAACGCCAAGCTTCTTCGGGTCAAAGGTATCCGGTTTGTCCCGAAGGAGCTTTTTTCCGGCATCGGTATAGGCCACACGAAGCTCCGTTGCGAAATTCACCTTGCACATGCCGCGTTCCACGCACTCACGGACATCGTCATCGGTCAGACCGGACGCGCCGTGAAGAACCAGCGGAACGGATACGAGAGCCTTCACTTCAGAAACGCGCACCTTATCGAGGACCGGGGTCTTTAAGTAAAAACCGTGCGCGGTACCGATGGCCACCGCGAGTGAGGACACGCCGGTGCGCTCCACAAACTCCTTTGCTTCCTGAGGGTCGGTGTTAGTGTCCTCGTCAGACTCCAGGTCATCTTCCTTGCCGCCCACCTTGCCAAGCTCCGCTTCTACCGGAATGCCGAGCGGCTTTGCGACCTCCACGACCTTTTTCGTAAGGGCGATGTTCTCCTCAAAGCTCTCATGCGAGCCGTCGATCATGACGGACGTATAGCCGGCCTTCATCGCCTGAACGCAGAGTTCAAAGCTGTTGCCGTGATCCAGGTGCAGGCAGACCGGAACAGACGCCTTCCTTGCCTCCGCCGCGACCATCGCATAGTAGGTCTCCAGCGTTCCGTACTTGACGGTGGACGGCGTGGTCTGCAGCATGACCGGTGCGTTCAGCTCCTCCGCAGCGGCGATGACCGCCTTCACCATTTCCATATTCTCCACATTGAATGCGCCGACGGCATATCCGCCGGTGCGCGCATCCTTCAGCATTTTTTCTGATGTAACTAAAGCCATTTATATTCTCCTGCGTTCATTCGTTTTACTGTTTTTCGCCGGGCGTCCGGCATGAGTTCTCTGCGTTCGAAAAAACCGCCGCACAACCTAAAGGGGACTCCGCTTTCCCGTAACGTAAAAAGGGACTCCGCTTTCGCGAAATCCCTTATATTTTAATAGTTTTTAACCGTCCAGTCAAGGTATCATACCATCCCCGACCGATGGTTTTCAGTCGCGTGCCCGGTGCTTACGCCTCCCCTTCAAAGCCGACCAGGAAGCAGCCGCTCTCCGCATAATAGGAGCACAGTCCGTGGTTTCTGTGGACACGGACATCCGCCTCCGGGAACGCCTCCAGGATGATCCGCTGAAGCTCCTCCGCGGCCTTTCTGCAGCGGGTGTGACGGATGCGGACCTTGCCGCCCTTGTATCCCGCGGAAAGCATATTCTTGTAAAGCTGGTTCAGCGCGTTACGGTCGCCGCGGCACTTATTGACCGGTTCCAGTTCACCGTTATCGCTCGCTTTACCGACAATGCGGATACTCAGGAGCTTGATCATCTTTGCAAGCGCCGGACTCACGCGGCCGTTCCGGACAAAGTTATCGACTGTGGAAAGGGAAAAGAACAGGTGCGTGGTCTTCAGGTAGCCCTTCAGAATGGAGCATTTGTCCTCAAAGGACATGTCGAGCGTACTGAGGGCCTTGGCCTGTTCCACGATCAGTTCGTTCTCCGGCCCGGTACTCTTCGTGTCCATGACGAAGATCTTTGCCTCCGGATGGTCCTCCAGATACATATCCGCCGCACTTACCGCGGAATTGTAACAGCCGGACAGTGTTCCGGTGAGGGCGATGCAGATGGTCTCCTCGCTGCCCTCAAAAGCATCGAGCCACTGGCCCGGTGCGGGGCATGCAGTACCGGTACGGCCTGTGTATTCCGCCATTTCATCGAGCATTTGGAATACGTCCAGCTTCTCATCATCGACATACTCCTTTTCATCGGTATTGATCGTCATCGGCACCGCAACAAAATTCTGCTCCGGGCGGGACACCAGATTTGCGGAGGAATCCGCAACGATTCGAACTGCCATATAATTTCTCCTTGAAAAACCGTTTCACTTTTGTTACAGTTGTAACATATGCATATTATAGCGTAAATATGTGAAAACTCAATGACCGCGACAGACCAATGTGACAGATTCCGCGTTTCTGTTATCCCAAACCGTCCGTTTGGCCGCTTGTTGTTTTCACCGGTGATAAGGAGCCTTCCATGTCGATCCCCCACGAAGAAATCAATGTTCCGGATATCCAAGAGGACACTGCGGAAAGAAATACGCGTTATAAAGGTCTGCTCCGACACAGCCGCGAGGCAAACGAACTGGCAAAGGAATGCCTGAAATCCGCTCTCGTCAAGCTCGCGCGCGAAAAGGCCTACAAGGAGATCACCGTCTCCGAGCTCTGCCGAACCGCCGGCTTCTCCCGCATGGCGTTTTACCGGAACTACACGATCATCGACGATATCTTCCACGAACTCGCAACGGATATGAACACGATGGTCGTAAACACCGTCGGTAGTCCCTTCCGCATCAAAACGACCCGCGAATGGTATGTCTGTGCTTTCCGCCTGATCGCGGAAAACCGCGACGCGATGGAGCTCATGTTCCAGGAGAACTTCCAGCGTGAGTGGATGGACACGGTCAATTCCTTCGTGGTCCACGATCCGGATTTCTCCGGCGAGGAAAAATACCGGCGTCTGATGTGGAGCGGCGGTTTTGAGAACACGGTCTCCTACTGGCTGAACACCGGCATGAAGGAGAGTCCGGAGGAGCTCGCGGATTACTGCATCACCTACCTCCCGCATCTTTCGCATGCCGATGCGGCACTTCTTGATTGAGTTTGCGTCCGCCCGGGCATAGATAAAGCGCTGTGAAACCCTTTCCGGTCTTCACAGCGCTTTTCTTTTCATCACTCAAGACACAGCTTCAGAAGATCATCCACATTCGCGGTCGCCATGCACTCCACGGTATCGGACGCGCCGTAGTAGATCTTCACTTCGCCGTTGTCCTCTAAGACCATGCCGCCCGGGAAGATGACATCCTGACGGAAGCCGTCCTTCTGCTCAAACTCGCGGTCTGCCACGATGAGCGGCTCCTTGGACATACCGATGACCTTGGAGGGATCCTCAAGATCCAAAAGCATCACGCCGGCATAATACATCTTCTTCCAGGAATCCTCCCAGCCGTGCTTGCCGCGGGACTCGTCGCGCTCAACGGCGTGGAAGGTGGTCAGCCAGCCCTTCTCGGTCTTAATGGGCGGTGCTGCCGGGCCGATCTTATCATTGGCGAAGGGCACGTGCTCTACACCCGCAACGAGGCGGCTTCTTCCCCAGAATTCCAGGTCCGGAGACTCGGAAAGCCAGATGTCAAAGCGGTCCTTTCCGCGGGAGTAGACGGGCATCGGACGCTCCAGACGGACATAATTCCCGCCGATCTTTTCCGGGAACAGGACCATGTTGCGGTTGTCCGGTGCGGAGATGGAAAGAATGTCAAAGTTTTCAAAATCCGTGGTCTTTGCCATACCGCCGCGGATGCCGTGTTTGGTATCGACCGCAAAGCACATGTAACAGACGCCGTCGATGACCGTGAGGCGCGGGTCGTACGCACGGCCGATCTCGTCGTCCCGTAAGGTGAAGCAGGTCTTCGGTGAAACGTTCCAGTGGATGCCGTCGTCACTGTCCGCAAAGCCGATGGACGTGCCGTCCAACCGCTCCGCTTCCGCATCGCCGTAATCATTACGGAACACCATCACATATTTACCGTTGTATTTTGCCACGCCCGCATTAAAGATCAGCGCCGCATTATAGGGAATATCATGTCTTGTCAGAACCGGCGCATCCAGCTTCCGGATCACATCACTTGAATAATACATCGTCCTCTCTTTTGTTCCGTTTCCGGAACCGTTTCCTTTCAGATTTTCCTCATCATAGCATGCCCGCCGGCGTTTGAAAACCGCTGATGCCGGAGATAATTTGTACAATTTGCGCGAGGTCATAAAAAAGCCCCCGGAAACGCCCAAAAAGTGCGTTTCCGGAGGTTTTTATACACTCCTCGTGTATTTTACCGTTTCAACTGTAAAAAGCGGATTAACGACCAAACTGGGGATCGTTGTTACCGGAAGTGGTGGTGAACATTTCAAGCATGTTGATCGGGTCATTGAAGTCTGCGATCCAGCCTTCACGAGCCATATCGAAGTTACCTGCTTTACGCTCTTCAAGGAATACGTTCCAGTCCTGCTGAGAGATGGTCAGTTCGATACCGACTACAGCAAGGTCCTGCTGAATGGATTCGGCAATTGCAACGTGGCCGGAGCTCGGGTTGGTCAGGTACTCGATGGCGATCGGAGTCTCATCGGACAGAAGACCTTCATCGGTGAACTTGTAGCCTGCAGCCTCAAGAAGTTCGATCGCATATGCAACCGTACCGTCGTAATCGTTGTTGATCGCATAAGCATCATAGTAACCGTCTTCTGCAGAGCTCTTGAATACGCCGCCGTTACCGTCAGCCATGCCGAGCGGAATGTATGCGTTTGCTGCGACCTGACCGGTCTGGCCGATGTTCTCGCAAATGTAGTCACGGTCGATCAGAACAGAGATCGCCTGACGCATGCAAGCAGCCTGCTCGGCGGTCTTGCCTGCGAACATTTCGGAACCTGCATTGAATGCAATGTAGTAGGTACCGAGTTCGTCTACGATATGGAATTCAGCGTTGTTCTCAGCAAGCAGATCAGCGATGGCATCGGTGGGGATGGAATCACAGAAGTCCAGGTTGCCGGAATTGTATGCAGCGTAGATGGTGGTGTCTTCTGCGGAAAGCATGAACTCAAGCTTTTCAACAGTAACCTTATCTGCATCATACCAGTAGGGGTTCTTTTCGTAGGTCATGGATTCGTCATGAGTCCAACCGGTACATACATAAGCACCGTTGGAAACGAAGCCGGCTTCGGTACACCATGCGCCCGGAGCATCTGCGGTAGAGTTTGCTTCAACATAAGCCTTGCATACCGGATAGAAGGTCGGGAATGCCATCAGGTCTTCGATGTAAGCACACGGAGCAGCAAGAACGAACTCAAGGGTGGTATCGTCGATAGCGGTAACCTGAAGGTCGCCCTCATCGTAACCCGCAAAACCGGAGAACATGTACTCATAGTCTGCTGCGGTTTCCGGAGCAACGGCTCTCTTCCAGGAGTATTCGAAATCTGCAGCGGTGAGGTCGGAACCATCGGACCACTTCAGGCCATCTTTTAAGGTTACGGTGTAGGTCAGGCCGTCTTCAGATACGGTGTAGCCGGTAGCGCAAGCCGGAACGGTCTTGCCGGTCTCATCGTAGGTGTACAGACCGGAGAAGGTGTTTGCTGCAAGGCAAGCGCCGTCAACGGAAGAGTTCAGAGCCGGGTCAAGATAATCCGGTTCGGAAGCCAGCTGCAGGCGAAGAGTCGTGGAACCGTTGGCCATCTTAGCATACATGAAGAACTTGGTTGCGAACGGGTTGGAGTAGATGCCGCTGACATAATCCTTCTGCATGTAGATATCGTTGTAGTAGTATACCGGGATAACACAGTAGTTGGACATCAGGATGTCTTCTGCCTGGTGCATCAGCTCGGTACGTACGGTGTAGTCGGTTTCAGCCTTGATCTGTGCAATAAGTGCATCATACTGAGCCCAGTCTGCAACCGGGTCGATGAATGCCTCTGACACATAGTCCGCTGCGTTCGGTACATCATCTTCTGCTTCGTCATCGGAAGCGGTGGTCGTTTCAGCGTTTGCTGCGGCAGTCGTTGTGGTTGCCGCATCGTCAGAACCCTTGCTGCCGCAGGCTGCAAGAGAAAGGACCATGATCAGCGCTAAAACCATTGCTAAATACTTTTTCATGTTTTTCCTCCTTATATTTATAAAACCGGACCAGTTTTTCCGGTTTCATATCGTGTTAAGCGTTCCAGCAGGCCGCCATGTGGCCGCTGCCGCGGTCGGTAAGTGACGGACATTCCGCGCTGCACTGTTCAGTCGCGTAACGGCAGCGGGTACGGAACGGGCATCCGCTCGGCATGTGGAGCGGACTCGGGACATCGCCCTCTAAGACGATGCGCTTCTTCTCTCTCGTGATCCTGGGATCCGGGATCGGTACCGCAGATAAAAGGGACTGCGTGTACGGGTGTACCGGATGTTCATAGACCTCGTCGGCGTCGCCGATCTCCACGATCTTGCCGAGATACATGACGGCAATGCGGTTGGAGATGTGACGGACGACCAGAAGATCGTGAGCGATGAACAGATACGCCATGCCGAGCTCCTTCTGCAGATCCTCGAACATATTGATGACCTGCGCCTGGATGGAAACGTCCAGTGCGGAGACCGGCTCATCGCAGACGATGAAGTCCGGATTCAATGCCAGCGCACGGGCAATGCCGATTCGCTGACGCTGACCGCCGGAAAACTCGTGTGCGTAACGGGTCGCATGCTCGGCATTGAGGCCGACGGTCTCCATTAACTCGAGCACCTTTTCACGACGTTCCTTATGGCTTGAGAAGACCTTTTGAACGACCAGCGGCTCGGCGATGATGTCCTCTACGGTCATACGCGGATTCAGGGATGAATACGGGTCCTGGAAGACCATCTGCATGTGCTTTCTCATCTCCTGAATATTCTTCTTGGTGACTTCGGTACCATCGTAAATGACGTGACCGTCCGTCGGCTCGTACAGGCGTAAGATCGAACGGCCGACCGTTGTCTTTCCGCATCCGGATTCGCCGACAAGGCCCAGGGTCTCACCGCGGTTCACCGTGAAGGAAACATCGTCCACAGCCTTCAGCTGCAGCATCTTGAAACCGTCACGGACCGGGAAATACTGCTTCAGATTCTGTACTTCAATAAGCGTTTCACTCATTTATGCTTCCTCCTTTGCAGCGTCGATCTCGTTTTTCAGATTCATCCAGCAGGCGGCGGTGTGGTTCTCATTGATCCACAGCTCCTCCGGCTGTTCGGTAAGGCAGATCTTCATGGCATTCTCGCAGCGCGCGCAGAATGCGCAGCCCTCCGGAAGGTTCAGCATGTTGATCGGAGTACCGAGGATGGGTTCCAGACGGGTCTTTTCACCGGAGCCGTTCGGAATGGAACGGAGAAGGCCCTTCGTGTATTCGTGCTTCGGATTGTAGAAGATCTCTTCCGCAGTACCGCGCTCGCAAATGCGGCCGCCGTACATGACGACGATGTTGTCGCACAGATCCGCAATGACGCCGAGGTCGTGGGTGACCAGGATCATGGCCATGCCCATCTTCTTCTGGATCTCCTGGATCTGTTCCAGGATCTGCGCCTGAATGGTAACATCCAGTGCGGTGGTCGGTTCATCGGCGATCAGGATATCCGGTTCGCAGGCAAGCGCCATGGCGATCATGATACGCTGACGCATACCGCCGGACAGTTCAAAAGGATACTGCTTGAATCTTCTCTCCGGCTCGTTGATGCCGACAAGCTCCAGCATTTCGATGGCACGTGCTTTCGCTTCTTTACCGCGCTTGTCCGTATGAAGGCGGATGGCCTCCGTGATCTGGGAGCCGACGGTAAATACCGGGTTCAGGCTGGTCATCGGGTCCTGGAAAATGATGGAGCAGCACTTTCCGCGGAAAGCACGCATCTCTTTTTCATTCCATTTCGTGATGTCCTGACCCTTGAAAAGGATCTTGCCGCCGGTGATCTTACCGTTATCGGCAAGGATCTGCATAATGGAGTATGCGGATACGGATTTACCGGAGCCGGACTCACCGACGATGCCCAGGATCTCTCCCGGATTCAGATTATAGGAAACACCGTTTACGGCGCTGACGCTGCCCGAATCGGTCTTAAAGGTCGTGTGCAGGTCCTGTACACTGAGTAAATATTCTTGTTCTGCCATCTTTATCACCTCGAAAGCTTCGGATCGAATGCATCACGTAAGCCGTCACCGAGTAAGTTCAGGCTGAGAACGATCAGGCAAATGGTCACTGCCGGGAAGACCAGCTTGTACGGGTAATTCTGCAGGCCGTCGCGGGCGGCGTTTGCAAGGGAACCCAGGGACGGCATCGGGGCACGGACGCCCAGGCCGACAAAGCTTAAGTAGCTTTCCGTGAAGATCGCGGAAGGGATCTGCAGTGCTGTGGAAATAATAATAACGGACAGGCAGTTCGGAAGAATATGCTTCCGGATGATGCGCGACGGCTTAGTGCCGATGGAGCGCGCTGCCAGGATATAGTCATTTTCCTTGATGGAAAGGATCTGCGCACGGATAAGTCTGGCCATGCCTACCCAGTAGAGCATACCGAATACCAGGAACAGGGAGATCATGTTGGCGCCCAGCTTTGCGAGGACCGAGCCGCTCTTGAATACCAGGACCTCACCGAATACGACGGACAGAAGGATGATGACCAGCATGTCCGGCAACGAGTATATGATATCGACCACGCGCATCATGATCATATCCGCGCGTCCGCCCACAAAGCCCGAGATCGAGCCGTAGATCATGCCGATGATCAGGACCAGGATGCTGGCAAACAGGCCGATGCTTAAGGAAACACGCGCGCCGTATACCACACGGATGAAATAGTCACGGCACTGCTCGTCGGTGCCGAAAATGTGCGGGAAACGTTTATTTCCCTGTGCGATGTATTTCTGCTCCGCCTCACTGTAGGTGAAGGGCTTTAAATTTTTCGCACCTTTATCACGCTTACCGTTCACGGAGAGGATTTCTTCGTAGCTGTAGGGAACGACCATCGGCGCAACGATGATCACACCCACGAGAAGAAGAAGGACCACGATGCTTGCGACCGCAAGCGGGTTTTTGAAAAGGCGTCTCATACCATCCTTAAAGAAAGTGGTACTCTTGCTCATGACGTCCTGCTGCTTCTTCTCTTCTTCGCTGGCCTTCTCGAATTTGGATAGATCCAGCTGCATACTGAGGAGCTGCTTCTTGGGAGTCTTGTTTACATCATATTGTTCCATTCCGCTCCTCCTTACTCGAATTTGATTCTGGGATCCACGACCTTGTAAAGCAGGTCACAGATCAGGTTGGCGATGACCATCAGCGTTGCCAGGAAGATCGTGGTGGACATGATCATCGTATAGTCACGGTTCGTAATTGCGGATACGAATTTGGAGCCGATACCGCCGACGGTAAATACAGTCTCAACGACCATGGAACCGGTGATGATGTACGCGATCTCCGGACCGGCGTACGTAATGATCGGAAGCATGGAGTTACGAAGCGCATGCTTGAAGATGATGACCCATTTGGATACGCCCTTTGCCTTCGCGGTACGGATGTAATCCTGACTCAGCGCATCGAGCATGCTGGTCTTTGCGAGGCGGGTGGTGTACGCCATCGGATAAGCAGCCAGTGAAATGACCGGCAGCGTATAGTTCGTCTCATTCGCACTCCATACCGGGAACCACTGCAGTTCGATACAGAAGATCAGAAGCAGGAAGGTCGCAAGGACAAAGCTCGGAACCGCGGTAAACAGGGTGGAGATGAAAATGATGATACGGTCCGGAAGCTTGTTTCTCATAAGAGCCGCAATACTGCCGAAGATCGTTCCCGCAACCAAAGCCACGCTGACTGCGGAAAGGCCGAGGCGCGCGGAAATCGGGAAGGATTCGCGGATGATATCATTGATCATACGTCCGTTTTTCAAGCTGACGCCCAGATCCCCCGAAAGAAGACCCTTCATATATAACCAGAACTGAGTCATTTTGGGTTTATCCAGGTTATAGCGTTCATTCAATGCGTTGATCGTTGCCTCGCTGAGCGCTTTCTCGCTGTTGAACGGACCGCCGGGGATCGCATTCATCAGGAAAAAGGTGATGAGGCAGATCAGAAACACCGAAAGAATCGCAAGTGCAATTCGTTTAAGCACATATCTGAGCATTTCATTTCCTCCGTAAAATACAAAAAGGCGCACCGATTCCATGATCAGTACACCTTCGCACCATAATCACAGTCTTTCGACTATCATTAATACTTTACCACTTTAAACTGCTATATTCCATTGTGATTTTTTATGGAATTTAAAGACCCTTCCTCTGTTTTCGCGGAAACCTGTGACAAAGGGGGGCTTAGTTGTCATATTCTCCGTATTCGCAGCCCACTTTTTCAGCTGTGATGCGGTCGATGAGCACGGTTCCCTTCCGGGTCTTCCGGTACAGTTCCACCGTGCCGGTCCCGTTGCCGCCGTTCCAAAGGCGGTTATGACGCTTGGTACCATCGGGCGCCTCGTAATTCACAAGCAGCATGTCGGACTTATTGCAGCGTACCTCCGTTACCATGACCGCACAGAACGTCTCCTGCCGCACATGCCACAGGATCTCGGTGTCCGTTTCCTCCGCGGTAAACTGCGTCCGGCTTCCTTTTAACATTTCATCCGATGCAAAGCAATCACCGGCCGTTACGCTGTATGGCGCTTCCGCGTGGATGGAAACATCGTCCCATGCAAAGAAACGATGGAGTTGCGCGTGCTCCTTTCCCCAAAAGCCGGCCTTCACCATCAAGTAGGACGGGCGCACTTTCTTGTCCTTATTTTCCTGCAACTGTCCAAAAACCGGCTCTTTCCCGCCGCATTGTGGATTACAGGTAAAGAATTCCACAAAAAAGGGGCACTCCTCCCCCGTCCGTTCATTACGTGCGGTAAAGGAATGCCACCACCAGTCGTAGCCTTTCCGGGCAAACGAGCCCGTCAGCATATATTCATTTCGGTTCGGATCGTGTTTATTGGTCATCGAAACCGTCTCCTTTCAAATTATCAAAGGCTTACGGATCGGTTCCGCAACACTTGGATCTTCAGTCGTTTTGCACCGCTGTTCAGCGTGGGTGCTTTTTGTTATTTCACATCCACGCCCGTTTCCCGGGCTATGGAATTTTACTTCACGCCCACACCGTGTTTTACGATCTTGGGCCGCGGGATGTGCAGCACCTTCTCACCGATCGGGAAGGACAACATGTACAGGATCAGCGCACCGAGTAACACAAAGGAGCTTACACGGTAGAACGCACGGACGCCCACATATTCGATGACCACGCCGCCCACGGCATTGCCGAGGATGCCTGCGAAGGATACCATCGAGCCGTTCAGCGTCTGCGCCGTTGCCTTTAAGTTGGACGGAGCCAGCGTGTTGACGTAGTTGGAACCGGCCGCGATGTGAAGGCCGCCGGCAAGGCCCTGCAGAAGGCATATGAACATAATGTGGATAAAGGCCGTTGCGGAGCTGTATGCAAAGGCTTCGATCATGTACAGGAAGCCGGATGCGATCAGCAGGTAATATAACGGGCATTTATTGCGGATGCGGTCCATGAGAAGCAGCATCGGGATCTCGATGAAGGCCTTGGTGCCCTGCACGTAGCCGATCATGGCGACATCAACGTTGATTTCCTCTAAAAGGAACGCAAAGAAGGAATTCACGCAAGCAAGGGGCACCTGGATGATGATCGCATAGACCAGATACGTGATGTAGTAATAATTCTTAAAGAGCTTGCCAAACTGCATCTCTTTCAGGGACTGTTTCTTTTTACCGGTCTCAAACGTGCTTTCCTTCAGGGTCAGTACGGCAATGAGAAGCAGCATGAGAGCCAGGCTGTAGAAAGAGAAGGTCAGGCGGGTACCGAGGTTGCCGGACGGGGAAGCCTCATTGATCTTCGGAACCAGGAAGCCCAGTGAAAGACCGACGATACCGAAGGTGATGGAGCCCGTGCAACGGATCGCACCAAAGTGAAGTCCGAATTTATTGCAGCCGCGGACCATCCAGTTGTCGACGAGCGAACCCATCGGACGCATGAAGAAGGTGGCGACCGGAATCACGATGAATAAGAGCGATACTCCCGCGATCTTCCAGTCCATGAACGGAACCAGGCCGAAGGTCATCGCCGATGTGATGATGAGGACGATCAGGATCTTTTTAACGGAGCGGATCTTGTCCGACCACGCACCCCAGAAGGGTGTGGAAAATGCGCCGATCAGGTTGTTGATGGAATTCAGGATACCGACCTGCGTGGAATGCCACCCGTTCGATACAAGGAATGCGGAAAGGTACATGGAAAAGCAGGTCGCGAACCAGTAGGAACCGTTTAACGCGGCAAACCCGAAGGACATTTTCTTACGCTCCCTGCGGCCCTCCTGTTCTGCCGGAAGTGCGGTCTCTCCGGTTTGTTCTCCTGTGATCTGTTGATTGGAATCAGACACTTTGGAATCTCCTTTTTAATGTCTCGTTTTTTTGCATTTCTATCCACTATAGTACGATTTTTTAAAAAGTCAATTGATTAAACCGATATATTACGGCCCTTCTCCGGCATAAAAAAGGTGCCTTCCGCAAAAATGCGGAAGGCACCTTTTCCCATCTTATGAATTACTTGACACTTGCGTTAAAAATGTCGTAAGCCTTGACCAGTTTATCACATAATGCATCGAACTCCGGATTCTCGTTCTGCGTCTCCGGATGCGCCATCATGTATTCCACCGCCTCGCGGATACCCTCGTCGGCAGTCGTCTCTGCGGTAAAGCCCGGCACCAGACGCTTGATCTTCGTGTTGTCATAGATCGCACAGTGGGAAATGTCGCCCATGAAATGGCCCCACTCGCCCGGAGCAGCCGCACAAATCATTTCCGTGGAAATATGGATGAGCTTGACCTCCTTGTGAAGAACGCGTGCAACGGATTTGTAGATATCATCCCAGGTGATGATCTCATCGGTCGTAATGTGGACCGCTTCGCCGATGGCATGCGTATTCCCGAACAGCCCGACCATACCCTTTGCCACGTCACGTGCGTGCGTGATGGTCCAGACCGTCAGGCCATCGCCCTGAACAATGATCGGAAGACCGCGCAGAATACGGCTGACCACGTTCCAGCCGCCGCCAAAGGATGTCGGAAGCGCCCATTTACAGTAGGTATGCGACGGACGTACCAGCGTTACGGGGAAGCCAAGTTCCTTGTACGCCTTACGATAGACCTCTTCCATCGCGATCTTGTCACGCGCATAATCCCAGGGAGAATTAGCCACACAGGCACTCTCCGTCATCGGGAAGGTCTTGATGGGCTTCTCATAAATGCAGGCCGAGGTTACGACCAGATACTGTGCGCAGCGGCCGTTAAACAGGCGGATATCACGCTCTGCGGCTTCCGGCTTGTACACAACAAAGTTCATGACCACGTCATAATACTCGTCCGCGATCTCTGCCTGAACTTCCGGATCATCCAGATCGCCCTTGATGAGCTTCACGCCCTCCGGGATGCGGTCCATATGATTGCCGCGGTTGATCATGGTGATGTCCATGCCCTTTTTCAGTGCCAGTGCGGTGACCTCGGTACTCATGATACCGGTTCCGCCGATGAATAAAGCCTTCATTTGAGTCTCTCCTTTAAGTTCGTCCGTGTTTCAGCCCCTTGGGACTTCTTTTGTCTTCACCTTAGGTGAATACCGTTACTTTGTCAAGCCTCTCTTTCCTTCTTTCCCTTCAGGATCATCACGATGCCGACCGCATTTAAGACGATCGTCAGGAGATCAAAAGCAAAGCCGGTATAGTTCCGAATCACGATGTCATAGACGGCCCAAAGTGCCTGACAGGCCATGATCAGAAGCTTCAGCTTCACGGCATCCTTCACATCCATCAGGAAGGTGTAGCCACAGGCCGCGGCGACCGGAAGATAGCCGAGCGCGCCTTCCCGGTTAAAGATGACCGTGAGCGCCAGCTGGATCGCAAGGAAAAGGAGCTTGAACCATAAAGTCAGCTTCCATTTGATGCAGACGATGTTCCGCACCAGACTCAGGATATTGGCGATGGCGCCGGAGATACCGCCCAGAAGAAAATTGGCAATAACGAACAGCGTATGTACGCCGCACTGGGCGCCGATGATCTTTTTACGGTCCTTGATCAGGCCGATGGCTGCCATGAGCGCCGATGCAAACAGCGCGACGATATTTCCGATAACGATCAGTTTCATAAGCGGTTGTAAAGCTCCTCAAGTTCTTTCCGGATATGCAGGAAATGCGCGCCGAGTTCCGGATCGAAGTGTGTTCCGAGCGATTCCTCGATGATGCCGAAGGCACGGTCGTAGGAATACTCCTCCTTGTAGCAGCGCTTGCTGACAAGGGCGTCAAAGACATCGGCCAGGGCCATGATCCGCGCCTCAAACGGAATGTCCTTGCCGGAAAGTCCCGCCGGATATCCGCTGCCGTCCCACTTTTCATGGTGGTAATGCGCCACATTGACGGCGATCCGTCTGAAATCCGGATCCTCGCTGTCATCCTTTAAGATCTCTGCAATGACACGGGCTCCCTCTGCAGGGTGCTTCTTCATCTCTTCGAATTCCTCCGGGGTGAAGCGGCCGGGCTTACGAAGGATCGCATCATCGACGGCGATCTTGCCGAGGTCGTGCATCGGCGCCGCACGGGAGACCATGTCGTAGAATCCGCGGTCATACTCCGGATACGCCTCCGTCATTAAAAGATGCTCCGTGAACACCGCCACGGTGCCGCTGGTGCGCTTGATATGCGCGCCGGTGGAATTGTCGCGGCTTTCGACCATCGTCGCGATTCCGGTAATGATGGTCTGCTGCGTCTTCTGCATACGTTCCGCGCGTCCCACTGCGGCGATCGTCTCCAGAAGATCAAAACGCCAGATAGCAGCGCACAGGAAGACGGAACTGACGGCATATGCAAGCGAAGTCACATCATATCCCTTACTTGCACCGCTTATGAAGATCACAAAACCGGACATCTCGACCATGACGGAGACCAGCATCAGCCAAAAGGCAATGAGACGGTTCCGGTTCTTCTCGAGGACCATGAAATGGACTAAAATAGCGACACCGGCCACAAAATATGCCATGATCATGTACATGTAAACCGCATAGAACACGCCGTGTCCGAATACGTTATGCGGGAACGTGCCCGTGGTCACCCACTCAATGCTCGTGTAATAAAGCTTTTGGTAGCGGCAGGTCAGGACCAGAAGGAAGATCACCCCGTGTACGGCCGATACAACGTAGTAGGCCCATTTGGGCAGCTTCACCCGGCAAAATCCCACAAGAAGTGAGAAAAACGCCAGCGGAATGAACGCCTTTCCGAGATAACAGAACTGTGTACCGATCAGCGCCGCTTCCGATGATTTTGCCGTCATTTCAAGCAAATAGCCCAGATTATTGATCAGTGTCGTTAAAATATAAAGATACAAAAAGGAATGCAGGCGCGTCTTCCACTTATGGAAAACATAGATTACTTCAAAAAGCAAAAATAAAATGCTCGCGGCCTGGATCGCAACAAGAACAGGATAATTCATTCTCCCTCCGGGGTCGTAAAATTAACACAATGGTACCAGTATATCAAACCGTGGTAGTTTGTCAAATCCGCGCCGTTCTCATCCGATGCGGTTTCGCTCGCGGAACTTTGCCCATTCCGTCTCGAAAAAGAGTCCGGCGTCCGGAAGCGGCCGTACCGGCCGTACCGTGACTTCGATCTCTTCCCCACAAAGCTTCAGTTCCTGCACTTCGCTTCCGTGTTCACCGCGGTCCAAACGGCACCGGTAAAGCTCCGGAAGTGCGCCCTCCGGGATTTCACCCGATGGATCCGTATACAGCGCGGAACCGCGGCTCTTGCCGCCGCGCTTCCGGTACTCCGCCATAGCTGTCAGGTACATCCTTTGGGAAAGAAGTGTATCGTACAGCCGGAACACATACCGGACATCCGTTCCCCCTGAGGGAGCGACCGTTGTCGTAAAGTTTTTAAGAAGGGCTTCCGTTTCGGAAAGCGCACGCTCGATGCCCGCAAGGTCTCGGATCATACCGCCGGACGCACTCATCCGCGCTGCCGCCGCGTGAAGAAGTTCCTTCGCGGACCGCGTGCCGGTGAGCTGTTCCGGAAGTGCCATGCGGGACAACGCGTCCTCCATCGGCTTCTTCCGGATCTCTGCCGGCTCCTTCCAAAAAAGCACATCCCGTCCGATCTTCTCCGCCGCACGGATGGCCCCGCACTGTCCGGCATTGAGCGCCGAACCGCCCGGCCGCGTCACGCCGTGGCTTCCGCAGGCTTCACCGACCACATAGAGGCCGGCCACATCGGACTCCCAGTTCGCGTCCGTGGAGATTCCGCCGTTGTTATGCTGCGCGGAGATCGCCACTTCCAGCATCTCCGTATGAAGATCCACATGATGGTCTCGATAGAATAAGACCGCGGGGTGGTTCATCCTTTCCAGACGGTCGATGGGTGTGCCGGACATCGCCCCTGCATTCCAAAGATACTCCCGCGCTTCTTCGGAAAGCGCCTCATACGGGATTTCGTTTCCGCACGGATTCGTGCGGTAATCCAGGAATACACGGCGCCCGCGGAGAATGGTCTCGCGGTACACCAGAAGGTCGATCACCGAGGATCCGCCAAAAATCTTATTCACATCGAAGGGCCACTGGTAGCCCTTTAAAAACACCATTGAAAGGAGCGTTCCCGCGTCCGTGAAGTACTCCGTCAGAAACTCCTTTTCATCGCTTCCGTCCGGTGCCGTCGATACGAACCGCGGAAGGACCTGCATATAGGTGCCGCTCACGTTCCAGCGCGGCTTCACGGAAGCCAGACCAAACTGCCATTCCGTCAGGTTTTTACCCTTCGCGCCGGTCTCAAGGATCAGGCCGGAGGAACCGTGCTGCGATACCGGATAGACGCTGTCGCGGTACATGCCGGCCGGCCCGCCGGTGGCCATGATCACGTTCGGGCTCCACAGTATCTCGTAGCGCGGGACGTCTGTGTCCGTTACCAGGCACAGCACGCCGGTCACGCGACCGTCTTCCGTCAGGATCCTTACGACCTGATAATGATCGAGCACCGGGATTCCCGCGTCCTCTACGGCCTTCTCCAGCCGCTCCGTCATAAAACGCGAAGTATACGGGCCCGCACTCGTTGCGCGTTTCCCGCGGTCATGGTCCGTCTTATAGCCCATGTATTCGCCGAATTCATTGCAGGGGAACGGGACACCCGCCTCCACAAGCGCAAAGAAGCCGCGGACGGAAAGTGCCGCTTCGCAAAGCGCCTGGTCGCCGTCCACGCATTGTCCGCGGAACAGATCCTCCGCCATGCCGGCCACGGAATCCGGGGCCTCACCGGACAGCGACAGCTTGTAATAGGTCTGCTTGTCCGAGCCCGTGTTCCGGGACGTACCGGCCATCCGGTTCTCCGTCACGACCGCAATGTTTTCAACTCCGTTTTTCTTAAGCTGAAGCGCTGCCTTCAGTCCGGACGCTCCGAACCCCACCGTCAGCGCTTCAAATGATCGTTCTGTTATTTTCACGACTTCACTCCCACTCCGCTTCCGGACGCCCCGGACGCTGCCGGCCGCGCCATCGGGCGGCGTATTCAATGGATCAGCCTCTGAAATTCTTAGGCTGTGTCTTTTTGATCTCCATGAATTCCTTATAGAACGGCAGGAAGGTCTCCTTGTCCTGCACAACGCAGCCGGTGGGCTTGTGTGCGCGGATCAGATCGCCGCACATACCGCAGGTAATGCAGACATGCGATTGATCGATCCGGCCGTTTTTCAGGATCTCATCGGCAAAGGACGGGTCCGCAAAGGACATACGGCCAAACAGCATGCCGTCCATATAGCCCTGTTCCACCGCGCCGGCGGTGTAGAGATCGCAGTACTGCCGGAGATAGGTCGGTGCGGAACCGAACACGACCATGCCGGGGACTGCCTTTTTCACCGCGCCGATTCCCTGTGCCATACGCGCAATGCCCTCCAGCGGATGCTCATCCGGCGGATATTTTCCGCGGTCAAAGGGACGGGTGACATGTGTAGTTACATAGGGGTTCCCCATCGTGAGGTCGATGAATTCCATGCCGAGTTCTTCGTGAAGCTCCTTTACCAGGCGGATGGGCTCTGTATAGTCCGGCACGAGGCCGCTGCCTTCCGCCACACCGAAGCCGTAGGGCCACGGGTATCCGTCATAAATGCCGAGGCGCGCGGTGATCTTGAAATCCGCGGTTTCATGGACCTTGGCCGCCCGCACCGCATTTTTCATCATACGGGTACGGTTTTCATAGCTTCCGCCGTAAAGCCCCGGCCGTGTATGGGCTCCGGTCAGCTCGGCCAGAAGATAACCGTGACAGCTTTTGATATCCACAGCGTCAAAGCCCGCGCGCTTCGCAAGCAGCGCAGCGTCGCCGAATTTCTCCTCCAGGCCCTTCAGATAATCGTCACTGACGATGCAGGAATCATCCGCCGCGCGGAATTTTTCGAGTTCGGGATGGCGGAACGCGATCATCGGGGCCGGCTTATTATCCGGATTGGAATAACGTCCGCTGTGATTGGCCTGCATGACCAGATACGGGGCATAGCCGTGGGTACGGATACCGGCTTCCTTTATTTCCTCCGTCAGACGCTTGAAGTCCTCCAGCGTTTCCTCATTCAGGATCAGCTGCGTGGAGCCGGAACGCCCCTCCGGGACGATGGTGATCGCCTCAAACCAGATGACAGCAGCGCCGCCCTCCGCTTCGCGGATATAGCGCCGTCTTGTAAACTCCGAAGGCGCGCCGCTTGGCAGGGAATCCGCGCCTTCCATCGGCGCTGTTCCGAGGCGGTTCGGCAGCGTGACATTTCCAAAGGTCACCGGCGTACCGAGGATCTTCGTGTCCGCCGCAAAGGGGATCACGACACCGAGCTCTTCCGCCCGCTTTTTCAGGTCCTCCTGGGTGTCATAATGAAATCGTTCATGTGCGCTCATAAGTCCCCCGTTACAATCTGCGGATATGGAAACCGCCATCCACATCGATGTAGTTTCCGGTCGTATAGGTCATTTTATCGGAGCAGAACAGGCTGACCGCATCGGCCACATCCTGCGGTGTGCCCCAGCGCGCGATCGGGAACTCGCCCTTTTCGATCAGCGCATCATATTTTGCTTTGACAACACTGGTCATGTCCGTCAGAATTACACCCGGACGGATCTCGTGGACCAGGATGCCCTCCGGTGCCAGACGGTCCGCGTAGAGCTTGGTCAGCATGGATATGCCTGCCTTGGACACGCAGTATTCGCCGCGGGAGATCGAAGAGACCTCCGCGGAGCAGGAACCGATATTGATGATCGTGCCCTTCTTGGGGCCGGTCTTTTCCTGCGCGATCATCTGCTTTGCCGCGAGCTGTGTTAAGAACATGTTGCCGCGGAGGTTGATGCCCATGACGCGGTCGTAGCTTTCCTCGGTCATATCGAGAAGATCGGCACGGATAAGCGGCGCCACGCCGGCGTTATTGACCAGGACATCAACGCGTCCGTATGCTTTTACGGTCTCATCGATGAGCCTTTTCCGGTCTTCCGAGCTGTCCAGGCTGCCCTGCACGTAGATCCAGTCGATGTTCTCCCCGGTCAGTTCCCGAAGCGCGTCCGCATACTTTTCCGGGCCGCCGCTCGAAAAGATCGCCACATTATAGCCTTCCAGCCCGAGCTGCTTCGCGATGGCATAACCGATGCCTCTGGAGCCTCCGGTAACGATTGCTGTCTTTTTCATATTGTTGTCCTTCTCTTATTTTCTACGGGTCCTGGGGTCGATGAACAGCGGAGATAACGCAAAGAACAGTCCGCCGATGGAAAGATTTGTGATTATTCCTGCCAGAACGCCGAGCCACGTCATCTTGAAGATCATGCCCAGGGCGATGAAAAGAATATCGGGCCCCAGGCCGAAATAGATGAACATGATCTGTACTATCTGTTTTATCATCTTTCCTCCGTTTATGCCAACAGAAAGATCGATAAAAGTTCCGACAGAAGAGGCGTAAAAGTCCAGCGTCAGCGCAAATACAAAGAAAAGCAGGGCAAAGAGTGCATTCTGCGGGAAGGCAATGACCGCGATCACCAGTGCGGGAAGCATATCGAGCGCGGTGTTCGTGATGCCGCCCAGAAGCGAATAGAACATTTTAGCCCAGGTATTTTCCGGGATCATCATGAAGTAGTCCATCTTTGTGTCTTCTTCCAGGGGATTGCCCATCGCCCGGAAGAAGGAGATGGCACAGAACGCACACAGAAGCGGGATCAGACCGTCGCTTTTGAAGACCAGTTTGAACAACAGAACCCCGCCGATGGCCGTGAACAGATACGTATCGCAGGTCTTCGTGAACATATAAAGCTTCGCGAAACGGAAGCGGTTGTACATGGACTTGAAGAAGAACACGTTGGCACCCTGTCCATACTTCATACCGTCACGCTTCAGTTTGTCGCTGCGGTCCTTTTTCCGCTTGACCATGACACTGCCGGATTTCTCCTCGCGTGCTTTTTCAAGCGCCGCAGCCGTTTCTTCGGACTTCTGCATCGCGTCTTCGTAGAAATCCGCCTTCAGGCGCCAGGTCACCAGGATCAGCACGATGATGCTGACCAGGGAAAGCACAAGAAACGCCAGGGAATACAGGGTGTTCCCTTCATATGCGTACATGACAAAGCCCTTCACCCAGCCGATGAGTGGAACGTAACGGGTCCATTTTTCCGATAACACATTGGAGACCGCCGTGATCATACCGGTGTCCTGCGACCTGACACGGATGAACAGCGCTGCAAAAAGCAGGATCAGGACGATATAGATGATGCGGCTCAGATTCTTCTTTACTGCCGGAACCGAGGAGGCCAGCACATAAACAAACACTTCCGCCATCTTGCTCATGACTGCAAGAAGCAGCCAGCCGATGAGAAACGATACGGCGGCAGTGACTGAAAATCCCGCGTTCAGTACCAGATTCGGGATCTGGAAGATCATATAGAAGCTGGCCAGGATCATGGTGCCGACCTGCGTCAGAAGACGGAACAGGAGCACTGACTGGGGCTTTAGCGGGGAAGAAAACAACAGATTGACATCGGCCGGAAGGAAGATCTTTCCGCCGCTCTTATCCGCGCTCAGGATCTCCAGGATGAAGACCAGAAGGATGATCGCCGTGACCGCGAGGTCCAGGATCCGGCCCTTATCGAGACCGCTTTTTGCAAAAAAACTCTCTTCTTCCCCGGTCCCCGCTTCTTCGGGAACCGTTCCCTCCTGCATTTCCTCTTCCTTGTGTTCCTCCGCCATTTTTGCAACAGACGCGGACACACCGCCCACAACGGCACCGAATGCCACACAGCACACGATGAAGACCATCACCCAGGTCTTAAACAGCTTCTTCAACTGATTGATGAAGGAATGCCAAGCATAATACCCAAAGAATCTCATGTCAGCCCTCCGTCACTTCAAAGAACAGTTCCTCTAACGTCTTTCCGGAAGCGTCCAGTTCATCCTTGGTCACATTCGCTTTGATCTCACCGTTCTGCATGATCAGGGTGCGGTCCCAGAGCATATCCACGCTGTCGATGATATGTGTACTGACAAGCAGCGTCTTTCCCGCTTCGCGCATCTCGCCGATGGTGTTCTTCAATTCCTTGATGGCATGCGGGTCCAGGCCGATCATCGGCTCATCCAGAAGCAGGACCTCCGGATCCGTCAAAAGACCGAGGCAGAGATTCAGTTTCTGCTGCATGCCCTTGGAGAGCTCGTCACCGAACTTTTTCTTCTTATCGTCCAGTTCAAACTTTTCAAGAAGCATTGCCGCCTTCTCTTTGTAATCCGTCATACGGTATGCACGCGCCAGAAATTCCAGATGCTCGGAAACGGTCAGGTTCGGATATAGCGTGGGCATCTCCGGAATGTAGCCCAGGAGCTTTCGCGCTTCGGACGACTTATTATTGCAGCCGTTCACCGTGATCTGTCCTTCAAAGCGAAGGAAGCCGATGATGCTCTTCATAAGTGTACTCTTACCGGCGCCGTTCGGGCCTAAAAGCACAGTCACACTGCCCGGTTCCAGGGTAAAGCTCAGGTCATTGCAGGCGATGTTTTTACCGTATTTTTTCGTTACATGTGATACTTCAAGCATAATGCCCCTCTATATGTTCAGTTATTCATTTTCTTCGAAATGATCCTTTGTTATTGTTTTGTTTGTTAAGATCCCGCTGTGACAGGACTCAAAAGCGCAATGTGACCAATTGGTCTCATTTATGGCATCTTATCATCTGAATGGCGGAAACTCAAGTGTTTTCCGCGCAACTTCCGCAAATTGTCGAAAAAAAGCCCTGCGGGAGCGTCCGTTCTTCCGGTCCGCCGCGCCGCAGGGGCTTCGATCATAATTTTCATTCCGGAGCACATCACGTCCGGCTGTTTTGGCTCTCGGGATCTACCCTTTATACGCCAGCCGGCAGCCTCCGAGGTGATAGGGCTCCTCCCCTCCTCTGCTGATACCGACAAAGAAGACCCCGGCATGATAGGTTGCCCATTTGGCTCCTCCGCAGACGGGATAGACCTCCCCTTCCGTGGAGATCCATCGCCAGCCGTGTCCGTAATTATTCCGGTCTTCCTCCGGGTACAGTCCATTGCTTCTCAGAAGCTCCGGTACCCGTATGCCCTTGACGGCCATGATCTCCGCAAAGCCGCAGTTTCCGAGCCCGTGCTCCGTCACTTCCTTTGCAAGAACGATCACGTTCCTCCGGATATCGAATTTCAGTGCCTCAGAATCTCCCGGCTCCGTAAACGCGCCGGTCTCAAGTAACGCCTTCCACTCCGGACTGTCCGGACCGGGATCCGCGGATCCTTCGAATATTCTGGATAACGGAATGAATTGAAGCTCTCCGTCAACCAGGCGGAACCCGCTGTCCCATTCATTGACATTTCCGTTCATGTCATAGATTCCGGAGGGCGTACCGTCGTGCGCCCAGGTTTCGGGACCGCTTCCGGTCAGAACCGTGCGGTCTTCACACAGGATTCCTTTCTCATAGGGATGGAAATAGTCTTCGCCTTCATCATTCGCTCCGTTCGGAAGGAAGCCCTTCCGTCGGCATTCCATTGCGATCTGCATGCGAAGAAGAAGCGGCATATTGATCCAGCCGTCGCCTTTACTCCGGGACAACTGAAGTGCCTGCCCGTAAGACAGCCCGCTTACCGGCTGCTCCATAGGAAGGGAACACAGGCCCCCTTCAAAGAGACAGCTTTGATATTTGCCGACCCGGACGGGCTGTGATCCCGCCCCATCCTCCATCGTCACGCGGACCATTATTGACGGACGCCCCGACTCATCATATACGACCGTATTTTTCCTTTGAGAGATCTCCTCAACGGCGGCCTTCAGTTTTTCCTCAGCAGTCCCCGGATAGGCACTCATGAGGTATGCGGCTCTATCAAAAGCTTCCTCCTTTTGAAGATGCCGGTCATAGACCATCAGTTCCTTACCAAGAATGCGCTGTAACACCGCTCTGTCCATTATACGTTATACTTATCGAGAACGCTTGCGTTCATGCGCTTCCGCTCTTCCATCGGCAGTTTCTCCGCCTCACGGATCTCGTAGGTGCCGAAGGTGTCCGCCATGCAGGAAAGCGGGTCCACTACAACGTAGGTGCACCACGGCAGCCAATGGTACTGACTCATCAGGACCTGATCATAGAAGAAGCAGGCCTCGTGGTTCAGGCCGGGGATTGCATAACCGATGCTGCCGTCCACGTCATTGCACTGCTGCGGGTTCTTGGACAGGAACAGCGCCATATTGAGATATTCCGGATCCTCCGTATACACATAGATTCGGTAGAATACATAGGAGCAGGCCGCCATGTACACATCCGCTGCGGAATGTCCGGTCGCGATCAGGCTCTGACCGGAAATCGTGCGCGTGTTGAACGGATGGATCTCATGATGCGTAATGACCGGATATGCCCACATATAGGTCCAGGTGATAACATAGTCCGCCGCGCCCTGTGCAGCTTCCAGATACCGGGGATCCTTCGTGAAATCGTACAGTGCCAGGAAACCGAACACCGCATAGATCGCGGATTCCTTATCCTGAACATCACTGTTATCGCAGGTACCGCCGCGGTACTCCGTCTCCTTATAGGTGTGCTCGTAGCACCACTCGCCGGCCTTCAGCGCCGCCTCTTTATAGGCTTCGTTTTTGGTCAGCAGGTAGAAACGGATCAGGAAGCGGACGATGGCGATCGTATTTGCCTTGGAATCCATGCACTTATTGCCTTCCGCATCGTAACTTCTGTAGAAGCTGCCGTCCTCGTTCTGAACCTTGACGACCCAATCGGCCGCCCGTTTCAGATAATTGAACCAGTGACTGCGATCCTCATTCTTGTCGATATACGGGCTCTTTTCGGGATCCATAAGGAGCATGTAGGCATCGAGAACATTCTCCAGACCGTCGCCCAGCATACGGGTCCAATACGGCTCATACTGGAATTCATCGAGCGGCGGATTGAACCAGATGTACGGCGCTCCGATGTCGCTGCTTCCGCGGCGGCACCAGAAATCCACGACCTCATGGCCCTTTTCAAAAGCCTCGGGGTCATTATACTGCATCGCGTAACGCATCAGCTGGTAGCCGATGCCCGGCTGCTGTCCCACAAAGCCGTACTGATAATCCACGTTCTGGTCCTGCGCATCCGGCAGATAGGACAGGAACGGAATACCGTAGGAATTATTGAACTTTCGGGTCTTGATCTTCAGAAGCTTCAGGCTGTTCACAAAGAGCAGGCTGCAGTCCGTATCGGCGATCCGGTCCTGAAGGCGCTTGTTCGCGCGGCGGAAGAAGATCTTCATCATGACGTTGAAGTCAAGGAAACAGCCAAAATCCATCTGGACGCGGTAGTTGTCGGAGAAGCCCTCTTCGATCGGATGGAAAATACGGTCCAGACGCTTGATCACATGACGTGCGGGATTCATTTCGATACCGTGGACCATGCGCTTGTCGGTCTCGCCGTTGTCCGCGGGATATACATAGTCGATGCCGAGCGGATCGTTTTCACGCGGAAGCGGCACGCGGGTGACGGTGGTGTTCAGATCGTCATAATAAACGCAGCTGTTCTTGGGCTGGCTCATGCCGACCGCGCCGATATCATAGGTCGGATCCACGTAGTTGTTATACGGGTCACGGTTCATGTTGCGGAGACGGACATCGGATGCATAACGGGACAGGGAAACACTTTCGCCGCTCGCGATGTGCTGCATGGCAAACATCGGAAGACTGCATCTCGTTTCCTGCCAGTGGAAGTATTCCGCATCCAGGTCCGCGCCCATGAAATGGGCCGGAACATGCTCATTCTGACGATACCAGACGCCCGGGCTGAAATAATTGAAATCATGGGTATTCGATGAAAGCTCCGGACGCAGCGTGAACTTGGACGCAAAACCGCGCTCCAGCTCGTCATCGGCTTTCTTCAGGACCGTCACCCTGCGGCTGACAAAGAAGCCTTCATCGGACAGCGCATATTCATCCGTGACAGAGAACACACTGCCGAGGCCGGAAATCAACGTACCGGTGGCAACGATCTTCCCGCCATCTTCCGTGACCGACTCATAGGGTGCGTCATAAAACATCGCCATGCACAGATAGTCCAGCACAAAAATGTAGATCGGCTTGTTGTTCGTATAGAGCGTCTTTCCTTCTTTTTCCACAAGGATGCCGCCGTTTTCAAATACCAGCGAATAATCGTTATTTGTAAGCTTCATGGTAATACCTCCCGATGATTTGACTATAACACAGGGCGTATCTGAGTTCATTTTGAATTATCGACTGAAAAAGGAGCGGTGCGTCACGCACCGCTCCTTTTTCTTTAGCAAGGCTTCGTTATGTTTTATTCACAATAGCCGTTACGGATCAGCCACTCTTTGGAAGACTTCAGCGCCTGCACGGTCTTCGTTTCGATCAGGCACCGCGCCCGGCAGGACGCAGCATCGAAAAGGCGTGCTTTTACATCGATCCCGCCGCTTCCGAGCGTCTGATGATCCCGGGGCGGGTTCGCGCTTCCGTCATGTACATGCATGTGGCAAAGGCTTTTCATATATTCCCGGATGAAGGGAACGTCCATCGAATCCGCCGTCTCCGAGTGTCCGATGTCCCAGGTCAGTCCGAATACCGAACTCTCAAGGAGCATCGCGATCACAGCCTTCTCATAAGCCGTAAAACCATCGGTATTTTCAATTGCGATCACGATGTCCGCACCGTCGATCCATTTTTCACACAGGGTCTTAAAAGTGCGGAAACAGCGCTTGTAGAACTCGAAATTGCGCTCATACATCTGCACCTTCTTATCCGGCAGCGTCATATGGATGCCGTGGCACATATGCATGTTGAGGATGACCGGCTGAGCCGGATCTCCATACCGGTCCTTCAGCGGAATCAGCTTTTTCGCGGCCCCGATGGTTCTTCGGACCGTCTGAAGCCACGCCTCCCGGACGATGGGATTGAACTCCGCCGGGTCCAGGTTTTCATCAAGATGGATCGTATAATAGATGCCCTTCTCCGCGCCGTCCGGGGTCTTCCCTTCCGCCGCCCGGATCAATGCCTCCGTATCCTCCAGCACATCGATCTGATACTCCGGAAAGTTCATATTGAGCTCCAGAAAGTCAAAACCGAGCGACCTGCAAAGATCGATATTCTCTTTTAGCGTCTTGTTTTCGATCAGCGTCGGCATGCCGAACTGCATAATGCTACCTCTTCACCGGACCGCCGTTCAATGCGGCCTGTCCGTTAATTACCAAAGGACTTCCACAGAGTATCATAGCTCATCACCTGCTCATCCAGCCATGCAATGCGCTTGTTGAGCCAGTCTTCGAGCGTCGTGACCTCCGTACGGAAATCATTCCGGACAAGCCCCCAGCGCGCCGCGTCGTGGCTTGCGGATTCCTCGAGCTCCGCGTAGTACGTTTCGCAACTGTTCAGCATCTCAAAGATGGCCTGGCGGTTTTCCTTGTAAAAATCGTAAGCCGCCTGAACAAATTCCGGATCGTGTACCAGATAGCGGCCGTAGTTCATCGTCATCTGGTCCGTGGGCCAATAGGTCTCATAGCCCCAGCCCGCTGTCTGATACGGGCGGTTGTTATCGCGGAAACCGCCGGAGGAATAATCCACCTCCCAGACCGGACCGATCTTGAACGGGCTGATGGTTCCGTTCGTATCCGCATCCTTGTAGAAATAGAAGGAGCGATACCAGCCATCGGCATTCATAAAGATCTCGTTCACCCAGAAATAAGCGATCAGGGTGTCGCGGTCCACGATGTCATACACGGACATCTCCGCATCATCCACGGTCGTACGGAAGGTACCGTCGTTCAGGCCGCGGTCAAACGCATTCATGAGCTTTTTCAGATACGTCATCATGTCCCCGTTCGTCACTGCTGAGGCCGGGGTCTTCACCATGACCGGACGGACCAGATAGTTCGTATAGAACACGCTCTCTTCATCCATGAAGCCGTTGATCTCCATGAGGTATCCGCTCCGGATCAGTGCCTGTGAATCATAGTCGTAATAATCGCGGATGCCGATCTCCTGTCCGTCCAGGTTCAGAACGCCTGTTGAGATCCAGGAAAGGTCCTTTTTCAGTGCGGTCTTCAGCGTATCCACATTCAGGTCGGTACGCGCCTCCGCGACGGCTTCAGCCGCTGCATCCGCTGCCGTTTCAGCCGTTGTGATCTCCACGCGGTTTTCACCGGTCTCCACGCGCTCCACCAGATAATAGTTGCCGTACTCGCTGCCGTTCACGACGACATCGACCCAGGTGCCCTTGCAGGAAAGCATGCCCCACTTTTCGGAAAGCGTGTAGGCCATGTGATCACGCATGAAGGACGGGTCGGTGCGGTTTGCCACAAGCGCCCAATGGCCGGATTTACCCAAGCCAAGGAGATCCTGCGCTTCGTTCAGATTCAGATCGAAGCACTTTTTGTCCAGTTCCCAGGTCGAGTTTCCGCGGCCGGTCAGCGTCATGCTGCCGCTGTAATAAAGGCCGGAGCCCTCCTTGCCGAAAAGCTCATATGTACCGTCCACTGACGTATCCTTAGGCTGTCCGGCAAAGCTTTCCACCGCCGCGTTGATAAACAGCACCGGGATCGATGACACATAGCCGGAATCCACTGCGGGACGTTCGGGGACCACTGCCGCCGCTTCCGTTTCTTCCGCGGAGGTATCTTCCGTTTGTTCTTCCGAGTCCTTCTCCGTGGTTTCGGAAGCCGCGGAAGCTTCCTGCGCCTTGGTCTCCGCCGTGGTGCTGCTTTCTGCGGCTGAAGTATCCTTCGTCTCTGTGCCGTTCTTCTTTTTTCCGGTCTGCACCAGAATGACCACACCGGCCACTAAAATGACTGCCAAAAGGGCCGCCAGACCGATCAGTATTTTCTTCCTGCGCTCTCTTCTTTTCCGTCTTTCTTCACGGATCTTAAGCCGTTTGCTCTCGTCCAAGTCAATGCCTCCCAATCAAGAAGTTTATTTACCGGCAACCGGCATATCCGGTACCACAACACACGGTGCACTGAAGGTGGTAAGACCGCGCGGAGAGCGAACCTTAACTTCGCTTCCGACCATGGAAATATCCTTCAGCCACTGATAGAAATTGCCTGAGATCGTAAAGTTCTTCACCGGACGGCCTTTCCTGCCGTCCTCGATCAGGTAACCTGCGGAGGACAGTGAGAAATCACCGGTGACCGGATTCGCGCCCGCGTGAAGGCCGTTCAGCGCGGTGATCAGAATGCCGTTTCCGACCTTCTTATAGACCTCTTCCTCCGTTCCGGCATCACCCGGCAGCATGTAGAAGTTCGTCGGCATGACGGAGACCGGTGCCGCATAGCTTGCCTTGAGGCCGTTGCCGGTGGATTCCACGCCCGCCTTTTTCGCGGATTTCATGTCGTAAAGAAGTGTCTTCAGCGTACCGGCTTCGATCACGCTCTTTTTCTTCGTCGCGCAGCCCTCCGCATCAAAAGGCAGATGGATGCGGCTTCCGCTTAAGAACGGATCGTCGATGACCGTGACGAGCGGAGAAGCCACGACCGTTCCGATGCTCTCGCCGAAACGGGACATCTTCTGATTGGCCGCTTCACCGTTGAACGCCGTGAAGAAGGTCGCGAGCATCGTTGCGGTCATCGCCTGTGAGAACACCAGCGTGTAGTTTCCGGTGTCACAGGAGTCCTCGCCGATACGGGAGACCGTATTGTCGACGGTCTCGCGGATCAGTTCCTCCGCGTCCATGTCCGCAAAATCAACGGCCTTTACCGACCAGTCCATATACTTTTCTTCTCCGCTCTCCGCCATGGCTTCCATGAATACGGTCGTGTAATCCGTTTCAAAAGACAGGTCCACACCCTCGCTGTTTGTGACTGCGATCTTCAGTGTGTCAAAGGACAGGCCGGATTCGGTGCCGTCACAGATGCGGGGGTCCGCCTTGTAAAGACCTTCCTGAATCCTGAGAGCAGCTTCGATCATCTCCGCGGCTTCCGGTGCCTTCGTGTGAAGCGTTTCCGTCTCTTCGTAAGCATCGCCCGCGGGGCGGATCATGGCCTCCTCCTCATTTTCCATGAGTCCGGCATTCTGCACGGCGGACTCCACGATGCGGTACGCCTCCTCCGGGCTCATGGCTTCTGTGGATGCCTGGCCGAGCTTCCCGTTCACAACAGCACGGAAGCAGATACCGGCGCGGCTCTCCGCGGAGAAATTATTAATGTCATGGAACAGCGCATCCGCACTGGTTCCCGCATTTTCCATATAGAAAATGTCGTATTTATCAACCTTCAATTCTTCGCAGGCGCGCTGGATGGCCTGCTTCATTTCGGAATAATTCATCTTTCAGACCTCCCTTCTTATCTTCCGCCCACGGTGATGGAAGAAATGCGGATCAGCGGCTGGCCGACATCCGTCGGGATGCTTCCGCTCATGGAACCGCACATTCCCTGTCCGGTCGCGAGGTTCCGGCCGACCATGTCGATCTTCGGAAGGATCTCCGAACCGCGGCCGATCAGGCTGACGCCGCGGACCGGCTCTTTGATCTCACCGTTTCGGATCACGTACGCTTCCGCGACACCGAAGTTGAAGGAACCGGTGACCGGATTAACAGAACCGCCGCCCATCTTTGCGCAGTAGATACCGTATTCGATGGACTTAATGATATCCTCATTTTTATCCGGACCGTTGTCAATGAACGTATTCGTCATACGGGAGGTCGTGTTGAACATATAGCCCTGGCGGCGGGAGGATCCGTTCGCCGGCATGTTCATGCGGCGGCCGCCCAGCTTATCGATCATATAGGACTTCAGAATGCCGTTTTCGATCAGCACCTTTCGCTGGGATGGGGTACCTTCATCATCGATGTTGATGGAGCCCCATGCGCCCGGGATCGTGCCGTCGTCGATAGCCGTGACCTTCGGATTCGCGATCATCTGGCCAAGCTTGCCGCAGAATTCGGACGAACCGATGGATACACCGGTCGCTTCCAATGAATGACCGCAGGCCTCATGAAATACAACGCCGCCAAAGCCGTTTTCAATGGCAACCGGCATCACGCCGCCCTTGACATAACCCGCGGAAAGCATGACCGCTGCCTGACGCGCAGCCTCCGTGCCGATGTCCTTCGGAGAGATCATGTCAAACAACTCCAGGCCCATGCGGCGGCCGGGCGTTGCGGAACCGGTCTGGCTTTCGCCGTCCTTGCTTGCGATCGCGTTTACCATCATGCGCGTACGGATCTGGCGGTCCTCCGCCAGAAGGCCGTCGCTGTTTGCGATCAGAATGTTATGGTCAAAATCAAGCATGTTGACCGCGACCTGTGAGATCGTGTTCGCATAAGCGCGGGCAGCTTCGTTCGCTTCCTTCATGAGGTCGATCTTCAGGCTCTTCGGTGCGGTGCCCGGCACGCGGACGATGGGATGCACATCCCCGAAGCGACGCTCCGTGAGCTGGACGGTGCGGCCCTCCGGGACGCCGCCGAGGGCATCGGCGATACGGCCGGCAAGTGCCAGAAGATCCGTGCGATCTTTAGATGAGGTAGAACCGAACACGCAGCGCGTTCCCTTCAGAATTCGGATGCCCACACCGGATACAACGGCATCGCCGATGGAATCCACGCGGTTATCGACCAGCGTGATCTTGTTTTCCAATGTATTCTCCGCGTAGACTTCCGCGAAATCCGCTCCGGTGGACAGTGCCTTGGACAGGACTTCCTCCAGAATTCTTTTTGAGATCATGTGAAACCTCCCTTTGTAGTAAGAGTTGTAAACATTATAGCAAAAACCCGTGCCTGAAACAAGCACGGGTTGTAAATGCTTTACGGTTCGACCGTAAGGATGACGCCGCCCTGAAGCGCGGATTCGTGCGCTAAAAGGCACGCTCTTGCGATGTTTGCGCCGATCTTCACGTCAAGCGCCGGGGTACGGTCCTCTATGATGCTGCGCACAAATTCGTGAACAAGGTGCGGATGCGAGCCGTGATGACCGCCGCCGGAACCCTTCTTCAGGGAGTCCTGCGGATTCGTTTCGTCATAATCGCCGCTCTTTACGGTATGCTTCCAAAGCTCGCGGGGCAGCGTCTCGAAATAGTTCGGAACATCGATCTCCCCGTACGGCGTTTCCTTGCCGCGCTTGAAGCTCTCCAGCTCGTTCATCTGTGTATCGACCAGTTCCTTCAGATGGGTGACGTACGGCTTGCTGCTGTCCTCAAAGCCCCATTCAAAGCTGGCCTTGCTGCCGTAAACGAACAGGCCCTCCTGATAAACGTGCGCCGTTTCGAACAGGCTGCGAGTCGCTTCCGCACGCATGCCGTTTGCAAAGGTGAACACCGCGCATTCCACCGGGAACGGGTTGTTGTACTGCTTTTTCAGGCCCTCTTCCATCGTGCCGGAACCTACGCAGTAGACGGAGGTGATCGGGGAATCCGCCAGGATGCGGAGCGGACTTAAAGCGTGCGTACCGTACCACATGGGCGGCAGTCCCAGCCAATAGTCCGGCCAGCCGGCCATGTCCTGATAATGAGAGCCGCGCATGAACTGAATAGTGCCGAGCTCACCGGTCTCGATCATGTGCTTGACATGGAACATCTGATAGGTGTAGGCCGTGGTCTCCATGATCATGTATTTTTTTCCGGAGCGCTCTACTGCTTCCTCGATGCCGCGAACGTCCTCTAAGGAGCATGCCATCGGAACCGTGGAGGCGCAGTGCTTGCCGGCATTCAAAACGGCCATCGTCTGACGGGCGTGGTCCGGGATCGGAGTGACCAGGTGAACGGCGTCCACTTCGTCATCCTCGAGGATCTCCTCAAAGGAGTCGTAGATCTTATTCACTGGATAAAGCTCCGCGAATTTTTCCGCAAGGTCGCGCTTAATATCAAAAATGCCTACTGCATAAACATCCGGATGGTCAATGTAGATCGGTAAAAAGCATCCGCCGAAGCCAAGTCCCACAAGCGCCACATTTAATTTGCCGTTTTTCATAAAATCCTTTCCGTAAACAGGCCATGATACCGGCCGGTTTACTGTATCGGTCTCTAACCTTCTCCTTCTGTTTTTATATCACATCATCCCGTTTATATCTATAGTCTGCACTGATTCTTGAAAAAATACCTGCTTGCGTTTAAGATCATCGCCCTTCAGATCACAGATGACGGAAACATACGCCGTATTGTCAGGATCCGTACCGCGAACGTCGATGCCTTCGTGTCGCATTTCGCCAAAAACAATAAATCCGGACTTCTTCCAAATCGGAGAAGGGTTCAAATTTATTCTTTATCTACAGAAGGATTTTATTCATGTCTAAAACAGAGCCCGTACAGGCGATTATGCGTGCACGGGCTCTTCTGCTCGAGAGTTAAGCTGTTTCTTCCCACCGATGATGCAGATGCCGCCGTCTTGGATGGTCTGCTCCGGCGCATCTGACGGAGAAATCATTCAGACACCTCTTTTTTCTTTCTCTGCCAGGTATTCAATGACGCTGTGGGCAGCCACATTGCCCTCACCCACGGCCTTGGCATATTGATAGGGACGGCCGGTACAGTCTCCTGCGGCGAAGCAGCCCGGCAGGTTCGTGACCATAGCACGGTCTACTGCAATATGGTTCTTCTCCGTGGCGACATTGGGAAGCAGCGTTGCCAGAGATACGCTGTCCCGCAGGCAGAATACACCATCTACCGCGATGGTGCTGCCGCTTCGCAGTGCAACAGCCGATACTCTTTGATCGCCCAAAACACCGCTGGCTTTTTCTTCCATAATGCGCACATTGGCGGGCAGGTTACAAATCCCTTTATATCCGGCAAAGTAATAGACTGTTTTTGCCAGCTCCGCAAGATATTTCACTTCATGTTCAAACCGGGCGTTATTGCAGATGACCGCAATGGTTTTACCCTTGTAGAGCATACCGTCACAGGTAGCGCAGTAACTGACGCCGCGTCCTACCTTCTCCTGTTCTCCGGGCAAGGTCCCGTTACTGGCAATACCGGTGGCCAAAATAACCGTTTGGGCCTGGTAGAATTCGCTGCCGGCCATAATCGCATAAGAAGAACCCATGGGCATAATCGAATTGACCATTTGTTCCACAATTTGGATGCCGCTGTCTTCCACCTGCTTTCGGAAGGCCGCGTTCAATTCTTCTCCGGACACATTGGAGAATCCGGGGTAATTGGAAATTTTTTCTGCTTTAGCCACCTTGTCGCTGAGACACCTGCTGCCAATCCAAAGGAATTGCTTGCTGTTGGCTTTTAGTGTCAGTGCCGCGGACAGACCGGCCGGTCCGGTTCCGATAATCGCTGCATCGTATATCATTACGTTTTCCTCCCATATGATTTCTGTGAAAAACAGGGCGGAAATCTCCGCCCTGTCGCCAAACTGATTACTCCGTGATAAAATCGGGAGTTAGGTTGTAATGAGAAGCCAGAGCCTTGATGGCACCAATAATAGCAGCCTTATTATTCTCGTCTACCGTATTGGAATAGCTGAAGCAGAAGTTACCCAGCAATGCATCCATAGGAACGGCCCCCATGAGCATGTGAGTGTCACGCAAACTGGTCAGGATATCGTCAGTACCTTCGTTAGCGCTGTCGAAGAAGAATACCATTTCAGAGGTTTGGCCCTCTTTCATGTCAACATACATGGTGCCGCCTGCTGCGCCAAGAGCAGTCAGCTCATTTGCGGAGACGTCAATGATCCAGTCTTCCTCGGTAAAGGCACCGCTATCACGCAGATAAGCCTTCATATTGGCCTGAGTCCAATCAGAGTAATTTGCGGGATACTGGCTGAAATCCGGGCCGGCGGGTTCATCATTCTTTTTTCCGCAGGCAGCCATAGTCAGTGCCATAGTCAGAACGAGAAACATCAGAGTTGTGCAAGTCATTGTTTTTTTCATTTTTAAATCCTCCTGTTTTCTAAAAGCGGCAAATGTCGCCGATTTTACAATTAACTCAGCCGTACATGGCTTCCGAAATCATGGATTCCAGCACTTGGCGGGGCTGGGCACCACTGACGGTGGACTTGATCTCACCATCCATAAGTAACAGAAGCGTGGGAGTTGCTGTGATCCCAAAACGTTCACAATATTCAGGGCTCTTTTCGATATCGCACTTTGCCAGATTGATCTCCGGGTTGTCATAAATAATTTCTGCAAGAACCATATCCAGCATTTTGCAGGGGCCGCAATGATCGGTCATAAAATCGGCGATCCAGAAACCTTCGGCGGTCACCTGGTCAAATTCTTCTTCGGGTACAAATTTTGTCATTGTACATTTCTCCTTTCCAGCGCTGCGCGGATTTTCTCAAACACCTGAAGCTGTAATTCAGACATCACTTCATAGTGATCCAGCGGATCGCTTTTTCCCTCGCAGGACAGACCAAGGATGTTCAGCATCACATAGCTCTGCTGAATCTTCATCTGATACCACTCCCTGCGCTTTTCAATGAATTCATTCATAGAATGAATCCCCATGTTTTCTTCCCAATCCTTGGGGACTTGGGTTTCCGGGTCAATGCCCTGCTCCCGCAGCATATTGGAAAGGGCTTCTTTTTCCAACTGACCAAGGATGCGGATATCCTCCTCATCGTAATCCGTCATGGGGTAGTCCTTCAGAATCGCCCCCAGAACATAAAAGTTCACAGTAGCCAGCGTGGTCATGATCTTCTCGTTGTGAATATGGGCTTCGTAGTCCGCCACATTGGTGATAAGATTGCCCTTCTGGTCTTTAACTTGAAGCTGCACCACCATTTCATCGTTGGGCTCCGGTGCCTGCTTGCGCTTCAGCTCCAGAATTGTGACGTTGACAGGATTCTCCTGTACTGTCAGTTGAATGGAATCCCCAAGCTTTCGACCGATCAGGGCGGTTTCCAGATCCCGGTTATAAAGTCCCCGGCCAAGGGTGACCGTCACACGCTCCTTGCTGAACTTGGGAAGCGGACTGACCGTCTTCAGCACGGCAGTATCGCCCTCCTGTGCCGCTTCCTGCGCCGGCAGGGGGGACAGCACAAGCTGCTCCCGGACGATCGACTTGCGAGCCAGTTCCTTCAATTCCGCATCCGTCGGAATGCTGTGGATCGCATCCTCCTGCAGTAAGTATTCGTCCAGATACTTTTCAAAGTCAATTTGCTGTTCATAAGGGAATTTCGTATGCATTATGCCTGCACCTCACTTTGAATATCCGCAGTTCTGCGGTTCATCACCTTTTTCAAGTAGCTGTCGGCGGCCTGCAAAACCTCCGCAGGAGCACCGCTGTTTTCCACCTTGCCATCCCGCAGAACTATCACATGATCCGCGCTGCGAATCGCAGTCAGGGAGTGCGCGATGATCACGGTGGTACGTCCGCGCATCAATTCTTCCAGCGCCTCCATCACCATTCGTTCACTGTGCGCATCCAGATTGCTGGTAGCCTCGTCCAGCAGCAGATAATCGGGGTTATTCATAATGGCCCGGGCGATAGCAATGCACTGACGCTGACCGCCGGAAAAATTGGTTCCGCCGGGAGCTACACGGGTATCAAAGCCCTCCGGCAGGGCAGAAACGAAGTTATAAACCCTGGCCTGCTTTGCTACCTTCACAAGCTCCTCCTGAGAAACCGTGCGCTGACATCCGTAGCAGATATTTTCCCGCACGGTGCCCTCCATCAGAGGGCTTCCCTGGGCAACCAGGCAGAAGGTCTTTCGCCAGGCGTGAAGATCATACTGGCTTGCGTCGGTATCGCCAAACATCAGCACGCCTTCCCGAGGTTCGTACAACCTGTCCAGCAGCTTGAATATGGTGCTCTTGCCGGAGCCATTGGCACCGACGATGGCCGTGACTTTGTTCTTGGGAATCACGCAGTTGACACCGGTCAGCACAGGCTTCTTTTCATCATAGGAGAAACTGACCTCCCGGAAGGTAATATCCTGATCCGGCTCGTCCATCATCCGACCTTCCACCTGATCCTCATCCGGCTGCTCCAGGGTGCTGATAACCCGGGTCAGTGCGCCGTTTGCCTGACGAATGGTACCTGCATTGTTGATGAAATTGGTGGCGGTTGTTCCTACAGTGCCTGCAAGCGTATAAAACACGATGACAATACCAACAGAGATCACGCCCTGGCTAACCAGACTCGCACCCAGCGCAAAGGGGACAAAAATGCCAAGAATGCGGAAAGCAGTCTGCATGCAGGAATAGAGTACATCCATCAGGCCGGTTTTGATCTGCATATAATACTGCTCACGGAAGTGTTCCTGGCCGTTTCGAATTTCTTCCGCCTGTGCATTGGAGGTTTTAATCAGCGTAATGCTTCTGGTGCGCTCCACCAGATAGGTGGTGGTGCGGGCAAGCATCGTCTGGGACTTCTGCGCAATCAAAAAGCGGAGTCTGGCATATCCCCAACCCACCAGAACACTAATGGGAATCAGAATCATCATGGCATTGGCGATGGTCACATTCAGCTTGTACATCCGTTTCACATAAATGCCCAGACTGACGCACAAAGACAGGGTGGTTGCAATGGTGGTCAGCAGTTTGCTGGCAAAATCACAGTCTGCTGTGACACGGCTGACCAGAGACTCACCGCCGTCCCGGTCATAGCAGCTCTGCCGGGTGTGCATGATCTTTCGCCAGAGCTTGGTACGCAGGCCAAGATTGATCCGTTCCGAGGCAAGGGAGCTGAACACAACAATTCCAGCCGCAGACAAGCCCATCGCACCATAGCTGAGCGCGTACTTCAGCAGTCTGGCAATGGGAACATTGCCCAGGGCATCTACCATATCACCGGTGAAAAAACTGATATTGAGTCCGGCGTAGGTGCTTGCCAAGGATGCCGCAAAGATCAGTAGCAGAAAGATCCAGGGCATTTGCACGCCTTTCAGCGCCCCCAGGTAACCCCGGAGTGTAGATTTCTCCGAATGGTATGTAATACGGTTTCCTTTCATTGTCCGAACACCTCCTGATAGGAATGCTCCTCAACCAGTCCACGGTAGGTCTCGCTGCAGGCAATCAGCTCCTCGTGGGTGCCGATAGCCTCCACCTGCCCGGCTTTCAATACCACGATCTGATCGGCATGGGAGATGTAGTTCAGCTCGTGAGTGACGGTGATAATGGTTTTCCCGGCAAAATCCGTAAAGAAAGTGTTACTGATGGCTGCGGCGGTCTCCGTGTCGAGAGCGCTGGTAGGTTCGTCCAGAAGCAGAATATCCGCCTTTTTCAGCAGCTCACGGGCAATCACCATACGTTGCCGCTGCCCTCCGGACATTGACACGCCCCAGATGGCCAGTTCCGAGTCAAAGCCCTCCGGTTTTTCCATGATGAAGTCGTAAATACCTGCCAGTCTGGCAGCCCTTTCCAGTTCGGCATCGTCCACATCGCGGGTGATGCCGTAGGTCAGCGCCTGTCGGACAGTACCGCTGAAAAGCTCCGCATCCTGATTGACATAGGACAGACGGTCACGCCATGCTGAAAGATTCAGTTCGTCCAGTGCCTGCCCGCCCACAGTAATATTGCCTGCCTGTGGGGTATACAACTTTTCCAACAAGCGAAGGATCGTGGTCTTGCCGCTGCCGGAAGGTCCGACAATGGCTGTAGTCTTTCCCCGGGGGATCACCATGGTCACATCCTTCAGCACAGGCGCATCTTCCCGGTAGGAAAAAGCGACCTTGTTCAGCACGATATCCCCCACAGGGATGTCGGTGCCGGCTTGCTCGTTCATATTCTCCTGAGGTGCCTCCATCAGGGCACCCAGACGTGCGGCACGGCCTTGCACATCCTTCAGGTTTGACCAGGTAGTGCTGAGCTGGCGCAGCACCGTATTGATCATGGGCACAAACAGGAAGAAAGCCAGCCATGCGGTCAGGTCGATTTCACCATTACGAAGCAGCATACAGCCCCAGATAACCGCAATGACGACACCAACCGCTTCGGTCAGCAGGGAAAAGGCAACCGCCACACCGGTGACATAGGAGTATTCCACATTGGCTTTCGACAGCTCTTTGGCGGCATCCAGACCTTTTTTCTCCTCTTCCTTTTCCGTGACAAAGGATTTAATCAGCGTCAGATTACGGATTCGCTCAGTCAGGAATCCTGTCAGCCCGCCGATTCGCATCTGAATCCGGAAGCCCACCTTACATTGCCATCTACCCATGAAGAAGCTGTAAAGAATGTAAATGGGGATCAGCACAAAAACCACAGCCAGCAGCTTCGGGCTGTATGAGCTCAGCAACGGAATCGATGTCGCCAGATAAGTCAGTAAACCGGGAATCAGCACAATGGTACTGAGCAGCGAGGCTACGGTATTTTCCGTATCGCTGGTCACGGCGCTGAGAAGGCTGGATGCGCTGTTTGAATCATAATACTTACCCTCGATACCCATCATCCGCTGCCACACTGCACAGCGAACAGAACGGACAGATTTGGAGGTAGCAATCAGCATTATTAAGGAAACAAGCGCTTGCAGCACACAAAGGCTTGTGTAGTTTACTACGGCTATGATAAAAGCCTCGCGGCTGAAGTTACCGGCGAACAGCGCTGCCGTAGATCCAGGTAGATGGGAAACGACGGAGTAATAGGCTATATTGACCACCAGAGAAAGGATGATCCAGCCCCAGCTCAGTTTGGCGTGCCGGAAAAACGCAGCAAATGCTTTCCAGCTCCCCCTCTGCTCCCTGCCTCCTTTTTTCGATTCTTTGTTTTTCTCCATGGATTGCATCACCTGCTCCTTATTACTAAAAAAAGAGTACTGCGGGTTGACATACATCTTGGTTTGTATGTCCGCAATACTCTTTCCCGTATATGTATTATCCCCAACAGGAAAATAATTGTCAACGCTTCGCGGTCACTCGGGCCGATACGTGTTTAGCTTGTCTTTCCTGTGTCTGTTTGGTACAAAATCGTGCTTACTTGGTCAATAAATGACCCCTTTCTCTGTCAGGCGCTCCCACAGTACCGGATAGTGCCCCCGGCTGACCGGTATTACATCTCCAGTATCCAGCACAGCGGAGTAAGTTCTGCCAAAGGTGGCTTTTTCCACACTGGCCACATGATCCAGCGCCAACAGGAAAGACTGATGACAGCGAATCAAATGGTAGTCGGTAAACATGATCTCCAATTCTGCCAATGTCATTTTCACAACATAATTCTTATCTGCGCAATTGATTACCGTTTTACGGCTGTCCCGGGAGATATAACGAATCTCCTGCGGAGGAATCAAGATCAGACCATCTCCTGTTTCCACCGCAATCTTCTCCTGCGCGGGTCGGGCGCCGTTAACCCGGTCAAATCGCTCGAAGGTCTTTTGCAACCGCAGGACATTAACCGGCTTGCACAGAAAATCAAGGGGTTCGTATTCGTAACTTTTTGCCCCCAGGTCAGTGTGCCCGGTAAGAAAGACATACCGGGTTTTGGGCTGTACCTTGGCCAGATAATCCGCAATGGAAAAGCCGTCGATATCCGGCATTTCCATATCCAAAAACGCCAGATCCATGGGGATCGTAGACAGCATCCGCATCATCTCCACGGCGTTGGTTGCCCGATATATCCGCTGCTCCTCTACATAAAAGGCGATATTCTGCTGCGCCTGCGCAATGGCAGCCGCATTATCATCCACAATCAATACATTGATTGCCCGTTTTTCTGTCATCTTGCCACCTCTATTCTGTAATTGGCTCTTTGGCATAGCTTATAGGTACACGGGCAATGAACTGAATCTCTTCGTCAACCACCTGGGTGTAAATCACACCGTTATACCGTCCGATCAGCGTCCTCAGGCTGCTGAGTCCGACCCCCTCATGCCCCTGTTTTGTGGTGTAACCCTGGCGGAATATGTTTTCCATATCCTCCTGCTGCAGCGGTTGCTTCAGTTTGTTGGACACACGGATGACACAGTATTCCCCTCGCTTGAGGATGGTCAGCCAGATTCCGTAGGATTTATCCTCGTGGGTTGAGACCTCATCAATGGCATTTTGCAGCAGGTTGCTGATAATTTTGTTGGTTTCATAGACATTCGTAGCAATTTGAGAAAGATCGTAATGAATGTCAATATGAAGCTCCGTACCCTGGCGTACCGCCAGTACCCGGAAATTGTGGATCATTGCGGAGATAGCAGGATCACGCACCGGCAGAACGGTATTCATGATCGCCACATCCTCTTCCAGGGCATTGATATATTGCAGGCACTCCTCGGATTTTCCCTGCCGGATCAACCCGGCGATGGTCTGTACATGAAAATTAAAGTCATGCCGCTGGGAACGGATCACATTCAGAAAGCTCTGCATCTCGCCCCGATACTGCTGCTCTGCCAGAAGTGAGGTGCGTTCCTTCTCATAGTCGTTAATTACCACCATCAGCCATACAGCCAACCAGAAAACCGCGGTCCCCAGCAGACAAAGCAGAATACAGCCCGGAATGGAATCCACCCGCAAAAGCAGGCAGGCCGCCGTCAGCAGCACACTCATGATCAGCGGAAACAGATACATCTGCTGACGAAGGGTGGTGATGGATCTATCTGAGGTATGGGGAGGGAAAGCCTCCTGCCAATCGCTGGTCAGGAATCGATTTCTCAAGCGGAGTGTCAGAACTGCAAACACCCCAATCATCAGCGCACCGATGCCAACTGCTGTCAATCCACGCACCCGGCAGGCAGAAAGCGGCATCAAAAAGACGCATAATGCACTTTGGGATATCATGAAAACATGGGCGACTGCCCCCCAGTTGCAGCGCAACCACAAATGCAGCACAACTGCGGAGATACAGAGGATCAGCGGCACAAGACAAAGATAGATTTCAGCCCGTTCTCCCATTTTCAGCAGTACATAAGCAAGTGCTGATACAATGCCTGTGATCAGTATATGAACGATCGCACCGGCAGACCGAATGCGGAGAAACGCGAATCCAATCCACAGCGCCGCAAAAGCTGAAACAAATACATATCCGGCTGTGATCATCCCGCACCCTCCCAATTTTTCACATTTATATTTAATTATATCTCTCTTATTCCCATAAATCAACATACAGCAAAAAACAAAAGGCGCCACACCTGAGTAAGAAACTCAGGTATGACGCCTTCTTTGGTATTATTCGGTAATTTAGAATTTTAAGGGTAATTTTATTCATCGCAATAATCGTTGATTTTGCTATGTTTTTTTAATTCGTGTTGCATACCGTGTTGCATATGATCTGAATTCAGGATTCGACAGTTCAGCAACCATTTCCATCTCATCGGTAAGACCGTACAGTTTCATTACACGTTTATCAGCTTTGATGTTTGAGTAAACGTCAATGAGCGATGCCGCTGCCTTAACCGCATCACTTGCATCCTCAGGAATTACATCAACCGCATAATCATACGCTATGCCTAAACGTCTGGCATCTGAAAGATAACGATTTGCCGCGCCAATGTAACTGACCGTACATGCATGAATGACTTCGTGAAGGATCGTGGATGCCTTTTCCTGGTCAGACAATTCGTTCAGCTTGTCTGCATTGATGAGAATTCCATACTCATTTCCGTACCCTGCATTTCCTGTAAACTGTCCATATGAGCCGGGCGTTGTATGAAGTTTTTCATATCGTTCATTTGAAACAAAACTGATCGGATATTTACGGTCATCCTTAAACTCCTGTAAAAGCTCAAAAGAATCAAATACACGCTCTGCAAGTTTTCCGACGGCAGCATCGTTATTGAGCGCATTAAATGTTTCTCTGATGTTGTTGCCGTTTGAGCGATGAATTTCTCGCACGTCGGAATCCTCGGTGGAATTACGCTGAGACGTATTGACTTTTCCGTTAGAATCTGATACATTACCTGTAGAGGATTTTTCTACAGCAATGCCCAACCATTCATGCAGTTGGGGGTTCAACTTAGAAAGATCCTCTTTTTCGTATAATATTTTCGCCCCATTCTTAGCTAACAAATTCACAAGGTATCTCTTCTTAATCGTGAATGCCGTAATCACAAGGTTATACTGTCCGTACCTGCCACCATATTCCTTGTTTGTGTCAAATTCTATAGACACCAGGAGCTGTCGTCCGTCATTAGGAATAACGGATATTGTAATCACTCGTTTGTTAGCATCAGTTCTTAAAATCACGTCTGGGTCATTCATTAATTCAGGAAGTTTCTTCATTACTTCCTTCCCAAGTGAATGATAATTTCCAACCTGGATTCCGTCGCTTCTTAACGCAAGATAAAGCGCATCCTTCCTGATCAAAACACCTCTATCTTTCACTCCGTCACCCATATACGAGTTCAATAATGGAGACGTATGGTCTGAAATTTTAATAAGCGCGTCTTTCTCTTTTTCCTCAAGATAATCATCGTCGGAAATATTCTCAAATTTATCAACGTAAGATTCATACTCATCGCTACTGTAACGAATATCGTTGCTGCCTGAATTAAAACGCTCGCTCAAGGGAATGACATTGCCGTTGTCATCGTGGGTGACGGTGTTCGCGGACTTGACCTGGTTTTCATCAAGTACGATGAGCGCGTCGGTCTGTCTGCCGTTGCTACCGGCGTCGACGAACAGATACATGGAATCGTATCCGTTGTCTCTGAGATAATCGGTGATGATGTCCTTGCACTTTACACGCACCACGTCGGACGCTTTGGTCCATTCGGCCATAACGTCTTCATAATGCTTGTGTGCAGCGAGATATTCTGCGTCGTCGATCTTGGCAGGCTTGTTCTCGATGATGTAATCAAGAGGAAGAATTTCTTCCATGTCTGCATCAGGATGCGCGTCGCTCCAGGCTTCAAGAAGTTCCATTTCTCTGTCCATTGCTTTCTCAGCAAGGTCGCCGTACTTATCGTCGAGACGTTTGATTTCGTCATAATACGGTACCAGATCAGGAATGTACTTTGAAACGTACTCGCGGCTCGCCACGTTAAGAGTATTCTCGGCCTTCACATACAGCTTCATCTGACGGTCGCCGATACCGATGTTATTGTCTCGGCTCTTCGTGAAGATACCGTACGGAGTCTCGCTGTCCGTTGCGCTGTGATCGCCTCGTGAAATATCGAATACATGAATATTGTCGGCACTCGTTTCATGGAACATCATCTGCTTGTATCCGGCATGTCCTGCTCTGCGTTTGATGTTGATTCCTGGCTAAACCTGCTGTACATTTCATACGCTTCAACGTAATCAGTGTACGGATCGTCAAGAGGAATTCCTGCGTTAGCGAATGTGTCAAGTGCATCATTTGTAAACGATCCGTCCTTGTTGTACGGTCCACTAACAAACGGAGACACCTGCTTGTTCAGTTTTGTGTAGTCAATCTCTCCACTTCGTCCATCACTTCCAGGCTCGACGCCTTTGAGTTGCGCTGCAACCACTTTAAGAGAGTCTTGCAATGTTCTTCCGTCTCCAAATACAGAATCGTCTGCAATGTATCCTCGCTGTTTATCCCCATATTCAGAAGCGTTTTCGCCACCTGTTTCAATAAGGCTCTCATATACCACCTCGTTTCTTGCGTTGAAATTATCGACGCTAATGATTCTATTTAATAGTATACCACCGTTATCAGAAATCTTAAATAAATAATAATTATTCGCGTCGTTTGTTCTTCCGTATTTACCTCCATGAGTAATGTGCGGATTATTCATGGCGAGCGATGCAATATGAGCCTTCACAAGATCAGAATCCGATTTTGAAAGGCCTTTCACGCCAAGGTCCACTTCTCTATTACTTTCTCCGAAGTTGCTGCGAAATTCCTTTTCTGCGGTGCTGTAACGAATATCGTTGCTGCCTGAATTAAAACGCTCGCTCAACGGAATTACGTTGCCGTTGTCGTCGTAGGTGACGGTATCCGCGGACTTTGCAAATTCAGGTTCAAACACAACATACTGGCCTTGACCATTGATCACCTCGGAAACGCCCTCATATCCGCAAGACTCTAACACATTAGTAACGTCTCTTGAATTTAGCGATAAATCTCTTCTAAGATAATCAATAAATCGCTCTACATTTTTTGAAACAAAGTTCAAAGAAAAATCATCACTAAGGCCATTGTCTTTCAAAAACTCTACGGCAGACTCGTTTAGTCTTTCGTCAGCATCGAGCATCTTACCAAAGTGGCCGGTTCCTCTGTAGTACCCCTGTTGTGCGTAAGATTCGGCCTTTCCAAGATCGCCGGCGTGATAACCGTAATCTTCCAGGCTAAACTTTGTGCCTGTGCCGCGAAGATTTCTCGCCTGGAAATTGTCATTATCCCAATCCCATGCAGGAGCATCCCACGGATCAACCTTCTTAACGTCAAGCATTTCATATCCGTACTTCGGTTTATCCTTCATGTCGAATTTCGACTTAGGTCCTTCAGGAACAAGATGCTGATCGTATGCGTCGCGGAATTCCTTGTATGTGTTGAAATCGTGCCGCTTTCCAATTGTAGCGTAACCAACAACTCGCGCTTTTCCTGAAGACGTTTCGACTAAAGCTACGCGCTCTCCGATGTGCTTGTCAAGCTTTGTGTTCTCTCGCGTTTCAAGGAATTTTTCACCGTTTGCAATCATTGAAGCATAGTGAATACGTCCGTCGTTACGAATATGAATTCCATATGTTACGCCTTCATTATCAAGCTCTTCGATATGTTCCGGAGCAATGTCTTCACGGCTAAACCTTATGTCGTCGCTCTTCTCGTTGAACCGCTCGCTCAGAGGAATCACGTTACCGTTCTCATCACGGATCTTTGAATCCTTGAAGAATCTCTGCTGCTCTGCGGTGAGTGCATTGCCGTCGGAATCTTCGGTGGAATTGCGCTGAGTTTGCGCGAAAACATCTTCAAAAGCCTTTCCCCTAATATTGACATTCTGTCCTTTGTAGGATATACTTCCTACATAAGGATTGTTGTCTTTCAGTTCCATAGGCATTGTGAAGCCTATGGTCCGAAGTAAAGAAGCAATCCTTTTTTCTTTTGCAAAAAGGACCTCGCTGTTTTTGACAAAGTCAACAGCATTTACATTATTCCCATATGCAGACGTTAGTTTTTGCATATCATCAACGACAAATCCATTCTCTACAGGTCTAAGGTCCAATACCGCAAGAACAGGAATTCCATTTGTATCTTTCACAGAAGAGAACATAACCACTCTCGTCGGATTTCTAACTGTGTTCTTGCTATTAAGAATCAGGGTAGGGTCATCAATGATTTTTGGAATCAACTTGATGGTTTCGACGTCCATTTCAGGATGGTCCTTGAGAATCCTGTTAACCTTTTCGCTGTTCATATAAATATCGTTCTCAATAGCTCCAAGTGCCTGCAATGTATTTCCTGTAGTTCCTAAAGTGAATACCGTTCCGTCGTCTCTTCCGTTCGCATTCCACTCGTCAACCTGGTCTAAGAAACTTTCGTCAATACTGAATCTGATATCGTTGCTGCCTGAATTGAAACGCTCGCTCAAAGGAATTACGTTGCCGTTGTCATCATAGGTGACGGTGTTCGCGGACTTGACCTGGTTTTCATCAAGCACGATGAGTGCGTCGGTCTGTCTTCCGTTGCTACCGGCATCGACGAACAGGTACATGGAATCGTATCCGTTGTCTCTGAGATAATCGGTGATGATATCCTTGCACTTCACACGCACCGCATCGGACGCTTTGGTCCATTCGGCCATAACGTCTTCATAATGCTTGTGCGCGGCAAGATACTCTGCGTCGTCGATCTTGGCAGGCTTGTTCTCGATGATGTAATCAAGAGGAAGAAGCTCTTCCATGTCTGCCTCAGGATGCGCGTCGCTCCAGGCTTCAAGAAGTTCCATTTCGCTGTCCATTGCTTTCTCAGCAAGGTCGCCGTACTTATCGTCGAGACGTTTGATCTCGTCATAATACGGTACCAGATCAGGTATGTACTTTGAAACGTACTCGCGGCTCGCCACGTTAAGAGTATTCTCGGCTTTCACATACAGCTTCATCTGACGGTCACCGATGCCGATGTTATTGTCTCGGCTCTTCGTGAAGATACCGTACGGAGTCTCGCTGTCCGTTGCGCTATGATCGCCTCGTGAAATATCGAATACATGAATATTGTCGGCACTCGTTTCATGGAACATCATCTGCTTGTATCCGGCGTTGAATGCAGCATGCCCTACCATCTGGTCCAGGCGATACTCATTCTTCTCAGGATCCTTCGCAAGCTCCATGTACTCTGAGTCTTCGCGGCTGTACAGCTGCTGCCCTTTGTACAGTACAGATTCCTTCATAGAGTCTGTGACTTTCATAGAATGGACGTAGATATTTGCTTTTCCGATGCTGTCCCAATACTTTTTAATCTTCTCTTCAAGACCTGCTTTTTTGATGTAATTATCGACGGCCCTCTTTTCGGAAATAACAAGAGCGTAATCATTGTTGCCTACGACATATTCGTCAACAGCGTCAAATACCACACCGCTATTTTTTGAAATAAGACCGACCATTTTTGATACATCTGCCTTTAATGCGTAGAATTCACTCGGTTCGATTCCGAAAAGCGAAATATCTTCTACCTTCGCTCCCCATTGCTTGCCGTACTTATTGAGGAATTTAGGAATGTCCTGGTCATACTCAATACGGTATCCTTCTGCGAATTCGTTAGACCATCTTTCTTCCTGCATCTTCCCGGTGGTCCATGCTATGCTGTCGTATCCTTCCTCTGCAGCTTTTCGGAGCAGATACTTTAGAACGAAGTTTACATATGTTCCGTTACGGAAAGGTGCGTCAGGTGCGGAGTCAGATGATTTTAATTTTCTTTCAAGATCACGGATCCTTTTGTTTATTTCTCCATTCTTCTTCTCTGCTTCTGCATATGATTTTTTCTTCGACTCAAGGTCATTCTCAAGTTCTCTTTGTTTTTCTCCAAGGACCCGAGCTTTTTCTGTGACTTCAGAAGGAAAATCAAAGTTATTTACAGAAAGGTATTTTTCCGTGATTTCTTTTAAGAATGGTGTGTACTCCGACTCATTAAAGTCGTTTAATGCTTTAATAGCATCCTGCCACTCTCTGTATGTTGCACCATTCCAATTTTCTAAATACAACGATGCAAGTTCTTCACTTATTTTAGATAAAGACTCCTTATCCGCATATCCTTCCTTTTCACCTGCGTTATGCCAATCGCTCTGTATTTCATCAACAAAAAGCGTCTTTCCTGACGGTGTATCAATGTCCTGAATTCGTGCATGAGCAAGAACGCCCTTTTCACCCCAATGTACATTCATTGCTTGATTGCTGTAGGTTGATCCAGGAATCTTGAACAGGATTTCTCTGTAGTTTGATCCACCAGGAGTCTTGTACTCGGACCATCTGGTTAATCCAGGAGTTCCATCGCGATCAATATCATAAGGCTCCGGAGTGTAGGCGTATCCAATTTCGATTTCTCCATCGTCTAAAGGATCAACAACATAAGCATACCACTCATCACCGTCCTGTTTGAATTTCACTTCTCTTCTCTGGAATCCTTCATCGACGGCTTTATCCTTCATCTTTTTCTTGAAATCATTGTAGTCGTCGAATTTCTGGTCGCCCATCCAATGATGGGAGAGATAATCGTCGATGATGTCGTCGGAAAGCGTTTTCTCTTCGATCTGCAGCTGACTTCCTTTTGCAAATTCCTGAAGTTCTTCCTTTGTAACTGACTTCTTGCCTTCCAGGAATGTAGCTATTCCGGACCACTTAATTTCCTCGTCCTTTACGCCTTTACCCTTTAGATAGCTTACAACAGATGCAGCACCGATCTTCTGAGTCTTGATCGCGTCGATCTCGTTCGCCATCTTGCTGTAGAACGTAGGCGCATACTCGGAATCCTCGGTGGAATTGCGCTGCGACGTATTGACAACATTTCGACTCTTGTGTATAATGGTATCAAAGTCAAGTTCACTTACTCCCTTGGCGGTCTTTACGCCAAGCTTCTGTAAGAGATCTTGACTTTTTTCTTTTGATACGTACAGGATTCTGTCATCCGCAAGGGCGTTAGCGATAAACGGATCAAACAAATCTCTGCCATGTACACTTGTTATAGTGTTAGTCTCGGTCTGTTTAAGATCAATGTATCCATATCCCCCAATCACTTGTACAGAGGCAATAATAGGCGAACCGTCAGGATCTTCCATATCTGTAACGATGATTATAGAATCATTCCTTTGCCCAGAGTCAATAACCATGGCCGGATCATGAATATAGTAAACAATATCCGCAATTTGGGTCTGTGTTATTGCATGATGATGCTTTTCCGTATCCTTTGGCTCGGTCATTGCGTCTCTAATGTGTTCCTGTTTTGCGACAAACGGAATATCGTTAACGCCGAGATCTTTCATAATTTCTGACGCCTTGCCAAAATTTATAAACTCTCTTCTCTTCAGGCGACGATTAACCATTTTTTCAAGCTGACCGTCAACGCCATTTCTTGTAGAAACAATTTCGTCGATTTCATCGTCACTAAGTTCAATACTAAACTTGTGGCTCGTAGAAGCGTTTATGTTTGCTTTTCCTGCGATCCTCTTCGACAGAGCCACAGGATTTCCGTTTCTGTCATACTCTACAGCCTCATTAAAGCCGTACTGAGCCTGGATGTTGTCAAGGTACTTCTGAGCTTTCTTCTTGGCCGCTTTCGTTGCCGTATCGCTATTCAGCGTATCAATGGCCACAGCATAGTCATGGTCAAGGTCTGCCGTTTCCTTATCTGTGAAACCACCTACAGAAGCGTTATATCTTTCTCCTGCATTGTACCGATCGACGAAATCCTCTGCGACATCCTCGTTCTCGGAAAGATAATGGCCGAACCAATCGTATCCTCTGCCTTTTTCAAGCTTGTCACCAACCTTGCGCGCCTCTTCCATGTTGAAGATCGGCTGCAATGCCTGCGTATCCTTGTATGATCTTCTCGTTTCGTTAACGAGCTTCATATAATTTTCCGGATCTGATTTTAGCCATTTCTCAAAACGCGGAGTAAGATTGTTCTCTTCCAGGGCCTGAAGATAAGCATTGAGATCATTACCATGCATAATGGGAGTGATGTGTTTTGCGTTAACGCCTTCCTTCCACTTGCCCTTGATTTTCTTGTCTTCCTGCCATGCCTTGTAGTTCTTCCAGAGGAACGTATCCTTGATGGCCTGTGAGAATACGACGTGATACGGAATGATTACGTCACACCATTCCTGTTTCATCGCCCATTCGACCTGCGCGTCGGATGTGCATACCATAATTACGCTGATACCGGTTCCGTTATCGATTGATTTCTGTCGAAGCGCAATGGATTCCTTCCAATCCGCGCCCTGCATACCGTCCGGCATATATACCATTCCGTTAACCGGAGTGAGATACGAATATTCCTCCTGCTGACTTGCCGTAAGCGAATCCCAACGAACAGGTTTATCAATTGCCTTTGTTGAAATGTTGATGTTCGCGCCTGTAGGTTCAAAGATCTTGGCATAGTCGATGTCCTTTGTGTACGCAAGACCCTTCAATCCCTTAACAGCAGCGTCTGTATACATCTGCATGTTCTCCAGGAGGAACGCAGGATGGTAGTCGCTGTAACTGTAGAACCGGAGTCCGTATTCCTTGTTAAGCTCGACAACAAGATCCGCGCTGAAATTAAGGATGTCGTTGTTGTATGCCGTATATGCGACCTTTGCCTTTGCGTGTGAAGCATTTGATGCATACCGGCGAATGTCCGCGATCTCATCAATAAGACCGGCATTTCTTCTCTCGGCATAAACGAGGAAAAGGTTCCGCGAACAGTAAGAAGGCTGTGCAAGCTCATTCTCGGTTCGATGTATAATTATGCGATGCGTCATGAGATCGTCGAAAAGGACTATTCTAAGCTCGTTGATTTCAAGATAGATAAGACTACGGAAAAAGAGAAGAAATGTCTTAAAAGCACCGAAATCGATGCCATGTGGAGCAAATACGAAGAAGGAACCGCGGACATTATAGACAAGATGATTCTGGTACAATGCTACACCGGAATGAGGCCGACGGAGATGCTTATCGTAAAGAAAAGCGATGTCCGTCTTGAAGAGCATTATTTCACCGGCGGCATAAAAACTAAAGCAGGAAAGAACAGGATCATCCCAATCCATCCTAAGATCGAACCGATTATAAGAGAAGCCATGTCAGACGGAATGTCCGGTACTCTATTCCACGTTAACGGATGCGAGTGCATTTATCAGACCTATAACAAATATTTCAAAAAGAAATTCAAGGAGTATACTCCGCACGAATGCAGGCACACATTCATCACTTTTTGCGATGGTAAGTTAACGGTCGCTGCAATAGACGCGATCATCGGTCACAGTTCCGGTCGCCTGGCCGAATCCGTGTATACGCATTTCACTCCTGCTATGCTGTATGATCAGATATGCAAATTCTCCATTCCGTGATTTGTTGCATACCGTGTTGCATACCTAAACTGAAATAAACACAAATAAGGCGTCACTAAAGAGTACGGAAACTCAGTAATGACGCCATTTTTGTTGGTATTATTCAGTTTTCAGAACGTACCGATAATCACTTAAGGGTAACCTTAGCACCTTCAGCTTCGAGCTTAGCCTTGATGTCTTCAGCTTCTGCCTTAGCAGCTGCTTCCTTGACAACCTTCGGAGCACCGTCAACAAGGTCCTTAGCTTCCTTCAGGCCGAGGCCGGTAGCTTCACGAACAACCTTGATAACCTTAACCTTGTTCGGGCCAACTTCGGTCAGCTCTACGTCGAACTCGGTCTTCTCTTCAACTTCTGCGGCCTCTGCTGCCGGACCTGCTGCTACTACAACGCCTGCTGCTGCAGAAACGCCAAATTCTTCTTCACAAGCCTTAACAAGCTCGTTGAGTTCAAGAACAGAAAGCTCTTTGATAGCTTCGATAAACTCTGCGGTGGTTAACTTTGCCATTATTTTTTCCTCCAATTAATTTTAAAATTTGATACGTGATATTCACGCTGATATGAGGCTTATGCCTCTGCCGGTGCTTCTTCTGCTGCCGGTTCTGCATCCTTCTCTGCGATCTGCTTGATAACGCGAGCGAAGTTTGCGATCGGAGACTGCATGCTGCCAAGTAAACGGCCAAGCAGGATCTCCTTGGACGGAATGTTTGCAACTTCCTTTAACGCATCAGCGCTGCAGTAGCTGCCATCAACGATACCACCCTTGATTTCAAGTTTCGGATGCTTCTTAGCGAATGCAACCAGCTCACGAGCTGCTGCAGTAGCTTCATCCTTGCAAACTGCAAGAGCGGACGGGCCTTCCAGATGCTGACCAAGTTCTTCATTTACGGTTCCCTGAATAGCGAAACGGATGAAGGTGTTCTTGTATACCTTGTACTGAACGCCGGCTGCTCTTAAAGTCTTACGAAGCTCAGTATCTTCTGCGACGGTTAAACCTCTGTGGTCAACGACAACTGCGGTTGCGGAACCGTCCAGGACGCTCTTGATCTCGTCTACGATAGGCTTCTTCTCTTCAATCTTTGCCATGTCTTACCCTCCTTCTTAGAATAATACCGGAGAAAATAGGAAACCCGATGATAAAAAATAACCTCGCAAGCATGCGAGGTCATGGAAAATCATCTTAAAAATTTCCTAAAACCTCGGCAGGCGTTTTCTCCTTATGTCTTTCGACACCTGCTGTCTACGGTCGTGGTTTTTAAGCCACTCGGATATATTAACACATCCGTCAAGCATTGTCAAACACTTTTTCAAGGTTTTACAACATTTTTTCACTTGTAATTATACACGTTTTCCGAGCTTTTTCAAACGGCTTCTCATCTCCGCCATGATGGTCCCGTTCGGTACTTTCCGGCGGCTCATGGCCATGATCTCCTGAAGAAGCGGGACCGCGTGTTCGTAGTACATACGGAGACCGTCGCAGAGGTCATAGCTTCCGTCCGCGTGGAAGCGGTCCTTCAGGCAGCCGCCGCTGCAAAGCCGAAGATACGGACAGGAACGGCATTTTCCGGGAAGTGCGGTCTGTTTGGACATACCGAAAGCCTTCTGAAAATCGTTTTCCAGGAGCGCACTGATCCGCGTGTCCAGCACGTTTCCGAGGCAATGCTCCGTATCCACGAAATGGTCGCAGGAATAGACATTGCCGTCGTATTCCAGGACCGGTACACGGCCGCATACCGGGGCCATGGTGCACAGAGACGCCTGACCGCCGGCCAGCACCTGCGCCGTTTCCGCAAAAAGCTGCACGTCCGTGCTGCCCAGATCATGGCAGATCCATTGGTCAAAGATATCGCAGAGGAATTTACCATAAGCCTGCGGAGTCACAGATTCCGGCGTCAGCCGTACCGCCGGCTTTTCCGTTTCCGACATTTGCTCAACCGCCATTTCCACCTGAGGTTCTGCTTCCGGATCCTCTTGCTGTACCTCCTGCTCCCGCACCACGATCGGAATGAACTGGATCCATCCCGTATGGAAATTCTTCAGCGTCCGATACACCTTCTCCGGATTCTTTGCGGCATCCATCGTCACTGTGCAGAGAAGATCCGGCTGGATCCCATGCGCCTGCAGCCGCAGGATGGATTCCGACGCTTCCTCATAGGAAGGACTGCCGTCCGGGTGCACGCGGAAGCGGTCGTGAATGCTCTCCGTACCGTCGATGCTGAAGCCGATGTCAAAGTGATTCTCCGCAAGAAACGCGCACCACTCATCGTCCAGCAAAAGGCCGTTTGTCTGAATATTGTTCCAGAATTCCCAGCCCACCGGACAGTATTTTTTCTGCAGCGCGACGACCTTTTTGTAAAAATCCAGGCCTGCCAGCGTGGGCTCGCCGCCGTGCCAGTTGAACTGCACCGCCGGTCCCGGATTATCCTCAAAATATTGACGGATAAAGTTTTCCAGTACCTCATCGGACATGATCTTCCGACCCTCGTGCGGTTCTTCCTTCCGCCGCGTTCCCGCGTCCAGATAATAGCAGTATCGACATCTTAAATTGCAAACGGAACCAACGGGTTTTGCCATGACGACAAAACCCGTTTTTCTTTCCGCAGTCACAGTCTTACCGGAGGGCAAGCTACGATCTTCTGTATTCTTCATCATCTTAAATGCTTTTCAAAGAAGTCGTAAGCCTTCTCCCAGGAATCCATGGCCGCCTCCTGACGATACATCGGTGTATGATAATACCATATGCCGTGACCTGCGCCCTCGTAGCGATGGAACTCATAATCCTTGCCGAGTTCCTTCAGGACCTCCTCGGTCTTATTGACCTGCTCCGCATCCGGGTTCCGGTCATCGTTGCCGAAGATGCCGAGGATCGGGCAGCTGAGATCGGCCGCTTTGTCGATGGGAGACACCGGACGAGCCTCGTTCACCTCTTCCTGGATCACTCCGCCGCCCCAGCAGTCTACGCAGGCGTCAAATTCCATTTCGCAGGCAGCAAGGAACGCATGACGTCCGCCGGAGCACATGCCGATGACACCGACCTTGCCGTTTGCGCTTGCCTGATTCTTTAAGAAGTTTAAGGAACCGGCCACATCGCCCATGACGCTGTCATCATGAACCATGCCGGCTTCTCGCATCCGCATGGAAACTTCCTGCGGCTTGCCGTGGCCAAAGTCCTCGTAAATGTTCGGGCACAGCACGCTGTAGCCATGCTCGGTGAAACGTCTTGCGGTCTCGCGGCACCACTCGTCCCAGCCCGGCATATGCGGGATCAGGACGATGCCCGGGAAGGAACCCTCGCCCATCGGGCGGGAGTAATACGCGTGGATGGACTTGCCGTCGTGGCCTTCCATCATGATGGTCTCGGCGATCATGCCGCCCATCTCATCGGTGTTAAAACCATTCCACATAGTAGACCTCCTGTTGTCATTTATATCGCTTTATCTGTTTCTTTTATTCATCCGCACCATCGATCCATTCGCTGTCATTCTATGTTCATGCACAGGCCCCTGAAGAAAAAAACGGTCTATTGCGAACGACTGTCAGTGAGCGGTGATCGTTTTTTCTGAAGAAGCCGTTCGTATCAAGCCAATCAGCGAATCGTTTTATAGAGCGGTCCGTATGCGTCACAAGCGCGATAGTCCTGCCCTTCCTTGTCCATGCCGAACGCATTCCAAGCGGTCGGCCGGAAGATCTTTTCTTCCGGAACGTTATGCATGCAGACCGGGATACGGAGCATGGATGCCAGCGTGATGACATCGGCGCCGATGTGACCGTAAGAGATCGCACCGTGGTTTGCGCCCCAGTTGTTCATGACATCGTACGCGCTCGTGAACGGACCCTTGCCGGTGATTCTGGGAGTGAACCAGGTACACGGCCAGGTGTAGTCCGTACGCTTCCAGAGAATGTCATTGACATCTTCCGGCAGCTTGACGGTCCAGCCTTCGGCGATCTGAAGGACCGGTCCCAGATTCTTGACCATGTTCAGACGGATCATGGTAACGGGCATTTCAGCATCCGTCACAAAACGGCTGGAGTAACCACCGCCGCGGAAGTAGCCCAGATCGGCGTAATTCCAGGTCGTTGCAGCAAGCATCTTTTCCTGATCCTCTTCCGTGACATTATACCATTCCTTCATGACCGGCTGGCCGTTTTCATCCAGTGCCTTGCCGGTTGCATCCAGCGCAGTCGCGCCGGAATTGATCAGGTGAATGAAGCCGCCGGCCTCCTTCGCATGACCTTCCATCTCATAGTTTGCGGCCTTCTTTAAAGAATCGGCAGACCAGCAGGTACGGACATCGGAGAACATCTGCGCACGGTTCGTTAAGAGCTTCATGAACAGCATGCTGATGCCGTTCAGCGTATCGTTTTCCGTTGCCAGGATATAAGGCTCGCGCGCGCCGTTCCAGTCAAAGGTCGTATTTAAAATAGCTTCACCGAAGTCGCAGTTCGGATAGTAGTCCGTCCACTGACGCTGGCCCTGGAAGCCCGCGGCGATGGCATTGTGTCCCACCATCTCCTCTTCTCTTCCTTCCGGCAGATTCTTGTTGCCGTTCATCAGGTCCTTGATAATGCAGGCCATCTTGACGACAAATTCCCAGTCCTTATCCTTGACCTCACGGCTGTGGGTCAGGTCTTCCGGATTCTTGTCAAAGCCTTCCTTGCACTTTTCCATGGTCCATTTGTAGGCCTTTTTGTATTCTTCTTCATCGTAGATGCCCTGCTCCATGCGGCGGAGAACTTCCACTTCATCGATGGATTCCACACGCATGCCCAGGTATTCTTCCATGAAGCTCTGGTCGATGATGGAACCGCCGATGCCCATGCACACCGAACCGATCTGCAGGTAGGACTTACCGCGCATCGTAGCAGCCGCTACAGCGGCGCGGCCAAAACGAAGGATCTTTTCTGCAACATCGGCCGGGATCTCCGTATCATCCACTTCACAGACATCATGGCCGTAGATGCCGAATGCCGGCAGGCCCTTCTGATTGTGTGATGCCAAAACGGATGCCAGATAGACCGCGCCCGGGCGCTCGGTACCGTTGAAGCCCCAGACGGCCTTGATGGTCATCGGGTCGGTATCCATGGTCTCAGAGCCGTAGCACCAGCACGGGGTAACCGTCAGTGTAATGTCCACACCGGCGTGACGGAACTTGTCCGCGCATGCGGCAGCCTCAGCCACACGGCCGATGGTCGTATCGGCAATGATGACCTGCACCGGCTCGCCGTTGGAATAACGAATGTTCTCCTCCAGAAGCTTCTTTGCGGAAAACGCCATGTTCATGGTCTGATCCTCCAGACCCTCACGTACCTTTAACGGACCGCGGCGGCCGTCGATGACCGGGCGGATGCCAATGACCGGATAAGAACCGATCAGTCTTGATTCTGCCATAATAATACTCTCCGATTTCTTATGAAGACTGCACATTTACGGGCGATGCGGCTTCGATTTTCCGCTTTTTCAAGCCCCCTTTTTCATCAGATGTTGTTGTTTTCACTATAACAAAACCGCATTTCTTTGTAAAGTGCGATCCCGTCCTGTACTTGTATTTTACACGCACATTCGATTCACCCCACCTTTTGGGATTCTTTATTTACAAACGCGCGCGTCTGTATTAAAATATGGTCATATTTTAAACTGTCGGAGGAGATGACATGAACGTAGTTTGCCTGGACATGGAAGGTGTGCTGACACCTGAGATCTGGATCGCTTTTTCAGAGGCAACGGGTATCCCGGAGCTCAGAAGAACGACCCGTGAAGAGCCGGATTACGATAAACTGATGAAATACCGTATCAATATTTTAAAGGAACACGGTCTGGGTCTTAAAGAGATCCAGGATGTGATCTCCACCATCGATCCGCTGCCGGGCGCTCGCGAATTTCTGGATCAGCTCCGTGAGCATGCACAGGTCATCGTTCTCAGCGATACTTTTGAAGAGTTCGCCATGCCGCTCATTAAAAAGCTCGGCATGCCGACTATCTTCTGCAACAGCCTGGTCATCGGCGAAAACGGTGAAGTCCTGGACTACACGATGCGCTGCGAGCATACCAAGCTGACATCCGTCAAGGGCCTGCAGGCGATGGGTCTTGAAACGATTGCCGCGGGCGATTCCTTCAACGATCTCGAGATGATCAAGGCCAGCAAGGCCGGCTTCCTGTTCCGCACGACGGACGCCATCAAAGCCGATTATCCGCAGTTCCCGGCTATCACCGAGTACGATGAGTTCCTGGACGCGATCGTAAAAGCACTGTAAATAAGAATATATCCTTTCAAAAAGAGCCGCGCGCAGCAGCCTTTCAAACCGGTGATCCGGTCGGAAGACTGTCGCCGCGGTTCTTTTTACTTTCGCTCTTTCTTTTCCCAAAGTCTTTTTGTCTTCCACTTTCAACGGATTGTGAAACTTTTATGAAATCCGTATTTTCAGTATCATTTCAGTTTCGGAATGTACTATAATAGCATCATAAGTTATACGGCGACGGCCGTCTGCCGCCCGCCATCGGAGAAAAAATGAAGATTTTAATTGTTGAAGATGAAAAGGCCCTCGCAAATTCCATCAAGATCCTTCTGGAACGGAAGGGCTTTGACGTGGAATGCGCGTATGACGGAAAGACCGGAAAGGAATATGCAGAGCTTGGGATCTATGATCTCCTGATCCTGGACGTTATGATGCCCGAAATGAACGGTTACGACGTGGCACGCCGCGTCCGCGCGGACCGCGTCTCCACTCCGATCCTCATGCTGACCGCAAAGTCGGACCTCGAGGACCGTATCACCGGGCTCAATGCCGGTGCGGATTACTATCTGACCAAGCCCTTTGACACCCGCGAGCTTCTGGCCTGCATCAACGCCCTCCTCCGCCGTCAGGGCGGTCAGGTCGATGAGATGACCTACGGCAACACCACGCTGGACCTTTCCACCTGCATCCTCTCCTGCGGGGAAAAGAACATCCGCTTAAGCGACCGCGAGTTTGACATAATGCGTTTCCTTCTCCAGTCCGGTAAGCGCAACCTTTCCAAGGAAATGCTGCTGATACGCATCTGGGGCTTCGAATCGAATGCCACGGAAAACCACGTGGAGGTCTATGTGGGCTTTTTACGTAAAAAGCTTCAGAACATCGGCTCCAATATCCGTATTGAAGCCATCCGGAGACAGGGCTATCACCTGGAGGTCGATGAAACATGCTGAAAAAACTGCGCCTCAAATTCATTCTGATCAATATGACGATCGTTACCGTTCTGATCTGTTTTCTGTTTGGGCTGCTCTACTACTTTACAAGCTACAATCTGGAAAAGGAGAGCCTCGACATGATGCGGACCGTCGGTATGCAGCCCTCACAGCCGCTCCCGATCCCTTCCGAATCCGGCGATGTCCGTATCCCCTATTTCAACATCCAGCTGAATCATGCGGGAGAATTTGCTGAGATCGACGGCAATTTCTTTGATCTTTCGGACAACGAGCTTCTGACCGAGCTTGTACAGGAAGCAAACAATACCCACCAGAAATTCGGTGTGCTGGAATCACGAAACCTCCGTTTTCTCTACACGGAAACGCCGTTCGGAAAGAGCATCGTTTTCGCTGACATGAGCAGCGAACTGATCACACTGAAGCACCTGGTAAAAACGCTGATGCTCATCGGCATCGCGGCATTTTTCCTGTTTCTCGTCGTCAGCATCCTGTTAGCGCACTGGGCCGTCAAGCCCGTGGAAAAAGCCTGGAATCAGCAGAAGCAGTTCGTGGCCGATGCCTCGCATGAACTGAAGACCCCGCTCACCGTCATCATGACCGGCGCAGAGCTCCTCAGTGCTCCCGAATGTTCGGAAAGCGAACGCCGGCAGATCTCCGGCAGCATCCGCACGACCTCCGAACGTATGCGAAATCTCGTTGAAGAGCTGTTAAGCCTGGCACGCATGGACAGCGGCAACACTAAAGCGGTCTTTGAAGACTGCGACCTCAGTGAGATCGTTACCAATGCCGCCATGACGTTTGAACCGGTCTTCTTTGAGCACGACATGATGCTGGAGTATGAAATCGAAGACGGTATCCGGATGAACGGAAACCGCGCCCATCTGGAGCAGTTCCCGGGAATCTTCCTGGATAATGCGATGAAATACGGCTCCCCGGCCGGAAAGACGACGATGACCCTGAAGCATTCCGGAAAGCACATCGTCCTTTCCGTTGCAAATGACGGTGCTCCGATCCCCGAATCGGAGATCAAAGAGCTTTTCAAGCGTTTCTACAGTGCGGACAAGGCACGTTCCGAGGGCCACAGCTTTGGTCTCGGGCTTTCCATCGCCCAGGGCATCGCCACGGAGCACAAGGGACAGATCCACGTGGAAAGCATTGGCGGACGGAACATTTTTACAACGGAATTCCCCGGATGATCCTCCCATACCCCGAAAAAACGGGCACTCCCATACGAATCGAAAGAGCGAACGAAACGGTACATTCCGCCGTTTCCGCCGCTCTTTTTTATTTTTCCGTTCTTCACAGAAGTTTCACAATTCTTTCACATCTGTACCTTCGATTTTTCAGTTTCGCTTCAGTATGAAAACCTACAATGAGGCAGGAAACGGGAAACCGTTTCTAAAAAGGAGGAATCTTTATGATCACAGTTGAACACTTAACAAAATACTATGGTGATCATCTGGCTGTAGACGATCTTTCCTTTGAGATCGCAGACGGTCATGTGTACGGTTTCCTGGGACCGAACGGTGCCGGAAAATCCACCACCATGAACATTATAACCGGCTGTCTATCCGCAACGGAGGGCAGCGTCCGGGTGGACGGCCACGACATTTACGAGGAGCCGGTGGAAGCCCGCAAACAGATCGGCTACCTGCCGGAGCAGCCGCCGCTTTACATGAACGAGACGCCCGTCGATTATCTCCGCTTTGTCGGAAAAGCCAAGGGTCTCCGCGGCGCGGCACTCGAGGGAGCCATTGAAACGGCTATTGAAAGCACCGGTATCGAGAACGTGAAGCATCGCCGAATTGCGACTCTCTCCAAAGGTTACAAGCAGCGTGTGGGCATTGCGCAGGCCATTCTGGGCGATCCCGGCGTCATCATTTTAGACGAGCCGACCGTCGGTCTGGATCCGCTGCAGATCCTGGAGATCCGCGATCTGATCCGTTCCCTCGGTGAAGATCATACCGTTATTTTCTCATCCCACATTCTTTCCGAGGTCCAGGCCATCTGCGACCGCATCCTGATGATCGCAGGCGGCAAGCTGGTTGCCTTCGGTACGCCGGATGATCTTGAAAAGCAGCTGCTCTCACCGGGTGAGATCCGGATCACGACCGATGCGGAGGAAGATACCGTCCGTTCGCTTCTGACCTCCGTAAGCGGAATCCGTGAAGTTCAGGCGCAGGATGAGGATGATGAGTTCCTTCAGCTCCGTCTTATTCTGGACACCAAGGACATCTATCCGGTCTCCGGCGCGGTTTTCAAGACCTTCGCGGAGAACGGACTTACGCTTCTTGAGATGAGCCTGAAGAAAGCCGATCTGGAAGACATCTTTATCGAACTTGCCGAAGGCAATTCTGTTTCTTCCGAAGAGGGAGCACAGGAATACGATGATACCGAAAAGGAGGAGGAAGAATGAGCGCAGTACTTTCCCATGAGCTGAAGAGCTATTTCCGTTCGCTCACAGCCTATATTTTCGGCGCATTCCTTCTGGTCTTTACCGGAATCGGAGCCATGATGTACAACATCAATGCCGCCGTCAGTAACTTTGAATACGTGTTGGAATTCTGCAGCATCGTATTCGTCGTCATCGTCCCGGTACTTACCATGCGTGTCATCGCCGAAGAGCGCCGCCAGAAGACGGACCAGTTATTATACTCTCTCCCGATCACGACGACCGACGTCGTGCTCGGCAAGTATCTGGCGCTTCTGATCGTATTCCTGGTCCCGCTGGTCCCGATCTCCGTTTATCCGCTGATCTTCGCGAAATACGGTGATGTTTATCTTCTGACCTCCTACGGCTCCATCGCGGCCTTCTTCGTCATGGGCGCAGCACTGATCGCACTCGGCGTATTCATTTCATCGTTGACGGATAATCAGGGCTTTGCGGCCGGTATCGGCATCTCCGTGATCCTGCTGAACTACTTCAGCGTCACGCTTTCCGAGTATGTTTCCGCGACCGTCATGAGCTCCACCATCGCCCTCGCGGTACTGATTTTCCTTCTGGGGCTCGTGATCCGCGCACTGACCAAGAACGACACCTTTGCCTCCATCATTTCGATCGTGCTCTACATGGCACTGGCCGCTGTTTATTTCGTTGACAGCTCCAAGCTGGAAGGCCTTCTCCCGTCTCTCATGGAAAAGCTTTCTCTGTTCAAGCAGTTCGAGATCTTTGTCAACGGTGTTTTCGATCTTTCGGCTCTTTGCTATTTCCTATCCGTGATCGTGTTCTTCCTGTTCCTTACGGTACAGTCACTTGAAAAACGGAGGTACAACTGATGAAAGCTACTAAAAAGATCGCTTTTCGCGGCGGTTCCTATTCGCTGATCATGACCATCGTGGTCCTCGCCATCCTGGTCGTCGTCAACATTGCTGTGGCCGCTCTTCCGAAGTCCCTGACCAAGTTCGATATCAGTGCAGCCAAGCTGTACTCCATCACCAGCAACACCAAGGTCGTTGCCAATAACTTAAAGCAGGACGTGACCATTTACTGGATCGTCCAGGCGGATAAAGAGGATTCCGTCATTGAAAACCTGCTCGACAAGTACGAGAGCCTGAGTGATCACATCTCCGTTGTCAAGAAGAATCCGGATATCTTCCCGACCTTCGCTCAGCAGTACACCGATGAGACCGTGGCCAATAACAGTCTTGTGGTAGAATCCGGCGAGCGTTACCGTTACATTCCCTATTCCGACATTTATGTTCAGGAAAGTGACATGTATTCCTACACCTATACGACTTCCTTTGACGGTGAAGGTGCCATCACCTCTGCCATCGACTATGTCGTAAGCGAGGAGCTTCCGATCGTCTACTGCCTGGAAGGCCACGGCGAATCCGAACTGCCTTCCACCTTCAGCGACCTTGTAAATAAGTCCAACATCGAAGTGAAGACACTTTCCCTTCTGACCGTGGATGAGATTCCGGAGGATGCTTCCGCGCTGATGATCTACTCCCCGAAGACCGATATCTCCACGGAAGAAGCAACGATGCTCTCCGATTACGTGACAAACGGTGGCAAGCTTCTTGTCATCGCCGGTCCGTCCAGCGAAGGCGATCTGACCAACCTGTACGGAATCCTCGGCAATTACGGTGTTGAAGCGGCGGAAGGTATCGTTGTCGAAGCCGACAGAAACCATTACGCATTCCAGATGCCGTACATTCTGCTTCCGGATCTCGCGGACAATGCGATCACCAACCCGCTTGCGGATGAAAACTACTACCCGATCCTTCCGATAGCGGCCGGACTCAAGGTGGACGGTGCTTCAAGCAATGTAAGCTCCCTGCTCACCACCTCCTCCGATGCCTTCAGCAAGATCGCAGGGTATAACCTCGACACCTACGATAAGGAAGACGGAGACATCGACGGCCCGTTTGCGATTGCCGTTCAGATCTCAGCCGATAACGACGGCGAGCTGATCTTCTTCTCATCATCCGACTTCCTGGATGACATGTACAACGCGTATTCCTCCGGTGCCAATACGAGCCTCGGCATGAACGCCCTTTCCTCTCTGATCGGCGAACGCGAAGCGCTGTCCATCCGCAGCAAGTCCTTAAACTACAATTACCTGACCATCAGTGATTCCGAAGGCACGATGTTAAAGGCCGTCATGATCGCGATCCTGCCGCTTCTTTATCTGATCATCGGTATCGTGATCTTCGTGGAGACAAGGAGAAAACAGAATGAAGAAAACTAAGAAATTACTGCTTCTTCTCGGCGTGCTTGCGGTCGCGGTCGTTGTTCTTCTCGTCGTGACCCGCCTGGAAGAAAAGAAGGAACAGATCCAGACCGCCGATACGGCGATCTTAAGCATTCCCACGGAGGACATAACGAACGTCTCCTGGGATCTGGATGACGGTACGACGCTGTCCTTCCATAAAGAGGACGGCTGGGTCTATGATGACGACGCCGCGTTCCCGGTCGATGATGCCGCAATCGAAAAGCTCCTCTCCGTCTTTAAGGATTTCGGTGCAGCCTTTGTCATCGAAACCCCGGAGGATGAAGCCACCTACGGCCTCACCACCCCGGTCTGCACCATCCGGCTCACGACTGCGGATCAGGAATACGAAGTGGTCTGCGGCACGTACAGCACCATGGACTCCCAGCGTTATGTCTCCATCGGCGACGGGAACGTCTACCTGGTCAGCACCGACCCGTACGCAAGCTACGACACCGAGATCAGCCGGCTGATCCTGAATGATGAAACGCCTGCTGCAAAAACGGCAGACAAGATCACCTTCAGCGGTCTTGAAAACTACGAGCTGACGTATGCGGAAGACAGCACCGCGACCTACTGTGACAGTGATGTGTACTTCACAGAGACCGCAAACGGCACTCTCCCGCTCGATACCACGCAGGTCTTGGCGTATCTCGATACCATCGGAAGCCTGAGCCTCTCCGATTATGTAAGCTATAATGTCACGGAGGATGAGCTGTCCGCCTGGGGTCTTGATACTCCGGAGCTCACCGTGACCGTGAATTATACCGAGGAAGACGCAGACGGGAACGAAACCGCAAAGGAATTCGTGCTGAACATCGGCCGCAATCAGGCCGAACTTGCCGAAAAGGAAGCTGCCGATGCCGCCTGCGAGACCTATGAAGGTACCATCACGAACTATGTACGTGTGGGAGATTCACAGATCGTCTACACAATTACCGAGAGCACCTATGATGCCCTCGCAGCCTGCGCTGTGAACGATCTCCGTCATACGGACGTTCTGACCATGGCATCGGATGACATTACCGCAATCGATGCGACCGTGGAAGGCGAGACCTGTACCTTTACGAAGGACGAGGTCATCGATGATGACGGCAATGTAGAAACCGTTTACCGCTACAATGGCGAAGAGGTTCCGGTCAATGACGTATTGACCGCCATGTCCGCTCTCACCATCAGCAAATTCACCGAAGATGTGAAGCCGGAGCAGGAAGAGCTTTCAATGGTCTTCGCGCTGGATAACGAAAACTATCCGGAGATCACCCTGGAAGCCTACCGCTATGACGGCACCTACTGCATCATCGTGCTGAACGGCAAGGTCCTCGGCCTTGCGCAGCGTTCCCAGGTGAACGCACTCATCGAAGCGATCAACTACTACCGCCTCGGTTGAGCTGAATGGACCGGGTCTTGCCGCCCGTTTTCATTATAAACTCCTTTTTAAAACAAAACCCCCATCGTCCGATCGATGCGCCGCGATTACCGGTTGTCCGGTATCGGGTGATCGATCAATGCGATGGGGGTTTTGTATTTTAAAAAGCTTTCAAGAGGCTGATATTAGAAATCAACTTCGGTATCGTAGTAGCAGCACTTTAACAGCTTTTCCATTTCTTCAACAGAGGGCTGTCTCGGGTTGGAACCGGTGCAGGCATCTGCAAGTGCATTGACAGCGATGTCATGGACTCTCTCCAGGAAGACCTCTTCCGGAACGAAGCCCTGCTCGCACGGGTAAGAATCTGCGCCGTAGTTCTTGATGCAGTGCGGGATGTTGAGGTCATCGTTCATCTTGCGAAGGTAAGCGATCAGAGCAGCGACCTTCTCATCGTCGGAAGCATCCTTTGCTGCGATACCCATGTAATCCGCGATCACGCCGTAGCGCTTCTTTGCGGTCTCATCCTTTGCGTTGAATGCAACGACCTTCGGGAGGTACATCGCATTTGCGGCACCGTGAATGATGTGTGCGCCGAAATCCTGGAAGATCGCGCCGGTCTTGTGTGCCATGGAATGAACGATGCCGAGGAGTGCATTGGAGAATGCCATACCTGCCAGGCACTGTGCGTTGTGCATGCGGTCACGTGCAGCCATATCGCCGTTGTAGGAAGCAACCAGATCGTTCTCGATCATCTCGATTGCATGGATCGCAAGCGGATCGGTATAGTCACAGTTTGCAGTGGAAACATAAGCCTCAACCGCATGGGTCATTGCATCCATACCGGTGTGAGCAACCAGCTTCTTCGGCATGGTCTCAGCGAGCTCCGGATCAACGATCGCAACGTCCGGGGTGATCTCGAAGTCAGCTATCGGGAACTTGATGCCCTTCTCGTAGTCGGTGATGATGGAGAATGCGGTAACCTCGGTTGCGGTACCGGAAGTAGAAGAAACCGCACAGAAATGAGCCTTCTTACGAAGCTCCGGAATACCGAAGACCTTGCACATATCTTCGAAGGTGCACTCCGGATATTCATACTTGATCCACATTGCTTTTGCAGCATCGATGGGAGAACCGCCGCCGATTGCTACGATCCAGTCAGGCTCAAACTCGAGCATAACTGCAGCACCATTCATAACTGTCTCTACAGAAGGNNGATCCAGTCGGGCTGGAACTCCAGCATCTTTGCTGCACCGCTCATAACGGTGGTAACAGACGGATCCGGCTCAACGCCGTCAATGATAAGAACTTCCATACCGGCTTCCTTCAGATAAGCTTCAGCCTTATCCAGGAATCCGAATTTCTTCATAGAGCCGCCGCCAACGACGATCACGGCCTTCTTTCCCTTGAAAGTCTTTAATGCTTCTAACGCACCCTTACCGTGATAAAGGTCACGGGGTAAAGTAAAACGTGCCATACTATTTCCTCCTGAAAATCTTATTACGGCGCATGCAACTCTTCGCTGCGCTCGTTAAATATTTAACATCTCCGCTCCGATAATGTCAATATCAATATCTTTTTCCGGTCATACTACTTTTGATAACCCGAGTTAGCGCAAATGATATAACCCCTTACACGCCTCTGTTTATCCCGCGTTTCTTGTGTCTGTCCGGACAAAGTATTGAAAAAGCCCGCATGGTGCGAAATGATCACGCGGGCGCTTTTCTTTGTTAAATATTTAATTACATAGTCAAAAAGACGTTTGTTACAGTGCGCAGAACTCCTCAATCTCCGCGGCGATGGACTTTAAGGATTCCTCCCAGAATTCCTTCCTGGTCAGATCAATGCCGAGCATTGCGCCGTCCTCTTCGATGGTATGGACACCGGTCGTACGGAGCATTTCCTTGTACTTCGGGACAAAGGCATCGCCCTCCTTCAGATACAACGCATACAAGCCCTGTGCGAACAAATTGCCGAAGGCGTAGGGGAAGTTGT
>DCHF01000001.1:0-15921 GCA_002315555.1 Lachnospiraceae bacterium UBA1759 | reverse complement strand
CTTGCAGGCCCACATGTAGGGATGCCTGAAGTCCGGATCCAGGCCGTTGCCGTATGCCTTGTTCTGAGCATCCAGCATCAGATCGCACAGGTCATCGGGCATCAGGAAACGCTCCTGCGCCTGCTCGAAGACCGCGCTCTCAAACAGATAGCGGGAATAGATGTCCACGACGCACTGGGTCTTTTCGCGGAGATCACTTTCCAGAAGAGACAGACGTTCTTCACGGGAAGCCGCGTTTTTCAGGGCGTAAGCACCGAGGAAGACCTCGTTAAAGGTGGATGCGGTCTCTGCGACCGGCATCGCGTATTCCATGTTCAGCGGACGCTCGTCCTGCGTCTGGAGATTGTGGAAGGCATGACCGAGCTCATGAGCAAGGGTATCGACCGCGCCGAAGGTTCCGTCGTAGTTCGTGAGGATGCGACTCTCGCGGATCCAGGATGCACCGGCACAGAACGCACCGCCCTCCTTGCCGTTCCGCGGATAGAAATCAATCCATTCGTTGTCAAAGGCTTCCGCCATCATGCCGCCGAGCTCCGGAGTAAATTCGTTAAAGACCGTAACCAGGGTCTCGCGGGCTTCCTCGAGGGAGTAGATCTTATCCGCGGCACCGAGGGGTGCAAAAAGATCATAGAACTTCAGGCCGTTTGTGCTGCCCAGCATCTCGCCCTTCTTGCGGAGATACTTCCGGAAGGCCGGCAGATAGTCCCGAATGGCACTGAGCATGGCATCCAGCGTCTCGCGGGTCATCTTGGACTGCTTTAAGGTCATTTCAAGCGGAGAAGCATAACCGCGCTTATCCGAAAGCATCGTGACCTGATTCTTGATGTTATTAAGAGCAAACGCGATGCCGTCGCGGATCTTATTATATGCCTTCAGCTCCGCCTCGTAAGCCGCCGCACGCTCTTCTGCATTCGCGGAATATGCGAGGTTGCGGATCTCGGAAAGCGTGACCTGTCCGCCCTTGTAATCCACCTTTACGGTCGATGTCAGGAAGGACTGCAAACGCCCCCACGCACCGCCGCCGGTCATGTCCATCGCGGAGACCATTGCCTCCACTTCGCTGGGAAGAAGGTGCGCGCACTCTTCCTTCGCATCCAGGATCAGCGCCTTGTACGCGCCGATGATCGCGCTGTTTTCCGCCAGTGCGTCCACAGCCCGAATGGCACCGAGATACTGCTTGGCCGCAGTTAGATCGGACGCTGCGGACGCCTCGATCATCATCAGCTTGTTCAGTTCCGCCATCAGCTGACCGTTTTCCGCTTCCACCGCCTGACGGAGACCCACATACAGCCCGGTTTTTTCAAGCATCAGGTGCATATTCTCCATTGCGGAGAGGATCGCTTCCGTGCGCTCCTTTTCCGCGGTCTCCGGCGCCTTCACGATGACCTCGTGAAGCGCAGCAGCCGCCTCTTCCAGTTTCTTTACATCGGCCGCATACGCCGGGTCCTCAAGACCCTTGTACATGACCTCCAGATTCCATTCGCTGTTCATTGATTACCTCTTTTCGTGAAGCACAGCGTACCTCCGGGCCTCTGCCCGGAGGTACGCTGTATCCGTTGTTTTGTCAGTTTTCTTCGAGAATTACAAAGCCCCATTTTTCAAGTGTGATCGTATCTCCGCCCGTATATGCCGTTCCCGAAAGAAGCTCGTTCCAGCTGCCGGACGGTACCGTCGCCGTCTGCGTCTTACCGGAATAGTTATACACATAGACCACCGTCTTTCCGGCCGTGTTCACACCCTTCTTCACGATGACCGGGAAGCCTTCGGATACTTCACAGGCTTCGATGATTCCCGTCAGCGCTTCCTTAAGGACCGCCTTACGGATCTCAAACGGAAGCGTACAGCCGATGTACCAGCCGCTGCCCTTTTCATAAGTATTCTTCGTCACTGCCGCGTACTGGCCCCAGTTGTCATGCTCATAAGAAAGCACGGTTTCCGCGGTGCAGGTCTCCACACACTCGAAGAAATCACGGACCGCATTGTCAGCCGTTCTTTCCACTGCCGCCGCAACCGCTTCCGGAGTAACGGAAACGGTACGGATCTTCATACCCTCCGCAAGGGAGAACTGGTTATACCGAATGCCAAACACATCGTGCAGGATATGCGGCTGCGTATCGCTGTAGACCTTAACGTTTTCATTGGTAAAGCCGGTCTTGAAGGTTCCGATCAGCGTGCCGCCTTCCGCCGCGAACTCTTTCAGATTCTTCAGTGTGGTCTCCGATGCGCAGTACATCGCCGGAACGACGATCGCCTTGTAACCGGACAGATCCGCGGTCTCCGCGGAGATGACATCGGCCTCGATGTTCATTTCATAAAGCGCGCGGTAGGTCTCCATGACCACATCGTTATAACGGACATAACCGCCGGCATGCAGGAAGAATTCCATGGCCGTCAGGGATTCGTTATTGACCATGACCGCAACCCTGTTTTCCTTCTTCAGATGAAGCAGGTGACTGCCGATGCGCTTGAAATCCGCGCCGACGGTGGATGCCTCCTTATACACGTGATTTTCGGAGAAGTCGTGGCTCAAAACGCCCTTCCAGTAAGTCTCGCAGGCATTGTGGATGGAATGATAATGCCAGTATTCCACCATGTCCGCGCCGCTTCCGAGGTGAGAGAACGCAAGGAGACGAAGCTGACCGTCGTAGGGGGTCCAGTTGGCAAAGCCCTGGGCTTCCGTCTCGAGGAGCAGGTAGTTGTTTTTCTTGAGGCCGTAGTTCAGAGCACCGGAGAAGGCGATCTCGAGGCCGGTCAGATGGTCCTGCGACGGATGGTAGATGTCACAGCCGGCGATGGTGACCGCATCGGCTGCGGTAAAATGATTCACATCCGGCTGCACGCCGTAGGAATAGCCCTTCCACGCAAAGTCAAAGTTGTGCGTGATGAACTGGTCATCCTTTTTGTATTCGTTCACCAGGTCGCGCTGCCAGCATAAGAACTCCGTAACCAGCATGCGGCGGAACTTCTCGTATTCGCCCCAGAAGGAGCCGTTGATAGTGCCGCGGACATCCGGAACATCAGCCCAATCGTGAATGGCATTGGACCAGTAGTTGAAGCCGAAGGCCTTGTTCATCTCCTCGGTATCGTTATGGAATTTTTCCTTAAGGTACTCCACAAAACGCGCCTGGACCTCGGGACCGCAGGTATCGTAATGCTTGGTCTCGTTATCGAGCTGATAACCGATGATGGCCGGATGATCCTTGATATGCTCCATCATTTTGCGGATCGCACGCTCGGCATGGAACCGGTAATGCTTGTTCGTGATATCCATGATCTGGCGGGCACCGTAAACGCCCGCGCCTCTCCGGGTCTCCGCGAGAATGTCCGGATACTTGTGCACCATCCATGCCGGGACCGCATAGGTCGGTGTTCCGACGATGACATGGATGCCGCCCTTGTACATGGCATCCAGCACGCGGTCGATATGGTGGAAATCAAAGACGCCGTCGGAGGGCTCCATCGTGGACCAGGTGGACTCCGCGATGCGGACCACGTTCATGCCGGCTTTGTTCAGCATCTCCACGTCCTTTTCCAGACGCTCGTAAGGCATATACTCGTCATAATAAGCGGCGCCGTATAAAAGCTCGTTCATTTTATTCTCCTTGATATTTTGATCTGTATGTTTCACTGTTTCGAGGATTCGCGGTCTGCTGCCGCCGTTTCCGTATATCACTATACCGAAATCGCTCCTTAAAGTAAAGACAACGGGCTCATTTTCGCGATTTTCAAATACCGTCGTTCACATTTTTATGTTCGCCGATAATTCCCGGGCGCTTCTCCCGTGGCTTTCTTAAACTCCCGGCTGAAATGACTGAGATCGGAATATCCCGACAGGAGAGCGGTATCGGTCACCGAATACATCCCCGATGCCAGAAGCTCCTTCGCGCGCTCGATCTTCAGCCCGGTAATGTAGCTTTTTGGGGAAACCCCGTAGATCCCCTTGAAGATACTGCGGAAATACTCGGGCGTGATGGAGCAGGCCGCCGAAAGCGCCGCAATGCTCAGATTCTCCCGCATGTAATTCTCATGAATGCAGGATACGGCCGGAAGAATAAGTTCCCGCTTGTCCTTCGATGTATACTGCAGGGACCGCTCTTCCGTCATCAGGTAAATAATGCTGTAGAGGTCCGCCTTGCATTTCAGAAGATACCCTTCCTTTTTAGTCTCCCAGGAGGTCTTTGCATTTTTGAAAAGATCAAGCATGCCGGATGCGTTCTTCACCCGGCAGACAAAGGGTGCATACGTCTCCTCCGATGAGATCTCAAAATTTACGGCATAGCATTCACCCGGCTCTTCCGTGAGGACTTCGTAATCCGATCCCTTGGGAAGATAGATCAGATCGTAAGGGGCGACCGTCAGAACATCGCCTGTTTGGAAGATATACCGGCGGCGGCCGCTTATATGAAGGGCCAAACCGTGACTGGGACGGTCGTGATGAGTCCGGGCGCCGAGTCCCTTTCCCACGTGGCACGCAAGAACGATATTTCCGATGTTAAAATCACTGTCTTCAAAAGGCTTCATACACTTCCTCCTCTTCTTTTCATTATCGAAATTTGTTTTGAAACAGTCAAGTAGTTTTGAAATATTCATTCACGTTCCACCCAAAATGCGCTACTGTTTTTCCGGGAGGTGCATGCTATGTTCCGTACATTTGATGAAGACCGTAAATACATTGAACGAAAATACCATGATCCGGAAGCGGAGTTCGATCCCTATTCCCGGATGAAATATCACGGCGAGGGCTACGACGCGGAAAGCGGACTGGACGATGCCGGCATTCTGGAGGGGCTTGAGAAACTGAAGCCCGCACTCGCGGGACTCCCGCATCCCGTCGCTAAAGCAAAGGCCATCGCCTATGTTCTTAAGAACGAACGTCTGTATCTTTCCGAGCACGATTATTTTACCGGTCTTTATTCGCTGAACCGGCTGGCCGATTCCGTCACCTTCTCCGTCTGGCGGGATGAGATCCGGGACCGTTTGGATCCGGTGCTCCATCAGACCGATATCGACTTCAACGGCTCCGGTGCTGTGGCGATCTGGCCGGACTATGACCACGTGGTCCCGGATTGGGCGTCTCTTATGAAGCTGGGTTTCCCGGGAATCCTGGAGCGTGCCCGCGAATACCGGAAAAAGCGGTTGGAAACGACGGGCCTTACCGCCGAACAGGAAGCCTATTTTGACGGCATTGAACTCGAATACGAGGCGGTACTCGATGTCATCGAGCGGCTTTATAAAGGAGCCCTGACAAAGACGCATGCCAAGGCCGGAAAGCTCGCCGCGTGCCTGAAGCAGCTGCACGACGGCGCACCGACGAACATTTACGAGGCCATGCAGCTCATCTTCCTGTACTTCATCATCAGCGAGAGCATCGACCATTATCAGGTCCGTTCCCTCGGAAACGGCCTGGACAACACCCTCTATCCGTTTTACAAAAACGATCTGGAAAACGGAACCTTCACCCGGGAGGAGATCCGCGAATTCCTCGCCTATTTCCTGATGCAGTGGTCCGCCATCGGCAACTACTGGGGACAGCCGTTCTATCTGGGCGGTACCGAAGAAGACGGAAGCACCAGGATCAATGACCTGTCCTACGATATCCTCGAGGTCTACGACGCTCTCGGCATCTACAATCCGAAGATCCAGATCAAATATAATAAAAACATTCCGGAGCGCTTCCTCCGCCACGTTCTGGATATGATCCGGCGCGGACAGAACTGCTTTGTCTTCTGCTGCGAGCCCGGCATGATCAAGGCGGTCATGAGCTACGGCGGCACGTACGAGGAAGGCCTTCACATGGACATCCGCGGCTGCTACGAGACCGGTGTCCGTGCGAACGAGGTCTGCACCGGCAGCGGCTACGTGAACGGTCCCAAGGCCGTTGAATACGCCTTTACCGACGGTTTTGATCACGGATACGGAAAGCAGATCGGCGTCCATACAGGGGAACCGGTCTCTTTCGCCACCTTTGAAGATTTTTACAACGCAGTTCTTACGCAGTGGTCCCATCTGATCGAAAAGTCGGTACAGATCACCGATGATTACGAACGTTTCTTCAGTTATGTGAATCCTTCCTCGATGTACAGCGCAACTGTCGAAACCAGTCTCAGCCGCGCTTACGACGGCTACCAGGGCGGTGTGAAATTCAATAACTGCGCCATACTGAACTGCGGCTTCGCGTCGCTTGTGGACTCCGTAATGGCGGTGAAAAAGTTTGTCTATGACACAAAGACCGCGACGATCACCGAAATGCGGGATGCGGTCCTGAAGGACTGGAAGGGACATGAACGTCTGCGCGCCAGGGTCCTGAACAGTCCGTATAAATACGGCAACAATCATGCCGAGACCGATCTCTATGCGGAGATGCTGGCACGCTATTTTGCAAACAAGGTGAATAACCGGCCGAATGCCCGCGGCGGTGTCTACAAGGCCATCATGCATACCGCCATGCAGTTTGTCTGGGAGGGTGAAAAGACGCTGGCGACTCCGGACGGAAGAAAGGCCGGACAGGAGATCTCCAAGAACGGATCGCCGGTGCCCGGTATGGACCGGAACGGCGTGACCGCGCTGATCCACTCCGCTGTCCGCTTAAACCCGTCGCTCTATCCGGAAAGCTTCTGCGTGGATCTGATGCTCCATCCGTCTGCTGTCGAAGGTGAGGACGGACTGACTGTCATGAAGGCCTTACTCGACGTCTATATGGAAAACAACGGCATGAGTATCCAGATCAACGTGTTCAACGCGGATCTTCTGAGAGATGCACAGGAACACCCGGACAAATACCGGAATCTCCAGGTGCGTGTATGCGGCTGGAATGTGCTCTGGAACAACCTGAGCCGCGCCGAGCAGGACGCCTATATTCTGAGAGCGGAGAACATTCGATGAATACGAATACGGAAAAACAGCCGACCGCCCGGATCTTTGAGATCAAGCGCTTTGCGGTCCATGACGGAAATGGGATCCGGACGACGGTCTTTTTTAAGGGCTGTCCGCTGAAGTGCGTCTGGTGCCACAATCCCGAAGGACTCGCGGGCGGGCCGCAGCTTGCTTATTACGAAAACAAATGCGTTTCGTGCGGAGACTGCACGGGTGTCTGTCCCGAAAACGCGCATGTTTTTACGGACGGGGTGCATACCATCGACCGCGAAAAATGCATCGCCTGCGGGAAATGTACGGAGATCTGCCCGGCGGAAGCCCTGATGCTGTACGGAAAACGCATGACCGCAGACGACATTCTGCCGGTCCTTTTAGAGGACGCGGATTTCTACCGGTCCTCCGGCGGCGGTGTCACGCTGTCCGGCGGCGAATGTCTTTTGCAGGCCGATTTCTGCGCGGAGCTTCTGAAAAAGCTGAAGGAACACGGGGTCTCGACTGCCGTGGATACCTGCGGCGATGTGCCGGAAGAGGCCATCCTGAAGGTGCTCCCGTATACCGACATTTTTCTCTACGACCTGAAGGCCGTCGATGAGGACGTCCATATCCGCTGCACCGGTCGTTCCAACAAACGTATCCTGGAAAACCTCCGGATGATCGATGCCTCCGGCGCATCCTCGGAGATCCGTTATCCCTATGTCCCGGGCTGCAACGACAACCAGGCGGAACCGATTGCCGCGTTCCTGTCCGGACTCCGGCACATCACGGGCATCCGCGTTCTCCCCTACCATAATTACGCCGGCTCTAAATACCGCGCGCTCGATCTTGAAAACACACTTCCACTGCATCTTCCGGACGCCGAAACGGTAGAACGGATACAGGCCTTCCTGTCCGCATCCGTCCCCTTTGCCTCCGGTCCGCAAGCCTGAAAAGAAAAGGCGGTCCCCGCACGGGACCGCCTTTTCTTTTTCTTACATCAACTTGACGAAAAAACAACACTTCCCCAACTAATACTCGTTATTATTCCGTATTGCGAAGGAATTTTCCCTATGATAAACTTTTCCTGTACAATGCGGATAAAATCTTCATCGCCCCGGCACTTCCGGGGATCCGTATGATAAAAGCCAGATAAGGAGACTCCCATGAAGAAAGTAGGAATCATTATGGGCAGTGACAGCGATCTTCCGATCCTCGAGAAGACGATGGCCACACTGACCGAATATGATGTACCGTTTGAGGTTCATGTATACTCCGCTCACAGAACTCCGGAAGAAGCCCGCGATTTCTCCGTAAATGCGCGTGATAACGGCTTCGGTGTCCTGATCTGTGCAGCCGGAATGGCAGCTCACCTTGCAGGTGCGGTTGCGGCAAACACCACGCTCCCCGTCATCGGCATTCCGTGCAAGTCCAGCGTTCTGGACGGTATGGACGCCCTGCTCTCCACCGTCATGATGCCCTCCGGCATCCCGGTCGCGACAGTAGCCATTAACGGCGGCGCAAATGCGGCGCTTCTTGCCATTCAGATCCTCGCGGTAGGCGACGGGGCTCTTTATGAGAAGCTGCAGGCAAAGCGCGCGGAAGGCGCGGCAAAGGTCCTCGAAAAGGACCGCGCAGTCGGCGAAAAGTATAACAAATAACACGTTCCGGAGATTCCGGAACGTGTTGACACCCATATCCGCGCAGTGTCTCATTGAAGACGCGAAAGCCCCGGCTCCCTGCAGAATGCAAAGCCGCCCTTTTGTGCCTTCATTGTAGGAAATGACACACTGAGCATCAGCTAAGAGGAGACCATCATGGCGAAGCTCAGAGAGGAATGCGGCGTGTTCGGCGTTTACAGCCGCGACACCTATGATATTGCGGGGACCGTTTATTACGGCCTCTTTTCACTGCAGCACCGCGGACAGGAGTCCTGCGGCATCGTAGTGAATAACGACGGTCTGTTTCAGACCTACAAAGACCTGGGACTGGTAAACGATGTTTTTTCCCAGGACGTACTGAACCGTTTCGATGCGGGCAGCATGGCCGTAGGACATGTGCGCTACGGCACCACCGGCGCCACGGACCGCAACAACGTGCAGCCCATCGTGGTCAATCATGTAAAAGGCAGCATGGCTCTGGCCCACAACGGCAACCTGACCAATGCGTTCGAGCTCCGTTCCGCGCTGGAACTCAAGGGCTCGATCTTCCACACCACCTCGGACACGGAAGTCATTTCGTACATCATCACCGAGGAACGGCTGGTATCAAGCAGCATCGAAAAAGCGGTCAGCCGGGCGATGGACCGCATACAGGGCGCTTATTCGCTGATCATCATGTCACCGAAAAAGCTGATCGCCGCCCGCGATGAATTCGGCTTCCGTCCGCTCTGCTATGGCGTCACGGAGGACGGCCGCTACATCGTGGCCTCCGAATCCTGTGCCCTGGATACCGTCGGCGCGGCCTTTGTCCGCGACGTGGAACCCGGAGAGATCCTGGTGTTCGACGAGCACGGCGTCCGCTCCATCACGGACCATTGCCACCAGCAGAAAAAACAGACCTGTGTATTTGAATTCGTGTACTTTGCGCGTCCGGATTCCGTGATCGACGGAAGCAGCGTTCACGAAGCCAGAAAACGCGCCGGTATGTTCCTGGCCAAGGAGCATCCCGTTGAAGCCGATGTCGTCATCGGCGTTCCGGACTCCGGCACGGACGCAGCCATCGGTTATGCGCTCGAATCCGGAATTCCCTATGAAAACGGATTCATCAAGAACAAGTACATCGGCCGTACCTTCATCGCTCCCGGCCAGAAGAGCCGCGAGAACCAGGTGAAGATCAAGCTGAATCCCATCTCTTCCATCGTGAAGGGAAAGCGGGTCGTTGTCATCGACGACTCGATCGTCCGCGGCACTACCAGCCAGCGGACCATGAGGCTTTTAAGGGACGCCGGAGCGCGCGAGATCCATCTCCGCATTTCCGCCCCGCCGTTCATGAACCCCTGCTACTACGGAACGGACATCGATTCCAGGGACAATCTGATTGCCTGCCACCACTCGGTGGAGGAGATCCGCGACCTGATCGGTGTGGATTCCCTGGGTTACTTAAGCCTGGAGGGTGTGAAGGCCATCGCCGGCACGGCCCCCGAAGGCTTCTGCACAGCCTGCTTTAACGGCGACTACCCGACCGACATTCCGAAAGACACCCGTAAGAGCCGTTTTGAAGGCAAGCTTTCCGAATCCCCGAAGTACAGAAAACCATAAATCACCACAGAAAAGGCGGTATTTTTATGACGAACAAGGACAATTACATTTCACCTCTTTCCACCCGCTATGCCAGCCCGGAAATGCAGCAGGTTTTCTCCGAGAACTTCAAGTTCCGCACCTGGAGACGCCTCTGGATCTCCCTTGCAAAGGCGGAAAAGGAGCTCGGACTGAACATCACCGATGAGCAGATCGCCGAGCTGGAAGCATTCAAGGATGATATCAACTACGACGTTGCGGAAGCCCGTGAAAAGGTCGTCCGTCACGATGTCATGAGCCATGTTTACGCATACGGTCAGCAGTGCCCCAAGGCGGAGCCCATCATTCACCTGGGTGCAACGAGCTGCTACGTCGGCGACAACACCGATGTCATCATCCTGAAGGAAGCCTCCGGGATCGTCATGAAGAAAGCGGTACAGGTCCTGAAGAATCTGGCTGCTTTTGCCGATCAGTATAAAGAGATGCCGGCGCTTGCTTACACCCACCTGCAGCCCGCGCAGCTGACTACCGTCGGCAAGCGCGCGACCCTTTGGATGAACGAACTCGTCATGGACATCGAAAACCTGCAGTACCAGATGGACAATTTAAAGCTCCTCGGTCAGAAGGGCACCACCGGTACCCAGGCCTCCTTCGTTGAACTGTTCAACGGCGACGATGCCAAGATCAAGAAGCTGGAAGAGCTGATCGCCGCCGACATGGGCTTCACCGCCTGTGTTCCGGTCTCCGGGCAGACCTACTCCCGTAAGGTCGACTCCTACTTCCTGTCCGTTCTGTCCGGCATCGCCCAGAGCGCATACAAGTTTGCGAACGACCTTCGTATCCTTCAGTCCTTTGAGGAAATGGAAGAGCCGTTTGAAAAGAACCAGATCGGTTCCAGTGCCATGCCCTACAAGCGCAACCCGATGAGAAGCGAACGCATCTGCGCACTGGCCCGTTTCGTCATCACCGACTCCCTGAATCCGGGCTTCACCTCCGCTACCCAGTGGTTCGAGCGAACCCTGGACGACAGCGCAAACAAGCGTCTGGCCGTTGCGGAAGCCTTCCTTTGTGTCGATGCCATCCTGAACATCTACATAAACGTCACCTCCGGTCTCGTTGTTTACCCGAAGGTCGTTGAAAGACGTGTTATGGAAAAGCTGCCCTTCATGGCTACGGAAAACATCATGATGGAATCCGTCCGTCGCGGCGGCAACCGTCAGGAGCTTCACGAGATCATCCGCGTGCATTCCCATGCGGCAGCTGCCAAGGTCAAGATGGAAGGCGGCGTGAACGACCTCATCGATCGTATCGCAGCCGATGAAAATATCCCGCTCACCAAGGAAGAGATCCTGTCCGAGCTGGATCCCAGGAAGTATACCGGCCGCAGCGCATCCCAGGTCACCGAGTTCCTGGACGCTGTCGTATCCCCGATCATCGCAAGATACGATGAGGGTGACATCACCGCGGTATTAAACGTATAATAGCGGCCGAACGGTCGTCCGTATAAGAAGACCGGGCATCCCGAAAGGACTGCCCGGTTTTATGAAAGGAGCATGTTATGAGTAATTTAAACAGCTACGTCAAAGAGTTTCTGGAAAAGGAAAATCCGGGGTCCCCGTTAAACGCATGGCTTCAGGATGAAGTCGACCGTCAGGATGACGGTGTGGAGCTCATCGCTTCCGAAAACTATCCGAGTGAGAAGGTCCGTCTTGCGATGGCCTCCTGCCTGTCCGCTAAATACTGCGAAGGTTACCCGGAAATGCCCGAACGTACCGGCAGAAACGGCCGTTACTACGGCGGCTGCCAGAACATCGACAAGATCGAGCAGTACTGCTGCGAGACCTGGCAGAAGGTCTTCAACACCGACTACCACGTCAACGTTCAGCCGCACTCCGGTTCCCAGGCCAACCAGGCCGCTTACGCCGCGATCCTTTCTCACGGCGACACGGTCCTGTCTCTGGACTTAAACCACGGCGGTCACCTGACCCACGGCTCTTCCGTCAACTTCAGCGGTAAGACCTACAATTTCATCTTCTACAACGTAGATGACTTCGGCTACGTATCCCTGGACGATATCTACGAAAAACTTCTGGAGACCAAGCCGGCCCTCGTTCTGGTCGGTGCCAGCGCTTACCCGCGTATCTTCGATTTTGCGGCCATTAAGGGCGTCATCGACAAGGCATGGGAAGAGATCGTAAAGACTGATGAAGCTTATAAAAAGCCCTATTTCATGGTCGACATGGCTCACATCGCGGGCCTGGTCGCTTCCGGTGATCATCCGACCCCGTTCGGTTATGCGGACATCGTCACGACGACCACGCACAAGACCCTCCGCGGACCGCGCGGCGGCATGATCTTCTGCCGCAAGGGTCTGGCCAAGAAGGTGGACGGCGCACTGTTCCCCGGATGCCAGGGCGGACCGCTCGAGCACGTGATCCTCGCCAAGGCCATCTGCGCCGAGGAGGACTGCACCGAAGCTTACCACGAGTACTGCCACCAGGTCGTTAAGAACTGCAAGGCCATGGCCGATGAATTCACCCGCCTGGGCTATGATCTTGTCACCGGCGGTACGGACAACCATCTCCTGCTCCTCGACCTGACCAGGACCGGTATCTCCGGCAAGGCGCTTCAGGATGAGCTGGATCTTCACGGCATCACCTTAAACAAGAACATGGTCCCGAACGATACCCGCAGCCCGAAGGAGACCAGCGGTGTCCGCATCGGTACCGCACCGATGACCACCCGCGGCTACAAGGAAGCGGATTTCATCGCGGTCGTCGGCAAGATCGACGCCGTCATCAAGGAAATGCAGCAGAGAGCCTGACTTTCAAAAGCCCCGAAAAGGTGATTTTTTCACGATAGACTGAATATCGACCGTGTTATTTTTGTAGCACATTACAGTAGCAATTTACCGCTGTAATGTGCTACACTTTTTTACGTGGTACAATGTCCCACGTAAAATAAGAAGATTCAAGGAGGAGAACATAATGAAAAGAATCATTTCATTTGCTCTTGCAGCAGTGCTTGCACTGACCGCGCTCACAGCATGTTCCTCCGGCAGCAGTAAGGAAAAAGTTACTGCTAAGGTAATCGACATTGAGCTGACTCAGGAAGAGTACGCATTTGGTGTAGATAAAGACCAGCCGGAATTACTTGCGCAGGTAAACGAGTTCATCGACCAGATCAAGGCCGATGGCACATTTGAAGAGATCTGCAACCGCTATTTCGGCGACGGCGAACCGCAGGGTGTCACCAGCGCAGTTGAAGATCCGTCCAAGGATCAGCTCGTAGTAGCTACCAACGCCGCATTCGAGCCGTTCGAATATACCGAAGGTGACAAATACTACGGTATCGACATGGAGATCGCTGCAGCACTGGCCGAGTACCTCGGTAAGGAACTTGTCATCAGCAACATGGAATTCTCCGCAGTATGTCTTTCCGTCGGCCAGCACAAGTGCGACATCGCAATGGCAGGCCTGACCGTTAAGGAAGACCGTAAAGAGTACGTGGATTTCACCACCTCTTACTACAATGCGGCTCAGAAGCTGATCGTTCCGTCTAACGACAAGAAGTTCGCAGACTGCAAGACCGCAGCCGATGTCGAAGCGGTTCTTGCCGGCATGGATTCCAAGGTCAAGATCGGCGTTCAGAACGGCACTACCGGTGAGTTCTACGTCAAGGGCGACGAGGACTGGGGATTTGACGGTTACGCAGTTACCTGCACCGGCTATTCCAACGGCGCACTCGCTGTTCAGGATATGATGAACGGTAACGTTGATTACGTTGTCATCGACTCCGCTCCGGCGGCATGCATCACGGACGCCATCAACTCAGTTCAGTAATTACTGCTGTGAAGGCAAAGCTGCGCGGAAATACCGCATATTCTTTGCCGCGGATAAGACGGTGGAACGGTTTTCCGTTTCGCCGTCTTTCACTATACAGAAAGGATCCCCATGGGAAATTTTTCTTCAAAGGTTCAAAACTTTATTGATATTCTTTTGAACAAGGGCGGTTACCGCGATGTCCTTCTGGGTCTGAAGAATACCATGCTGATCGCCTGCCTCGGCCTCATCATCGGTATCGTCATCGGTACCCTGATCGCCGCGGTGCGCGTCATGCCCAAATACAAAAAACTGCCGCGTGTCATGAATTCCATCTGCAGCTTCTATGTTGCCATGTTCCGCGGTACCCCGATGGTCGTACAGCTTCTGGTATTCTACTACGTCCTGTTCCCGCTTCTCGGCTTAAAGATCACCGGTCTGAATGTATCGATCCTGGTCTTCGGTCTGAACTCCGGCGCGTACATTTCCGAGATCATGCGCGGCGGTATCCTCTCCGTGGATCCGGGCCAGATGGAAGCCGGTCGTGCACTCGGCCTGACCTTCGGTACCACGATGATGAAGGTCGTCATCCCGCAGGCCGTAAAAAATATCCTGCCCACGATGGGCAACGAGTTCATCACGCTGATCAAGGAGACGTCCATCGTCAGCTTTGTCGGCGCGTCCGACCTGTACAAGGCCTTCAACTACATCGGCTCCAACAGCTATGAGTTCATGGTCCCGTACCTGGCAATGGCCGTCATCTATATCGTTCTCGTTCTGATCATCACGCTTTTGATCAAACTGATGGAAAGGAGGTTAAGAAGAAGTGATCGACGTAATTAAGCTGGTTAAGAAATTCGGTGATCATACCGTTTTGAACGGCGTTGACCTCCACGTGGAAAAGGGCGATATCATGTGCGTTCTGGGTCCGTCCGGTTCCGGAAAGAGCACCCTGCTCCGCTGCCTGAACTGTATGGAGGATCCGGACGGCGGTCAGATCATTTTCCACGATGTGGACATCGCCGACATGAAGGTCGACATCAATCTCCACCGCAGAAAGATGGGCATGGTCTTCCAGCACTTCAATCTTTTCAATAACAAGACCGTTCTCGAAAACATCATGCTGGCTCCGGTACACCTGCAGCTGCAGGATCTGCGCCGCACGAAGCGTTCCGAACGCACCACCACGCCGGCAAAGATCAAGGCGGAAGCGTATGAAAAGGCCATGGCACTTCTTGCCCGCATCGGTCTTGAAGACAAAGCCGATGTCTATCCTTCCACCCTCTCCGGCGGACAGAAACAGCGTGTGGCCATCGTCCGCGCACTGGCAATGGATCCGGAAGTTCTTCTGTTCGATGAACCCACCTCCGCCCTGGACCCGGAAATGGTCGGCGAAGTTCTGGACCTCATGAAGGACCTCGCCCGGGAAGGCATGACTATGGTCGTGGTCACTCACGAGATGGGCTTTGCGCGTGAAGTCGCAAACCGTTGCGTCTTCATCGACGAAGGTATTATCAAAGAAGAAAGTGAGCCGCACGAATTCTTCGATCACCCGAAGGATCCGCGACTTCAGGACTTCCTGTCCAAGGTGCTGTAATGCTGATCGATAAGATCGCCTTTCTGCATCTTGAAAACGGGGAGCTTCTGAGCACCCGTTCCAAGGGCAAGGACGCATACTACATCCCCGGCGGAAAGCGCGAGGGGAACGAATCGGACCTTGAGACGCTGGTGCGTGAGGTCAAGGAAGAGCTGACCGTGGACATCCGTCCGGAGACCGCAAAGCTCTACGGGATCTTTGAAGCGCAGGCACACGGCAAGGCGGAAGGTGTTTTGGTACGGATGACCTGCTACACCGCGGAATTTGACGGTACGCCCGGGGCGTCTTCCGAGATCGAAGAGCTCCGGTGGCTTACGACAGCGGACATGGAGATCATCTCCCCGGTCGATAAGCTGATCTTTACGGACCTGCATGAAAAAGGGCTGTTAAACTAAAAGTCATGACCACCCGTCAAACG
>DCHF01000018.1 GCA_002315555.1 Lachnospiraceae bacterium UBA1759 | reverse complement strand
ATGTCGGCATCGAGGAGCTTACCCCCTATGTCCTTCATGAACTGGTAAAGGCAATCTATGTGGATGCACCGGATAAATCCAGCGGTAAGCGCAGACAGCATATCCACATCCTGTACGATGGACTTGGTTTCATCCCTCTGAATGAGCTTTTAACAAGTGAAAAGGCGTGACCAAAGCCACGCCTTCCCATCTTTTTTCAATTCTTAAACATTTACTGTTTTATGACGCCCCGCCTATCCGGTGCGGGGCTTTTATGTTTATCAGAATACGGCCGGACGGAAGAGGGAACGAACCTTTCCGAGGATCTCCACATGATCCACAATGATGGGATCCATGGAGCTGTTCTCCGGCTGGAGACGGTAATGACCGTTCTCCTTGTAATAGGTCTTAACGGTTGCGGAATCATCGAGAAGGGCAACAACGACATCGCCGTTCTTGGCGGTCTTCTGGGATTCGACGATCAGAATGTCCTTACTGAAAATACCGGCTTCGATCATGGAGTCGCCTTTTACCACAAGACCGAATACATCGTTCTGCGTGGGCGGCATGTAATCCGCGGGGACGGAGAAGTAAGTGTCGATATTCTGTTCCGCAAGGATGGGCTCACCGGCAGCTACCCGGCCGACGATAGGAATAGGAACTGTTTCCGTACGCACCATCTGGAAGCTGTCATCCAGGATCTCAATGGCACGCGGCTTGGTGGGGTCACGACGGATATAACCGTTTTTTTCCAGGGAATTCAGATGTGCGTGTACAGAAGAGGTCGAGCTTAAATTCACGGCCTTGCAAATCTCGCGTACGGACGGCGGATAACCCTTTCTCAGGCATTCACTTTCCATATATTTCAGAATTTCCATCTGTTTATCGGTGATCTTTCCGTTTCCCATGGGAAAACCTCCTACTGCTTGATGGGATTATTATAGCACATATGTTTGGGAAAAGCAAACAAAAGTTCGGAATATCTGTTCGATTTTACGAGCGGATATTCCGAACTGTGTTTTGTATTACGGCAGAAGACCGATACCGAATCCGCACTGCTGCAGATAACTGATGAGACTCGGCATCAAATTGCAGGTGCTTAAGTTCGTTGTATGGAAACGATAGATGACGCCGTTATGAAGCGCCGTCTTCATATCGTTGAAGAAGGTTTCCGGATCGATCTCGGCATCGTGGCTGTAATCCTCATAGGAAGCGCCGTACATGACGACTTCGAGGCCCATCTGCGTCCACAGGACTGCGGACTGGCAGGAGATCATCTCGCCGCAGGGATAGAAGCGCTTCATCGTGTAGCTGTACGTGTTTTCCATGAATTCCTGGAATCGCATGATGTCGTTCATCTGATCCTTGAGACCGTACGTTGAAAGACCGCCGTCCGGATAAGACGCGCCGAGCGAACCGATTTCATGACCGTCTTTTATCAGGCGTTCCACGATCTCGGGATAGGCTTCCGCGTAACCCTGGCACATAAAGAACGTTGCCTTGATACCGTAATAATTCAGCATGTCGAGGATCTGACTCGTGATGTTTTCATCGTATTCATGCGTCAGAACGAAAATGAAATAAGCATTTGTGTCTTTACCGGTGTAAGTAATATTATCGATACCGGCGAGCTTGCTCTTAAAATGCTCTAAAGACTGCGGAATGCCGTTCTCGCCCATTTCCAGAGAAGTGTAGATGTATTCCGAGGTCCCGTCGTAATGAGAAGCGATGTAATCGATCTGTTCATCCGTCAGTGCATGGACCCCTGCGATACCGTCATTCAACGGATTGTAATTCGGGTCCACCGTCGGTGCTTCTGTTGCTTCCTCCGAAGACGGTTCTTCGGAAGAAACATCGGCCTCCTGTTTGTCATCCGTGTCCGCATCCGCGACGACCGGAGCTTTTCCGCCGGCTGACGGCCGGACGGTCAGATTGTAAATGGAAATTCCCGCAAAGATCGTAAATGCGGCTGCGACGATGAATACTGCGGCAACGCAGATCCACAGGCGTTTGTCTTTCATGGGTGCCTCCTTAATCCTGCACCTGACGCAGTGCGGAAATATCCGGCGATGCCATCAGGGAGTAATTGGTATAATATACAACAAAGCCGGGAGCGCCTCCGTTCGGCTTTTTAACATGCTTCTTCTCGATGTAATCGACCTCGGCCTTGGGATTGTCCCGCACCGTGGAGTAGTAGACGGCAAGCGCGCCGGCTTCTTCATAAGTGCGGTCCGGGATATCCTCGTTCCGTGTACGTATGATCACGTGCGAACCCGGAGCTTTTTTAGCGTGCATCCAGATATCGTTTCCGTCCGCGAACTTGAAGGTCAGCATATCGTTCTGCAGATTGTTTCTTCCCACATAAATATCGTAACCGTCGGAGGAAACATAGTGCCAGGGCTTGGATGCGCTCTTGATCCTGCGGCCGTTTTTTCCGAGCTGCCGCTTGATGAAGCCGGCATCGGCCATCTCTTCGCGGATCTGCTGCAGATCCTCATTATCACGGGCGATGTCGATCGCAAGCACGATAGAAGAAAGATGCTCGATCTCGCTTTGTGTCTGCGGGATCAACTCCTCCAACGCCTGCCATGTCCGCTTCTGCTTGGTATATTTATCGAAATAGCGCTTTGCGTTATCCGCAATGGAAAGATCCGGATCCGTCGGGATCTTAAGTTCCGTGTTATCATAATAATTCAGGACGGACACGGCTTTTTCCCCGACCGGAAGCTGATAGGAATAAGCGTTCAGAAGCTCGCCGTACAACCGGTAGGTCTCACGCTTTTCCGTATCCTTCATCTGCTTTTCCTGAAGATCCAGCTTCTTTACGGCACGCGAGAGCAGTGTTTCCGCCACCTTTCGCATGTCCTGGGATTTCTGGCGCATGTTCGTCGTGATGTTCCGTTCGCTGAAATAGGTCTTCAGCATGAGACTCGCCGATTCAAAGGTCTTCACCGTGTATTCTTCCTCAAGACTCCTGTAGGAATCGAGCGGAACGGCGGAATACTGTACCGGTCCGAGACCGTTTTCATAAGCGATCTCCGCAGTCAGAGGACCGTTCAGAAGGTCATTGACGATACGGACAAAACGGGCCGCAAGATCCTTTCGTTCCTGTTCGGAGAGTTCGGAGATATAGCGGTCCGGATCCAGACCCTCACGGTACAGGAGCTCATTGACCGCCGGACTTGAAAAGCCGGTGTAATGCTTGAAGATGCTGTCGGAGATCCGGTCCTTGTCATCCAGGGCACTCAGGAAGAATTCTTCGGTTACCCCCTCCGGATTCACCTTGTTCTGCGTATCCGGAATGAAATAGGGCTGTCCCGGAAGAACGGTGCGCACCGAGGAAACGGACGGCGGCACGTGACGGATGGAATCCAGAATGATGCCGCGGTCATCGGTGAAGATGATGTTTGAGTATTTGCCCATCAGCTCGATGTTCAGATACTTCATCTTGAGATCGCCCATTTCATCGAGATGTTCGATCGTAAGAACGATGACGCGTTCAAGACCGGGCTGCGTGACCGAGATCAGACGCGCACTGTTCAAATGCTTGCGAAGCAGCATGCAGAAGCCGGGGGCCGTCTGGGGACTCTGCTTGTTGTCCTCCGTCAGGTAAATGAGCGGAAGAGATGCGTTTGCACTGATGAGCACTTTTTTGAGCCCGTTTCGGGTCTTAAAGGTGATGATCAGCTCCTCCGGTTCGGGCTGTGCGATTTTATTGATTCGCGCGTCGGTCAGCTCGGACTCGAGCTCGTTTCTTAAGGCGCGTACTAAAATTCCGTCGAATGCCATTTCAAGATCCTCCATTTCACATTTTACTATGAAGCGGAGTGTTTTTCAACGGATATTTGAATACGATACGGATCGGAAGATTCGAATATTTACCGCGGATATGAGCCGGAACCGTTGAAAAAAATGTTATTTTGAGTATAATAACATATTGATTTACATAACATTTAATGCGCTGCATCATAATAATAACGTTACAGGAGTGACTTATGGGTAAATATTTCGGAACAGACGGATTCCGCGGTCGCGCAGGACGGGATCTGACCGCCTTGCATGCATTCAGGATCGGCCGTTTCTTAGGCTGGTACTATAGAGAAAAAACAGGAAGTGCGGCACGTATCGTCATTGGTAAGGACACCCGCCGTTCAAGCTATATGTATGAAAACGCGCTGGCCTCCGGCATTACATCGTCCGGATCCGATGCGTATCTTCTTCACGTAACGACGACACCGTGCGTCAGCTACATCACCCGTACGGAAAAGTTCGATTGCGGCGTCATGATCTCCGCATCGCACAATCCGTTCTACGACAACGGTATCAAGCTGATGAACGAAGACGGTGAAAAAATGGACGATACGGTCCAGGAACAGATCGAGCGTTATCTGGATGGAGAGATGGAAGAGATCCCGTATTCCGAGGGCGTGGAGATCGGCAAGACCGTGGACTTCTATACCGGCAGAAACCGTTACATCGGTTATCTGACCGGCGTTCCGTCCCGTTCTTTTGATAATTACCGCATCGCGCTGGATTGCTCTAACGGTTCCGCATGGATGATCGCACGTGCGGTCTTTGATGCGCTGGGCGCAAAGACTTATGTCATCAATGCCGAACCGGACGGTCAGAACGTCAACCTGAACTGCGGCTCCACACATATTGAGGGGCTTCAAAAGTATGTAGTCGAAAACAAGATGGATGCGGGCTTTGCCTTTGACGGCGATGCGGACCGCTGCCTTGCGGTCGATGAAAAGGGTGAAGAGCTGAATGGCGACTACATCATGTACATCTGCGGCAAATGGCTCAAGAAGAACGATCACCTGACCAATAATACCGTCGTTACGACCATTATGAGCAACTTCGGCCTGTACAAGGCTTTTGACGAATGCGGTATCCGTTACGAAAAGACCGATGTAGGCGACCGTTATGTCTATGAGAACATGAAGGAAAACCGCCACATTCTGGGCGGCGAACAGTCCGGACACATCATTTTCCGCAAGTACGCGCATACCGGTGACGGTCTTATTACCGCACTCATGGTCATGCAGGTCATGATCGAAGCCTGTCTGCCGTTGTCCGCACTGAAGCAGGGCTGCACGATGTATCCGCAGGTCCTGAAGAATGTGGAGGTCGATGACAAGGAAGGTACACTTAACGATCCCGCAGTCATCGCCTCAGTCCGCGAATGTGAAGAGAGCCTCGGAAGCGACGGACGCGTACTTCTTCGTAAATCCGGCACTGAACCGGTCCTTCGCGTCATGGCGGAAGCCGGTACCACGAAAGAGTGCGAGAAGCAGGTGGATCACATCATCGCATCGATGGAGGCTTCCGGACATCTTCGCAAGATCCGGTAAGTACCGTGTATCACATATTCGTAAAAAATCCGCTTTTTTTCGTAATAATTATGAAAAAAACCTTGATTTTACTGGATTTTCGTGATAAACTTTTTGAAGTTGATAGTTGTAGTTTGGAGTGGGTCGCAAGATCCGCTCCTTCTTTATGGCAAAATACGAGGAGGAATATGGCAAAGCACGAAAGCTACGAGCAGAAGGCAGAGTCCATGATCGCACCGATCCTGGAGGAAAACGCGTTAAGCCTTGTGGATGTCGAGTATGTGAAGGAAGCCGGCCAGTGGTACCTGCGCTTTTACATCGACAAAGAAGGCGGCGTGAACATTAACGACTGCGAAACCGTTTCAAGAGCCATGAGCGCGCTTCTGGATCAGGATGATTTCATCGAAGACGCGTACATTCTGGAGGTCTCAAGCCCGGGACTTGGCAGACCGTTAAAGAAGGACAAGGATTTTGTCCGGAACACCGGCCGCGAGATCGAATTCAAGCTTTTCAAGGCAGAGGACGGCGCCAAGGAATTCGTTGGTGTCCTGAAGGCCTTTGATAAGGAGACCGTCACCGTTCTTTTTGAGGAAGAAGAGAAGGTCTTTGAAAGAAAGAACATTGCACTCATCCGCGAATACGTGGACTGGGATGCATAATACCCATATCGTAATATCTAGGAGGAATAAAAGAAAATGAACAAGGAACTGATGGAAGCGCTTGATATTCTCGAAAAAGAAAAAGGCGTTTCAAAAGCCGCTCTTTTTGATGCGATCGACGCTTCTTTAAGAAAAGCCTGCGAGAACAATTTCGGCTCAGCTGAAAACGTCACGGTCAATATCGACAGAGAGACCTGCGACTTTTCCATTTACTCTACGAAGGAGATCGTGGAAAAGGTTGAAGATCCGGCCACTCAGATCACCGTTGAAAAGGCCAAGGAGATCAACCCGAAGGCTGCTCTCGGTGAGACCGTCAATGTTGAGATCCGCTCCAAGGAGTTCGGCCGTATCGCAGCGCAGAATGCGAAGTCCATCATTCTTCAGAAGATCCGCGAGGAAGAGCGTCAGACCGTCAGCGAATACTTCAACAGCCGCGCTCATGATATCATGACCGGTGTCGTACAGCGTGTCATGAACGGAATCATCAGTGTCAACCTCGGCAAGGCCGATGCGATCCTGACCAAGGACGACATCATTCCGGGTGAGACCTTCGTTCCGACGCAGCACGTCAAGGTCTATGTTGTCGGCATGCGTGACGGCGGCAAGGGCCCGCGCGTACAGATCTCCAGAACAAAGGCCAACATGGTCAAGCGTTTGTTTGAGATGGAAGTCGCGGAGATCAAGGACGGTATCGTTGAGATCAAGGCCATCAGCCGTGAAGCGGGTTCCCGTACCAAGATGGCGGTATGGTCCAATGATTCCAACGTCGATCCGATCGGCGCATGCATCGGTATCAACGGAAGCCGTATCAATCCGATCGTTGACGAACTGCACGGAGAGAAGATCGACATCGTCCACTGGGATGACAACCCGGCCATTCTTGTTGAAAACGCACTGTCACCGGCCAAGGTCGTTGCAGTCGCAGCCGATGAAGACGAGCACACCGCACTTGTTGTCGTTCCGGACAACCAGCTGTCTCTGGCCATCGGCATGAAGGGTCAGAACGCACGTCTTGCCGCAAAGCTGACCGGTTATAAGATCGATATCAAGTCCGAGTCTCAGGCGCGTGATGAAGGTCTTTTCGATGATTACGATGAAGACTATGAAGACGGCTATGACGATTATGACGGCGATTACGTCGAAAATTACGAGGAAACAGAGGAGTAATAAGACTTGGCGACGAAAAAGGTTCCTGAAAGAATGTGCATAGCCTGCGGGCAGATGAAGCCGAAAAAGGAGCTTCTCCGCATCGTAAGATCGGAAGAAGGCATTTACCCGGATCCCACCGGGAAAGCGGACGGAAGAGGCGCATATGTGTGCCACACACCGGAATGCTTCGAGCTTCTTGTGAAGAAACGCGCACTGAACCGTGCGTATAAAGCTTCCATCGGCGATGATGTTTACGCAGCTCTGAAGGAAAGGCTGAGTGAACTGAATGGATAAGGTGCTTAACATGCTGGGGCTGTCCGTGAGAGCCGGAAAGGCTGTCAGCGGCGGTTTTGCGGTGGAAAAAGCCGTTAAGGAAAAGACAGCGGTGCTCGTCATCGTTTCCGAAGACGCTTCCGCAAACACCAAGAAGAAGTTCAGTGACAAGTGCAGCTTCTACGATGTTCCGTATCTCTTATACGGAGACAAAGCGGCACTCGGTCATGCGCTCGGACAGGAGGAACGTACCAGCGTCGCTGTACTGGATCCCGGATTTGCGAAAGCGATCCTGAAACTGACAGAGTAATAAAGATCGGGGGATATGAATGGCAAAAGTCAGAATTTACGAACTCGCAAAGGAACTCAACAAAGATAATAAAGATATCCTTGAGTTCCTCGGAAATAACGAATTAAAGCCGGCGTCCGGCATCGAAGATGCGGATGTCGAAAAAGTGCGCAAGCATTTTGCACCGAAGACTAGTGAAAAAAAGGAGGCTCCTTCAAAAGTGGAGAAGGAAACGAAGGATACAGTAGAAAACAAGACGACTAACGAGGCAGCTGCTGCACCGGCTCCGGCCGAGGCAGAACCGAAAAAGAAGAAGCCCGTATTTTTATTCCGCCCGGAAAATTCTTCCTTCAACAAGAATAACGGCCACGGAAACAACCAGCGGAACGGTCAGAACGGACAGGGACAGAGAAGACCGAATCCGAACCAGAACCGTGATAACGGTAATTACAGAAATAACAACCAGCGTAACGATCAGAACCGCGGTTCTCAGGGCGGCAGCCGCTCCGTGATCCGTCCCAATGTACCGACGACTGCTCAGCAGTATAAGGATTATACGCGGGAAGAGGAAAGAAGAGAGACCGTAAAGCCGTCCGTTGAAGCTGCAAAGCCGGTTGAGACCGTGAAGGTCGAGCCGGTCATCGAAAAGAAGGCTGTGATCGTTGAAGAGCCGGTAAAAGTTAACGCTCCGGTCAATGAAGCTCCGGTCATGAACCCGATCGAGCTCCCGATCGAAAAGCCGGTCGTTGAAAAGCAGGAAGCAAAGGTCGAGGCTCCGGCTGAAAAGCAGGAAGCACCGGCACCGAAGGCTCCCGAGAAGGCAGCGCCTGCTAAGGCTCCGGAAGAAAAGAAGAATCCGGCTGTGGACTCTCAGCGCGCGGAAACTCAGCGTCTGTTTGAGAAGAACACCCAGGGTCAGGTACGTAACGTTTACCGTGAGATGCAGGAGGAGAACGCACGCCGTCTTGCTGCACAGAAGGAAAGACGCGAAAGAGAAGCCCAGAACGGTGAGCGTCCGAGCGGCGATCGTCAGAACGGTGACCGTCCGTACAACCGCAATAACGGCGAACGTCCCTTTAACAGAAACAACGGTGACCGTCCGTACAACCGTAATAACGGTGATCGTCCCTACAACCGTAACGGTCAGGGCGGCCAGGGCGGCCAGGGTCAGAACGGCGACCGTCCCTACAACCGTAATAACGGTGACCGTCCCTTCAACCGTAACGGCCAGGGTGGTCAGGGCGGCCAGAACCGCGACAACCGCGGCATCTTCGGCGGAAACGGTCAGGGCGGCCAGAACAGAGGCGGCATGAACGTCCGCTTCAACCGTGAGAACTCCGGCGAATCCGCATCCGCACTGAATGCAAAGGCCGATATCCGCGGTGCAAAGAACAAAAACAATAACAACAGCCATGACAAGGCACGTCAGGACAGAGATCGTACCGGAAAGAGCAAGAACGCAGAAAACTTCAAGAATCTTTCCAAAAATAACGATCACGGCAAGAAGCCGGTTCAGCGCGTAGAGGAAGAGACCATCAAGATGATCGTCCTTCCGGAAGTCATCACGCTTAAGGACTTTGCGGAAAAGATGAAGATGAAGCCGGCAGACCTCATCAAGAAGCTTTTCCTGCAGGGTAAGATGATGACGTTAAACTCCGAGCTTTCTTATGAAGAGGCTGAGGAGATCGCGCTGGAGTACGAGATCCTCTGCGAAAAGGAGGTTCAGGTCGATGTCATCGAAGAGCTTCTGAAGGAGGAAGAGGAAGACGAAGACCTGATGGTTAAGCGTCCTCCGGTCGTCTGTGTCATGGGTCACGTTGACCACGGTAAAACTTCCCTTCTGGATGCGATCCGTGATACCAACGTTACCGCACGCGAAGCCGGCGGTATTACACAGCACATCGGTGCGTACATGGTCGAATGCAACGGCGAGCCCATCACTTTCCTGGATACTCCCGGTCATGAAGCATTCACCGCAATGCGTATGCGCGGTGCGCAGGCTACCGATATCGCAGTTCTTGTTGTCGCTGCCGATGACGGTGTCAAGCCGCAGACCGTTGAAGCAATCAACCATGCAAAGGCAGCAGGCGTTGAGATCATCGTTGCAGTCAACAAGATCGATAAGCCGGCCGCAAACGTTGAGCGCGTAAAGCAGGAGCTCACCGAGTATGAACTCGTTGCCGAAGACTGGGGCGGTTCCACCATTTTCGTTCCGGTTTCCGCAAAGAATCACGAAAACATCGACCAGCTTCTTGAAATGATCCTTCTGGTTACCGAAGTCAAGGAACTGAAGGCAAACCCGAACCGTGAGATGCGCGGTATCGTCATCGAAGCCAAGCTGGATAAGGGCCGCGGCCCGGTTGCGACAGTACTTGTACAGAAGGGTACCATGAAGGTCGGCGACTTTGTTTCCTGCGGTTCCTACTACGGTCGTGTACGTGCCATGGTCGATGGTAACGGCAAGCCCATCAAGACCGCAACTCCGTCTACTCCGGTAGAGATCCTCGGTCTGAACGGTGTACCGAACGCCGGTGAGGTTTGCGTCGGTCACAAGAACGAGAAGGAAGCCCGCAGCTATGCAGACACCTTCATCGCGGAAGAAAAGAAGAAGATGCTGGCAGAGACCAAGCAGAAGCTTACCATGGACAGTCTGTTCGCAGAGATCCAGGCCGGCAATATCAAGGAACTCCCGATCATCGTCAAGGCCGATGTACAGGGTTCCGTGGAAGCTGTCCGTTCTTCTCTCCAGAAGCTTTCCAACGAGGAAGTTGCAGTCAAGGTCATCCACGGCGGTGTCGGTGCCATCAACGAATCCGACGTTTCCCTGGCATCCGCATCGAATGCTATCGTCATCGGCTTCAATGTCAAGCCGGACGCGCAGGCTAAGCAGCTTGCGGATACCGAGCATGTCGATCTCAGACTGTATCGTGTCATCTACCAGGCGATCGATGATGTGGAAGCTGCCATGAAGGGCATGCTTGCACCGGTTTATGAAGAAAAGATCCTCGGCCATGCTGAAGTCCGCATGACGTTCAAGGCATCCGGCGTCGGAACCATCGCAGGTTCTTACGTTCTGGACGGTACCTTCGAGCGCGGCTGCTCCGCACGTGTCACAAGAGACGGCGAGCAGATCTACGATGGTCCTCTGGCATCCCTGAAACGTTTCAAGGACGATGTCAAGGAGGTTCGCGAAGGCTTTGAGTGCGGTATCGTACTTGAGAAGTTCAACGACCTTCAGGAGGGCGACCAGATCGAAGCATACAAGATGGTCCAGGTCGAAAGAGTGTAATATGAGAAAAGGCAGTGTGAAATCTAGTCGTATCAATGCGGAAGTGCAGCGCGAGATCAGCAGCATTATCCACAATGAGATCAAGGATCCGCGCATCCATCCGATGACCACGGTCATGTCCTGCGACGTGACCATGGACCTCAAATACTGCAAGGTCTATATCTCCGTTCTTGCGGATGATGAATCCAAGCAGGAGACCATGCGCGGCCTGAACAGCGCGAAGCCCTTCATCAGAAGACAGCTCGCCGCAACCGTGAACTTAAGAAAAACACCGGAGCTTTCATTCATTCTCGATAACAGCATCGAAAACGGTATCTACATGTCCAAGCTCATCAATGATGTCAAGGCACATGACGATGCGGTGATCGCTGCGCGCGGTGATGAAGAAGAGCCGGAAGAAACGGAAAGTGAAGATGAATAATATCAGTGAAGTCATCACTGAGGAACTGAGACGAGTCGCCGTTGTGGGTCATGTACGCCCCGACGGCGACTGCGTCGGTTCGGTGATGGGAATCTATCATTATCTGACGGACAATTACAAATATCTGGAGGTGACGCCGTATCTGGAGCCGATGACCGAGAATCTGAAGTTCATGGTCGAGGGCATTACGGTGCGTGAAGACAGCGGCGCCGGAGAGGATTACGATCTTGTGATCTCCTCCGATGCATCGGACATCGGCCGGATCGGCGCGGGAAAAGATGCGTTTACGGAAGCGAAAACGAAGAACCGTACGGTCTGCATCGATCACCACGTGACCAATCCGAACTTTGCGGATGTGAATCATGTGGAACCGGAGGCATCCTCCGCGTCAGAGGTCGTGACCGGCCTACTGGACAGGGAAAAGATCTCCCTTTTAGCAGCGACCTGTCTCTATACGGGCATTATCCACGATTCCGGCGTATTCCGCTTTGACAGCACGTCTCCGCGGACACTGCGCATTGCGGCGGATCTGATCGAAAAGGGCGTTCCGTTCTCACTGATCATCCAGGATTCCGTATCGAATGAGCCCATTCAGCAGCTGAAGGCCTTTGCCCACGTGCTGAACGAGGGCGTTCTTTACGAGGACGAGCGGATCTTTGTGGGAAGAGCATCGACCGCGCTGCAGGAATCTTTGGGACTCACGCCCCGTGAGCTCGGAAGCGTCGTCATGTACTTAAACTATATCAAAGAAGCGGACGTGGAGCTCTTTATGTATCAGAATCCGGACGGTACCTGGAAAGGCAGTCTGCGTTCCAAGTCCCCGGTCGATGTCGCGGCCATCGCGGCAAGCTTCGGCGGCGGCGGACATAAGAAAGCAGCAGGATTTTCGGTTTCGGATGAAGAACTGGAAGACGCGATCGAAAAAGTACGCGCACTGAAAAAAGAACAGGTGAATTCATGAACGGCGTGATCCTCGTGAATAAAGAGCGGGATTTTACCTCGTTCGATGTCGTCGCAGTCATGCGCGGTATTCTGAAGCAGAAAAAGATCGGACACGGCGGTACGCTGGATCCGCAAGCGGAGGGCGTTCTCCCGGTATTTCTCGGAGATGCCACAAAGCTCTGCGATTTTCTGCCGTATGACGATAAATGCTACGAGGCGGAAATGACGCTCGGACTTACGACGGAGACCGAGGATATCTGGGGTGAACCGGTTCGTACCAAAGCGGTGAATGTTTCCGAAGACGCGGTGCGGGAAGCGGTACTTTCCTTTACCGGCGCTTATGATCAGGTACCGCCGATGTATTCCGCAAAAAAGGTGAACGGTAAGAAGCTTTACGAATATGCCCGTCAGGGAATCGTCGTGGAAAGGAAGGCCGAGCACGTCTTTATAGAGAAACTGGAGATCCTTTCAATCAATCTCCCGAAGGTCGCTTTCCGTGTTTACTGCTCCAAGGGAACCTATATCCGGACACTTTGCAGCGACATCGGTGAAAAACTGGGCTGCGGTGCGTGCATGAGTGCGCTGAAACGCATAAAACACGGCAATTTTGAGCTTTCGGAGGCTCATACTCTGAAGGAGATCGAAGAACTCGTTCATACGGATAAAACCGCGGAAATTCTGATCTGTATCGAGGATCTGTTTCCGGATCTTCCGAAGCTTTCCGTAACGGAAACCGGAATGAAGCCGCTTTCTAACGGCAATAAACTGGCCCTTGCGGACCTTGAGACGGATGTTGAGACGGAGGACGGGAAAATGTACCGGATACTGGACATGTCCGGCATCTTCCGGGCTATTTACGTTTACAGCAGGGAAGAAGGACTCATGAAACCGGTCAAAATGTTTTTGGGTGACATAAAGAAATGAAGTGTTTTTACACGATCGATACGATCGATATCGATGAAAATACAGCGGTCACCGTCGGTAAATTCGACGGCCTGCACCTCGGCCACATGGAGCTGATCGAAAAAGCGGGAGAGTACAAAAAACTCGGTCTCCGTACGGTCGTTCTGAAGATTGAGGCCCCGGGTAAAACGCTGCATAACAGTATTCTGACAACAAAAGAAGAACTTGCGATCCTGGAAGAAGCCGGTGTGGACTATTTTGTCACACTTCCGTTCAGTGAAGAATTCCGGAGCATGAGTGCCGAGGATTTTATTCGCGAGATCCTGGTCATCCGCATGCATGCAAAATGTGTGGTGACCGGAGATGATTTCCGCTTCGGCGCGGGAAGAAGGGGAGATACCGGACTGCTTGAGAAAGTCGGTGCGGAATACGGCATACGGTGTATCGTCTGCGAGCGCGTTTTATACGGAAACGTGCGCGTTTCCAGCTCGCGTATCCGCGAAAAACTGACGGCCGGTGCGGTCGATGAAGCGGCGCATCTGCTGGGAAGACCGTACACGATTCAAGGCGAGATCGTCCACGGAAGAGCGCTTGGAAGAAATCTCGGTTTTCCGACCATCAATATCTACCCCGAAGAATCGCGGTTCCTCCCGCTTTACGGTGTGTATTTCACTATGGTTTGGATCGATGACATGTGCTACGGCGGAATGGCAAACATCGGCGTAAAACCGTCGATCTCCGATGAGGAGAAGCCGGTACTCGAGGTCCATCTTCTGGATGTGGATGAAGACCTTTACGGAAAGACCGCAGTCGTTGATTTTGTGTCGTTTATCCGCGGCGAAAGGAAATTCGGAAGCCTCGATGAACTGAAGCTGCAGGTGCTTTCGGACATCGATACGGCACGCAAGCTGTACTGCTCAGGCGGGGCAATTAGATATTGACAACAGCGTATACAGATAATATAGTTAGTTTATCAAACAGCAAGGAGGATTAAATCATGCTGGAAAAAATCAGACAGAATCTGAGTGAAATGTTAAATATCGACCCGAGTGACATCTCTATGGATACGTCATTTACCGATGACCTCGGAATCGACTCTCTGGATATGGTAGAACTCGTTATGAGCCTCGAAGAGGAATACGGTGTTGAATTCGACGCTGAAGACATGAACGAGCTTAAGACTGTCGGCGAAGTTATTTCTTATCTTCAGGACAAGGGCATTCAGGACTGATCCGGGTATAAGAAATGATCGGCGTTTATGATTACACAGTGATCCTGACGTATCTGAGCGCTGTAGCAGCTGTTGTCGGAATGGGGCTTTCCGTAAACGGACATACCGATATCGCCGTGCTTTTACTGGCATTCTGCGGTATACTCGACATGTTTGACGGAACTGTTGCAAGAACGAAGAAGAATCGATCTGAATTCGAAAAGAAATTCGGTATTCAGATCGACTCTTTTTGTGACCTCGTAAGCTTTGGGGTATACCCGTCCGTGATCTGTTTCTGTTTAAAAGAAGGCTTTACACCGGAAAAAGCGGTGTTGATCCTTTTGCCGTTAGCCGGCCTGATCCGCCTTGCGTATTTCAACGTGATGGAAGAGGAGCGTCAGGAGCGGTCCGCGGAAAAAAGAAAGTATTACACCGGACTTCCGATCACATCCTCTGCAGTGGTATTTCCGTTCTTATACCTGTTCAGGGATCTGTTAAGCAATGATTCTTATTATGTTCTCTGGATCATACTGACGACAATTCTTTCGGTGCTGTTCGTTTTAAAGATCCGGATCCGAAAGCCCGGTAAGAAGATGATCATCGCAATTACGGTGCTGGCGGTCGGATTTCTGATCCGTTTTTTACTGCATTTCGGTGCATAGCTTAAAAACGGAATCTTTTATAAAATTCAGTTGACAAATCCTAGCTGATTTGTTATTATATTTCTTGCGCGTGAACTGGTAACGGTAAACGGGGTGTGGCTCAGTTTGGTAGAGCACCTGGTTTGGGACCAGGGGGTCGCAGGTTCGAATCCTGTCACCCCGATGATGCAAAAAATATATGCGGGTGTAGTTCAATGGT
>DCHF01000005.1:421-20775 GCA_002315555.1 Lachnospiraceae bacterium UBA1759 | reverse complement strand
GATGCACAGTTCGCAGGTTCTTCATCCGTTCCGGCTCACGTAGAAATGATGGGTCTGATCGGCGCAGGTAACAACCCGATGGTCGGTATGACCGTTGCAGTTGCTGTATCTGTTGAAGAAGCAGCTAAGGCTGGTAAGTTCTGATTTTAAGAACGATCGCATATCGCATAAAAAGCGCCCATCTCCGAAAGGGGATGGGCGCTTTTTGATTTACCGGCGGGAGCCGGTCTCCGGCATTCATTTCGCGGGTCGGCTTCCGATGCTTGCTAAAATGCCGCATTTTTGTTACAGTAAACATAGATGATGATCGTTGGTATTATGATCGATCGAGACAGGAGGAACTATGAGTTTTACCACATTCAGTGAACTTGAATACGTGCGCCCGGATCTGGACGCGGCACTTGAAGAAGGACAAAAGGTCATCGAGGGGCTGAAGAACGCACCGGATTTTGAGACGCAGCTCGCACTCTATAAAGCATATGAAGAGAATGAGTGCCATTGGTTTACGATGCAGACCGTTGCCAGCATCCGCAACACCGGCAACACGGACGATGCTTTCTATGAAGAAGAGATGAAGTATTTTAACAGCAAGGTTCCCTCGCTGATGCTTCAGAACAAGGAGATCGGCGAAGTGATCCTGGAATCTCCGTGGCGTGCCGAGTGGGAAGCGGCTTACGGCAAGCTGTACCTGCAGGGTATGGAGATCAATAAAAAACTGCAGAGCCCGGCAATTTTAGAGGACAGCGTCGCGGACAGCAACCTGCGCATGGCGTACTCCAAGGCGGCAGCGGTCGCAAGCACAGAATTCCGCGGGGAGACCGTCAATTTCTACGGCCTGTTAAAACATATGCAGTCCCTGGACCGCGAGGAGAGAAGAGAAGCGATGATCGCCTGGGGCGATCTTTACGAAAAGGTCTCCGGTGAACTCGATGCAATCTATGATCAGATGATCGAGCTTCGTAAGGGCATTGCGAAGAAGCTGGGCTTTGACAGCTTCATCGATTACATCTATCTGGAACGCGGCCGATATGATTATACGGCGGCGGATGTGGAGAAGTTCCGTGAGCAGGTGCGCGAGGTCATCGTCCCGGTGTGTCAGAAGCTCAGAGACGAGCAGAAGAAGCGCCTGGGCATCGACACGTTGAACTACTACGACGAGAGCCTGATCTTCCCGGACGGCAACCCGACCCCGCACGGCACCAAGGATGAGATGGTGAAGATCGCGCAGGAAATGTACCGCGACATGTCTAAAGAGACCGGCGTGTTCTTTGATTTTATGGTCGAACATGACCTGTTTGACCTGGAGACCCGCCCGGGCAAGCGCGGCGGCGGTTACTGCACCTTCCTGCCGGACATGAAGGCACCGTTCATTTTCTCCAACTTCAACGGCACCTCAGCCGATGTGGATGTCCTGACCCATGAGGCCGGCCACGCCTTTGCCGCTTTCACCGCAGCAAAGGAGGTCCCGTCCATGAACCAGGTCTTCTCCACCAGCGAGATCGCCGAGATCCACTCCATGACCATGGAGCACTGGGCATACCCCTACATGGACGGTTTCTTCGGTGACAAGGCCGATGACTACCGCTACAGCCACCTGATGGACGCCATCATGGTCATTCCGTACATGTGCGCGGTCGATGAATTCCAGCATCGCATGTTTGAGGGCGAGTTCAAGGATGCCAAGGCGCGCCGCGCGATCTGGCATGAGCTGGAGCAGACCTATATGCCGTGGAGACAGTACGACGGTCACGAATTCCTGGCCGAGGGTGGTTTCTGGATGCAGAAGCAGCACATCTTCCTGTTCCCGTTCTACTACATCGACTATGCACTGGCGCAGATCTGCGCATTCAATTACTATGGCATGAGCAAGGAAGAACATGATGCCACCTGGGCGGATTACATGAGACTCTGCAGATGCGGCGGCAAGTTCGGCTACTTTGATACCCTGAAATACGCGAACCTTTCCAACCCCTTTGAAGAGGGTACGGTAAAGAAGATCATCGAGAGTCTGCTTCCGGAGCTGAAGCTGGCATAAAGAATAAAGAGATACGGTAAAAGAAGGAGGACGAAATGGCAGATCTTTTTACAACGATCGACGAGCGTGGATCGATCCGTGCGTACACCGAAGAAGCACTGACCGAAGAGGAGATCAAGGTCTTAGTGGAGGCCGGCCTGAAGGCGCCGACCGCGCGGAATGAGCAGGAGCTGCATTTTTCCGTGATCGACACGAAAAACCCCATCATCAAGGAGCTTCAGAATGACCTGAACCCGAATGCGGCAACGACCTTCTATTACAATGCGCCGCTGTTCATTTCCATCAGCGGACAGGACGCATTCGGCTGGAGTGCGGTCGATGCGGGCATCGCCGTTGAAAACATCCATCTCGCGGCCAAGGGCCTGGGGCTGGGCAGCGTGATCATCGGGTGCGTAAAGGGTGTCCTGACCGGTGAGAAAAAGGCCTACTACGATGAAAAAATGGGCGTTCCCGCGGATTACAGCTATCAGATCGCAATTGCGGTCGGCCACCCGAACACCACGAAGGAACCGCACGTTTTCAATGCTGAGAAGGACGTTACGTATATCGCGTAACGGCGGGTCTGCCGGAAGATCCGGATGGATTATTGGTTGAGACATTTGAAAAGACATAGAAAAAGACCGTCCCTTCGGGGACGGTCTTTTTCTATGCGGCCGGAAACCCGGCGTACGTTTTACGAAATCAGAAATGCCACAGGATCGAATCAAAAGCGATCTTATAACCCGGCATCAGACTTTCTTCGAGGACCCATTCTTCACGGGTGTGCGCCTTAGCGCCCTCGATGACACCGTAGCAGACGGCCGGAATGCCGAGTGAAAGCGGAATGTTGCAATCCGTGGAACCGGCGCCGTAGGTCATCGGCTTGTTCATGTAACGCTTCTGGAAATCTTCCGCGCGGAGCGTCAACTCCAGCATCTTCTCCGGATCCACGTCGCCGCGGCATGGGCGCTCGCCCACAAGTTCCACATTGACCGTGATGCCTTTCGCACGGTAGTACGCGATGCAGGCTTCAAATTCCGCGTCCATGATCTTCAGGTCCTCGCGGCTTGAGGAACGGTACTCAAAGAGCATTTCCGCCTGCTGGGCGATGGTATTGACCGAAGTACCGCCGGAGATCGTTCCGACATTGTACGTAGTCTTTCCGCCCTCCGGTACCTTCATGGCGTACAGGCTGTCGATCATCGATGCCAGATACATGATCGCGTTCTGGTTGCCGAAGTTGCTGTAGGAATGGCCGCCTTCAGTCTTCACCTCCACGCGGTAGCGTTTGGAACCCACCGCATCGTTGCAGACACTGCCGTAACCGCCGTCAAAGGAGACGAATTCGCGGATGCGTCCGGCAAACGCACGGCAGATCTCACGGGAGCCTTTCAGATTTCCGAGTCCTTCCTCGCCGGAATTTGCCACGATCAGCAGACCGCCGTCCTTCGGCGTCAGCCGGTTTTCCGCAATGTAGCGCGCAACAAAGAGCAGCGCGACCAGATTCGCGGTGTCATCGCCCACGCCCGGCGCAAAGATCTTTCCGTCCTCTACCGTGACCGGCAGCGGCTTTTCATCCGGGAATACCACATCCGTGTGCGCCATGAAAACGACCACGGAATTGTCAGCCGTCACACCGACCGGATAGACCACGTTCAGCGCCCGGTCGATGTACACGCCTTCCGCCCCATGCTCCTCCAGCCAGCTTTTCACGAATGCCGCGCGCTTTTCCTCCTTATTGGACGGCGCGGGAATTCCCGCCAGAGTAATGAGAAGCGCGCGCATTTCCGCCGCGTGCTCTTCGATGTAGTTCAAGATCTCCGGACTCATTTCCATGATAAAACTCCTTTACTGCTCCAGAAAACCGCGCAGATCCTCGATCAGGTCCTCCGGATCGATGTCATGCACCTCCGCCGCCTGCTCCAGCGTTTCATTCCGCGCGGACGGGCAGCCCAGGCAATGCATACCGATCTCCGTCAGGATCTCCGCGGAGTCGGGATAAGTCCTTAAAAGTTCGCCGATGGTCGTATCTTTCGTTAATCTGAACATGATTTGCTCCTCCGTCAGTTCTTTTTCAGTTCCGCGCGTACCAGCTCTTCCGCCTGAGCGGCAACGGCCTTGGCGCTGTTTCCGGTCTTTGCGAGACCTTCGGTCGGAATGGGCGGCAGAATGCGGACTTCCACATCGGCAGCGTAAACGCCGAGGTGCTTTTTACCTTCCATGATGGCCCGGCTGTTGAAGATCGCCACCGGGACTATCGGCGCGCCGGTCTTCACGGCCACGCGGAAGGAACCGCTTAAGAAGGTGCCCATGTCGCCTTCTTCGCCCTTGTAACGCGTACCCTCCGGGAAAATGCCTACGCTGTAGCCCCGTTCCACCAGGCTCTGCGCTTCTCCGAGGATCTTGACGCTCTGCTTGGCATCATCGCGGTCGATGAACATGCAGTGTAAAAGATACATCCACTGACGGACAAGCGGCACTTTTTCGATCTCGATCTTGGCGACCAGAGGCATCGGGCCGTTCGGCATGAGCAGAAGGAAGAAGAAATCGAACAGGCTTCTGTGGTTCGCAACGAATACGCACGGCTGACCCCCCGGAATGTTTTCCTGACCGGTCACGGTGACCTTGACCCCGGCAGTCTTCAGGACGCCGCGGCACCAGATGGGCACGTGCTTTTTGGTAATGGCATCGACCGTGGCAAAATCACCGGCCTTCAGCGCCTTCAGTCCGCGGATCAGAACGAACGGATGGAAGATGATGTAACCGAAAAGATAAAAAAATACAGGTATGATACGCATTTTGTTTCTCCTGATATCATTCTTTTTCTGCCGTTTCACTTCAGCAGTCTTTGGAATTCCGGCGAGCGGAGCTGCTCTCGGAATTCTATATATCATATCATTATTCCTGATTTTTGTACAGTACCGTCGCGGATCGGAATGTCACGTTCACCGGTGCGTGAGAGTGGGGGAAAGGGAGGGATGAAAAGACCTTGCGGGCTTTCGTACCAGGTGGTATGATATAATTATCTAAAAATGAACTTTCATATTGGAAGGAGCTTATTATGCCGATCGAAGTTAAAGAAAGAAAAGAGATTCCGGAGAAGTACAAATGGGACCTCTCCAAGATGTTTGCAAGTGACGATGCCTGGGAAGAAGCCCTGGCAGCTGTTGATTCTTTTATTCCCGAAATCGAAGCATTCCAGGGAACCCTCAATACAGCGGAACGCATCCGTGAGTGGATGGATTACGAGACCGATGTCACCAGAAAACTTTACAATGTATTCTGCTATGCAAGCCTCCGCACGGTCGAAGACGGCCGCGATCAGAAGGCACAGGCGATGATGGGCCGTGTATACGGTAAACTGGTCCGCGTTGAGCAGGCAACTGCTTTTGCGGTTCCCGAGATCCTGTCCCTTCCGGAAGAGACCCTGAAGGCTTTTGCCGAAGCGGAGGTCATGGCACCGTTCCGCATTACCATGGAGCGTTTGATGGATAAGAAGGCGCACACCCTGTCCGCAGCGGAAGAGAAGCTTCTGGCTTCCTTTGGCGAAGTGCTGAACGCACCGGGCGAGATCATGGATATGCTGACGGACATTGATATGAAGTATGCGAAAGCGAAGGACAGCGAAGGCAAGGAATATGAGGTCACTCAGGCCGGTTATATCAACCTGCAGGAGAACCCGGACCGTGAGCTCAGAAAGAATGCGTTCATGAGCTACTATGACGGTTTCCGTAATCATATCAATACCTTCTCCACCAACTATGCGGCAAACGTCAAAGGTGATGTCGCAAAGGCTCGTGCCCGTCATTATGAATCCGCACGCGCAATGGCGGCAGCCGGCGAACGCGTTCCGACCAGCATCTGCGAGGGCCTGATCGAATCCGTTCACAACCATATGGATGCCATGTACCGCTACGTCGCGCTTCGTAAGAAGATCCTGGGTGTGGAGGATATCCACTACTACGATGTATACGCTCCTCTCGCAAAGGAAGTTGATGTCAAGTATTCCTATGAAGAGGCACAGGAAATGATCCTGAAGGCAGTCGCCGTCCTCGGCGAGGATTACTGCAATGTGGTCCGTGGCGCGTTTGAAGACCGTTGGATCGATGTTTACCCGAATGTCGGCAAGCAGAGCGGCGCATTCTCCAGCGGCACCTATGATTCCAGCCCGTACATCAAGTGCAATTTCACCGGCTCCGTGGACAGTGTCTCCACCATCGCACATGAGATGGGTCACTCCATGCACAGCTACCTGTCCAAGCAGGCCCAGCCGCCGCAGTACGCAATGTACACGATCTTTGTTGCGGAGGTCGCTTCCACCGTTAACGAGAACCTGATGATCGAGCAGCTGTTAAAACAGGACATCACCGATGAAATGCGTCTGTACCTTCTGAACCAGTATCTGGAGAACTTCAAGGGCACCCTGTACCGCCAGACTATGTTTGCCGAGTTTGAGAAGATTGCGCACGAGGTCTATGAGAGAGGCGAGGCACTGACCTCTGAAGTCCTCTGCAAGATCTACGAGGACCTGATCCGCCTGTACTTCGGCCCGGAAATGGTCATCGATGAAGAAGTCCGTTACGAGTGGGCACGTATCCCGCACTTCTACAACTCCTTCTACGTTTACAAGTATGCGACCTCTTACTCCGCATCCGTTGCACTGTCCGAGGGCATCCTGGCAAAGGGCGAAGAAGCGGTTAAGCCTTTCTTAAAGTTCCTGTCTCTGGGCGGTTCCATGGACCCGCTGGACGAACTGAAGGTCGCCGGCGTTGACATGAGCACCACCGCTCCGATCGACGCGGCACTTGAGAAGTTTGCAAAGATCGTTGCGGAGACCGAAGAAGTCTACGCACGCATCGCTGCGAAATAACGAAACATAAACATTTACCCCCGGGGGCCTTTGAGACGGCACCGAATGTCAGGCCACTGATGTTCCTGCGCGTGTCGGCGGTCTCCGGGGATTTTGAAATCGGCATCGGAGACCGGCCCGGCCGGCGGATGTCCGGATATCTGTACATGGAGGAATAAGTCATGGCAACGGTAACAGAAAAACTGATCGATGAATGGGTGGCGGAACACAAGCAGGAGATGATCGACGAGCTCCTGGCATGGGTCTCGCATCCCTCCGTATCCCGCGCGGACCTCGCGGCTCCGAATGCACCGTACGGCGAAGACTGCAGAAAGATGCTGGATTTTGCACTGGCAGAGGGCGAGCGCTTCGGCTTCCGCACGGAGGATTACGAAGGCTACTGCGGTGCAATCATTTCCGGTGATAAAAAGCGCGAGATCGGTCTGGTGGCCCATCTGGACGTTGTGCCCGAGGGCGAGGGCTGGCTGTACGCGCCGTATGATCCGGTCATCGTCAATGGTTTCATGATCGGCCGCGGCTGCGGTGATAACAAGGGCCCCGGCGTTCTCGGTCTGTATCTTCTCAAGTTCTTCCGTGACAACGAGGTCCCCTTCAACAGCACGCTCCGTCTGATGATGGGCTGTGCCGAGGAGACCGGCATGGCGGATTTCAAGCATTACGTGGAAGTACTGCACGGCCCGGTGCCGGAAGTCAGTCTGGTTACGGATTGCGGCTTCCCGGTCTGCTACGCGCAGAAGGGCGGCTTCGATGCGGCCTTCCTGATTCCGGCGGGCGCAAACATCGTAGACTTCAAGGCGGGGCTGGTCCGCAACAGCGTACCGGATCTCGCGACCGTAACGATCTCCGGCATTTCCGCGGAGACGGCAAAGGAAGCGCTTGAAGGTGTTCCGAAGATCGAGATCCTGGAAGACGGTGAAAATATCAAGCTGCTGGCGCACGGTAAAGCCGGTCATGCGGCGTTCCCGGATCACGGCGAGAAGAAGAATGCCATCGTCCTTGCAGCCGATGCCCTCACCGTTCTTCAGGAGAAGACCGGTCTGGATCTTCGCGGCGGCAAGTTCATTTCCGACCGGTTTATCACACCCTTCGGTGACGGCCTGGACATTCAATATGAGGATGAGGGCTCCGGCGAGCTGACCATCAATGCCGGCGTCATTCGGAAGGACGGCGACATGCTTCATCTGGACATCGACATCCGTTACCCGGTCACCGACGACGATCAGGTCATTCAGACCAAGCTGGAAAAGGCAGCACTTGAAGCCGGCGGCGCGCTCGTTGAGGTGGGCGTCTCCCATCCGTTCTACATCGACCCGGAGAGTCCGATGGTATCTGCACTCATGGGCGCGTATAAGGACATCACCGGCGATGACAGCAAGCCCTATTCCATGGGCGGCGGCACCTACAGCCGCGTGATCCCGAACGGTATCAGCTTTGGCCCGGGCCTGGCAAAGGGCGCCCACAAGGCTGATTTCCTGCCGGAGGGCCACGGCTCCGCACACGGCCTCGATGAGACCCTGTCCATCGAGGACTGGCTCACCGCTTTCAAGATCTACGCGCTGGCGTTAGTCAAGCTGGACGCGGCACTGGACGGTATGCAGTTATAATTACAGAAAATAAGCGAGCGGCTTCTGCCGCCCCCGGAACATAAAAAGGGAACATTATGGGACAGTCACTCATCATTCTCAAGCAGATCGGCATCATGTTCATTCTGATGATGATCGGATTTCTGCTTTACAAAGGTAAAAAACTGGATAACAAGGGAACAAAGAGCATTTCGAACCTTTTGATCTACATCATCCTGCCGGCGGTCATCATCAACGGCTTCATCGTGGACGCGACAAAGGAAAAGATGATCGAGCTTCTGATCAGCGCGGCGATGGCTCTTGCCTGCCTGCTGGCAGCCGTGCTCATTTCGCATGTCTGCTTCAAAAGGAACCCCATCGAAAACTTTGCGGCGACCTTCTCCAACCCCGGATTCTTCGGCATTCCGATCATCGTATCGACGTTCAGCGCCGGTTCGGTCTTTGCCGTGACTGCATTCGTGGCCTTTTTGAACATCGGCCAGTGGACTTACGGCGTTTCCGTGCTCAAGGAAGAAAAGATGCAGATCAGCTTAAAGACGATCATCAAGTCCCCGTTCATCATCGGCCTGATCATCGGTCTTGCGATCTTCTTCACCCGTGTACCGGTTCCGGCCTTTTTAAAGACCACGATCTCCACCGTCACAAACGCCAACACGCCGCTTGCGATGATCCTGATCGGCACGTACCTCGCGCAGGCGGATCTGAAGGACATCTTTATCAATCCGCATCTTTACGCAGTTTCCGCAGTCCGTCTTCTGGTGATCCCGGTCGTTTCTCTACTGCTTCTCTGCCTGGTTCCGAATGCGTATTATGAGACCAAGATGTGTGTTCTGATCGCGGCTGCATGCCCGGTCGGCGCGAACGTTGCTGTTTACGCCCAGCTTCACAACAAGGATTACGCTTACAGCGTAGAGACCGTCACACAGTCCACGATCTTCTCGGCACTGACCATTCCGCTTATGACGATGCTTGCGGAATTCTTATGGAAGCTACCGGTCTTCGGATGACCGGTGCAAAGATCGCGGAAGCATACGGTGAATGAGGCTTGCGGCACTGCCGCATAAGGAGGAAACATGATCAGACTCGGTGTTTGTACCGGTATTGAAAATGCGGAGATCGCAAAGAATGCGGGATTTGATTACATTGAACTGAACTGCGCCAATGTAGCGCAGATGACTGAAGCGGATTTTTCCGCTTATCTTGCAAAGGTGCAGGCGTCTCCGATCCCGGCGGAATCCATGAATTGCATGCTGCCCGGCGGATTTGTGCTCTGCAGCGCGCAGGGAACCGGCGGGGAGATCAAAGAGTATCTTGCCACAGCCTTTGACCGTGCGGCACAGCTCGGGATCCGGGTCATCGTTTTCGGCTCGGGCGGAGCGCGCAGAGTACCGGATGGCATGACACAGGAAGAGGCATATGATTACCTGGAAGCGTATCTCAAGCTTGCGGCGCCGATGGCGGCGGCAAAAGGGATCCGCATTGCCATTGAACCGCTCCGTGCGGCGGAATGCAATATTCTGAACTATGTGGAAGAAGCGCAGATGCTGGCTGCCCGTGTGGCGGATCCGGCCGTCGGTGCGCTGGCGGACATGTATCATATGGCGGAGGGACAGGATTCCATGGACCGTCTGGACAACGGCATCGGCGTGATCCATACGCACATTGCCTGCCCGGGCAGCCGTGCATGGCCGCAGGAGGGCGATGCCGGTCTTGCCATGTACCGGGACTTCTTTGACCACTTAAAGAACGCCGGCTATGAAGGCCGCGTGAGCATTGAGGGCGGTACGTCCGATATCGCCGCCGATGCCCCCGGCGCTTTCCGGGCCCTGGACGCGCTGCGATGAGTGCCGCGCCCGAAAACCACACAACCGAACTCAGGATCCTGCCCTTCGGCGATGCCGCCGTCACCGCGGAATTCGGCGACGTGATCTCCGCGGAACTGAACGACCGCGTACAGGCGCTCTATGCCGGATTGGAAGCACGGAAGATCCGGGGCATTTCGGAGATCGTTCCGACCTACCGCTCGGTGACCGTGCAGTACGACCCGCTGGTGCTTTCGTACAGGAAGGTCGCACGGATCATCAAAAAGACCGCGGAAAACGCGGGGGACCGAAAGAAGGCTGAACGCTTTGTTTACGAGATCCCCGTGTGTTACGGCGACGCGTACGGACCGGATCTTTCCGTTGTTGCGGAGCATGCGGGCCTTACCGAAGAGGAGGTCGTAAAGCGTCATTCGGAGCGCACGTACCGAATCTATATGCTGGGCTTTTTGCCGGGCTTTCCCTATCTGGGAGGTCTCGACGAAAGCCTTCAGACTCCTCGCCTTCAGACACCGCGGCTGAAGATCCCGGCGGGAAGCGTGGGGATCGCGGGGATGCAGACCGGCATTTATCCGATGGAATCGCCCGGCGGCTGGCAGCTCATCGGCCGGACACCGGTCCCGGTCTACGATCCGGAGAAGACTCCCCCGGTCTTTTACCGCGCGGGAGATCACTTGAAATTCGTTCCGGTCACGGAAGCGGAATTTGAACGAATTGCGGCGCTTTGCGGCCGCGGGGAGTACATATGTCACAGGGAACCATTGAGATCATAGCGGCGGGAGCGTTTACGACGGTCCAGGACGCGGGAAGATCCGGGGCCGGTGACATGGGCATTTTACAATGCGGGTCGATGGACCCGGTTTCCATGCGCGCGGCAAATCTCCTCCTCGGGAACCCGGCGGACGAGGCCGTACTGGAATGCACGCTTACGGGACCGGAGATCCGTTTTACCGTTCCCTGCGCATTTTCGGTGTCCGGTGCGGACATGCAGCCGGAGCTTGACGGACAGCGGATCCCGATGAACGCAGCGGTCACGGCAAAGGCCGGCAGTGTACTGAAGCTGAAAAGCGCGGTGTGCGGGCTGCGAAGCTACATCGCGGTGAAAGGCGGTCTGGACCTTCCGATGGTCTTTGGCAGCCGTTCCACCGATGTGAAATGCGGGATCGGCGGATACTGCGGTCGGAAGCTTGCTTCCGGCGATGCGATCGGCCTCCGGGCGCCGGAAACGGCTCTTACGGACCGCTATAAACGCTATTTGACAAAGAAAGAAGAAGCGCGCTTTCTTCCGCATCTTTCGGAAACGGACGGTGAAGTCTTGCTCCGCGTTATGTGGGGGCCGCAGGCGGACCGTTTTCCGGAGGAAGCGAAGCGCGTTTTTACAACGAACCGTTATATCCTTTCCGCAGAGTCGGACCGCATGGGCAGCCGGTTTGCGGGGCCTGTGATCCCGGCGGACGGCGGAACGGACATCGTGTCCGACGGCATCGTTTCCGGAGCCGTTCAGGTGACTTCGGCGGGAATGCCCATCGTCATGACGGCGGACCACCAGACGACCGGAGGATATGCCAAGATCGCTGCGGTGATCACGGCGGATCTTCCGCTTCTTGCCCAGCTTCGGCCGGGGACAGCGGTACGGTTCGTGCCGGTCGGCTTGAAGGCCGCGAAAAAGGCGGCAAGAGCTGTCGGAAAGAGAATGAAACAGCTGAAACGGGCTGTCAACTGAAGAAACGGGTGACACATGAAATACATAGATCTGAACTGCGACCTCGGCGAAAGCTTCGGGGCTTATACGATCGGAAATGACGGGAAGGTCCTTCCGCTCATTTCCTCCGCCAATATTGCTTGCGGCTATCATGCCGCGGATCCGGTCGTGATGGACCGGACCGTGCGGATGGCGCATGAAGCGGGCTGCCGGATCGGCGCACACATCGGCTTGCCGGACCTGATGGGCTTTGGAAGGCGAAATATGGCCATTTCCGCGGAGGAAGCAAAAATCTACACAATGTATCAGATCGGAGCGCTGAAGGCGTTTTTGGACGCATATGGGCTTCAGATGCAGCATGTAAAGCCGCATGGCGCGCTGTATAACATGGCGGCCGGGGATTATGCCCTGGCGGCGGCCATCTGTGACGGTATTCTGGCCGTGGATCCCGGTCTGATCTTCATGGGACTCGCAAACAGCGAAATGCTGAAAGCAGCAAAGGATAAGGGGCTCCGGACCGCAAGCGAAGTCTTTGCCGATCGTGCGTATATGCCCGACGGCACTCTGGTTCCCAGAAGCTGCGAAGGCGCGGTGATCCGGGACGAGGACGAGGCCTGCCGCCGCGTCCTTAAGATGGTCACGGAGGGGGCGGTGGAAGCCATCGACGGAACGGTCATTCCGCTTCAGGCCGATACGGTCTGCGTCCACGGAGACAATGAAAAAGCCCTTCTTTTTGTACAGAAAATCCGGACGCGGCTGTCGGAAGAGGGCTGTATGATACGGAGTCTGTTATGATGCGCATCGATATTGCAACGCTTTTTCCGGACATGTGCGAACGTGTGCTCCGGGAAAGCATCATTGGAAGAGCGGAGAAAAAAGGCGCAGTGGAGACCCATTGTCACCAGATCCGCGATTACACGCTGAACCGGCAGAAGCAGACGGATGATTATCCGTACGGCGGCGGGCCGGGGAAGGTCCTGTACGCGCAGCCCGTGAAGGATTGCTGTCTTCAGGTGATACGGGAGAACGAAGCGCAGGGGCGCCCGCGTCCGCACATCGTGTTTCTGACCGCGGCGGGGAAGACCTATACCGAGGAGGACGCCAAGCGTTTGGCGGCGTATGACAGTCTGCTGCTGGTTTGCGGACACTACGAGGGCATTGACGAGCGGGTGATCGAGGACATGGCCGATGAGGAGATCAGCATCGGCGATTATGTGCTGACCGGCGGCGAGCTTGCGGCACTGGTCGTTGCGGACAGTGTGCTCCGGCTGCAGCCCGGGGTGCTGGCATCGCCCGAGGGCTATGAGAATGAAAGCTACTGGGACGGCCTTTTGGAGTATCCGCAGTACACGCGCCCGGAGGACTGGGAAGGCCGGAAGGTGCCGGAGGTGCTGCTTTCCGGTAATCACCAAAAGATCGACGAATGGCGGAAGGAACAGAGTCTGGAACGGACAAAGACGCGCCGCCCGGACCTTTACGGGAAATACAAAGAAGCGCAAGGAGGTAGTTATGATCCTGGCAATTGATATCGGTAATTCGCACATCGTGGCGGGCGGCGTGGAGGAAGACCGCGTGCTGTTTTCCGAGCGGCTGACCACGGGGAATCACACGGAACTGGAGTATGTCATGGCGCTTGGTGCGCTGCTGAATCTGTACGGCAAAGAGGTGTCGGAGGTGGAAGGCGCGATCATTGCATCCGTGGTGCCGAAGGAGACGGGCATCGTCCGGGCGGCGGTGGAAAAGCTGACCGGGAAGACGGTGCTTCTTGTGGGCCCCGGTGTGAAGACCGGACTGAATATCGTGACGGATAATCCGGCACAGGTCGGTGCCGATATGATCGTCAGCGCGGTAGCGGGCCTGAAGTATTACGGTGCGCCGCTCGTCATCGTCGACATGGGTACGGCGACGACCTTCAGTGTGATCGACCGGAGCAGCCGCTTCATCGGAACCGTGATCATGCCGGGCGTACGGACCTCTCTCGATGCGCTCGCCTCCTCGACCGCGCAGCTTCCGGGCATCAGTGTTGAAGCGCCGCGGAAGGTCGTCGGAAGAAATACTGTGGACAGCATGAAGAGCGGCGTCGTGTTCGGCGAAGCCGCGTGCATTGATGGTATTCTGGATCGGATCGAGGAAGAGACCGGATTTGACGTGACCGCGGTCGCGACGGGCGGAGCGGCGGAGAGCATCATCGGGCATTGCCGCCGGACCGTGCTTTATGACCGTGAACTGACGCTCAAGGGTCTGTATATTATTTATCGCAGAAATACGGAAGACTGATTTTACCCCCGGGGAAATGCCCGGACAGAGTTTTAACATCATAAACAGGAGGTCGATATGAACTTTTCAAAAGTGGATGCACTTATGCAGCATTTCTCCGAGACAACGGTTCCCGGTTGCGCACTTGCCGTCATGCGCGGCGATGAGATCCTTCATGAATCCTATGCCGGTGTCAAGGATCTCCGGACAAAAGAGGCTGTGGACCGGAATACCATTTTCCGTCAGGCCTCCACGACCAAGCTGTTCACCTATGCGATTATGGGCATGCTGTACGAGGAGGGCCGGTTCCTGTTTACCGATCCCATCAGCGATTATCTGCCGGAGTGGAAGAACACGGTAAAGTGGGTCCGCAATCCGAACGGTACGCTTGACTATGTGCCGGTCGCACGTCCCATCACCGTCAAGGATGCGGTCACGATGGCCTGCGGTCTTCCGTACATGATGGCGCCGAATCCGAACGCGAAGACGCCTACGGAGATCGGTATGAGCAATGTGATGGCGGAGCTTTTAAAGAACGGTCAGCCCACGCTGCGCGAGGAAGTGCGCGGAATGGCATCGGTCCCGGTCATGTTTGACCCGGGCACCCGCTGGCTGTACGGCTTTGGCAGCGAGATCACCGGCGCGATCCTGGAGGAACTGACCGGAAAGACGGTCCGTGAGAATTTCACGGAGCGGATCATCGAGCCGCTGGGGCTTGAAAAGACCTGCACGTATATGACGGATGACAACGCCGCCGATTTTGTCCGCTGCTATGCGAAGAGAGATGGCAGCCTTACGGATATTTCCGATGCCATGGATGTCAACATCCGCCGCGAGACCTGGCCGATGGGCGCGCGTGCCAACCTGAATGCCTCCGCCGCCGATTTTGCGGTCTTCCTGCAGATGCTGGCAAACGGCGGAACCTACAAGGGCAAGCGGCTCCTGTCCCCGGGCACGGTCCGCATGCTGAGCTCCAATGTCCTGAACGAGGCACAGCTCGCCGATTTCAAGAACGATTATCTGGCCGGCTACGGTTACGGCTTCGGCTTCCGTACGCTGATGGATCAGGGCGTCGGCAACCACAACGGCCACCTCGGCGCGTTTGGCTGGACCGGCGGCTTCGGCACCTGGGCGGAGGCGGATCCCGTGACCGGAACCTCCATCGTCTACATGCATAACCTGATGCCGAACGAGGAACTGTATCATCATATGAGAGTGCGTGCAGCGGTGTACGCCGCACTGGAAGACTGACGGGAGGAGCACCATGGGAATCTTGCGGTTTAACTACAGAAGCCAGATGCTGGGCCATTATGTGGACATTACGATCGTCTATCCGACGGACCGGTATTCGTTTTATGATCCCGAGCGGGAAAAGAAGGGGATCCACGAGGAGAGCTCCGACTTTAAGCAGCCCAAAAAACCGGTCTACGAGCCCGGTATGAAGTTTCAGACGGTGTATCTGATCCACGGAGGCGGAGACGATGACACCCTCACCTACCGTTACACCAACGCGGAGCGCTATGCGCAGGAAAACAACGTCATGCTGGTCACACCGAACATCACGAACAGCTTCGGTGTGGATGCGATGTATGGCAAAAAATATCAGAGCTTCCTTGCGGAAGAGCTTCCGGTCGTCGTGCAGTCGCTGTTTGCGTCGTCGCCGGCGCGGGAGGACAATTTCATCGTCGGATATGCGATGGGCGCCAATGTGGCACTCGGCACGGCGATCCTGCATCCGGACAAGTTTGCGGCCTGCGTGGACATCTCCGGTGGTATCGGTATGACCCTTGCCACGGATACGCTGGTCCGTGAGCTGAAGAGCGGTCATTTTATGAATTTCATGCCGATCTACAATTCATCCTTCGGCCCGGCCGATGAGCTCCCCGGATCCCCGCGTGATCTCTATGCGGTCGCAAAGGAAAAGAAGGCGAGCGGAGAAACGCTCAGCAAGTTCCACATCATCTGCGGCAGCGAGGAATTCATCCGTGCCCGCGTGGAGGACGATGTCCGAATCCTGAAGGAACTGGATTACGACGTGGAGTATATACTTGCGGAAGGCTATGATCATAATTACGAAATGTGGGATAAGTACATCAACGTTGCGTTAAGCGAGCTGCTGCCACTGAAGAGAGGATAAGGATTTGACTTTTCCGTCTTTCCGTGATAATGTTTATACAGGTGTCAAGACACCTGTATAATACCGGTCGAAAACGACCGTAAAACCATTTTCCGGGGAGAAGATTATGGAAAAAGTAAAAGCATTTATGAAGCGGAAGAACATTGAGATCTCCGCCAAACGCTATTTTGTCGATGCACTCGGCGCCATGGCGCAGGGATTGTTCTGTTCCCTTTTGATCGGTACTATCATTAAAACACTCGGCCTGCAGCTGAACTGGCAGATCCTGACAGACGTCGGTTCCTATGCGATGGCTGTGGCCGGCCCGGCAATGGCCGTTGCCATCGGCTATGCGCTGAAGGCGGACCCGATGGTCCTGTTCAGTCTGGTCGCCGTCGGCTGGGCGGCAAACGCGGAGGGCGGTGCCGGCGGCCCGCTCGCGGTCCTGTTCATTGCGATCATTGCCGCGGAATTCGGTAAGGCTGTCTCCAAAGAGACCAAGGTCGATATCCTCGTCACTCCCGCCGTCACGATCCTGATCGGCGTACTTCTTGCAAAGCTCATCGCTCCGCCCATCGGCAAGGCGGCAAGCGCATTCGGTCTTCTGATCGATACCGCGACCAAGCTTCAGCCCTTCCTGATGGGTATCGCGGTCAGTGTCCTTGTCGGCATTGCTCTGACGCTGCCCATTTCCAGTGCGGCGATTTGTTCCGTGCTCGGCCTGACCGGCCTGGCCGGCGGTGCCGCGGTCGCAGGGTGCTGCGCGCAGATGGTCGGCTTTGCGGTCATGAGCTTCAAAGAAAACAAATGGGGCGGCCTGGTTTCCCAGGGCCTGGGTACCAGTATGCTTCAGATGGGCAACATCGTGAAGAATCCGCGCATCTGGATCGCGCCGATCGTGACCAGTGCGATCACCGGCCCCATCGCCACCTGCCTGTTCAAACTTCAGATGAATGGCGCGCCCATCAATTCCGGTATGGGTACCTGCGGCCTTTGCGGTCAGATCGGTATCTGGACCGGCTGGCTTTCTCCGTCAGAGGCTGCCATTGAAAAGGGCGCGGTCGCAATCACCCCCGGTGCAAAGGAATGGCTGGGTCTGATCCTGATCTGCTTTGTTTTTCCGGCGGTTCTCTGTCCGCTGATCAACATGCTCCTCAAGAAGCTGGGCTGGGTAAAAGACGGTGATATGACGCTTGCGAAATAAACCAAAGAATCGTATAGTATCCATGTGATACTTACAGTTCCCGGAGGAATTATGCAGACGGAAGAGAGAAGAGCCGCGGTCCTTGCGGCCATCAAATCGGAAAAATCAGCCATCAGCGCGTCCGCGCTCGCGAGTCGCTTTTCGGTGAGCCGGCAGATCATTGTCGGTGATATCGCCATTCTGCGTGCGGAAGGCGCCGATATTACCGCCACCCCTCGCGGTTATGTCATGGGCGGAAACGAGCAGGGCGTGATCCTGCGGCGGATCGCCTGCCAGCATGATCGCAGCGGCATGGAAGAGGAGCTGAATACGATCGTCGACATGGGCTGTACTGTGGTCGATGTCATCGTGGAGCATCCCATTTACGGCGAGATCGCCGGTATGCTTCAGCTGTCCAACCGCTACAGTGTGCAGAGTTTTATAAAGCGCTGCGAAGCCGCAGCGGCCATTCCGCTCAGTTTACTGACGGACGGGATCCATCTGCATACCATCGCCTGTCCGGATGAGGAGGCGTATGAACGCGTGGTGAAGGAACTGAAGGAAAAAGGTATTCTGTTATAAGAAAATAAAAGACCGTATCCGTGATAAAAGCCTTTAACCGATTACCGGTAAAGACGGGCATATCACTATGGATACGGTCTCTTTTTGTCTTTTTACAGGATCGTCAGTCGTTTCCATTCCCGGTCCTTATCCAGCTCCGGAGTGAGTTCGGCCGGATTCCGGAAGCAGGTATACAGGAGGGTGAACGGATAGAAGCCCTTCTTCAGCATAAGGTCGCAGGCTTCTGTGCGGGCTTCGTGCGGTTCGTCGTTCAGGATGCAGAGGCGGTTGCCGATGAAGAGCGCGCTTCCGTCAGCGCTCGTGAGCTCCACGCGGAAGATGCCGTCCTCTTTGGCCTCCAGCGTACCGGCGAAGCGTACCGAATAGTCCTTTTCAAGCGGCAGTTCCGTTAAGGAGAGGGAGGAAAGCTTACCGGACTGCTCCGGAACAAAGCCCGGTTCCGCCATGGAAAGTGCGTTCTGCCGGCCCTTGGCGCAAAGGCCAAAGTGGATTCCGGAAGAACCCGGTGCGGGCATCGGCGTAAGGTCTTTGATAAACGGGACCATATTGTCCTCTGCGGAAAAATTGCTTAAGCTCATACTTCGGAACAGCTGAATGGCCGTGATCTCCGGGGAACCGTAGGAACGCAGGATGCGGAGCCGCACCCGGTCTGTTGTGACTTCCGGAAAGCTTTCGATCATACAGTGGCCGATCGCACCCTTATGGACGAGTTCTCGCCATATGCCGTCTTCAAACACTTCGAAGCTCCATTCGCGGATATGCTGGCCGTTGGCAATGTTCTCTTTCAGAAGGACGCGGTCAAATGGTACCGGCGCGGGCAGAGTGTAGGTGAATACGGTCGTCTGCGCATCGGAAGTGCTTTTTTCCATAGCAGCGCCCGCAAGGAAATCGGTGCTAAAGGTACCATCGATCCAGGTGCGGAATTCCCGCAGGCGTGCGATCTGATCCTCCGGGATCCGGCCGGTCTTGTCCGGGCTCAGATTGAGCAGCAGAGTACCGCCGTTTCCGACCGATTGCTCGTAGGTCTCAATAAGCTGCGACAGGCTCTTCACGCGAGAAGTGACCGGATGGTGGAACCACTGGTTGAGCAGCGTGGTATTGACCTCGAGCGGATAGAAGAATGCACCTGCGGCATTTTCATAGTAACGGTCCTCGCCGAGGTCCGGATAGGTTGCGCTTTCTGCGATCACACGGGAGAACACCGGCTGTACGCTCCACTCGTTCCGGCGGCTGCGGCCTTCCTCGTTGCCGACCCACCGGACGGCTTTCTTATCCCAGGATACCTCCTTCTCCCCGGCGCAGATCTTCTGCCATTCCTCCTCAGAAGCAAAGAAATACGGGTCGTACATGCGGTACACGGCGTTCGGCGCCAGCCGATGGATCATCGCATACCAGGTCTCCGGCTTATAGCACGGGATCTGCTGCCAGATCTTATAGTCCCCGCATGCGCCGTCAAACCAGACCTCTTCCACGTCGCCGTATTTCGTAAGCAGTTCTTCGAGCTGCTTCAGAAAGTAATCATTATAAGCTTCGGTGTTCCACAGCCCGGCCTCGCGCTGGTGCATGTCCCACGGGGAAAGATAGACGCCGAAACCGATGCCCTCCGCGCGGCAGGCATCGCTGATCGCCTTTGCGACATCGACCGGACAGGGACTGTTCATGACATTAAAGTCCGTGGTTTCGGTATCCCAGAGGCAGAAACCGTCATGGTGCTTCAGGGTACAGATGATGTGCTTCAGTCCGGCCTCCTTACAGACCCGGACCCACTGCGCGGGATCAAGCGCGGTCGGCGCAAAATCATTTGCAGTCTCTTTTCCGGTTCCCCACTGGCGACCGGTGAAGGTGTTCGGACCAAAATGCAGAAAGGCCGTCATTTCCTTATCCAGCCATTTCAACTGTTCGGGAGAGGGGACGACCTGTGCCGCTTTCATGAAACGGGTATCGAGGGTGTCACGGGGGTCAAATGCGATGCAGGTACGGTTCATGGTCAGCCTCCGAATTTATAAAATAAGAACAGGAACAGAAGTGAGATCAGGAGCATGACAGCGCCTGTGATGAGCAGGAAACCGAAGCCCTTCAACCGTTCCGCGCGGCGCTTTTCCACGTATTCAAGATAGGTCTCTTCCTTTTCACCGCTCTTTGGCGCGATGGCTCCGGTGAATTTCTTTGCGCCCCAGGAAAGACTGTCCAGTGCGCCTTCCTTGGAGATCCACATCAGCACGCCCGCC
>DCHF01000005.1:0-359 GCA_002315555.1 Lachnospiraceae bacterium UBA1759 | reverse complement strand
GCGGAAGCAATCGACGGCACTCATTCCCTTAAGAAAACTGTTTTCCGCGAGGACGATGAGCACGACGAGCGCGGAAAAGCCCACCGCACATCCGTATTTGATCCATGCCTTTTTACCGTTTTTGTTCATATGAGACTCCTTTTTACTTTCCCGGGATCGATCCCGTTACGAAATGATTTTCCCTATTCTGCGGAAAAAAGTCAATCGCTTTTTTTAATTCGCCGGCCGCCTCGAAAAGCTGTCTGCGAAGAGCATTCCATTTGACGGAAAGGTGTGCTATGATGAGACTGTTCCGGGTTTTTGTGACCGGAAGATCGAAGAGTAAGCATATGATTCATATAAAGGAGACCAGCTATGAA
>DCHF01000014.1 GCA_002315555.1 Lachnospiraceae bacterium UBA1759 | reverse complement strand
ATTTGCTTCTAAATCATCATACAAGAATATATGAAAAAAAGAATTCTTACCCTTATGGGTTGCGTAATGTTGTTATTGGCTTTTTCGGTTCAGGCTTTTGCATATGCGTCAAAGTCAGGAAGTACGTCAGGAGGACGTAAGGGAGTGTTAAATACTACAGCTACACTGAGTGTTTCTTCCTATACCGGGCAGGCTACTACCAATACTTCTGCTTCTAATCCTGAAAACGTGTCCTATGCTACAACGATTAATTGTCGATACTATAATGCCAACAATCAAGTTGCGTATGTATCCGGATCTGGGACGAAATCGGCTGGGGCTAGCGCCAGTAGAATCGTTGACGGTACGTCCCAGCACAGTGTAAATGGAGGAACTTATTGGGGTAATTGGTCATGCACTTTATCAGACTGATGAATATGAAAAAGCACATATGCGTTGTGGCGTTGTTATCTGTTTTGATGCTTGTGACCTCATGCACAAAAGCTCAGGACAGAGATAATTTGTTTGATACAAGCATATCTTATGTAGGCGAGTCAATAGAACAGGTCTCTGAAGAAAGATCACAAAGCATAGATGTGCCTGAGCAAGGCCTTAGTAGTGATGAGGCTATCATCACTATCGAAAAAGGCTACCAGTATGGAAATATGCAGAAAGGTCTTCCGTCAGGAGATTTTGCGGATGTTGGTGAGAAAGTGGTGTTTCTTCATCGAGATGGCGCCGGGGGACGTGCTTATCAGATTGACAAAAAAACACTGGAAGTATTGCCGTTTTGCAATGATGCTACTTGTTTGCATGATGGCGGGGCTTGCAAATCATATCAAATAGAGGCTAATCTGGAGCAATATCGTGGAGAATTATATGCTGCGAAACTTGTTATTGATGAGACTAGGCCGTTTTACAAAATCATAAAGTATGATGGAGTGGATTTTGAGCCGGTTTTGAGCGAAGGCGTGAGCGGCTTTTTCCACGCAAACGGAGCATTATACGTTGTTTCGCCGGATGATGCCTTGGTGAGAGTGAATTTAGACGGCACTGAATTACAAATATTGATAGATGAGTTTGACGGTCATTGGTGTACTGTATTTGGAGATTATCTTTATGGCAGCACTTGGAGTGAGGTGTTCAGAGTGAATTTGAATAGCAGTGACCTAAAGAAAGAAATTCTTGCAACTACTCCTAATGGAATGGTTACAGATGGGGAACATCTCTATTATTTTGACAAGGATGACAAAGTGATTCGTCTTGACATGGATGGAAGTAACGAAGTGACGGTGATTGAGGAAGGTGTCCCCCTTGTTGGTTTTGCTTTTGATGAGCAGAACTTATATTATCGCTGTCTGGCAGGACCTGGATCTTATATGGAGGACGGGGATTGTTATAGCCTCTATAAGATGGATAAAACCACAATGGAAAGCATAAAAATCGCAGAACTTCCCTATTGCATTATGGGAATTTACACTGCTTGTGATTACGATAGGATCTTTGTTGCTTGTCAGGATCGTTCTGTTGCACCCGATGAATACGAGGGATATCGATATCATTATTATGCGGTATCTGTTGATGGAACTGGCTATGAAGAATTGCAATTACCGAACTATTGACTGGATGGGCAGATGTAAGTCTGTCCATTTGGCTTTTCTGGAGGAGTAATGCTTTCAATAAAAAGAATAGGGTGGATCGTTGCTGTGTTGATGCTGATTATGACAACCAGTGGCTGCTGTGAAAACTATTTGTCGGACAGTGAAAAGGTAGATGGTTCAACAATACCAAAGGAAATTTTGGATCTTATAGAAAAGGATAAAGTTGTTTGTGCATCCGGTATTAGGGTGGAAATAAACGGAATTGAACAAAGTTATAATCGAATGGATGAGTTGATTGATACATTTGATTGGGGCGGTTCGTCTTTTTCGGCGAATATTCAAATGATAAATGCGTTGGATAAAGCGCAGCCCTATAGCTTATATCTGCTGCAAAATGGACAACCGATACCGTTTAGTATTGAAGGTCACGAATATACGAGTTATCACTTTGTTTTGGAAGGTGGGCTGGAGGTGGACTTGGAGACTTCTCCCCCAATAGAGATAGGAAGTTGTCGGCTGGATTTTTTGCTATGCTGCGACGAGGCTACAGAATTGTTTCTAACCTCATATACTGTTTGGCTGGAATCGGGGGAATGTAAATATCCACCGCTTGGAGAACTTGATGTGGAATTACGTGAAGGACTTTATGGCACGTGTACAGGTAATACATTTCATGCCTGGCTGTGGAATGCCGATGATTTACCTGAAAGCTCTGATAATGTAGGGGACTATGAGCGAGTATTTTATGATGGAGATTCATTTGTTCTCGAGGCTATTGCGGGAGAAGAACGTCCGTATCGTTTGACATTTTATGTGAATGGGGAGCCAACTCAGTTAAGAATCGATGATGAAATAAGTGATTATATTGATTGCTATTTCAAACCGGACAAGATGTTTCGTAAAAATATCGAACTGGAAAAGGGTGAAGAAATAAAAGAGTTTTTTGTGGTGGCGACACCTCTTGGAATGGAGTATTTGTCTGAGTTTTGTAAACCGTCAGTACGAACTGTTTTTACCACAAATGTCGATTAAGGAGAACTATCATGCTCATTCGACTTATATGCTTTGAGATTCGAAAAATGATCGGAAACCGCTTTTTCCTGATTGTGTTTGCTGTACTGCTTGTTGTATCAGGTATTCTTTCCTTTGGCTCTTTTGAAGCTCCCGGACAGGGCCGCATAGTTGCGGGTTTCATGTTGAGATCATATGAGGCGTTGGAGTCCTTTACGGAGGAAGAGCGCCAAGTTTTTACGGATGAACTCGTTGAAATCTTCGGCGAAAGGGTTTTGCATGACAGAGTTCTGTTGATGACTGACATGGCATCGGTGGATGGGATGAGTTTGCCCAGTGGGATTCCAACCGAATTGACCCCGATGGAGATTGCCGACGCAATGATTGTCATCAATACGGAAAACGAGACGCAAACAGATAATCTGAAACGGATTCAGGACGCAGCAAAAGCCTTTGGAAGAAAAGCGCTGCAGGAGGGCGATGACTACGAGGTGCGAAGAAATCTGAACATTATTCGCAATTACAGGAGACCTCGAAAGGCCCGTACGGTTCCGATATGGGGCTGGGATCAGTTCCTTTTGGAAACATCGTTTACAACGATGATCATCGTATTGCTGCTTACGTACATGATGGTGTCCGGTATCTTTTCACAGGAAAGAGATCAGAAGACGAAAATTCTGCTTAAAACAGGAAGGAACGGACATGGACTTACCGAGTTGGCAAAATATATAGCGGCAGCAGTTTGTGCTGCGGTGGTGACGCTCGTATTTATGGGTATATCGCTTGGAATGTTTTACTTGAATCATGGACTTTGCGGAGGCCGGGAGTCTGTGATGGGCATTGAAGAACTGGCTGCCTGTCCATTTAAGGTGACCGTGATCGGATATTTTTTGATCACATTACTTTTTGATGTTGCGGCAGCGGTGACGCTTGGAATATTGTTTGCGGCAGTATCGGCACTTTCAAAGAACAGCATCATTTCTTTCGGTATTAATATAGCCCTTCTGGGCATTTTGATTCTGCCGATATTTGTAAGTCCGTCAAAGGAACTTTTCATGGGGCCGCTCGGTATATTGCGGAGTGAAAAATATCTCAGATCCTATTACACGGCGAATGTCATGAAATTTCCGGTATTGTGGTGCTATGTTCATATGATGATTGGGGCTTTGGCAGCAGCGGGAATGGTGGTGCTCGCACATTTGGAGGAAGAAAAATGGAGCTTCAGGTTGAAAAACTGAGTAAACAATATAAGGATAAGCAGGCGTTGAGTGATGTTTCGTTTACATTGACACCCGGTGTATACGGCCTTTTGGGACCCAATGGGGCGGGAAAAACGACGCTTGTGAATATCATTGCCGGAATTCTTCCCGCGACCCGGGGCACCGTGATGTGGGACGGGCAGGAGATTCATGGCCTTGGGAAAAACTATCGGGAGATCCTTGGCTTTCAGCCTCAGACACCCTCGCTCTATCGTGACTTTAAAGCGGGTGAGTTTTTGCGATATATGGCCGCGGTTAAGGGAATTCGGGGTTCAAAAGCCGAGATTGAAAGAAGAATTGACGAACTTTTGGAACGCGTGAATCTGGAAGCGGATAAGAAACGAAAAATCGGCGGCTTTTCGGGTGGTATGCGGCAGCGACTCGGAATCGCACAGGCGCTTCTAAATGATCCGCAGCTTCTGATTCTGGATGAGCCTACGGCAGGCCTGGACCCCAAGGAACGTGTTCGCCTCAGAAACCTGATTTCAGAAGTGGCCTTGAACAAAATCGTGATCTGGAGCACGCATATTGTGTCCGATATCGAATACATGGCAACTGACGTTATTTTGCTTTCCGGAGGCAGGCTTTCTGCGTTTGCAACCCCGCAGGAACTGACAGCCGGTCTTCGGGGAAAAGTGTTTGAGGTGGCAGTGCCGCCGATGGATATTGTCAAGTGGCAGGCAAAATACCCTGTCGGTAACATCCGTAAGGACGGCGAATGGGCAGTGCTGCGGGTGGTGTCAGATGCACCTCTCTCAGGACAGGAAGCAGCGTCTTCGTTGGAAGACGTATATCTTTATTATTTCCGGGAGTCCTCGGAGGAAATCTGACGGAGGGGATATGCTGTTTCGATATGAACTGAAAAAGGTTCTGTTTACACATAAAGGATTACTGATTTTATTGACATGTTTGGTATTGAAAAGTATTTTTTGTGTGCTGATGCCGGAACTGAAGGATACCCGAATAGCATTGTCTCATGTTCAGTATGATCGGTTTCTGGTGCGATTTTCAGGTGCCGACAGTGCTGAAAAACAGGCAATGATCAATGAAGAGTACAGCAACTGCGTGGAACTCATTGACAGCAGAGATGAGATGACTCGGAAATATTCACGGGACGATATTACAGAAGAAGAATGGAATGAGTATGCAGAGCGTTTGAGCAGAGCGGAACTCCAGATAAATGCGTTGACGATCTTTAAGGAAAAAGCGGATCAGTTCATAGATCAAGAAGAATGGCTGCTTCCAAAAGCGCATTATATGTATGAGTATGGATGGCAGACGGTCTTTACCATACATTTGTTACCCGACCTGTTTTTGTTGGCGGGACTTTTGTTTCTGGCTGCTCGGTGTTTTTCGTTTGAGGCGGAAGACGGTATGCTGCCGATCCTGCTTACGGCCTCGCGCGGCCGAGGTCAATTATGTGCCGCGAAAATCGAAGTACTTGCTCTGACTGCAGCAATCACCTGCGGCGTTGGAACGCTGACAGAAGTGCTGGTGTTCAAAAATCGGGGATTCCTTGAAGGCTGCAGTGCGCCTATCTATTCTATTACATTATTTGCGGAGGAGACAGCGTTTGACTTTAGTTTAGGGGAGGGCTACGCGCTGATCATGTTGATACAGGGATTGACTACGGTGGTGTTGGTACTGGTAATCTTTGCGCTGTCACTTAAAATCCGAAGCACAGTAAAACTGATTTTCATTTCGGCTGCAATATTGATTCTCGGGTATCTGTCACGCGCTGTCAGTATGGCGTTTTTTGCGTTTACCCCCACTGGTCTTTTATCCGGCTCGGCATTTCTTAAAGTGCTGGGACGTCTTTTTCTTCATCAGAACTTAACCTTTTAACCTCTTTTTTCTTAAACACCCCTTTCGCTATAATCAGAACGTATTTTCTTACCGAATTGTCACTTCATCGGCTCGTTTGTCATCCCAATCGATGTCCGAACGAAGCCGTGAAGTGTACGATATAGGCATAAGGAGGAGGTTCTGATGTATACCCTTCGTTTTATCAATTATTTAGTAACTGTTTTATTTCTGATCTGTTATTCCTACCAGTTTATCTACATTCCACTTTCTCTTTTCAGAAAGCCCAAAAAGAGTGCGGCTCCGATCACAGAACACAGCATTGCCGTGCTGATCTGCGCCCGCAATGAGGCAGCGGTCATCGGCAATCTGATCGACAGCATCCGCAGCCAGACGTACAACGCCGAAAAAGTGCGTATTTTTGTGATGGCCGATAACTGTACCGATGAAACAGCGGACATCGCCCGAATGGCCGGCGCGACGGTCTATACTCGCGCCAACCGTCTTGAAGTCGGCAAGGGCTACGCGCTGCAGACCCTCATGAAGCATCTGAAGAAGGATTTCCCGGAAGGCTTTGACGGCTACCTGGTCCTGGACGCGGACAATGTCCTTTCCCCCACCTACCTGGAGGAGATGAACAGAAAATTCAGCGAAGGCGCCGATATCATCACGAGCTACCGCAACAGCAAAAACTTCGGATCAAGCTGGATCAGTGCGGGTTATGCGCTGTATTTCCTGCGTGAAAGCCGTTTCTTAAATCGTGTCCGCGAAATGAACGGCACCAGCTGCAGCGTTTCCGGCACCGGCTTTTTATTCAGCCGCGCTGTTGCGGAAGAAGTCGGCGACTGGCCGTATCATCTGCTGACCGAGGACCTGGAATTCTCCGCGGATCAGGTGTCCCGCGGACGCCGGATCGCATACTGCGAGAAGGCGGAACTCTTTGACGAGCAGCCCATCACCTTCCGTCAGTCATGGCGTCAGCGCATGCGTTGGTCCCGCGGCTATCTGCAGGTCTTCAAGGCGCACGGCGCGGACCTTCTTCGCGGCATGCTCCGCGGCAGCTTCTCCTGCTTTGACCTCACGATGTCCATCGCCCCGGCGTTCATTCTGACCATCGTTTCCATCACGTGCAATCTGGGACTTGGCATCTGGGGCGCGATGATCGGTGATAATGTGATGATCGCGGTCAAGTCCATCGGCCAAATGGTGGTCAGCATGTATCTGACGCTGCTGTTCATCGGCGCGGTGACGACATTTGCAGAGTGGAAGCACATTCTGGTCAGCACGCCGAAGAAGCTCTTGTCCATCCTGACCTTCCCGCTCTTTATGTTTACCTACATTCCGATCTCCGTGGTATCTCTCTTTGGCAAGGTGACCTGGAAGCCCATTACTCACACGGTCAATATTTCCGCAAAAAAGCTTGGTAAAGCTGCGTAAGTTTCTCATTGAAACCCAAAAAAAAGTGTGCTATGGTTAAATAAAGTATTAAAAACCTATAGGAGATATGGATGAAGCCGAACAAGAGCAAATATTTTCAGATCGGCCTGACTCTTTTCCTGGCGGCAGCGGCGGCAGTCGTGTTTTATGCGCTGCTTTTTGACCCGGCAAAGATCAAAGGAATCGTGACCTCGGTCGCAAAGACCATGGCACCGATCCTCTGGGGCATCTTTATAGCATACATTTTGTGGTACATCATCCGATGGGTGCAGAAATATCTGGACCGTTGGATCAAAATCAAGAATACAAAGAAAAAAACGATCCTGATAAGATCGGTAGCCATCTTCATCGGCCTGATCGTCATGATCGGCGTGATCACCGCGTTGATTTCTTTCATCGTTCCTTCTTTACTCGATGCCGTCTTCACCTTCCTCAGCAACCTGTCTACGTATGAAAAGCAGGCGCAGAAGTACATGGAGATCGTTATGGATAAAGCGCCCATTCTGAAGCAGCTTCTCGGGGAGACCGCGGAGGTTGCGTTCCAGAAGGTCGGTGAATGGCTCCGTGATCTTCTCGATACGAATCTGACGCGTTGGATGTCCGTGGCGACCAGCGGTGTTGTAACGCTCGGAAAAGGCCTGTTCAACTTTATTGTCGGCATTGTGGTCTCTGTCTATATTCTTGCGGCAAAAGAAAAGTTTATGTACCAGGGCGGCAAGCTTTTATGGGCGATGTTTTCCAAAGAGCGCGTAAAAGCCATCCGGTACCGCCTGCACCGCGCAAGAACGTTGTTTGATAACTTTGTCATCGGTAAGATGGTCGATTCCCTGATTATCGGTATTATTTGTTTTATTGGCCTCTCCATTTTGAAGATGCCGTATACTTCTCTGATTTCCGTGACGGTTTGTGTGACCAACATGATTCCGATCATCGGTCCGTTTATCGGTGCGATCCCGAGTGCGGTCCTGCTTCTTTTGGTCGATCCGATGAAATGTCTGATCTTTATCATCTTCGTGTTGGCATTGCAGCAGGTCGACGGACAGATCATCGGACCGAAGATCCTCGGCAACAGCGTAGGAGTTTCCGCGTTCTGGATCATCGTGGCATTACTCGTCGGCGGTGCGATGTTCGGCATCATCGGCATGTTCTTTGCCGTTCCGGTCATGGCGTTCGTGCTGGAGGTCATCAAGGATTACGCGAACCGTCGTCTGAAGGAAAAGGGCATTGACGGTTTTGGCCGGCCGATCGAGCAACCGGAGGGCTCCGTAGGAACGGAGGGGGCCGTGAAAGCCGAGGAGGCTGCTAACGCAGCGGATGTTACGGATGAACTTGATGCTTTACTTGCGGAGACGGTGACCGAGCCGGAACCGGAAGAGCACATCGAAGCATAAGCTCATTAATGTGGGAGAAGAAACATGTTAGCAATATCAACGAGAGGCCGATACGCGCTTCGTATGATGCTGGATCTTGCGCAGAACCAGAAGGATGGTTATGTGGCGCTGAAGGACATCGCGGATCGGCAGAATATATCGAAAAAATACCTGGAACAGATCATTCCGATCTTAAACCGCAGCAATCTGCTGTTGACCGTGCGCGGCGCACAGGGTGGCTATCGCCTCGCAAAGCCGGCAGAAAAGTATACGGTCGGCGAGATCCTCCGCAGTACGGAAGGTTCACTTGCACCGGTGTGGTGTTTGGAGAGCAAACCGAATGCCTGTGAAAAATGCGGAGAGTGTATTACACTTCCGATGTGGGAAGGGCTGGAGAAGGTCATTGATACCTATTTGGACGGAATCACGCTTCAGGATATTCTGGACCGCGGTTCAAGCGGAGATAATTATATGATTTAAAACCGGGGGCTGCGGTGCGGATCGCAGCCCTTTATCTATGGCTTTTAAATATTTTCAAAAAATACCCATAAAACCTATTGACATAGTAGGAGATGGGTGATATAACACGTGTATCCGATACGGAAACGGTAGTCAAAGCGTACTTGCCGAAAACAAAAAACGGATGAGGAGCACACGATGAATTACATTTTTACAACGCTTGTGAGAAACAATTACCGGTTTGGCCGAATGTGAATCTGAAGAATAACATGTAACTCGCAGCGGAGCATCAAATAAAAACAAGCAGATGCTTCCGGAAATTTCAGAAAAAGGATTTAAGAAAGGATTCACACCATGGCAAACAATAATTACAGATTTGAAACTCTTCAGTTACACGTTGGACAGGAAAACCCGGACCCGGCATCCGATGCCCGCGCCGTTCCGATCTACGCTACGACTTCTTATGTATTCCGTAACAGCCAGCACGCAGCGGACCGCTTCGGTCTTGCGGACGCCGGCAATATCTATGGCAGACTTACCAATTCCACACAGGGCGTCTTTGAAGACCGCATTGCCGCACTGGAAGGCGGCGTTGCGGGACTTGCGGTAGCATCCGGCGCAGCAGCCATCACCTATACACTGCAGGCACTTGCAACGCAGGGCGAACACATCGTTGCACAGAAGACCATCTACGGCGGAACTTCCAACCTCCTTGCACACACGCTTCCGCTGTACGGCATCACCGCAACCTTCGTTGATGCGCATGATCTTGAAGAAGTAGAAGGCGCCATTCAGGAAAATACCAAGGCGATCTACATTGAGACGCTTGGCAATCCGAACTCCGATATTCCGGATATCGATGCCATCGCTGAGATCGCACATCGTCACGGATTACCGCTTGTCATCGACAATACCTTCGGTACTCCGTATCTGATCCGTCCCATCGAGCACGGCGCAGACATCGTCCTTCATTCCGCAACGAAGTTTATCGGCGGACACGGAACGACCCTTGGCGGCGTTGTCGTTGATGGCGGCACCTTTGACTGGGCGGCATCCGGCAAGTATCCCTGGATCTCCGAGCCGAATCCCAGCTACCACGGCGTAAAGTTTACCGATGCCGCAGGTCCTGCAGCATTTGTCACCTACATCCGTGCGATCCTTCTCCGCGATGAAGGCGCTTGCATCAGCCCGTTCGCTGCATTTCTTCTTCTGCAGGGAACGGAAACCCTTTCACTCCGCCTGGAACGCCACGCAGAGAACGCAAACAAAGTGGTTGAATACTTAAAGAACCATCCCAAGGTCTCCAAGGTCAACCATCCGTCACTTCCGGAGCATCCGGACCATGCATTATATGAGAAGTACTTCCCGAACGGCGGTGCTTCCATCTTTACCTTTGAAATCAAGGGCGGCCGCGAGGAGGCTTTCCGCTTCATCGATAATCTGAAGCTGTTCTCCCTGCTCGCGAACGTAGCCGATGTAAAATCCCTTGTGATCCATCCGGCAACGACCACCCATTCCCAGCTGACCGATGAGGAACTGGCAAACGTCGGCATCTCTCAGAGCACGATCCGCCTTTCCATCGGCACGGAACATATCGATGATATTATTGCAGACCTTGAAAATGGTTTTGCAGCGGTGTAAAATATAGTTATTATTCGAGAAAAACGAATGAACCGCATGCCCGGTCAGGAGGTAATTATGGCAAGAATTTATACATCAGCCGATCAGCTGATCGGCGGCACTCCGTTACTGGAGCTGACACATATTGAAGCAGAAGAGAATCTGAAGGCAAAGATCTACGCAAAGCTTGAGTACTTCAATCCGGCAGGCTCAGTAAAGGACCGCGTGGCAAAGTCCATTTTGGACGATGCCGAAGCGAGTGGCAAGTTACAGCCGGGCGGAGTGATCATCGAGCCGACCTCCGGCAATACCGGTATCGGTCTGGCGTCCGTTGCGGCAGCGCGCGGATACAAGCTGATCATCGTTATGCCCGACACCATGAGCATTGAGCGTCGTCAGTTGATCAAGGCATACGGTGCGGAGCTGGTGCTTTCCGAAGGCGCAAAGGGTATGTCCGGCGCCATCGCAAAGGCAGAAGAGCTTCAGAAGGAATATCCGGGCAGCATCATCGCCGGTCAGTTCGTCAATCCGGCTAACCCGAAGGCTCATTTTGAGACCACCGGTCCGGAGATCTACAATGATACGGACGGCGAAGTCGATTACTTTGTAGCAGGTGTCGGTACCGGCGGTACCATCACCGGTGTCGGCGAGTACTTAAAGCGCAAGAAGCCGGATGTGAAGATCGTTGCAGTCGAGCCGGCATCCTCCGCAGTTCTTTCTACCGGTAAGGGAGGGCCGCATAAGATCCAGGGTATCGGCGCAGGTTTTGTTCCGGCGGTTCTGAATACCAAGATCTATGATGAGATCATTACGGTAGAGAATGAAGCAGCATTTGCGGAAGGCAAGCGCATCGGCAAGAAGGAAGGTATCCTGGTCGGCATTTCGGCAGGTGCGGCACTTCATGCGGCGATCGAAGTTGCAAAGCGTCCGGAGAATGAAGGCAAGAAGATCGTCGTACTTCTTCCGGATACCGGCGATCGTTATCTCTCCACTCCGTTATTCGCAGATTGATAAAAACTGAATCCTTTCTTAGCTGCCGTTCCGGTGAGATCGTTCCCGGACGGCAGTTTTTTTATGTTAATCAGCGCAGAAAAGTAGAAATTGGGGAGGGGAAGAACGGAGGGACTGTAGATAAATGGCGTTGAGATTGTGAATAAGTCACGAAGACATGTGGATAACACGTGGATAAATATATTGAAAATTCGGCGCGAGAAGTCGGGCGGGAGAAATTGTGGATAATGTGGTGCGGATTTCGTGTGAAAGACATTGCAAAAACGTTGAAAACGGACTGTGTTGTGTTGATAACCCATTGCCTTGGTGGATAAGTCCGAGCAAACAGTTTTTTGCATTCGTATGGAGCATACTTATTGTCACACCCACCATCTTGTGGTAGATTTTAAGAGATGATATCCGGTTGTCCGGCTCCAAGTATCATGAACGAGGTGTTTTATGTATAAGCGTATTTCAAAGTATGTTCTGGCTGCCGACGGCACAAGACTCGCGGTGGATCTGTATCTTCCCGAGACCGAAGAGAAGGTCCCGGTGCTGTTTCAGATCTCCGTCGGTGAGCGGCGTCCGCGCGCCGGGGATGTGCGCGCAAATGCACATTTTGAAGAGACGCTCCGTCAGTATGAGTTCTTCCTGGAGCATGGGTATGCGATCTGTGTGCTGGAGCCGAGGGGCATTGGCGCTTCCTTTGGCCGCTCCGAGGGCTTCTGGTGCCCGCAGGACGGTAAGGATATGGCGGTGGTCATCGACAGCATTGCATCCGAGGACTGGTGCAACGGCAATGCCGGCATGTACGGCGGTTCCAATGTAGGCGCATCGCAGCATTTTGCGGCGATGAACCGTCCAAAAGCACTGCGATGCATCGTGCCCTGTGACTGTTCCGCGGATTTTTACTACCAGAACTTTCCGAACGGTGTCTCCATTCTGCCCGATATGAAGCGAGCCGGGCAGGAACCGCATCTTGGGATTCCGGTGGACGAAGACATCGCCGCGGATTATCCGCTGGCACACGCGGCGATGGAGGAACACCGCGAAAATCTGGGCTTTTTGGAACAATATGCAGGCGATATGCACCGTGACGAGGTGAATCCGGTCATCAGCTACGCACCGAACATGGAAATTCCGCTGTGGGAGCACATGAACGAGGTGCGCTTCAGTGATATCGTTTCTTACGCATACGGTGCATTTTATGAGCCCGGCTGCACAAATAAGATCTTTGAGTACCGTTCCTTTGGCGGCCGTCTGCTTTTGGGCCCATGGCGCCATGTCGAGGTATACCGCCATCCCGGGGATCTTCCCGAACAGAACTTCCCGTGGGAAGAGGATCATCTGGAATTCTTTGAAAAGCATTTGAAGGGCATCGAAAATGACGCCATGAACCGCCCGCCGGTGCGCTATTACACGACCGGAGACGAGCAGCCCTGGCATTATTCCGCGGATTTTCCGCTCGATGACCAGACCAATCCCTGTCTGAGACTGACTCCGGAAGGAAAGATCGTGGATCTTTCCGGCGCGGATACCGTCCCGAAAGGGCGTATTTCCTATAAAGTGCGCGAGGATATCCGCATTTTTGAGACGATGGGCCGTATGGACCGCCGGATCACGAAGGATCTCCGCGAAGAAAACGAAAAATGTGTCACTTTTGCGACCGAACCGCTGGAAAAGGACCTGGAGCTGACCGGCTTCCCGGTGTTGGACCTCTATGTTACGTCCACATACAAGGACGGCGTGTTCCTGGCGCTTCTGGAAGAGGAGCTTCCGGACGGTACGTGCCGCATGTTGACCGATGGCGGTATCCGCGGACGTTCCGCAAAGCTTTCCCGCCATGAAATTCTGGATCCGCTGGGGGTTCCGTATCATTCCAGCCTGAAAAAAGACGACATCGAACTCTCCGACACTGTTCCGACGCAGCTTTCCTTTCATCTGGAGGCCTGCTCTTATGTGATCCGGAAGGGCTCCCGTCTCCGCGTAGCGCTGTATTGCGGCGGTTCTTTTACAAATCAGCCGGCAGGCATGCCTGCCGATGTTACCGTCACCTTCTACTTTGGCGGCGTTTGTGACGCTTTCCTGAAGCTTCCGGTCATTCGTCCGAATGTGACCGCTTTTGAGAAGGAGGATGAGGCGGTATATGTATACAAGAAGGCTGTTTACCGCAGAAAAGCGGACAAATGGCAGGCTTTCCCGTGTCTTCAGGTGTACCCGGACGGTAACCGCACGTTGTTTGTGACGGAAGCCTTCACCGCGGCGCGCGAATATTGCGGGAACAAGGCTGTTCTCAGCCTGATCGAGGGCGGAGATGAGCGGTTCTTTGCGGAAACGTCCCTTCCGGACCGCATGACATTTACGGAGACGAGCACGGAGATCGTGAAAGTGCGGGATGCGCAGGAGCAAAAGCGCCGAGCTGCCCGCGGCGAACTGCGTGAAGTTACTTATAAGAATCTTTATGTGGCAACGGTTCCGGTCGCAAAGGGCGTTTACGGTAACATGAACCCCAAGCTTCAGAGCACGATGGACCTTTTTACGGATCTGATCGTCCCGGAGGGCGATGGTCCCTTCCCTTGCATTGTCTGTATCCACGGCTTTGGCGGCGACAACCACTTCTTTGAGCCGACGACGGGCGAGTACCTGGCGCGCGGCTATGCGGTAGCGAGCATTGATTACCGTCTGATGCCGCCGAATGTCTGGCCCTCGAGCGGCGAGGACGCGCGGGCGTGCATCCGTTATCTGAAGGCGCATGCCGCGGAACTGAAGCTGGATCCGGATCGGTTCGGCGTCATCGGCGGGTCGATGGGCGGCCAGCTCACCGCGATGATCGCGGCCTGCAACGGAAAAGCGGAGGTCGAGGGGAGCATCGGCGGAAATACACACGTAAACTGCAGCGTGAAGGCGGCGGTAGCGCTGTTTGCGCCGACGGATCTTTTGAGTTTTGGCGATGATTGCCTGCTGCATTGGCCGGATGCGCCGGAAAAGAAGGCGTATGGCGACGGCGAGTATGTGGGCTGCGCAGCTTTTACGGGTTATCTGGGGCCGGGAAAGGGCATCGGTGAGCTGAAGAAGCATATCGGCGAAACGGATACCGAGGAGGCACACTATCTGGCGCTTGCGCGCGAGGCGAGCCCGGTGAATCATGTGACGGAAAGCTCTGCGCCGCTCTGCCTGGTGCACGGAATCGCGGATTGTGGCATTATGGTGCCGATGAACCAGAGCATTCGCATGTTTGAGGCCTATACGCGCGCCGGTGTGAAGAGCCTGGTGCTTCTCAATAACAACGGATTTTACGGCGCGGACCCCGAGGTGCGGAAGGCCATGACGGACTTCCTGACATCGAGGGTGTAAGCGAAACCCCTGTTTATCCCGATCAATCACGGACCGCATCGCGGTCCCGGAGGAACTATGTACGACGAGCTTTACGAAATCAGTAAAAAACACGCAAAACACACCGCGTGGGTCTTTTCCGATCTTCAGCAGTCCAAATTTGAGAATGCCAAGCGCTGCCTGGATCTCTGTATGGAGGACTATGCGCGACTCGGTAACCCCGGCGAGATGATCTGGTATCTGGGCGATTCCACGGAATCCCACAATTTGCCGGAGCTTCAGCGTATGACGCGGATCCAGGAAGAGGCTTTTGAGAGCCTGAAGATTCCGGTCTGCTATGCCACCGGCAATCATGATTACGATTATCCGGAGTTCTGCCATCAGGAGGGACGCACAGACTATGTTATGCCGTTCTATGACATGATCCGCAGCCACAGCGACTGGTATACCACCCGGGATTCCGAAGAGACCTGGTTTAAGGTGCCCTTCGGCAATCATACGGTCTACTTTTTCTGCGACCATGTGGCGCATGACAACAGCTGGTGTTCCACGCATAACCGCATACGTTACGGTGCGGAGGCTTATCCCTACGGACCGGAGCATTTTGCATCGATCCGGCATGACATGGAGGCCTGCGAGACCGGCATCATCACAGCGGCACACTGCGCATTTCCCGGCGGAAACCGCGACACGCACCTGATGAGCCTGATCCAGCCGCTGCCGCTGTCCGTCCGTCTGCATTTGTACGGTCATTCGCACATCGGCGAGTATATCTGCCCGAAGGAGCGTATTTTCTCCCAGATCCAGTGGGTCGATTGGCAGGATATTCCCCAGGTCGATGTCTCTTCCTTCGAAAACATCCGCGGATCTTATTGCAGGTCCGTGCTCCTTCAGGTCTACGAGGATGATTCTCTGGGCCTGTTTTTCCGAAATCACGACGAGCACCGTTTTGAGTCCGCATTTTTCCCGGCGTCACGTTCTTATGAGGTGGCGGGAAATTACGAGAACCGCGTGGAACTGAGTAAGGCACCGTGGGATTAAGCCGATTTCGAGTAAGTTTCCGGGTTACGGAGCAAACGAAAGAGCCGATTCAGAGGTTTGAAATGGTAAAGCAACAGAAACTGAAAATTACCGCAGGCCTGCTTTTTATGCTTGCGGCCTTCATCGTATTGTTCATTGCGAATATCCCCACACTGAACGGGAAAACGCTTTCCTTCGCATCAACCTATAAGGAGAAAAGCGTAACGCTGAAGGCGACCTATTGGGAGGCGGAGGATGCGGAGTATGCCGTGCTGATCTGCCCCGGATATTCGTGTGACCGGCAGAAGTGGCGTCCGTTTGCGGACCTGTTTGTGAAGAACGGCTGCACGACGATGGTCTTTGACTACGCCGGACAGGGGGCATCGTCCTCCGCGATCGGCTTTGATAATGCCAAGACCGACGCGATCCCCGCGGAGATCGACGATGCCATCGAGTTCCTGCATGAAACTTCCGGCATCGATTACGACCACATCGTTCTGGTGGGCCATTCCATGGGCGGCCGCGCGATCCTGCGCCTTCTGTACGACTACAATAACGAAAACGCGGAGACCGCGGTCACGAAAAAGGACATTCCTGCGGTCATTCTGATGTCCCCGGAGGTCAATTACTGCTTTAACGCGCAGGCCAGCCTGTTTGCCGGCACCGCCGATGACGTCGACGAGCCCTGGGCGTCCTTCTCTGAGACGGACATCGCAGGAACGGACGTGTATCTGTACGGCTCCGCCGCCGATGACATCGTCTCTGACGAAAACATACTCGCGATCTACAGCCGGCTGGGTGGCCGGAACCTCCCGGAGAGCGGCCTTTATGAAGACACACAGATAAACGGCAGCGGTTCGACGATCACTGTCGGCATTACAGCGGGCATCCTGCATTCCTATCAGATGTACTCGCCGGAATTTGCCGCATATGTAAACGGCGCAATCACGAATATCACCGGGAAAGCGGCTTCATTCGCGCCGTCGCGCATGCTGCTCATCTACTTTGGCTGGGCCTTTGCACTTCTTGGCGTGGGCTTGCTGCTTGCGGGGCTGAATGAAGAGCGTGAGACGGAAAAAGAAGCCTTACCGACCCTTATAAATACGCGCCGGTTCCTCGTCTGCAAACTTCTTATGTGGCTCCCCGGCCTTGGGGCAGCCTTTATCATCTGCTGCATCTGTGTGATCCTGCCCTTTGGCAGCCCGGTCATGAACATTCCATATATGTGCTGCATTGCCGGCTATGGCCTTGTGATGCTTTTGGCTTACCGAAAAGGGCGGTTCAAGGGCACGGAGGGAAAGCTTCCCCCGATCCTGAAGCGGAAAGGGGAAAGCTGCAGCGCCGGAACAAAAGCCGGAGGCAGTGCCAAGTCCCTTCTCGCAACGACTCTCATCGCCACTGGCATTTGCCTCTTTGTATGGTATGTTCTCCGCGCGTCGATGTACCGCCTGATCCCGCTCAATTTCCGCCTTTTCTGGGTGCTCTTTGCCGGCGTCCTGATGACCATCGGCTATTACATCTCCGGTTGCGAGCGCGATATGCTGTCCATTGCCGGAGCATCCCGCCGTGTGCGGCTTTTGTATGACCTGATCCAGTACGTGGCGCTGTTCCTTCTGGTACTGTTTTACCTGGTCATCGGCAGTTATTCCGGTCTCATCGGCCAGGTACAGAACATGATCCTTCTGTACGTTTTCTGCATTCCGCTCGGTGATTTCATCCGCAAGCGGACGGGCAGCCGCCTTGCCGGCGCCTTTGTTTCCGGCCTGGTCTTCCAGACGCTGATGATCACATCGAGCGCGCTGATCGCTATTTTCTGAGAAAAACGATGGATCTGACATCAAAAACGGACTGCAAGCGCTTTCGACTTGCAGCCCGTTTTTATTTTTATTTACCCCTTGACATGGTAGGTTGATTGCACTATACTGTATTTGCCTACCAAAGTTGGGGGTAAAACTCATATAACAGGAGTACGACTATGATCTATGCAGATAACGCAGCAACAACGCAGGTCAGCCAGACGGCTATCAATGCGATGCTGCCTTACTTAAGTGAATTATACGGAAACCCGTCCAGCCTTTATGAATTCGGCCAGAAGGCGAAGGAAGCGCTGGAAGACGCAAGAGCGCGCGTGGCAAAGTGCCTCGGCTGTGAAGCAAGAGAGATCACCTTCACGTCCGGCGGCAGCGAGGCTGATAATCAGGCCATCACATCTGCGGCTTACGCAGGTGCCAAGAAGGGCAAAAAGCACATTATTTCCACCGCTTTTGAGCATCATGCAGTACTGCACACGCTGAAAAAGCTGGAAAAGGAAGGATTTGAGGTCACCCTGCTCGATGTCCATTCCACCGGCATCGTAACGGCTGAGGAAGTCGCTGCAGCGATCCGCCCGGACACCGCACTGGTCACCATCATGTATGCAAATAACGAAGTCGGTACCATTCAGCCCATCAAGGAGATCGGTGCTGTCTGCCGTGAGAAGGGCGTTCCGTTCCATACGGATGCTGTTCAGGCTGCCGGCCACTTACATATCAATGTTGCCGAGCAGAACATCGACATGCTGTCCCTGTCCGCACACAAGTTCCACGGCCCTAAGGGCGTCGGCGTTCTGTATGCCAGGAAGGGAACCCGCCTGTTCAACCTGATCGAGGGCGGCGCGCAGGAGAGAGGCAAGCGTGCCGGCACGGAGAACGTTCCGGGCATCGTTGCAATGGCAGCGGCACTGGAAGAGGCTTGTGCGAACATCGACAAGAATTCCGCACATCAGATGGCTCTTCGCGAGAAATTGATCGACGGCCTTGACAAGATTCCGTATTCCGAACTGAACGGCAACAGAGAAAACCGCCTTCCGGGCAATGTCAACTTCTGTTTTGAAGGTATCGAGGGCGAGTCCATGCTGCTCCTTCTGGACGACAAGGGCATCTGCGCATCCTCCGGTTCCGCATGTACCTCCGGTTCTCTGGATCCGAGCCACGTACTTCTGGCCATCGGCCGCCCGCACGAAGTTGCTCACGGTTCACTTCGCCTGAGCCTTGGCGAAGACATCACGGAAGAGCAGGTCGATTACCTGATCGCATCCGTTACCGAGGTCGTTACCTACCTCCGCAACATGTCTCCGTTCTGGAGAGATCTGATGACCGGCAAGCGTCAGCACGTATTCGCTGAGTGATCGGAAACCGCGGAAACATTAGCATTTTGAGAATATTGAGGTGAATTAGAATGGCTTTATACAGTGAAAAAGTAATGGATCATTTCCGTAATCCCAGAAACGTGGGAACCATTGAAAACGCAGACGGTGTCGGCGAAGTCGGCAATCCGACCTGCGGCGATATCATGAAGATCTATCTGAAGATCACCGATGGCGTGATCGAGGATGTTAAGTTTGAGACCTTTGGCTGCGGCAGCGCGATCGCTTCCAGCTCCATGGCGACGGAGCTCATCAAGGGCAAGCCGGTATCGGAAGCACTGGAGCTGACCAATAAGGCCGTTGCGGAAGCGCTCGATGGTCTTCCGGCACACAAGATGCACTGCTCCGTTCTTGCGGAAGAAGCAATCAAGGGCGCCGTTAAGGACTACTATGACAAGAACGGCATCGAGTATGACGAGTCCCTTTTCCCGGCTGAGCATGACTGCGAAAGCTGCATGGAACACTAAGCACTATCAGTAAAAGCGAGGAATTATGTTCGTATCGACGCGCGGCCGTTACGCACTGCAGGTCATGCTGGACCTGGCGATGCAGCACGAAGAAGACGGCTATACACCGATGAAGGACGTGGCAGAGCGTCAGGGGATCTCCCTGAAGTATCTGGAAAAGATCCTGCCGGTTCTTGTAAAAAATGAACTGATCACCGGCGTGCACGGCAAGAGCGGCGGATATAAACTGACCCGTACTCCCGCGGAGTATCCGGTCGGTGAGATCCTCCGGCTGACCGAGGGTGATCTGGCACCGGTCACCTGCCTGGAATACGGCAAGGAACCCTGCACCAAATCCGCTTGCTGCCAGACTTATCCCATGTGGAATAAGCTGAATGGCATGATCAACGGTTATCTGGACAGCATAACCGTTGAAGACCTGCTGGAAGGGCGCTGTTAAGCCCCGAACAGAAGACGATCCTGAATAATACGCTAAAAAAGGGCCGCGCAAGCGGTCCTTTTTTATGTCGGAATTTTCTGTTTTCACACTTTCCGGAAAACGCGTATCTGCGTTTCTCCGAATCATTTTATATTGGCCTTCATCAGCCATTTCTGGTCCAAAAGCTTGACTTCCCCGCCAAAACGGACGGTCAGCCGCACGGACGATGATGTCTCCTCCACATCCTCGACGATGCCCCTGCCGAATTTGGGGTGCTTCACCTCTTCGCCGATCTTAAACCGCGCCACGGCATTTGCCTTCACGCGGCTTTCCTGCGTCCGCCGATATGTGTCCAGCATACGGGCTTCCGCGCCGTTATCCTTCCAGGTGTTTTTCAACGCCTTATCGTAATTCTGCTTTTTCAGGCTTTCCCCGACTTTATAGTACGCACTCGGCACCGCATTGATCAGTGAGCAGCAGTAGCGCCACGCACTTCCGTGCACACCGGCTTCAAAATCATATTCCCTCGGGATCTCCATCGCGTGTCGCATATAGTGCGCGTATTCGTGAAGATACAGATCGGTCCGATCGCTCTTTTCGAGCTGCGTCCGTGAAGAATAGGCGATGAAGGGCAACGTGAAGGAGAAATGCTCCTCCCGGTCCGCGGCCGGCGGCGTGTAAGAGCCCAGCTGTGCTTCATCCTCGGTGAAGGTGACGGGAACATCGGCCCCGTGAAGCCCCAGCATCTTATCAAGTTTTTCATACAGCGCACGGATCTCGGCGCGTAGGACGGGAAGTTCCTTCCGGTAGTGCCCGGCGATCTCATCAAAAATGCGGTCATTTGAATACATGCAGCAGTCTCCCTTGAAAAGTGCCGGCGTTTAGTCGAATTTCTTCTGCAGCTCGCAGAAAACGCGGTAGGACGGCTTCTCATTGCCGTACAGGTCCGTGGAACCGTGTACGCGCTGGGTCATACGGCCGTCACCGGCTTCACCCATGTGCGTGCGGTAGTCGTTTAAGGAGAACCACATATAGCCCACCAGATTGTCGATGGTCGGGTAGATCTCGCCAAGGCGTTCGTTCAGGATCTCGATGCGGCGCGGATCTCCGCCCGGGAAGAAGGGCTCGCAGAGACCGAATTCGGAGACGAAGGCCGGCATGTTGCCTGCGCGGCGGCAGGTGATTCGGATGTGCTCCGCAACATCGTCGGAGGGCTCCCAGGTGGTCAGGTATTCGTTCCACATGGCGATGTCGCCATACAGCGTGCCTTCGTCATAGGGCCGGCACTCCACGCGGGACAGGGAGTTGGAAACATAATTGACCAGGCGGCGCGGGTCCATCGCCTTGAAATAGGCCTTGATGGCCTTGATATACTCGATGGTCGGCTCCTTGTAGGCATCCAGCTCGTTGCCGACGCCCCAACAGATGATGGACGGGTGATTGTAGTGGAAGTAGACCATTTCATCGGCCTGCTGCTTGGCGATCTCCAGGCAGAGCGGCGTGGAACTCTTGGGATGGCCCCAGTACGGGATCTCTTCCTGGACCATCAGTCCGTTCTCGTCGCACCAGTCAAACAACGTGTCATCCTGCTGCCAATGGAACCGTGTGAACACGCAGCCGGCATCCTTCAGCTGGCGCAGGCATTTGATGCTGTGCGACAGCGGTTCCGCCATACCGAAGTCCGGGTGAGAGCCCGGCATCCACTCACAGGCTCTTAAATAGACCGGTTCGCCGTTTAACAGGACCCTGGTTCCGCTGACCTCGATCTTTCGGAGACCGATACGCGTGGTATAAAGATCCTCGTCGGTCTCGACGTTGATAACATAGAGATTCGGTGCTTTGTTGCTCCAGAGCTTCAGGTCTTCAAAGGGGATGACCGCAGTGTCTTTGAGGTTCGGTATCGTGACGTCGATGGCCGTTTCATAGGTCGCATAATCCATAACAGTCACACGTGCACTGTGTGCCTTTCTGTCCAGGAATGCGGTATTCAGGGTCAAAGTACCGGACCCGCGGCCGTTTTCGATGGCATCGATATTCTCGCTTACATGCAGGAATTCAAAGCCTTCCTGCGGAATGAACTGTACCTCGACCTTGCGGATGATACCGCCGTCATCGGCCCAGTCAAAGTCATCGCCGTGCGGGAACATATCCTCGATGTGGGTGTTGTCAACGTCCACGCGGACCTTGTTTTCCGCGCCGAACGTGACGAGCGCGGTCACTTCGAGCGTAAAGGGCGTGTAGCCGGAGCGGCGGTGCTCACCGGCCGGCATGTCGTTTACGGAAACGCGCGCGGTGTGGTAGACCGCGTTGAAGCTTAAGAAGACACGGCGGTCCTTCATCGCCTCATCGGCGATGAAGGTGGTCTCATAAACCGCATGCCCCTTGTGCAGCATGACACGGACATCCGTGTTCCAGGTGTGCGGCGTCAGGACGCTATCGGTGAAATTCAGTTCGGGGATGGAAAAGGTCCATCGGCTGAGAGGGTACACGGCCTTCATATCAGTCCTCCTTAAAAAGCAGTGCGTAATGGGTTGCGATCTGGAACGTGTTGCAGTTCACGGAAAGCGCTTCCGTAAACAGTTTGAGGCTTTCCGCTTTTTCACCCTTGCCATAGAGGCCCAGGGCCTTCATGAACAGGCAGTGCAGACGGTTCTTGACGTCCAGGTCCTCGTCAAAGACCAGAAGATCCGGCAGGGAGACCGCAAAGTAGTCGATCGCGACGTGGTCGTTCATGTGCGCGTCGCCGTATTCGATCAGAAGATCGAAACGGTGGTTGGCCTCAGCGGCGTTTCCGAGCTTCTTCCAGGCAAGACCCTGGTAGAAGATGGTTTCCGGCGGCTGGTCGTTGTAATACATGGCCGATGCGGGGACCGAAATACCGCTGGAAGCCTTGAGGAACAGCTCCTGTGCTTCTTCTTTGCGGCCGGCGGCCTCCAGAAGGCAGCCAAGGTAATAATTCTGGCGATTTTCCTGTGCACCGTGCAGTTTGCCTTCGCCCAGATTCTCCGGGTAGGTGTAGGTGGCGCGGTAGCGGGCTTCGTCGGCATTCTTCAGGCCGAGTGCGACATTGGCCAGGAGGTACTGCTCCGGAACCTTGCCTTCGCCACCTTCCCACGGGTGGAAGCGGTGGCCGGCGATCAGTTCAAGTGCCTTTTCATGTTTGCCCAGAAGATTCTGAAGTGTGATGTGCTCCAGAAGCAGGTCGTCACGGGAGTGGACCAGTGCGAGGCGGCTGTCCAGGAAGGCTTTGCGCACTTCCGGGGCGATGCCCATGCGCTTTTTCAGAAGATCAAGCTCGTACAGGACGCGGGCGTCGGTCTCGTCCATGGCGTAGGCCTGTTCGAGGATCGCCAGTGCGCGGTCCGCTTCGCCAAGGACATTATAATACAAAAGTGATAACGTGCGGTAAGGAGTTGCGAAATCGGCACCGCGGGCCACGGAGGTCTGCAGGGCGGCGATGGCATCGGCGTGACGCTCGCGGTCGTACAGCAGGCAACCCAGGTAGTACGGGGCGCGGGCATCGGCCGGATTATTGTCGATGGCAAACTGCAGCACTTCGATGTCGGTGAGACGGTTCGGGAAGCAGCAGTAGGGGTCATCGGAAGCGGCAGTGTTAAGGAATGCGCTGTATTCGAGTCCGGCCTGAGCAGCGTTGTATGCGCGGTAGTAGTCGGTCATCGGGAAAGCGTCCGCAGAAAGTGCCAGGAATTCCAGGGCTTCCTTGAAGAAGCCGGCGCGGGTCAGCTCCAGACTGAGGTCGATCATCATGTTGGCGTTGATCACATACGGCTTGATGTCCGTACCGCCCAGGTACTGCGCCATCAGATTCATGGGATCCAGGCGGAGGGCATCGGAGAGCGCATCACAAGCGGCCTTTTCATAGGATCCGGCGGCCTGAGTACTGTACGCGTTCTTTGCCAGTGCCTGAAACAGCAGGATCTTAAGGTCCTGCGCGTTATGGTTGGCCGCATTGTAGCGGAGAGAACGATTCACGTATTCAAGCGCTTCTTCATATGCGCCGCCGCGGGAGCGGATCAGGGCCATGAAATAGAAGGCGGAAGCGGCGGTGTCGGAGTTCCAGGTTGCCTTGTAGAAGACGTCAAACGCTTCCTCGTCGCGATGCTGATCAAACAGGCAGAGACCCAGTCCGTAGGAGTAGACACCGGTGGACGGATTCGGGTTGGAACGCGTGATCTTGGTCAGCGCGGCGCGGAAATAGGGCTCGCTTTCTTCAATACGGCCCTTCTTTAAGAGCAGCATGCCGTAAGCGTGGTTGAGACGGACGTCGGTCGCGTCGCGCTTCAGGCCCTCCAGGTAGTAATCCTCGGCACGACGGGTAGCATGACGGTACTGTTCGATATGTGTGCCGTATAAGTACAGGTCCTCGGTGGTCGCACATTCCCCGGGAAGCGGCGCCGGCCTGGCAGCGTCCGGGATATCCTGCTTTTTGACGTTGCCGTCAAAGACAAGCACCGGGCGGCCGTTTTTCAGGACCGTGACCTTGAGTTCGTCGAAACGAAGGCCCGGATTTTTTACGGAAACGGTGACGGTCTCTGCGCACTGAAGATCGACAGAGGCGGTATAGGAGATCGCTGCGGTCGCGCCGCATTCATCAGGGCTGTATTCCTCCGTGCTGCGTCCTTCGATGCGGACGTCGCAAAGGCCGAGAGTGCCGGAACAGTAGAAGGTCGCGGTGATATCGTCCGTGACGTCCAGATGCAGCGAAAGATCCTTGTTTGCATTGTGGACCTGACCAAGGTCGTGGTACGGCATGAAATACTGGGTGAAATCGCGGGTCTCCATCGGGCCGATGTAGCCGAAGTCCGGCTGATTGTCCGTGAAGCATCCGGTCATAAGCTCAAAGTACGGGCCGTCCTCATCGGTCAGGTTGCGGTCCCAGGCCTTGCCGAAGTCGCCGCAGCCCCAGGTCCACTGCTTTTTGCCCGGGGAGACGTGATGGTCCGCCACGTGCAGAATGCCGGCCTGAACGCCGTAATCAAAGCCGCCCACAAAGTCAAAATCGGACTTTGCGGCCATGTAGGAGGTGGGTACCGGAAGGTTGACATACTTGGAGATATCTACGCCGGCGGAGTAATCGACCTTGTAATAGACGCCGGTTGCGATCGGGAACGTGGAAACGTCGCGCTTTCCGTGGTCCATGACCGCCGTAACATCCGGCGGGAAGATGCTGGAGTAGTGTTCATTGACCGCAACGGCCGGATTTGCCCACCAGAGGAAGGTCTGGTCTGTTTCTGTGCGGTTGTAGAGGTGGTTTTTCAGTTCCAGGTACGCCTTGTCCGGGTAGAGCGTGAATTCGGTCTCGCTCTTGGTGTGGAACATGTTCTCGATCTCCGAGCAGATGACCGTCGCGCTTCCGTCTGCATTTTCACGGCAGGTGAAGTTCACCGGGTCATACGTGGACGGACGATGGTGCTGCGGCCAGTTGAACTCGATGCCGCCGGAGATCCACGGCCCCGCCAGGCCCACGAGTGCCGGCTTGATGACGTGGTTATAGTAAACAAAATCGTAATTACGTGTTTTATCATACGCCCGCTGGACACGTCCGCCCAGCTCCGGCAGGATCATGACCTTCAGATAGTCGTTTTCCAGCCATACCGCGTGATAGGTGTGGTCTGTTTTCACATCACTGACCTTGTCGGTCATCGGATGCGGGTAGATCTTGCCGCTGCTTCCCTGATAGACACGCTTCTCGAGAAAGAGCGGATTACGGTCCGGCGCTGACGGTTCATAAGTGGGAATGACGATATTCTCTTCCCATACAGATACTTTCATACTCATTTGAATAATATCCTGCCTTGCATTAGATTTGTTTTCATTGTAATATGAAAATCAGCGGATTTATTGCGATATTTTATCGAAAAATTTAGGAATCCGCTTACGGTTTTATGAGATCTACGGAACGCGGTGTGACGGAACGGTCACAAATCTATTTTTATACGCCTTCTCCCTTTGGGAAGAAGGTGCTTTATTATCCGCAGACGATCGGCGAATTCTTCTGCGAAAAGGAGTATCACCTGAAGCGCTCGAATTATGACAGCATCCTTCTGCTTTATGTGTCGGAGGGAGAACTGACGTTGAAACTTTCCGAGGAAATCAAAGCTTTTTCGGGCGACCTTCTTCTGATCGACTGCGCGGAGCCGCATGAATATTACACGGAATCCTATGCGCGGACGCAGTGGGTGCATTTCAACGGAAACGGCGCCCGGGAGTGGCTCAGAGAGGTCCTTCGCGAAAAGGGAAGCCGCGTGTCCTGTCCGGATGAGGTGCCGGAGCGCCTGAGGCGGATCCTTGCGCTTGTGAAGGAAGAGGAGGAGACGCTGAAAAAGAACGAAACATCGATATCCGCTGAAATTTACGGAATCATGTGCGCGGTCTCTTCTCCGGAGCGGAGCGAGGACGCGGGCGGAAGGCGGAAGCAGATCGAGAAAGCGGAGCGGTATATGATCGACAACCTGGACCGGCCGATGTCCGTGCAGGAGATCGCGGAGGTCGCGAACCTGAGTCCGTCGCACTTTACAAAGATCTTCCGGGAGGTGACGGGCATCGCCCCGTACGACTGGCTGCTCAACATGCGGCTGGAAAAAGCCAAGGATCTTCTGCGTATGACCGCACTTCCCGTATCGGAGGTCGCATACCGCTGCGGATTTAACAGCGATGCTAATTTTATCAGTTTTTTTCGGAAACGGACGGACGTGACGCCGCTGAAATTCCGGAACCTGCAATTCTAAGGAGGACAGCATGACAGAGGAAAAGACATTCCGGTTTGCCATCTTCGGCGCCGGCGGCATCGCCAATCATTTTGCGGATGCGGTAAAGCTCATCGACGGAGCGGAGGTGGCTGCTGTGGGCAGTAAATCCGCGGAGCGCGCGAAGACTTTCGCGGAGCGGAACGGAATCGGGAAATACTATGACAACTATGAAACAATGATCACGGAAGTGAAGCCGGATGCCGTGTACATCGCAACAACACCGAATTTCCATTATGAAAATTCGATGCTTTGCCTGAAGCACGGCGTGCCGGTGCTTTGCGAAAAGGCTGCATACAGGAGCGAGGAAGAGGCCAAAACGGTTCTTGAGATCGCGGAGGCGCAAGGCACCTTCGTCATGGAGGCGCTGTGGACGCGATTCCTGCCCACACTGAAGATGGCGAAGGGCTGGCTTGTAAGCGGGGCGGTCGGCGAAGTGCAGCGGGTCCTGTCCAACGTGGGCGGTGTCTTTGACCGTACCAAAGCGGTACGCAATTTTGATCCGGCGCTTTCCGGCGGCTGTATGTACGACCTGACCTGTTATTCCTATGATATTGCCGATTATTTCTTTGGAAAAGAGACAGAGATCGAGGAAATCGAGGCGCGGTTCGATGAAGGCGGCGTAGACCTGGATGTTACGCTCAAGCTGAAGTACGGAACCATCCCCTGCACGCAGGAGAACAGCATGATCCGTGAACTGCAGGAGGATCTTCTGATCGAAGGAAGCGCGGGAAAGATCGTGATCCCGCATCCGCACTGGGGAAATGACGCATATCTTTACAATGCGGCGGGAGAGGAGATCGAGCATTTCTGTGCCGATGTGCCGAACGGCTTTGTATTTGAGATCCGGGAGACCATCGACTGCGTGCGGCGCGGCGCGGCAGAGAGCCCGGTGGTACCGCACGAACTGACACTCAGGACCGCAAAACTGTATGACCGGATCAAGGCATCCGTAAAATAAGGGAGGAACCGTATGAAACCGTCCATTTTATTCATCACCACCGACGAACAGCATCTGGATACGTTATACCGGAATGATATGCCGTATGAGCTTCCGGCCCTCCGCGGCCTGATGTCCTGCTCCGATGTTTACGAAAACGCATACACCGCAAGTCCGGTCTGCCTGCCGGCGCGCTGTACCTGGATGACCGGTCTGATGCCGCATCGAAATGGCTGCGTCAGCAACAACTTCGGCGCATCCCTGCCTCTTCAGCTGCCGAACCTGTTCACGGAGATCAAGAAGGAGGGCTACACCTCCTCCATGCACGGCAAATGCCACTTTGTTCCGTGTCCGTATCCGGCGGTCCGCCCGTATCTCACACAGGAATATGAGCATTTCCGCCTCTATTATCAGTCCCTCGGTATGGACCACCTGGACCTGCAGGACGATAAGAACATTACCATGTGGTATTATGACGACTGCTCCATCGAGATGGAGAAGCAGGGGATCCTGGCACCGTACCGCGATGTATTCGTGACGAACAAGCGCGCGGGCGAGCTTCCGGATTATCCGCTTCCCAAGGAAACGCATCCGGATTCCTGGACCGGCCGCAAGGCGCTTGAATACCTGGATACCTGCAGTGCGGATCAGCCGCATTTCATGTGGGTCAGCTTCTCGGGCCCCCATTATCCGATGGACGTTCCCTCCGAATACGAAGCGCGCGTCGATATGGACCGCGACATCCCGCGTGAGTATCGCGACGGCGAGTGGGATGATGAAACGAAGCACAACCGCATGGGCTACTTCGGTACCGGGCCCGCGACGGAAGGTGCAAGCAGCGCGGTGAATAACGCTTCTATGAATTACGATGAGGAATACTGGCGCAAATGGCGCAGAAAGTATTACGCAAATCTGGTGCAGATCGATGATTACATCGGCGAGATCATTGAGAAGGCAACCGCGATCTGGGGCAAAGACCTCTACATCGTCTTCACGGCGGACCACGGCGACATGATGGGCAATCACAGTCTCTGGGGCAAGAACTCCTGCCTGTACAACGATGTTCTTCGCGTGCCGCTTCTGATCCATCATCCGGGTCAGAGCGAAGAGAAGCGCATTTCCGAGCGCGTCTGCAGTACGGAAGTATTCCCGACGCTCCTCGATATGGCCGGTGCAGAGATCCCCGGAAACATCGACGGAGAGAAGATCGATGAGGTGGTCGGCAAGGGCGGCCGCGACGTGATCTTCTCCTCCACGGAGGGCCGCGTGTCCGTGATCAAGGGCCAATGGAAGCTTTCCGTGAACGGCGTGGGGTTCGAACTGACCGATGATACAAGGATCTATCATGAGATGTATGATCTTGAGAAGGATCCGTTTGAGTATACGAATCTGTATTATAATGATACCTACCGTGAAAAACGCGAGGAGCTGGAAGCTCTTCTTGAAGCCGAACCCAATTTGATGCGTACTATTTTCCGGCAGAAGACCGGTCCGGCATATTGGTTTAACAATGGCAAAGGCACCGGATACGAGGTTAATGGATTGTAAAAAACACTGAAAAAATAAGGATTAATTAACAAAGCTATATCATTATTGATAATTGACAGTGGTTTGCCATATTGTCTATAATATATCAAGCGTATTATGGACGGGCATACTATGCCCTTCTAACAAAACAAGGAGGAATCTTCATGGCTCATTTAAGTGAAGCGGCTGAAGCCCAGATCATCGAAATCTGTGACAGATACAAAGATGAAAGAACACCTTTGATGATGATCCTCAGCGATATTCAGAAAGAATATGGCTACATTCCGCTTGAAGTACAGGAACTGGTTTCCCAAAAGACCGGTAAGAGCGTTGCCGAAATCTACGGCGTTGTTACTTTCTACTCCTTCTTCTCACTTGCTCCGAAGGGAAAATACATCATCGGCTGCTGCCTCGGTACCGCTTGCTACGTCAAGGGTGCTCAGCAGGTCATCGATAAGTTCTCTGACATTCTCGGTATCCAGCCCGGCCAGACGACCGCGGACGGTCTGTTCACGATCGATGCACTTCGCTGCATCGGCGCGTGTGGTATTGCCCCGGCTGTTTCCATCAATGGCAAGGTATATCCGAAGGTAGAAGTAAGTGCAGTTCAGGGTATCATTGACGAACTTCGCGGAGGTGAAAACGCATGATCAAGAATTTCGAAGAATTAGCTGCTAAACAGGCAACCTGCTCCGCTTGCTTAAACGGCAAGTTCGAAGGTGCCGAAGGCAAGCGTGCCATCGTTCTTTGCGGCGGTACCGGCTGTCTTTCTTCCAACTCTGCGGAGATCCGTGCCGAGTTTGAGAAGATGATCATGGAAAAGGGACTGGAAGACAAGGTCACCGTTAATCAGGTCGGCTGCTTCGGTTTCTGTTCTCAGGGTCCGTTCGTTAAGATCTTCCCGGAAGATACTCTGTATCGTATGGTAAAGATCGAAGACGTACAGGAAATCGTTGAGAAGGATCTTCTTGGCGGAGAAGTTGTTGAAAGACTGCTCTACGTAGATCCGAAGACGAAAGAAAAGATCGCAAAGCAGAACGATATCGAATTCTACAAGAAGCAGGTTCGTATCGCACTGCACGGCTGTGGTTCCATTAATCCGGAAGACATCAACGAAGCACTCGGTGCCGGCGCTTACGCAGGTCTCGCTCGTGCTCTTCAGATGGATCGCGCGGATGTTATTAAAGAGATCCTGGAATCCGGTCTTCGCGGACGCGGCGGCGGCGGTTTCCCGACCGGCCGTAAGTGGCAGTTCGCATATGCTCAGCCGGAAGGCGAAAAGTATGTTGTATGTAACGGTGACGAAGGTGACCCGGGTGCATTCATGGATCGTTCCATTCTGGAAGGTAATCCGCTTGCGGTTATCGAAGGTATGGTCATCGCAGGTTATGCCATCGGCGCTCAGAACGGTTACTTCTACGTTCGTGCTGAATACCCGATCGCAGTTAACCGTTTAAAGATCGCTATCAAGCAGGCTGAAGAACTCGGCCTTCTGGGCGATAACATTCTCGGTACAGGCTTCTCATTCCGTGCACACATCCGTCTGGGTGCAGGTGCATTCGTTTGTGGTGAAGAGACTGCACTTCTGAATTCTATTCAGGGTCAGCGTGGTATGCCCCGTCCGCGTCCGCCGTTCCCGGCTGTCAAGGGTCTGTGGGATTGCCCGTCCATCGTAAACAACGTTGAGACTCTGGCTTGTGTTCCGTACATCATGCGTGAAGGCGCTGCAGCTTTCGCTCAGTACGGTACTGAAAGATCCAAGGGTACCAAGGTATTCGCACTCGGCGGCAAGGTCAACAACGTTGGTCTTGTAGAAGTTCCGATGGGTACCACTCTCCGCGAGCTGATTTATGATATCGGCGGCGGTATCCCGAACAACAAGGAATTCAAGGCTATTCAGACCGGTGGTCCGTCCGGCGGCTGCTTAACTCAGAAGGATCTGGATGCTGAAATCGACTTCGATAACCTGGTAGCAAAGGGCTCTATGATGGGTTCCGGCGGTGCTATCGTTATGGATGAAGACAACTGCATGGTCGACGTTGCGAAGTTCTATATGGAATTCATCTGCGACGAATCCTGCGGTAAGTGCTCACCCTGCCGTATCGGTACGAAGAGAATGCTTGAATATCTGACAAAGATCACGGAAGGCCGTGCTACCATGGAAGATCTGGATCAGCTGACTCAGCTGGCAGATACCGTTAAGGCCGGTTCCCTCTGCGCACTTGGCCAGACTGCTGCAAACCCGATCATCTCTACGTTAACTCAGTTCCGTGACGAGTACATTGCTCACATCGTTGACAAGAAGTGCCCGGCTCATGTCTGCAAGAAGTTAATGCAGTACAAGATCGACAGAGAAAAGTGTATCGGATGCGGTCTCTGCGAGAGACAGTGCCCGGTCAATGCAATCACCAAGCTCGACTATGTCGCTCCGGGACACAAGCTTCCGTCACGCGAGATCGATGCCGAAAAGTGCATCAAGTGCGGTCTTTGCATGGCTTCCTGCCGCATCAAGGCGATCGTCAAAGAGTAAGGGAGGAATTCAGATATGGCATTAGTAAATATTAAGATCGAAGGCGTTCCCTATCAGGTCGAAGCAGGTCTTACCATTCTTGAAGCTGCTAAGCAGTGCGGATACAGCATTCCGTCTCTTTGCACCTACAACCATGGTGAGTGCAACGTTGGTTCCTGCCGTGTTTGCTTAGTTGAAGCTACCGGCGCAAGAGGCCTGGTTGCATCCTGTGTATATCCGGTCAATGAAGGCATGGAAGTTACCATCTCTTCTCCGAAGGCTGTTGCTGCACGTCGTGCTTCTGTTGAACTGCTCCTTTCCAACCACAACAAGGAATGCCAGCAGTGCGATAAGAACGAGTACTGCGAGCTTTTAAACGTTGCTCGTATTACCGGTGCTCGTGAAGGTATGTTCGAAGGCGTTAAGACCCCGACTACCATCGACCAGCTGAACCCGTCAATTATGCGTGATACCTCCAAGTGTATCCTTTGCGGACGCTGCGTAGCTCGTTGCGCAAATGCACACGGAATGGGTATCCTTGGTTTTGAAAACCGTGGCTTCTCTGCTATGATCGGCCCCGCTGAAAACCGTATGTTCTCCGAATCTCCGTGCATCATGTGCGGTCAGTGCGTAAGCGTCTGCCCGACCGGTGCATTAATGGAGAAGAGCGACATTGCAAAGGTCGATGCAGCTATGGCAGCAGGCAAGTACGTTGTTGTACAGACCGCTCCGGCAGTCCGTGCGGCACTCGGTGAAGAATTCGGCATGAAGATCGGTACTCCGGTAACCGGTAAGATGGCCGCAGCTCTTCGTCGTCTTGGCTTCAAGAAGGTATTTGATACCAACTACGGCGCTGACCTTACGATCATGGAAGAAGCTACCGAGCTTCTTGATCGTATGAAGAACGGCGGCGTACTTCCGATGATCACCTCTTGTTCACCGGGTTGGGTCAACTACGCAGAAATCAATTACAATGATCAGCTCGATCATCTTTCAAGCTGCAAGTCTCCGCACGAAATGTTCGGTGCGATTCTGAAGCACTACTATGCAGAAAAGATCGGCGTTAAGAAGGAAGACATGTTTGTCGTTTCCATCATGCCGTGTACTGCTAAGAAGTACGAAGCAAACAGAGAACAGCTTAAGGTTGACGGTCTCCAGGATGTCGATGCGGTTCTTACCACCAGAGAACTCGGCAAGCTCATCAAGAGAAGCGGCATCAACTTTGCTAAGCTTCCGGATGAAGACTTCGACAACGATATCGTTTCCGATTACACCGGCGCAGGTGTTATCTTCGGTGTTACCGGCGGTGTTATGGAAGCAGCTCTTCGTACCGCAGCGTTCGTGCTGACCGGTAAGGAGCATGAAGGCGTTAAGTTTGAGCAGGTTCGTGGCATGGCCGGCATCAAGGAAGCTGAATTTGACCTTGCAGGTCAGAAGGTTTCCGTTGCGGTCGCTTCCGGCATGAAGAACGCAAAGGTCCTCATGGATGAGATCCGCGAAGGCAAGTCCAAGTATCACTTCATCGAGATCATGGGCTGCCCGGGCGGCTGCATCAACGGCGGCGGTCAGCCGTACGTTAAGGAATGCTTCCTTCCGAACGAAGACCTCGATATTATGGATACCTACAGAGAAAAGCGTGCAGCTGCCCTGTACTCTGAGGATGAAAGACAGACCCTTCGTCAGTCTCACAACAATCCGCAGATCAAGGCTCTGTATGACGAGTACCTGGGTGCTCCGAATTCTCATAAGGCACATGAGCTTCTGCACACCTCTTATGCTGCAAGAGTTCCGTTTGTTGAGAAATAATCATCGGAATACTTAAAGCAAAATAAAAGATCCGGCCGATGGAAACATCGGTCGGATCTTTTTGTTTTAGAGATGTGTTATAAAAATTAGTTTATTACTGTTTCGGATGCGCTTATATTCAGATATTCTTCAGTCTTTCGGATGCGCCTATTTTCAGATATTCTTCAGTCTTTCGGATGACCTTATCTGAAGATCTTCTCGTAATCTTCCTGACAATCCGCGTAGATCTTTTCTTTATCCAGCATCGTGTAGGTACCGCGGTCATAGAGGATCCTGCCGCCGGAAACGGTCATTTCGATATCGCGGGAGTTTCCGCTGTAGACAGCCAGGTGGGCGATGTCCGTGATCGGGCGGAAGGTCGGGGCGTCCGTAGCGGAAATGGTGAAGTCCGCGCGAAGGCCGGCTTTCAGTGCGCCACGGTCCGGATAACCGAGGGCCAGGGCCGCGCCGCGGGTAGCCAGGTAAAGTGCCTGATTGACGCTGACAGCGGTGGCATCGCGGAGGTTGCCCTTATGGATCAGCGCGGCAAATCGCATTTCTTCCCAAAGATCCAGGGTGTTGTTGCTGGATGCACCATCGGTGGAAAGCGCGATGTTCACTCCCCTCTCGATCATCAGCGGAATACGGGCGATGCCGCTTCCGAGCTTCAGGTTCGAGCACGGATTGTGAAGCGCCGCGGAACCGTGGGCCTTCATGATCTCCATGTCGTCCTCGGTCACGTAAACGCAGTGTGCGAGGAAGGCCGGGACATCCAAAATGCCAAGCTTTTCAAACAGTGCCACCGGGGTCAGCCCGTGACGGCCGATGCACTCCTCATGCTCCGACTGAGTCTCGCTGCAGTGGATGTGAATGGGTTGGTTGGAATCCTTTGCCGCGCGTGCCCACTTTTCCAGCTGGGCTGCGGTGGCGGTATATTCCGCATGCGGGGCGATGGACGTCCGGATATCCGGATCGTTGCGATACTTTTCTGCGAGCTCCAGGGATTCTGCGAGGACGCGGTCGGAGTTTCCGCTGACACCGATCAGGCAGGAGCAGACAGTGCCGGAGAGGCCGGCGGCCTTTAAAGCGCGGGCAACGATATCGCCGTCATAGTACATGTCATTGACGGTGGTGGTGCCGGTGCGGGTCAGCTCCAGCGCGGCGAGCATCGCACCGTCCAGCTGTGTTTTTTCCGTATGCTTGGATTCCAGCGGGAAAATCCGGTCGGAAAGCCATTCCTGCAGCCGGAGATCGTCCGCGATGCCGCGGAAAAGGACCATTGGCATATGGATATGACCGTTTACGAACCCCGGCATAATGACCTTTCCGGTACAGTCGATGATCTCGGCTTCTTCAAATTCCCGGTAAGGACCGGCATATGTGATATAAGCGCCTTCCATGGCGAGGCTGCCGTCCGGGATGACGTCAAAGTTATCATTTACGGTGATAAGAGCGGCGTGTTGGTAAACAGTCATGAAGCACCTCCTGGATTCTTTCGGACAGTATATCACATTTTGTGCGGGAATGACTCCTTTTTGCGGAAAATTTGGTTTTTGCCCACAGAATGATTGGATTTTGTTAACGGAGCGGTTATAATGAACTTCCGGGATGCTTGCATTCCCTCACATTGCACAGAAGGAGCGCCTTATGACTCAGCAGGAAAAACTCGAAAAAGTATCCGAACATTTTAAAAATGCTTACGGACAGAAGATTCGTCCGCGTCTTGGCAACAGCATGCCCATCAACTATATGCAGGAGCGCCAGACGGTCAGCTTCATTCTGCATCCGGAGCTGAAGGAGACCGCCTATGCGATGGGGCAGATCATCGGTAAGGGCGTCTGCTCCGAGAAGATCCGCGGAAAAAATCTGTCGGAGATCATGGACAGCAATAAGCCGATCGCATCGGCAGACGGTTATGCGTTTGAGGAGATCGTCGAAGCGGATGATCTTCACGCCGTCTACCGTCATTACGAGTGCGCGGACTGCTACGGTATTCCGAACATCGGTGAGAAGATCTGCGTTTATGAAGCCGGCGTGGCTTCCGGCATGTTCTCGGAAGCGCTCGGAAAGCATTGCAGAGTACGTGAGATGAAGTGCTGCGCAAACGGCGATGAGTATTGCGAATTTTTAGTGGAAGTGGGAGAGGAGTAACTCTCCCGCTTTTTGATTTTTACGGCTCTGCGACCGGTGACTTACAGAGTTTGCGAAAGTGTGGATTATGCTTTCGGGCATCGATAGGGGGGCTGGTGAAAATTGTTGAAAATGTGTTCAAATCGGTGCTTTTTTGCAAATTTATCGTCATTATGATTAATGGTATTTTGTAAGCTCTGTTTGTATAATAAATTTGTAAACAGAATTATAACGGCTACGAGCCGGGAAAGAGGTTTCGATGATCTGTACAGAGATTCCGCAGGTTGAATTCGCCCATATCGGCGGTTCGGGTACCTGGGGGTGTGAATTCCCCGAAGATCTTAATTTTGAAGGAGTAAAGGTCCTTCAGAAGGGCATGGAGTTTGAAACTCCGTTCGGTGTGACCTGCCCGATGAAATTACTTGAGCTTGATGCCTCCATTACCGTGGATCACAAGCCGCGTAAAGTCTTTTTCATTCCTTTCCACGGCTGGCTGACAGAGTCTCCGTTTGACGAGTGCTACAGCGAGCGCGTTTTCTGGGTCCTCCAGAGAGCCGGCGTTAAGTTCGTTCTTGCAGACGGCAGCGGCGGCGGCGTAAACCCGCTCATGGAGCCGGGCGATATCATCTGCCCCACCGATCTCATCGACTACACGAAGCGCATTTCCTATCTTGAAAAGTTCAATCCGTGCGTTACCCGCATGCTGAACATCGTCAGCAAGGATCTGCAGAAGTGCCTGTACACCGAAGCGAAGAAGGATTACGAGCGCGTATTCCGTAACGGTGTTTACGGCGTAATGGAAGGCCCGCGTTTTGAGACCGCAGCTGAGATTCGTATGGTATATGATCAGCATGTAGACATCGTCGGACAGACCATGATGCCGGAAGCGGCTCTTGCAAGAGCCATCGGTGCACTGTATGCTCCGCTGTACCTGGTCAGCAACTTTGCTGAAGGTATCAATCCGGATTGGGAAGAGCCGATCCATGACATCTACGAGCGTACCGCTCCCATTACCGGCCGCGTCATGCTTCGTGCGATGGCATCCATCGATCCGTCCACCATCACCGAGAAGGCGGAAGATTACTGGATCAAGACGAACGTTGGTGAACACAACAACGCTTGATGAAATCGTATGATAAGGGATTTCCCTTTCAGATATTTATTAAAAAAGGAGAAAAATTATGAAAAAGTTTCTTGCACTGCTTCTCAGCGCTCTGATGATTCTGAGCCTTGCTGCATGTGGTAACAAGAGCACCGACAACGGCGATAAGGCTGAAGGTGCTAAGAGCGATCTCAAGGTTGCACTTGTTATCGGTGTCGGCGGTCTTGGCGACGGTTCCTTCAACGATATCCTGAAGGAAGGTGTTGACCAGGCTCAGGCTAAGTATGGTTTTGGCGATTATCAGCTCATCGAGCCGAAGGAAGTTGCTGAATTCGAAGGTCACTTCACTCAGCTTGCTGCTTCCAAGGAATATGACCTGATCGTTTGTGGTGGTTTCGATGCAATCGAAGCTGTTTCCAAGGTCGCTAAGGAATTCCCGGAACAGCAGTTCCTGTTCGTTGACGGCGAAGTTGCTGATTGCGACAACGTAAAGTCTGTTTGGTACCGTGATGAAGAGAAGACCTACTGCCTCGGCATTATCGCTGCTATGGAAACCAAGGCTGATACTCTTGGTATCGTTCTTGCTCTGGACATCCCGTCTCTGAGAAGATTCTCTGCCGGTTTCATCGCAGGTGCTCATTCCGTTAACCCGGACCTGAACATCAACATCAAGATCGTTGGCGGTTTCGCTGATACCACCACCGCTAAGGAGCTTGCTCTTACTCTTGCTGATGAAGGTTGTGATCTTGTATACGTTGCAGCAGGCGGTTCCGGCCTCGGTGCTTTTGCTGCAGCTAAGGAAAGCCAGAAGTTCCAGTGCATCGGTTGCGATACCAACCAGTGCCTGATCGAGCCGTCTGTTGTTAAGGTTTCCGGCATGCGTCTGATGCAGAACTCTATCGTTCTTGGTATCGGCGAGAAGATCGACGGCACCTTCAAGGGCGGTGTTGCAGGCGAAGGTTTTGCTGAAGGTTCTCTGGACTTCACCAACGAAGGTTCTGAACTGACCACCTCTCAGGAAGCTCTTGATGCTGCAAGAAAAGCAATCGAAGGCATCAAGGACGGTTCCATCAAGGTTCCGTACACCTACGAAGAGATCGGTTTCGATTTCTAATTGATCTTATAAAGACCCGGTGCATGTGCTCTTTTTGGGACACATGCGCCGTTTTTTGCTTTATGTTACAGAAGACACAACAGGAGGAATAGCATGAAGGCTATTGAAATGATTGGAATTAATAAGAGCTTTGGTTCCAAGTTTGCCAACGCTGATGTCGATTTCCATGTAGATAAGGGCGAGATCCATTCTCTTCTTGGCGAGAACGGTGCCGGTAAAACCACCCTTATGAACATTCTGTTTGGTATGATCAAGCCGGATTCCGGTAAGATTCTGCTGAATGAGAAGGAAGTAAAGATCGATTCGCCGCTGGAAGCGATTGCAAACGGTATCTCCATGGTGCATCAGCATTTCATGCTGGTCGATAACCTGACCGTTGCGGAGAATATCGTCCTCGGTGCTGAGCCGAAGAAGGGTATTTTGTTCGACCGCGAGGGCGCATTCCGCGAGATTCAGGAGATCGCCGATCGTTATCACTTTGTAATCGACCCCAGAGAACTGGTCGGAAATCTTTCTGTTGGTGTCAAGCAGCGTGTAGAGATCCTGAAAGCGCTGTATCATCGTTCAGACATTCTGATTCTGGACGAGCCGACGGCCGTGCTTACCCCGCAGGAGGTCAATGACCTTTTCAAGGTCCTGAAGGAACTGAAGGCGGATGGCAAGACGATCATCATTATTACCCATAAGCTGAAGGAGACGATGGCGATCGCTGATTCTGTCACCATTCTGAGAAGAGGTGCACTGATCGGCCGATATAACATCAGCGAAGTCGATGAACAGAAACTGGCAGACCTTATGGTCGGCCGTCTGGTCAACTTCAGCATCGAAAAGAAGCCCATGGAAGGCGAAATGCCGGTCAAGCTTTCACTGAAGAACATTTCACTGAAGAAAAAGAACGGCAAGCAAGCGCTTGATGACCTGTCACTGGAAGTACACGCGGGAGAGATCCTGGGTGTTGCAGGTGTTGAGGGCAACGGTCAGTCCGAACTGATCGAAGTTCTGACCGGTGTGGCTCCGCATTACAGCGGCGTTTACATGATCGGTGAGAATGATGTTACCAACAAGAACGCAAAAACGATCCTGAAGTATATGGCCAACATTGCTGAAGACCGTAAAGCGCGCGGTTACGTCAAGAATTTTACCAACTGGGAAAATCTGATCCTCGGTTATCACACCCTTTCGGACTACATGACGAAGGCCGGTTTCCTGAAGACCCGTGAGATCCGTAAGATCACCGAAGAAGAAATTGAAGCCAATGATATCCGTACCGACGGCCCGATGCAGTTCACGGACTCCCTGTCCGGCGGTAACGTGCAGAAGCTGATCGTCGCGCGTATGCTGCGTCATCAGAAGGGACTTGTTCTTGCGGCACAGCCCACGAGAGGCGTTGATATCGGCGCTATTGAATATATCCACGGCGAGCTCGTCAAGCTCCGCGACGCCGGTGCAGCGGTCATTCTGATCTCCGCTGAACTGGATGAGATCGTAAAGCTGTCCGACCGCATCGCCGTTCTTTACGAAGGCCGCGTAGCTGCGCTTCGCAAGGCAGAAGAATTTACGGAATCCGAACTGGGCTCTTACATGCTCGGTCACGATCCCGAGAAGGAGGGAGCAGAGGCATGAAACAGTTTAAAGGCAAATTTAAATCCGTCATGACCAAGAGCGGCATTCTCTTCTCGATCGCTTCCATGGTCCTTGCGTTAGCGATCTGCGCGATCGTTATTGCAATTTTAGGTTATTCTCCGCTGGAAGCTTACCGTGCCATGGCAAAGGGTGCGTTCGGCAACAGCTACAACTTTTCACAGACCATTGGTATCGCGATTCCGCTGATCTTCTCAGGTCTGTCCATGGCCATTGCCGCCAAGGTCGGTGTTTTCAACATCGGTATTGAAGGCCAGATGCTGGTCGGCTCCTTTGCAGCGGCTCTCACCGGTTATTACATCAAGGGTCTTCCGATGGTCATCCATCTTCCGCTGGCTATTCTCAGCGGTATCGTGATGGGTGGTTTGTGGGCCCTCATCGCAGCAGAACTCAGAAACTTCCTTCATATCAATGAAGTCATTCTGACCATTATGTTGAACTACGTTGCGCAGTACGTGGTCTCCTACCTGGTTAACTTCCCCTTCAAGGCGGAAGGCAATGTTGTACGAACCGAATATGTTCAGGATACAGCAAGACTTTCCGTTCTGGTCCCGCACACCCGTCTTTCATCCGGCATCTTCATCGCCCTCCTTGTGGCGATCCTGCTGGCGGTTATTCTGAAAAAGACCAAGTTCGGCTATGAACTCCGCGCAGTCGGTACCAACCCGCTGGCCGCACAGTCCGCCGGTATCAATCAGAAGAAATACATCCGTCTGGCGATGTTCATCTCCGGTGCGCTTGCCGGTTTAGGCGGCGCCGGTGAAGTCCTCGGCTACTGCGGCTACTACATTCCGACCATGACACAGGGCTACGGCTTTGACGGTATTGCCATTGCGACCATGGGCCAGAACAACCCCATCGGAACCGTTGTTTCCGCATTCCTGTTCGGCGCGCTCCGTAACGGTGCGGCCGGCATGAACCAGACCACCAGCATCCCGGGCGAGCTGATCGAGGTTCTGGAAGCACTGATCATTCTGTTTGTTTCAACTCCGGGTATTTTCAAGTATATTCAGAAGCAGGTCAAAATGAGAAAGGCAGGTAAGTAAAGATGGATTTTGTAATGAACCTTCTGGCCGGTGCCATTCGAGTAACGATTCCGATCGGTTTTGCGGCGCTTGCCGGCATGATCGCCGAGCGCGCAGGTATTATTAACATGGGCCTGGAAGGCATGATGCTCATCGGTGCATTCTTCAGTGTTGTAGGCTCTTATCTTACCGGTTCACCGTGGATCGGTCTTCTGTTCGCAATGTTCTCCGGCGCAATGATCGGCCTTATGATGTCCGTCTTTGCTGTCGGCTTCAAGTGTGAGCACATGCTGACCGGTGTTGCCGCCAACCTTCTGGCAAGCGGTCTCACGGTCGTCCTCATGCAGATGATCTGGAACACCCGCGGCAAGTCTGAGGCGGTCAATGGCCTTGGCGTCATCTCGGTTCCGGTCCTCAACAAGATTCCGATCGTCAAGGATCTGATCGGCACGATCTCCCCGTTGTTCTACATACTGGTTCTGGTTACCGCTCTGGTATGGTTCGTCATTTACCGCACTCCGGTCGGCCTCCGCATCCGCGTGGTCGGTGACAACCCCTTTATGGCAGGTTCCATGGGTATCAAGGTCTATCGCATCCAGTACTGCTGCATGGCAGTCAGCGGCGCGCTCGCAGGTCTGGGCGGTGCTTATCTGTCCATCGGCGACATCAACATGTTCAGTAAAGGCATGACGGCAGGTCGCGGTTACATCGCGCTGTCCATGGTCATCCTGGGTGGCTGGCATCCGGTCGGCGTCGTTGTTTCCGGTCTGGTCTACGGCGTAGCACAGAGCCTTCAGTTCCGTATCCAGTCCGTTAAGATTCCGGCACAGCTCGTACAGGTGCTGCCGTATCTTGTCACCATTCTGGTTCTGTTCTTTGTTCGTTCAAAGAATAAGGCACCGGCGATGGAGGGTGTCCACTACTATCAGAAGGGCGAATAACGTTCCGTTAAGTGGCGAGCTTTCCTTGACAGACGGGATGGTCGTTTCTCAAGTAGTGACAGTCTAAATATTTTTTAAGAATAAAGCGGCCCCTGTTCCGGTAAATGCCGGAACAGGGGCCGCAATTTGATTCTACTCTGACAGCATCAAATTGCCGGAAACCGTTCCTTTCATGCGCGGAACCTCAGGCAAATCGCACCCGTTGACTTTTCCCTTCAACAGGCGTATTATTTTTATGAACATGTTCATATATCGTGTGATCGATTAGAAGCGACCGGATGATTTTGACATAGTATCACATAAAGGAGTTTATATGCCGAAGATTTTAGATGACGCCCGTGACAACCTGATTCGTGTTGCTCGCAAACAGGCGTTGACCAATGGCTACCCGGGAATGACGATCCGCTCCGTTGCGATGGAGTGTGGGTATTCTGTGGGGACGGTCTACAATTATTTCAGGTCTAAGGATCTTTTGGTTGCGGCATTCATGCTGGAGGACTGGAACCGTGAAGTGGAAGACATGACGGCGAAATGCGCGGAGGTATCGCCCGCGGAAGCACTGAAGGTGATCTACGACGGACTGGGACATTACAGCAAGCTCTACGCCTCGGTTTTTGAAGACCGGACCGCGCAGAAATCCCATGCGCTCAACAATCGTTCTTATCATATGCGACTTCTGGCGCAGATTGCGGATATCATTGAAGACGCATTGAAACGAAACGGATACACGTATTCCAAACTTCTTCCCGGTTTCCTTGCGGAATCGCTGCTGATGTGGGAGATGCGTAAGTGTTCGTATGAAGATCTTTCAGAGATTCTGAATAAACTGATATAAAGGAGAAAAAGATGAAGGTTTTACTTGCAGGTGCATTTGGACATTTGGGCCAGGACGTTTTAAAAGCGCTCGTTGATGCCAGACATGAGGTCCTCGCGGCCGATGTTGTGATCCGCGATTTGGAGTTCGGCGGTTTCACGCCGATGAAGATCGATATGACAGACCCGGAGAAGCTGAAGGGCGTATGTGACGGTGTCGATGTTGTCATCACGACCGTGGGTCTGACCAAGGCCAGCGAAACGATTACCCCCTATGACATTGATTACGGCGCAAACAAGAACCTGCTGGATGAAGCTGTTCGCGCAGGTGTAAAGAATTTTGCATACATTTCCGTACTGAAGGCGGACAAGGGTACACATATTCCGATGCTCGACGCCAAGACGATGCTGGAGAAGGAACTCCGGAAGTCCGGTATTACATATACGATCTTCCGTCCGACCGGCTATTTCTACGATACCGCGCACATCTTCCAGCCCAAGGTCGAGGCCGGTAAGATCACGCTGTTAAAGACCAGGGTCCCGGTCAAGGCGAACGTCATCGACACCGTTGATTTTGCGGACTACATCGTCAAGCATATGACGGATGAGAACAAGGAATACAACGTTGGCGGTACGGAGACTTATACCTTTGAAGAGATCGCAAAGATGTTCTTTGCGGCTGCCGGCAAGGAGCCCAAGATCTCCTATGTTCCGCCGTTTATGTTCGATCTGATCATCGCCATGGCACCGAAGTGGAAGCGCGGCGTCATCAAGTTCGGCAAGTGGACCATGACGGAAGACATGGTGGCCGATGTTCACTACGGTGAGCACAGCTTCTCCGCCTATATCAAGGAGATCTACGAAAAGGGTCTGAAGTTCTGACCCGGCTGCAGTTCTGAACGAATTCTCATTATAAGGAGTTATATATGGTATTTCCGGCATATATCTGGATCGTCCTTGCAGCGAGCCTCGTTTTCTGCTGCATGGGCTTCTACAATTTTGTATGGTTTATGTCCGTCGGCTATGGTATGTCCAGCGCAGCCATCGGCCTGACGATGATCATTATTGCGCTGTCCAAGGGGCAGATCGGCGCCGCGTACATCATCCAGGGCGTTCTGCTGATCATCTACGGCATCCGTCTGGGCGGTTTCCTTTTGATCCGCAACCTGAAGGATGAACGTTACAAATCAAAACTCAAGGAGCTGGGCGGCGACGCGAAGGTTCCGGTTTTTGTGGCGGTGTTTATGTGGCTGTACTGCGCAGCACTCTACATCTGTGAAGCAGCGCCGTTCGTGTACCGCCCGGTCAATGACGCGGTGACATCCCCGAATGCGGCGATGTACATCGGACTTGTGATCAGCCTGGTCGGTATGGTAATGGAGGCTGTTGCCGACAAGCAGAAGAGCGCAGCAAAGGCTAAGAATCCGAACATGCCGGCAATGGACGGCCTGTTCAAAATGTGCCGCTGTCCGAATTATTTCGGCGAGATCCTGTTCTGGACCGGTATCTTTGTGACCGGCTTCGGTATGCTGCAGGGCTGGCAGTGGCTGGTTGCGATCCTCGGCTATGTGCAGATCGTGTACATCATGTTCGCAGGTGCGAAGCGTCTTGAGAAGCGTCACATCAAGAACTACGGCGATAAGCCCGAGTACAATGCGTACGCGGACAGCACGCCTGTACTGGTTCCGCTGATTCCGTATTATCATACGACGACGCCGGAGAAGATGGCGCGGGAAGAAGCAATGAAGCTGGCAAAGAAGGCTGCGAAGTCGATTAAGAAATAAAGAGAAAAGGGCGGCGAAAGGCTGCCCTTTTGCATATGAAGCGTGTTTTGAAGGAGGAACAGTCGATGATGAAGAAAATGCTCGAGGAGATCGGAAAAGTATATCCGTTAACACAGAAGGCGCCGGACCGGTTTGCGGCGGCCAAGGTCGGACCGATGAAGTTCACGATCGTCGCCTATGAAGCGGAAGGCCTCGGCAATGTGGCGATGATGGCGGGAACGGCCCTTGGCGGTCTGATGAAGATGGATACGCTGATCGTCAACCCGTTTGACCGTGATATGCCGCTGTTCTCCTATGATCGGATCCACGCGATGGGCAACGATACCCTGCTTCTGGAACTGTATGACACACGGCTGGACTGCAGCGGGGATCATCCCGAAATCACGGAGATCGTACGGAAATATGCGGATCTGCCGGACGCTCCCGCACCGGAAAACTGGTATGACGACATCAAGCTGCCGCAGTCGGTAAAGAAGAAATTCAAAAAGAAACTGACCGCACGCGGCAATGATTTTACGTTTGAATACCTGGCGGCCTTTTTGAAGGCGACGCAGGCGGCACCGGAGTGTGACCGTACAGAGAAGAAGAAAGCCGCAGCGGTCTACACCGAGGGCCTGTTAAGTAACGGCGGTCCGAGTACCGATCAATTCGTGAAGGTCTACGGAAAGGACTATACCACGGAGCTGTTCCGGGACGTACTGTTCGGAACGGGCGAGTAAGCATCGGCCAAGGGCCGCAAAGGAGGACAGAACATGTATTATACAGAAGCCATTCACCCTGATACCTTTACCCCGGTGCGCTTTGAATCCGAGGGTACCATTACGCTCCGCGGACAGTTGGTCGCCTACCGCACGGTCAGCGAGGACAATGTTTTTTACGAGGGCGGCAAGCCGGTCGCATCGATCTTTTCGTATTCCTACTTCCGGACGGATGTGGATAATGCGGCGGCACGCCCGGTCGTTTTCTGCTTTAACGGCGGCCCCGGTTCCTCCAGTATGTACGTTCATGCCGGATTTCTGGGGGTAAAGCGCGTTCAGTATACGGAGCCGGTCGATCGCGAGACCTCCCTCCCGCCGTACACGATGATCGATAACCCCGACTGCATGCTGGACGTGGCGGACGTCGTAGTCGTTGAACCGGTCGGCGTCGGTTACGGTCTCCTGATCGATGAAGAAAAGAAGGACAAATTCCTGGGTATCGAACCGGATGCGGAAGCACTGGTGGCCTTTGTTGAGATGTGGTGCGCCCGCTACGGTCGCTTTGATTCGCCGAAGTATCTTTGCGGCGAGAGTTACGGCTGTACCCGAGCCGCGACCGCAGCAGGCATCGCGTCCGGCGGCGGCAAGAACCGGAACTACGGCGTCCGCTTTGACGGTGTGATCCTGATTGGCGATACCGTCACCACCGGCAAGTATTACGGCCGTGAAATGCCCGTGGAACTTTCCGTTTTGCGTTTCACCACGTATGCAGCCGTTAACTGGTTCCATAACCATCCGACCGAGCAGACGGTGGAGGAATTTGTCGCGGAATCCAAGGCGTTTGCCGACCACGATTACCTGCTGGCCCTTTATAAGGGCGAGGCACTTCAGGGAGAGGAGCGTCAGGCGATGCTTGAAAAGATCCGTTATTATACCGGTGTCAGCTTTGAGTATCTGGAGCGGAATCAGCTGCGGATCGATGAGGACACCTTCCGCGCGGAGATCCTGAAGGATAAGGGGCTTGCCGTCGGCCGCTGTGACGGCCGTCTGACCCGCCCGCTGTACACGCCGCTTCTGGCCGAGGATGACCCAAAGCACGCGATGTCGGACGATGCACTGATGAGCCGCTACGAGCCCTGCTTCTATGCGGGAATGACCGGAACCATCGCCCCGATGCTTGGCATCAAAATGAACCGTTCCTACACGCCGTCCACTTCCTTCTGGAGAGATTGGAACCGCGAGACGGAGGGCGGTACGACCGGCGAGCGTCTGAGAAATGCCATGAATACCACCTTTGGCATGCGCACGTTCTTTGCGAACGGCTGGTACGATATCTGTACGGAGATCGGATTCGTGTACTACACACTGGATCATGCGGGACTTCCGCACGATCGCTGCTATGTGAAGGGGTATCCGTCCGGTCATATGATCTACCTGGGCGAGGAAAACGTCCGCGCGCTTGCGGCAGACATCCGCAAGTTTGTGACCGGTGGAGATCCGGTGGAGTAACCACGGAGAACAGGTACAGTAAGATCAAAACAAATAGAAAGAGGCTGCCGTAGTATTTACGGCAGCCCCTTTTTTAATGCATTCAGTCAACACGCGTTTCAAACTCTTTTTCGATCTTTGCCACAAGATCCTTCTTTATTGCTTCATCACAGAAGGCGGCATTCGCGGCATTCAGAAGGAATGCCTTGCATTCTTCCTTCGTAAGACCGAAGGTGCGGGTGTTTCGCTGCCATTCCTTCCGGATATCGGTGCCGCAGACGGTCGGATCATCGGAATTCAGAGTGACGGGTACGCCCGCCTCCATCAGCCTGCGCAGCGGATAGTCTTCGATGCGGTCGTAGATCTTGGTGATCAGATTGCTGGTCACGCAGATCTCGAGCGGGATCTTCTTTTCCGCAATGGTTTTCAGAAGCTCCGGATCTTCCACGGAACGGACGCCGTGGCCCAGGCGCATCGCACCGAAACGAATCGCATCGCGGACGCTTTCCGGACCGGCCGCTTCTCCCGCGTGGATTGTAAAGGGCAGCCCGAGTTCTTTGACCAGATCGAATTCCGCTTCAAAGTCCGATGTCGGAAAAACAGCTTCGGCGCCCGCAAGGTCCACCGCAACAACGCCCTTACCGTAGTATTTCTTTGCCAGGCGGATCGTTTCCATGTTCTTTTCATGGATATCCGGGAAACGCATCGCGCAGAGAATCAGACCGGCGGGGATCGGAGAACCTTCCAGGCCGTTGATCGCGGCGACTACCGCGTCTTCCTGTGTCATGCCCTCCAGGAGGTTGTAGACCGGGCCAAAGCGGAGCTCGGCGTAGATCGCGCCCATATCAGCCAGCTCGCGCAGGGTGTTCCGTACGGCGACTGTCATGCATTCCGGCTGCTGAAGAACGGCCGTCGCAAGATCGAAGCAGGTCAGGAATTCATTCAGATCCTTGCAGTCTTCGGGTGCAGTGATGCGCTTTTTCAGTTCTTCCGGATCTTCGGGGATCGGGATACCGGTGAGCGCGGACAGTTCGCGGAAGGTGGCCGGTGAGAGAGCGCCTTCCAGATGATTGTGGAGGTCGATCAGGCAGTTTACACGGTCAATGTCAAAATAATTCATGGGTGGATTCCTCCTTACACGTATTTTTTCAGCGTAACATACAGTCGGCCTTTTTTAGATTCGCCGGTCACGCCCGCATAGATGGCTTTACCGAAGCCGCGGATGGAGAGGACATCGTCCTCCTTGAGGCCTTTGCTGTAATTTGTTACAATGCGCCCGTTCACCGAGACCTTCTGCTGCGTGAACAGCTCGGTCACGTGATTTCGGGAGATGCCGGTCAGTGCCGCGACGATGGAATCGAGCCGCTCCGACGCAATGTTCACGGAAATCTCCTTGAGCTCCGGCGTGAGCTCGGGAATATCGCCCTCCGCACGGGTGCAGCGTACGGTATCATGGCGCACCTGCGTCAGGTTTTCCGCCATATAATCCACGATGGACTCCTGGCAGTAGAACCAGGCACGCTTGCCTTTGATGACGATGTCGCCGATCAGGCTCCGGTCGATGCCCAGATTCAAAATGGCGCCCAGATAATCGCGGTGGTTCAGCTCCTCGGCGAATTTTTCCGCCGCCGGGACGATGCTCATCACGGCCACCGGATACTCCGGCGGATAACCGAAGTCTTCCTCGGAGCCGAAGACGGCGATCTGACGCTCCGAGGCGGGCGACCCGCCGTACAGATCATGCGCGATGAAGCTCAGTTCCCTGCCCATGCGGGCGTATATGTCCTGCTCCGCAAGACCGAGGAAGCCGCTGAACGTGTACATGCTGCGGCATTCTGCCTGACGTGCGAGGTCGATCATTCTTCGCTTAAACAATTCATCCTGTTCGGGCATAGAGGTCCTTTCATTAAAGCTTTTCAACCGCGCGGTCATAGGTGATCAGACCGTTGATCTCATCCTCCACATCGGAGAGCTGGGTGTAGACATCGGCGGAAAGGCCGGCATCAATGAGCGGCTGAAGCTGGTCGTTAAAGAGCGACTGAAGAGCGGTTCTATAGGTATCCGCGTCCTTGAAGGACCGGTAGCCGTAGGCTTTCTTCGGGTTGAAGAGGTGGCCTTCCACGCCGTAGGTGTAGCCGCCGTATTCGCTGAGGACCACGGGCTTTCCGTTTGCTGCGGACTGTCCGTCCCGGGCAGCCGGATCACGCTGCGCCTCCAGTTCCCTCCGGATGCATTTCAGATCCTTAAAGTAGACATGCTTTGAGACCACGTCCGTTTCCTTTGCTTCAAACCAGCCCGATGCGGTGTCGATAAAACGGGAGGCATCCAGAGAGCGTAAAAAACGGCAGTTTTCGGCGCTGCTAAATTGGCCCCATCCTTCATTGAAGATGGTCCAGTAAACGATGCAGGGGTGGCTTTTTAGCTGTTGTACGGTGCTTTCCATGGAAACACGGAAAGCGTTGTGGATATTTTTGTCTCCGTTTTTGTGTACGTCACTTCTTCTCATGCCGATGTTCAGCGTGGGCTGCAGCGTATCACGGAAGAAACTGTACTTTCCGTTCTGCACCATATCCTGGAAAACGGCCATGCCGAGCTTGTCACAGAGGTAATAGAAAATGTCGGGTTCGACCTTGATATGCTTTCTCAGCATGTTGAAGCCCATGCGTTTCAACAGGAGGATGTCCTTTTCATAAGCGGCCGGAGATTTCGGAGTGAAGATACCGTCGGCAAAGTAGCCCTGGTCCAGAACTCCGTGGAAATAGTACGGCTTGTGATTGAGACAGAGCCGCGGCATACCGTTCGCGGTTTCGATCGTGAGATCGCGGAGGGCAAAATAGGAATCTACGGAATCCTCCCCGTAGCAGACCGTGAAATCATAAAGCGTTGGAGAATCCGGGGTCCAGAACGCGGGGGCATCTACGGTGAAGGTCACGGTGTTATGATCAAAATCATAGCGCTTTCCGGTCTCCGCGAGCGTCAGATAAGCGGGGAGCTCCGGGCGTGAAGAACAAGCAGAGCCTTCCGCCGTTTCAAGCTTTACAGTGACCTCAGCCCCGTTTGTTGTGACCTCGATGTCCTTTACATAATTTTCCGGAACGGCTTCCACCCAGACGGTCTGCCAGATGCCGGAGACCGGTGTGTACCACATACCGCCGCGTTTGTGCTTCTGCTTGCCGTAGGGGAAAATGCACTCGTCCAGCTTGTCTTCCACGCGGACGATGAGGTCGTTGACCTCCTCCAGCACCTCCGTGATATCAAAGGAGAAGTGCGTGTAGCCACCTTCGTGTCGCCCCAGCCGATGGCCGTTCAGGAAAACATCGGCCACCTGGTCCACCGCACCGAAGTGCAGCAGGATCCGGCCGGCAAAATCGTCCGGAAGGGCAAAAGCAGTGCGGTAGAAGCGCACATCCTCATCGCCGAAGGGGTAGTTAACACCGGAAAGCTCGGATTCCGGCGGATACGGGACATGAATCTCCACGCCGTAATCGTCGGGATCACCGCCCGGAACCGTCATGCTGCGCGGCAGGGACAGTTCAAACTGCCAGGTGCCGTTTAATGACGCCCAACGCTCACGTACCATCCGCGGTCGCGGATAGGCCGTGTCCCAGCTTGTATTGTCAAAGGAAAACGTACTCATTGACACTCCTTAGATCTTGATCCTGGTCCACTTGCCGCTGTAGAAACGGGTGGACATGAAAATGAAACGGCAGCACTGGTCCGCCAGAACGCCGCACCAGATACCGATGATCCCCCAGTGGAAGAAGTAGCAGCAGACATAGGAGACGATGGTACGGATGAACGATACACTGATGACGCCCGCAATGGCGGTGTACAGCGTGTCGCCCGCGCCGCGCAGACTTCCGCTGAAAATGACCTGCTGGATCTGGAAAATAACGGTAACAATGATGATATAGGAAATGCTCACGCCGATGGCGATGATCTCCTGTTCCTCAAAGAAGATGCCGAATACGGCACGACTGAAGAAGAAATAGAGGATCGCCAGGACCACGGAGATCGTGGCACCGAACAGGCGGCAGGCGTGACCGTAATTTTTTGCTTTTTCGGGTTTGGCTTCACCGAGCGACCGGCCGATGAGCGCGACTGCGGACTGCTGGAGACCATCGCCGAACGCGAAGGAAAGTCCCAGAAGGTTCATACCGACCTGATGCGCGGCCATGGCAGCGGTGCCTTGTTTTGCGGCCATGAGCGCCGTGGCCATAAAGCCGAAGCGGAGAAGCAGCTGCTCCAGGAAGATGCCGTAGCCGATACGGACCATGTCCTTCAGGGCACGCATCTTGGGACGAAGCTTGTTTTGAATAATATAGGGAAGACTGACAAAGCTGTCCTTTTTGAAAAGAGAGAGCAGCGACATCACGGCAGCGACGACCGTACCGAGGACGGTTGCGATGGCTGCACCGGTGATTCCGAGTGCGGGGAAACCGAAATGACCGCCGATCAAAAGGTAATTGAACAAAACATTGATCGCGCTGGAGGTCAGGTTGGTACGCATTGTGATGCGGGTCTTTCCGGAACCGCGCTGGGCGGAGTTTACGGCCATCTGGATGATGTTGAAGATCATGCAGCCCATGACGATGCAAAGATAGGTGACAGCCATGTCCTGCGTATCGGCTGTCGAGCCGCACAGACGGATGATCGGGTCCGCAAAAACGACAAAAGCCGCTCCCATCAGAATGCTGAGAACGGTGACGATGATGAGGGCGGTGAGAAGGATCTCATTGGCCTCTTTCGGTTTTTGTTCACCGCGGCGCCGGGCTACCAGCGCCGAGATGGAAACGTTGAATGCGGTGAAAAGGGCGAAGCCGATGTTGCGGGGCTGCTGGGTAAGACCCACGGCCGCCACGGCGCTTGCGCCAAGCGAGCTGACCATTGCCGAGTCGATGATGCCGGCAAGAGCCACAAAGAAGGACTCCACGACGGCGGGCCAGGCCATGTTAAGGGTTTCGGTAAAAATAGATCGGTCGAGTTTTTTAAACATGAAGATGCCTGATTTCGCAGATAATAGGAGGGAATAAGTAAGCGGAAACGGGCCGGCGGTCAGGCTTTGGTCAGTTCCACTTTCCATTCCTTGCCGGCGGCCGCATGGTACTTATCACGGAAGTTGTCCATGTTAAGGCCGACGGAAACGTAATTATAGGAAGAATTAAAGACGATCGGTGCGCCTTTTTCAACATAGCCGAAGGAGCGCTCATACAGAACGTCCTCCTCAAAGTAAGGGGTCTCGCCATTCTTCAGGACCACGTGCACCATGTCACCGTGGACAAAACCGGCCTTTTTAAAATCGGCGGTCAGAATGTTGAAGACCAGGCTGCCGAAGTCATCGGCGGCGCTGGTGACATAGCCTGTGAGAACATCGCCGGTGATCTCCGCGGCAACATCCTCGCGCGGTACGCGGACGATCTCATCGACCGGATAGGCTTCACCGATCTCTTCAAAGGTGATCTTACCGGACGCGAAAAGGGCGGCGGTATAAGCGAAAATATCGCGGCCGTGGAAGACCGAGACCTCCTCGGTTCCCTTCAGACGGTGCTCCGGCGCGATCTCGCGGATCTCCTCCACGCCGACGAAATAGTAGAGGTGGCTGAGGGTACCATTGTCCGGGGTGATGACATACTTGCCGTCCGAAAGCTTTGCGCAGGCGGCTTTTCTGGGGGTTCCGACACCGGGATCGACGACGGAAACAAAGACGGTTCCTGCCGGCCAGAACGGCTCAACATACATGAGCTCCTGACTGCCGGCCATAACATTATACGGTTCGACCTCATGTGTGATATCCACGCACTCGAGTTCCGGGTCGATCGTTTTTACAACGCCGCGCATAGCGGCAACGGCGCCCCATTTCAATGTAAAATCAGTCTGCCAGACGATGCAAGGCTTCATTTTGGACTCCTTTCATATAAACACGCGGCTGACGTTACGCAGCCGCAGAAAAGTCAGATAAACGGGTTCCAGTAGCGGCCGCCGTTGACAAACAGCAGGAGGATCGTGGTCCCAATGACACAAAACGCCAGGAAGGCGACGAGAATATCGAGCTTCTTAAATGCACGGTAGCGGTACCAGGTACGCTTATTCTTTTTGCCGAAGCCGCGGAGCTCCATCGCGTTTGAAATAACTTCAATGTGCTCCATGCTGCTGAAAATGAGCGGGGTCATGATCGCCGCCGCGGATTTCAGACGGCTGATAAGGCTGGCCTTTTTGGACATCTCGACACCGCGTGCCTGCTGGGAACGGGAAATATCACGGAATTCCTTGATGACGTCCGGAATGTAGCGGATCGTTAAGGATATCGCGTAGGAAGCCTTATAACTGATACCGATCTGGTTTAAGGATGCGGCAAATTCACTGGGCTTCGTGGTGACGACCAGGATGATACATAACGGCATCAGGATGAAATGCTTCAAAAGAATGCAGGATTCATACAGAAGCTGTTCCGTCGTTACGATGTACGGGCCGGCGATCTTAAAGAGCTCTGTCCGGTGGTTATAAAGCTCCGGACCGTAATTCGGTGCGAATAAAAATACCATGATCAGATTCAGGAGCATCAGCGCAGCCATCAGGATGACTACGACACGGATCTTATAAAGGGATACCTTGGAGAATGCAAGCAGGCCGAATGAGATGATGGCCAGCGCAAGCAGATAGCGTTCATCATAGGTGATCATCGTGGAAACAGCGGCAGCCAAAAGGAAAAGGAGCTTGGACGCGCCGTTCATGCGATGGAAGATCGTTTTTTTCTCATCAAAACCAAATACCACACTCATTTTCGCACCTCCCTGTCATAGTTGATAAAGTGCTGGACAAAAGCCCTCGGACGGTCGATGCCTGCCAGCACCGCAAGATCGAAGAGTGAAGTCTCCTTCAGACTTGCACGCTCGACGATGTCCGGATTCGTCAGAATATTTGCACCGGTATCGTCCGCAATCAGCTGACCGTCGGAGAATACCACGGAACGATCCGCGTATTCCTGCATCAGGTGCATGTCATGGGTGACCATGATGACCGTAATGCCTTCGTTATTGATCTTCTGCAGGAAGTTCATGATATCGGTGTAATGGCGGAAGTCCTGACCTGCGGTCGGCTCATCGAGGATGATGATCTCCGGGTTCAGTACCAGGATCGATGCGATGGTCACGCGCTTCTTCTGACCGTAGCTGAGTGCGGATACGGGCCACTTTCTCATCGGATACAGGCCGCAGATCTTCAGCGTTTCCTCTACCCGGGTCTGAATGGTCGCTTCATCGATGCCGCGTGTGCGGAGACCGACGGCGACTTCATCAAAGATCATCGGCTTACTGATCATCTGGTTCGGATTCTGCATGACATAACCGATGTGGTCCGCGCGTTCCTTGATGCTGAGCGTTTTCATGTCCTCACCGTTTAAGATCAGCGTACCGCCCTGCTGCTTTTCAAAGCCGCAGATAATCTTGGAGAACGTGGATTTTCCGGCGCCGTTCCGACCGACGATGGCCAGAAGCTCGCCCTTTTTCACGTCCATGGAAATATCCTTCAGTGCATGGAAGCCGTTATCATAGCGGAAATCGATGTGTGATGCGGACAGAAGGATGTCCTTTTTATCTTCCGCCGCTTCCTTTTCCGTTGTTTCAAACCAGTTGCGCAGCTGTGCCTTTTCTTCCTCGGACAGCTTCAGTGTGCGGATGCTGTGCGGCTCATGAGCGGTCGTTACGGAAAGGCCCGCATATTTCATTGCCGTGATGTACAGCGGTTCACGAATGCCGTTTTCGATCAGGAGATAGGAGGACAGCAGTTCATCCGGCGTGGAGTCGGAAATGATGTGTCCGTCCTTCATCAGAATCACGCGGTCCACATCCCGGTAGAGAACATCTTCAAGACGATGCTCGATGATGATCACCGTTGCGCCGCTTTCCTTCTGAATACGGTCGATGAGATCGATAGCAGTCTTGCCGGTCGCGGGGTCCAGGTTTGCCAGGGGCTCGTCAAACAGGAGGATCGGAACGTCATCGACCATGACGCCCGCCAGGGAAACACGCTGCTTCTGACCGCCGGAAATATCCGTCGGCGCGTGGTCCAGATGGTCTTCGATGCCGACGATGGCAGCGGTCGCCCGGACACGCTCATGCAGTTCCTCATAGGAAACGCAGTCGTTTTCCAGTGAAAATGCGATGTCTTCACCGACAGTCATGCCGATGAACTGGCCGTCTGAATCCTGCAGGACGGTGCCGACTATTTTGGACAGGGCGGAAATACTCAGTTCCTTGAAGTTTTTACCCATGATCTCCAGATCACCGGTGACGGTACCCGGATAAAAGTTCGGGATCAGGCCGTTGATACAGTGCGCGATCGTGGATTTGCCGCAGCCGGACGGCCCGGCAATCAGGATCTTTTCCCCTTCGCGGATCGCGAGATCGATTCCGTAAAGCGTGGGCTCGGCCTGTGCGTTATATTGAAAACCGAAGTTTTTAAATTCGATCATTACCTTCTTTTCCATTGAATTTCCTCCGACTCCAAAACAGTCTGCGATGTGAAAAAGAAATACCCGGCAAAAATTTCTTGCCGGGTATTCCGAACTTACTGACGGATCCGTCAGTCTTCTTTCTGAAGAGAACCCTTCTTCGGCTTAGCCTTTGCGTAAACGAGGCAAAGAAGAGTACCGATGATAGCGGTGGTAACGATATTTGCAGCAGCAGCAACAACACCCTGCAGGAATACCTTGTTCGCCGGCTCAGCGTAGATAACAACGTCGCCGACAGCTGCGATCACGATCCAAACGAAAGCGTGAGCAATGACCTGTGCAATATTGAACAGAGCGATGTCCTTACCGGTGAAGATACCGTCAGCGATCTTGATCTTTGCAGAAACAAGGCCCATCAGTAAACCGAAGATACCGGTAGCCAGTTCCCAGCTGATCCAAATGGAACCGTAGCTCAGGTCAGAGAGAACGTGGCCGATGAAACCGGACAGGAAGCCTGCGATCGGTCCAAACAGGACAGCGATGAAAGCCTGAACGCCGTACTGAAGGCAGATGTAGGTGTTCGGAACCGGGCTCGGAACGGTAACCTTGGAAAGAACAAAGAACAGTGCTGCACCGATTGCGGTAGCAACGAGGGTCTTGACGTTGAATTTAAATAAATTCTTCATAATTTTCTCCTTTTCTTGAGAATGATATTTGACAGCGGCAGTAAACCGCGCTTGTCCGTGATTAAGAAAGGTACATATCCGGCACTTTGCGGATGCGGATGTGCCAGCTGTTGCCGGTGCCGACGCTGTATGCGCGGGCGAAACTACCCTGGTTGATGGCAACGGCCATACAGCCCAGTGAGTTGACGTAAAGGATCGGTTCACCGATGGAGACCTCAGCAAAGGAGTTGCCGAAGATCATGGTGTTTCGGTATACGGTGCGGATGTCGTTGCTGATGGTGATCTCCGCGCGATCGCCGCGCTTGATGTTCAGGGCATCGAACATTTCCTTCGGGATGTTGGTCCACAGACTGCCGAAGCGGATGTCCAGAACGTCGATGGTTCCGTTCACTTCATTGGCGCCTTCTTCCGGAACCATGACCGGAAGCTCGATGACCGTGTCCACGGAAACCTCGGGACCGACCTCTTCATAGGTGATGATGCCGGCAGCCAGACGCGCGCCGGTGTATGCGTAAACATCACGGCCGTAGAAGGTGTAGCATTCTTCGGAGCCGGGAAGGCGGTTGACGGATTCATCGATGATACGGACGGAAACGATACCGAGCATGCGTTTGATGTGTGTCAGCGTGCCATTGTCCGGGGTGACGATGTACTGACCGGTCCTGGTTTTAACGACGACACTGCTGCGGTCGGAACCTACGCCCGGGTCGACGACGGAAACAAAGACGGCACTTTCCGGCCAATAGCTGACAGTCTGGATCAGGCGGTAACTCGCTTCCCAGATGTTGTACGGCTGGATCTCATGCGTCAGGTCGAACATCCGAAGTTCGGGTGAAACATTGTAGGCGACACCGTGCATGGCACTGACGGCACCGTCCTGCATGCCGAAGTCGGACTGGAAAATAAGTGGATACATAAAAACTCCTATCCATTTGTGAAATCGTCCGAAGGGACGGTCTCATGCGGCCGCGGCCGGCTTGTTCGTGCTATTTCCGCGGATCATATTAAGTATAGCAAAAATACAGGATATTTCAAACATTTCCGCAAAAAAATGCCGAAAAATAAGGAAAAATAAAGGCTGCTTGCAAATTCTCGGAATATTGTTTATGATTATAAAAACGAAAACAAACAAAACCTACTATTTTGATAAGTATATAGGGCTTACAGCCGCTCGGTAGTGCGAGGACTCCTCCGGTTCCGGGAGCAAAAAGGAGAAATTATGCAGGAAATGAATACCGCCGTTCGTGAGGAAGCGCTTGCAAAGCTTACGGCAGCTGAGAATGAAAATCTGGAGATCGTGCTCGATGCTATCGCAGCGGGCGTGGTCATTACGGACCGGAACGTGCGGATCGACCGGACGGTGGAGATCGCAGAAGGCGTTGTGATCCTTCCGGGCTGCATTCTGCGCGGCACCACAAAGATCGCGGCGGGATGTGTCATCGGACCGGACACGCTGATCGAGGACAGTGAGATCGGCGCGGGGACGACGGTCAATGCGAGCCAGATCTACGGCTCAAAGATCGGAGAGAAGAATAACATCGGACCGTTTACACATGTTCGTATGAATACGGTGACGGATTACGGTGTTCACCTCGGCGCATATGTGGAGACCAAGAATTCCAACTTCGCGCGCGGCAATACGGTCAGCCATCTGACGTACATCGGCGATAGCGACGTGGGCAAGTATTGCAACTTTGGCTGTGGCACCGTGACCTGCAATTACGACGGTAAGGATAAGTTCCGGACGACCATCGGCGATTACTGCTTCATCGGCTGCAATACGAATCTGGTGGCGCCGGTCACCATCGGCGACGGCGCGTATACCGCGGCAGGCAGCACGATCACGAAGGACGTTCCCTCGGGCGATATGGGCATTGCGCGTGAGCGTCAGACCAACATCGAAGGATACGCAAAGCCGAAGATGGAGGCGTATATCGTGAAGAAGACGAAGCTTGAGGCGGAGCAGCGGAAGGCGGAAACTGACTGCTGACCTTGCGGACTTTAGCATCCTCTCCCGCAAAACTCAAAAGACCGGATATCCTGGTAAGATATCCGGTCTTTTTCATACTTCAGGCACCGATCATTCGGTTGTAACCGACTTCGCCGAAGCACCTGACTGTTGCGATCTCATCGTTTATTCAACTGTGACAGACTTCGCCAGGTTTCTGGGCTTATCGACATCGAGGCCCTTGGCAACGCTGACGTAATAACCCATCAGCTGAAGCGGGATGACGGCGAGGGAACCGGCAAAGGCCGGATCGCACTTCGGAATATAGAATGCGAACTCTGCGCTGTCTTCGATCTCGTACTTGCCGTGGACGGTCAGTGCCATCAGGTAAGCGCCGCGCGCCTTGCATTCGATCATGTTGCTCAGTGTCTTTTCGTAGAGAGCCGGCTGAGTCATGACGCCGATGACGAGCGTGCCCGGCTCGATCAGGCTGATGGTGCCGTGCTTCAGTTCGCCGGCAGCATAGGCCTCGGAGTGGATGTAGGAGATCTCCTTCATCTTCAGGCTGCCTTCCAGGCTGACTGCATAGTCGATGCCGCGGCCGATGAAGAAGACATCGTGCGCACCGGCAAATTTGGAGGCGAACCACTGGAGACGCTCCTTGTTTTCCAGGATCTTTTCGATCTTCCCGGGAAGCGCGCGCAGTTCTTCGATGTAATGGGTGTAGGCCGTGTCGTCGATCAGGCCGCGCGCCTTACCCATCTGAACGGCCAGGCTGTACATGACAACAAGCTGTGTGGAGTAGGCTTTGGTGGTCGCGACGGAGATCTCAGGGCCGGCCATCGTGTAGATGACCATGTCCGCTTCACGGGCGATGGTGCTTCCCAGCACATTGACCACGGCGAGCGTCTTGATACCGTTCTCCTTGGCTTCGCGAAGCGCGGCGAGGCTATCGGCGGTTTCGCCGGACTGGGAAATAATTACAACAAGGTCATCCTTGTCAAAGATCATATTGCGGTAGCGCAGCTCGGAAGCAAGCTCCACGCGGACCGGAATGCGGGCCAGCTGCTCGATGACGTACTGTGCGCTCATGCCGACGTGCCAGGCGGAACCGCAGGCCGTGATCACGATGCGGCGGACGCTCTTCAGGTAATCGTCGTCGATGCCCTGTGCGGAGAAGTCGATCGCGCCATCCGGGATCAGGGACTTCAGCGTGTTTTCAATAGCAACGGGCTGTTCAAAGATCTCCTTCATCATAAAGTGATTGAAGCCGCCCTTTTCAGCTGCCGCTGCGTCCCAGGTGATCTCCGTGGTTTGCTTTTCCACTTCATCGCCGTCCAGGTTATAGAAATGAACTTCACCTGCGGACATGCAAGCGAGCTCCAGATTGCCGACGTAATAAACGCTGCGAGTATGAGAAAGAAGGACGGAAACATCGGAGGACAGGAAAGCTTCACCTTCCGTGAGTCCGATGACCATCGGGGATTCCTTTCTTGCGGCGTAGACCTGCCCCGGGTAGTCCTTGAACATTACGGCCAACGCGTAGGAACCGCGGACGCGGACCATGGTGCGGGTGATGGCATCGACCGGGCCGAGGTTATACTTTTTGTAATAGTAGTCGATCAGCTTGATGGCGACTTCGGTGTCGGTCTGGCTGTAGAAGGTGTAGCCGTGACGCTGCAGCTTTTCGCGCAGTTCCTGATAGTTTTCAATGATGCCGTTATGAACGCCGGTGACGTTCTCATCGTCCGTGATGTGCGGATGCGCATTCGTCTCGGAAGGTTCGCCGTGGGTCGCCCAACGGGTATGGCCGATGCCGGTGCAGCCCGGAACCGCCTTGCCGTCGTCCGTCTTGTCGCAAAGTGACTGCAGACGTCCGCGTGCCTTAACGACCTTTATATCCTTTTCACCGTCGCGCACCGCAATGCCGGCGGAATCATATCCTCTGTATTCCAGCTTTGAAAGGCCCTGAAGCAGGATCGGAGCGGCCTGCTGAAAGCCAACGTATCCAACGATACCACACATATTCGATATCCCCCTATGGATGATCACTTAATAGTAAAGCCCCTGTTATTTCGTACTGCGGTCAATAGCGCGGCACGATAAGTTCAACAATTACAATAATATTATAACACGATACAAAACGGAACGTAAAGTATTCTTAACAAATTTAAAACTTTTTTCACAGAACGATCCGGGAAAACCCGCTTGAAAGAATGGGGAACCGCTGATAAAATACAGGTAACAACCCGTGGGAGTGGAATTATGAGCAAATATAGCGATAAAGTAAAAGCGAGAGAGCAGGCCAAGCAGGTGGAAAAGGGTTATTACATGGACCATGCCTGTGAGGAAACGTTCATCTGTAAAAACTGTGGTAGAGAAGTGGTGCCGGAGGGGGCGGGAAGCGACCATCGGAACCATTGTCCAAACTGTCTGCACAGCGTGCACGTGGATAATGTTCCCGGCGACCGCGACGCGGATTGCGGCGGTGTCATGGAACCCATCGCCGTGTGGGTGCGCAATAACGGAGAGTGGGCCATCATCCACCGCTGCCGGAAGTGCGGCACGCTGGGCTCCAACCGTGTAGCCGGCGATGACAACCCGATGAAGCTCATGTCCATCGCAGTGAAGCCGCTCGCAAACCCGCCGTTCCCGATCGAGCGTCTGGAGGATATGACCCGCATGATGGGCTATGACGTGAAGAAGGACGAGGAATGATTTGATATAAAAAAGCCGCCACAATGGCGGCTTTTTTATATGCGATCGGCACTTATTTTGCAAGCACCTTTACGAATACCTTCTTACCCTTACGGACCTTGATGCCTTCGGTCAGCGCTTCCTTCGTTACGACGTGATCGATGCTGGTGATCTTCTCACCGTCGATGGTCAGACCGCCCTGCTGGATCAGTCTGCGCGCCTCGCTCTTGGATGCCGCCAGCTTGGAAGCAACGAGCATATCCATAACACCCATACCGGTCTCCGGAACATTCTCGATCTCAGCGGTCGGCATGTTGGAATCATCGCCCTCACCGGAGAACAGTGCACGTGAAGCGTCCTTTGCTTTCTGTGCTTCTTCCTCGCCGTGAACGAGTTTGGTCAGTTCGTAAGCCAGGATCTCCTTCTTTTCGTTGATGCGGCTGTCATCCCAGGCTTCCATCTCCGCGATCTCATCGAGGGTAAGGAAGGTCATCATCTTGATGCACTTCATGACATCCTGGTCATCCACGTTTCTCCAGTACTGGAAGAACTGGAAGGGGGTGGTCTTTTCCGGATCCAGCCACAGTGCGCCGCCGGAGGTCTTGCCCATCTTGGTGCCGTCATGCTTTAAGAGCAGCGTGATGGTCATTGCGGAAGCATCCTTGCCGAGCTTTTTACGGATGATCTCGGTGCCGGCCAGCATGTTGGACCACTGGTCATCGCCGCCGAACTCCAGATTACAGCCGTAATTCTGGTACAACTGGTAGAAGTCGTAGCCCTGCATCAGCATGTAAGAGAACTCCAGGAAGGACAGGCCGGTCTGCAGACGGTTAACATAGCAGCGCGCGCGGAGCATGTCATTGACGGAGAAGCACGGGCCGATGTCGCGCATAAAATCCAGGAAGTTTAAATTGCGGAGCCAGTCACCGTTGTTGACGAGAAGGGCCTTTCCTTCGCTGAAGTCGATGAAACGGCTCATCTGTTTCTTGATGCATTCCACGTTATGATCGATCATCTCCGTGGTCATCATCTTACGCATGTCGCTGCGGCCGGACGGGTCGCCGATCATTGCGGTACCGCCGCCTACCAGGGCGATGGGCTTATTGCCTGCTTCCTGCAGACGCTTCATCAGGCAGAGTGCCATATAGTGACCTACATGCAGGCTGTCTGCGGTCGGGTCAAAGCCGATGTAGAAAATGGCTTTACCGTTGTTTACAAGGTCACGGATGAGTTCTTCATCGGTAACCTGGGCAATCAGGCCTCTGGCCTGAAGTTCTTCATAAATACCCATGTGTGTTTCCTCCTTAAACAGAAATAATACTTGTTTCCCATAGAGTCCGGGTGATGATGCAGAACGTGTATCTTCGCTTCTTTGAAGCTCTCGATATACGGAAACATTTGCACTTCGGGCAACAGCACTTCGTGCTCATGTTCCTTTAGAAATCGAAACCATGGAACAGACTGCATGTAAAAATGCCCTGTTCATGGTTTGATTTCCTTCTGCATCAAAAAATCCTCTGCCCCGCCTGGGACAGAGGACGAAAATATCGTGGTACCACCTCTGGTTCAGATCCGTCTCGCGAGCGGATCTCTCAACGTGTGCTGTCACACACTGACGCTGTCTCGGGCGCACCCGTCTGAGCCTACTGGGTTTCCCGTTCGGTCAGCAGCTCCGGAATGTATTCGGAAGATCTTAAGCTGCAGCCTCGCACCACCCGGCTGCTCTCTGAAAACCGCTGAAATCCTACTTGTTTCCTTCATCGCTTTATCGATTGTAAACGTTACTATAGCATAATTATTGTTAAAAAACAAGAGGATTTAAGCCGATAAAACCTCGGTTTTCACTTTTATTTTCCCCGTTTTTATTTGAAATAATAGTTTACTTATTTTTTTGCGCAGACTATAATGACTTTAATTAGCAATGAAGAATTGCGGCGCAGGCTGCACTTAAGGAGGACAAATATGCGTTATAAACAGTTCCAGAATTCGAATGAAAAAGTTTCTGAACTTGCTATCGGTACCTGGGGTATCGGTTCACTTGCTGCATTCGGTTATGTTACCCCGGATGAGAACGGCAAGATCACCACAAAGGGCATTCTTGAAGCTCGTACCAAGGCTGTTGAAGCGATCCAGGCAGGCCTTCAGAACGGCATTAACCTGATCGATACCGCTCCCTGCTACGGCTGGGGCAGATCCGAAGCCATCGTTGGCGATGCGATCAAGGACTTCGATCGTGAAAAGATCCTGATCTCCACCAAGTTCAGTTTAAATCCGAACAGTGCAAAGCCGGCAATGCGTGCTCACAATGACGGTACCTTCAAGAACGTCATGCGTGAAGTTGCTCAGTCTCTGGCGCTTCTGGAAACCGACTACATCGACTACTACTACCTGCATTATCCGGCACCGACCTGCGACGTCGCTGAGACCATGTCTGCGCTGAACGTTTTGAAGCAGAGAGGCCTGATCAAGCACATCGGTCTGTCTAACCATTCTCAGGAGCAGATCGAAGCAGCGATGGAATGGGCTGACATCGATGTTATCCAGCCGCCGTACTCCATGGTCAGCCGTGAGCAGGAAGACCTCATGAAGTGGGCATATTCCAAGGGCATCGACAGCATGACCTATGGTTCTCTGGGTTCCGGCCTTCTGACCGGCGCTATCCGTGAGAAGCCGGAATTCAATCCGCGCGACATCCGTGGTGGTTTCTACAAGAAGCTCTACAGACAGGATAACTTCGATAAGTTCCTGCAGCTCCTTGCTATCATGGACAACATCGCAGCAGCACACGGCAAGACCGTTGCTCAGGTTGCCATCAACTGGAGCACCCAGCAGGATTTCGTTGGTACTGCTCTTTGCGGTGTTAAGAACGCAGCTGAGGCTATTGAGAACTGCAAGACCTTCGAGTGGGAACTGACCGCTGAAGAAATGGCTCTTCTGAACAAGACCCTCAATGATCTTGAAATCGGTACTGAGAAGCTTCTTGGCTAATTCTAAAAACTGAATCAATCAAGATACAGCCCCTGGCGGTGTGGAGTTTTCATGCTGGCAGGGGCTGTTTTTGTTGTGAGGATAGACCCGTTAACGTTATTCGTGTGTGTGACAAGTGAACATTCGGAAACTTGCAGATGGTTGCAATCGGGCAACATAAAAATCAGATATCAAAAATCGACGTTTTGCGAATGGACGATGATAATTATTGACGGTAATATTCCGTTAAGATAACATATTTAAAAAAGGAGACTGATCAAATGAAAAAAGTGATGATTATTACAATTGGAATTATATTGGGTTTCGTATTATCAATATATTCTGCTGCTGCCAATAATGCAGAAGAAACACTATATCCAATAAATTGTGAAAGTGAGGTCTGGAAAACATTCAATACCCATGATGAGATGGTAGAGGCCTGTAAAATCGATGCTGAAATATTGGAATATTACATGACAGAGGATCTGTTAATTGTGGTATTAGAGTATCCTCTGATTGGAGACATATTAGCATATGATTCACCAATTAAGGGAATAGAGCAGGTGTCAGGTTATTGTACGGCATTAGAATTGTTTATTCAACGAAGTGATGCGACAGAGATAGTTGAAAATGCTAAAAGTAACATTGAAGTGATAAAAAGTAAACTTAATGCTCCGGAGGTATCAATAGCTATTGCCCCGCTGATTATCGAGGATCTGTATAACTATTTAGTACCGCAGCAGGTTATGGCATCTTCTACGAGTGTATATACGCCAAGGGGCACCAGTGTTTATGTAGAGATACATAACGAACTTGACTATGAAGAACTTAATGAGACAGATAATTATTTTATTTCATATTATCCGAATGCAACTGTGGTATGTCGTTCTACTTACAAGTTTAATTGCCATTCTTATGCCTGGTATTCGGCGACAACCAGTAATATTTATTGGATGCCTAATTCGAATTCTTATAGGACGGATGGAAGCTATACGCAAGTAACATCAATTAGTAATGCATCAAGGCTCTATTACTATCAGGCCGATCATTCCGGAAGGGTGTATAGTGTATCGCCAAGCGGGCTTGCGGCATCGTCTGTGATATCGAAATGGGGATATGCACCGCTAATGATACATACAACGTATTATTGTCCATATGGAAGCAACGTGACGCTTTGGAGGTAAAACATGCAAACAAGAACAAGAGTTTGTTTTGTTTTGATGGTAATCATTGGCATTTCGATTATTTTAGCGGCGGCAATAATTCTAAAAAAACCATATATAGTGGAGCGGTATGAGAAAACGCCGTTTGAACAAAGCAGCGAATTAATAAATAAAGGTGAAAGGGTTAGAAACAGAACCTATTATAAACTGAGCGATGGCACATGGGAGTGCGGAGGATATTCTTACAAATTTCGTCAGGAACTCAGCGGAAGAATGCCGGCAGCTATAAAGGACAGTACATTTGTGTATCTTACTAATCAGGAAATCACCTTTGAACAGGCTTGGAAAGGAATTGTTGGCGGCGCTGCCGAGGATATGTTTGCAGTAGAAGATGCAGTATTAGTTGAGATGCAATGATTTTGGAAGATGGCTGAATCTCATAACAAAAAAGGCAAGGAGCGATGAACGCCTTGCCCTTTATTACTGTTCTAGCAGACCCTAAAGTATTTCGGATACCCATTTTGGGTCTAACTTTTGGGGGTCGGTACAGAGAATGAAGTACTTAATTAATTGTGTTCTATGGCTGTTTTTTATGACCATTGTTGGATGTGGTTCAAAAGCTGATACTATGGATTCCACTGTTTTGGAGGGGAATGTAAAAACTGAAATGGAGAGCTTGACGGTGTTTTCAGTTGAAAATACGCTTGCCGATGAAGAATTATTCAATGCTGTCAATCTTATTTATCAACCTGACAAACAGATAATCGATATCTATGAGTATAACGAAAATTATATCGCAGTGACGGATGGAACTTTTTATATTTACAGGCGTGAATTTGAACCCGGAAATGAAACCGCACGTCACGTAGTGTTTATGTGTGAAAAAGAAAGCCTTCAAAGAACGCTGCTGATAGGGCCGACAGAAGATTATCTTGTGGATCAAATATGTGTGTCTGGAAGCTGCATTTATCTGCTCGGCCACCATGTGGACGTCTGTTTTCAGGACTATTGTTTTTATACCTCGTGTTTATGATGCTCCCGTATCAGGTGACTGTGATACCAAACTACGAAGCCATAAGAGCACTTCATCTTCTGGGCACTCGTTTTTCCATTTGGCTTCCGGGAATCTTTTCTCCCTTCTCAGTTTATCTGCTTACAAAATATATGAAGCGGATACCTGTGGAGATCCTGGAGGCTGCGGAGGTCGATGGCGCAGGGATATGGCGGAGACTATGGTCGATCGTAATCCCGATATCCAAAGGTGAGGTGGCAGCTGCTGCGATTCTGGTAATGATTGATTACTGGAACCAGGTGGAACTGCCGCGGGTCATGTTTGATGATGCGTTTCAGTATCCCCTTTCCGTATTTCTCTCTCAGATACGGGAGGGTGCATTTGGAATCGTTTTTGCGGCAGCGGTCATATATGGTCCCGCTGTATTTACTGGTGCTGTATGGCATGGAGGACCTTCAAAACGGGCTGGGGGAGATGATTTGAAACATTAATTTTCAGCAAAAAAGCAGCGTGTAAACGCTGCTTTTTGCGATTATCGTCCAAAATACGCATCAATACCATCTGCCATACCCAGCGCCAGTTTGGTCTGGTAGGCGGGATCACCCAAAAGCTGATCCTCTGTGGGATTGGACATGAAGCCCATCTCCACGATGGCCACCGGGATGGTGCACCAGTTGATGCCAGTCATGCCATCGTCCTGGAGGACACCGCGGTTTTGCGCGCCGGTACGGGCACACATGCGGTCCGCAAGGAGGGCGGCAAGAGAATTGCTTTTATTTACCAGGTCGGCGTTCAGGTACGGGTTCGCAGCGGACGGCGCATAGTTGATGATGCCGGTGACTGCGCTGTTGTCCAGCGAGTTGCAGTGGACACGGACAAAGACCTGGGCGCCGGAAGCATTGGCCACCTGGGCGCGTTCTGCGTTACTTAACGGGCAATCGTTGTTGGTACGGATCATGACAACGCCGTATCCGCGGGAGACAAGCTCGGCCTGCAGCTTGAGAGAAACATCCAGGTTGACCTGATATTCCACGTTACCGGTGACACAGCCGGAGGTGCCGGTCGTGAGCTTGGCTTTCATGACAGAGGAACCGGGGCCGTTGGGCTCCTGCTCGGAGATGCCGTGCTGCTGGTGGCCCGGGTCGATGCAGACGGTGATACCGTTCGTACCTGTTGTGACGGCAGCCGGATTCCCCGGATTGATGACGTAGTCGTTGCCTGAGGGCGTGGTTTCGGGCTCCGTTTCAACAGCGGAGGCGGCTCTTAAGGTGCGGCAGAAGGAAACCACGGTCTTACTGATGTACGCGGTTCCGTTTGCGGTCGCGATCTTGTAGAAGTCGCCCTCTGTTCCGGTGATCTCAAAAGCAGTGCCTGAAACGGCGGAGTCGATGACATTGGACTCCGTGGAGGCGGCGTCACGGATGTTGGCAGCTTCTGCGGTGACAACGGCGGTATCGACCGTGTGGCCGGCGGCCTGTGCCTCCGCATCTGCGCCGGAAACGGTATTTGCGGCAAAAACATAGCCTTCCACAGCGCCCGATGTGATGTGCAGCCATTGGCCGTCTTCCGTCACATTCAGGATCTCGCCGCCGTCAAATTTGTTCAGATGGCCGATGATCTGTGCCTCCGTGGACGGTTCCTTGCGGATGTTCAGTTCGTCGGATACGGTCAGGAACGGATTCGCATATGCGGCCAGCAGAACTTCGGGCTCCGTCTCCTCGGGAACCGTCGTGGTCTCCTCGGAAACGGCCTCTTCTGTGGTCTCTTCCGGTGCTGCAGTCGTTGCAGCGGTCGATTCCGCGGCGGATGCTTCCGTTGTGATCGTTTCATCGGAAGAAGCGGCGGTCTCATTCCTGCCTTTTCCGCAGGCGGCGAGTGAAGTCAGCGTCAGGGCGAAAGAAAGAATAAGAACGGTGAGTTTTTTCATTGAAGAAGTCATATCAAATCTCCGTAATAGAAAGTATGCAGGGCGTCACAAGAAGTGACACGATCCGTGTTGAAAATGGTATACAGGCGGAGGTTCGGAGTGCTCAGATCAGTCCGAAGGTCCGTAAAAGGAACAGCCACAGGGTGAGTGAAAACGCGGCAAGCACCGTAGTCAGCATGACGACGGTGGAGCTGACCACGCCTTCGTGTCCCATGCTGCGTGCCATGACAAAGGAGCTGACGGTGGTTGCGGAGCCCAGCATGACGAGGATCGCCACCATTTCCTGATTGCGGAAGCCCATAAGGGCGGCAAGCGGCAGGAAGACGAGGCAGAAACCGAACAGCTTCAGGAACGTGGCGGTAATTGCCGGCTTCAGCTGGCCGGAAGCTTTTTTTGCGTCGAACATGGCGCCCATGGCCATGAGGCCCATCGGCGTGGCGACGGCGGAAAGATTGTCCACGGTCTTTTTGAAGATCCCGGTGACCGGAAGCTTCAACGCGGACCACAGAAGGCCGGCAGCAATGCCGATCAGGATCGGATTGGTCACGATGCCGATCAGCGTCTTTTTAACCAGCTTACGGTCGAGCTTCGGCTTGGAACCGTCCTCCGTCGGCTTGAACAGCGACAGGACGATGACCGCGATGATGTTATAAAGCGGCACGCTTCCGATGATCATGAGCGGCGCAAAACCGGAATCCCCGTAAATGTTGACGATAAAAGCGATTCCGAGAAGCGCGGCGCTGCTGCGGTACGAGGACTGGATGAACTCACCGCGGATGTTTCGGTCAAAAAGAAGCGCGATCAGTACCGTGAGCAGAATGCTGAGCACGGTAACGGCAAAACAGAAGAGAACGAATTTGGTGTTCCAGGCTTCCTGCAGGTCCACGACCGCCAGGTCCTTGAAGACCAGGACGGGCAGCGGCACCAGGAAGACGAATTTATTCATTTTGGAAGCAAAGGATTCATCGATCCATTTCAGCTTGCGGAAGAGACCGCCCAGTACCATCAGAAGAAAGACGGGTACCGTGGCGTTCAGGGCAAAGATCAGGTTTTCCAACGGAATCTCCTTTCGGAAATAATTGAATAATTCATTATAGCATATTTTCCGGCATCGGTCGATGCCAACTTGCAGACCTTTCCGAAATTGCGCTGATCAAAGGAAATATTCCGCATATGATGTGACATATCGGCTTTTTGAAACCGAAACGGTTGAAATCCCTTTCGGGGATATGATAAAATGTTGAATCATGATATCCGCAGAGAAACACGAAAATGAGACTGCGGATACTGCGTCGATATGAAAGGAGTTTTTATGTTCTGTACGAATTGCGGTAACAAACTTGAAGAGAATGTAACGGTATGCCCGAATTGCGGTGCAGCTGCCGGTGCGCCTGCGACACAGCCCGAGGCTCCGGAGCAGCCTGCAGTTGAGACCCCGGAACAGCCGGTGACACCTGCTGAACCGTCTCCCGCTCCGGTACCGGCTCGCGGCGTAAGCCCGACCTCCCTGATCTACACCAAGCCGGTCCCGACCGCCGGATTCTTCTGGCTGATGCTGGCTTTCAGTGTTCCGGTCGCGGGCTTCATCCTGAGCATCATCTTAAGCTCGGCACCGAAGAATCTCAGCCTGAAGCACTTCGCCAAGGCTGTATTGATCTGGCAGATCATCGGCATTATTGCCTGCATTACGTTAATTGTTCTGGCATATTTCCTTTCGGGCAGCTCGCTCGAAGAGATCCTCTGGGGCATTCAGTATCTTCGCTGAACAATGCGGTGGACCGCCGCATAAACAGGAGACTTACGGACTATGAAATTATTACTTAAACTGTCAAGAGAAGCGGTTCGATACAGAAAACTATATGTTGTTGCGATCCTCTCCACTCTGGCCCTGACCGGAGTCAATCTGGCCGCTCCGCGCGTGCTTTCCGCACTGACCGGCCTGGTGGAACAGGGGATGGACGAGAGCAGCATCCGTACGATCTGGGTGCTGACCTTTACGCTGGTGGGGCTGTATCTTTCACGAATCCTGTTCCGCTTCTGCAACAACTATCTGGCGCATAAAGCGGCCTGGTACCTGGTCGGCGACCTCCGTACGAAGGTCTACGACAAACTGCAGCATCTGGAACTCCAGTTCTTCCATGACAAGGAGACCGGTGATCTGATGAGCCGTGTGGTCAATGATACCCGCGACTTCGAGCTTTTATACGCCCATATCATTCCGGATATCATCACAAACGGCGTCACCTTCATCGGCGTATTTGTGATCCTGCTCTTCATCAATGCCAAGCTGGCACTGATCACCTGTATTCCGATCCCGCTCATTCTGATCAGCGGTGTCATTTTTGCAAAGAAGGTGCGGCCGTATTTCCAGACCTCGACCCGGAAAATGGGCCAGCTGAACGGCAAGCTGCAGGACAATCTGTCCGGTATCCATGAGATCCAGTCCTTCGGGCAGGAGGATTATGAAAGAGATCGTGTGGATGAGAAGAATTTCGAGCATGTACACGCGATGCTTTCCGCGCTGAAGATCAGTGCGATCTTCCATCCGTCCGTGGAGTTCTTATCAGCCATCGGGACGATCCTCGTCGTTTGCTGCGGCGGCTTCCTTGCCTATCACGGCAATCTGTCCGTGGCGGATATCGTTGCGTTTATGCTGTACCTGAGCCTGTTCTATCAGCCGGTCAGCAGCATGGCGAATCTGCTGGAGAGCATGCAGCAGTCCCTGGCGGGTGCGGAGCGTGTCATGATGATCCTGGACGCACCGCCCAAGATCAAGGATGCGGAGAATGCAAAGGACATCGGCCGTGTGCAGGGTGAGATCACCTTTGATCACGTGGATTTCTCTTATGAAAACGGGGAGCCGGTGCTGAAGGACATTTCCTTTACGGCAGCGCCCGGCAAGATGGTGGCGTTCGTCGGACCGACCGGCGTCGGTAAGACTACGCTCACGCAGCTGGTTTCCCGCTTTTATGAGCCGGATGCAGGCCGTGTGCTGATCGATGGCATCGACATTCGCGAGGCCACGCTGGACAGCCTGAGAAAGAATATTTCCCCGGTGCTGCAGGATACGTTCCTGTTCAACGGAACGATCGCAGAGAATATCGGTTATGCTGCGCCGGATGCATCGGAGGAAGAGATCATTGCGGCTGCCAAGGCTGCCTTCATTCACGAGGACATCATGGACATGCCCGATGGCTACGACACCCGCGTCGGTGAGCGCGGCGTCCGTCTTTCCGGCGGACAGAAGCAGCGGATCGCCATCGCCCGTGCGATCTTACGAAAGTCCCCGATCATCATCCTGGATGAAGCGACCGCTTCCGTCGATGTGGAGACTGAGCGCGAGATTCAGAAGGCCATTAGCGGCATCACCGGTTCCCGCACGATCCTTGCCATTGCGCATCGTCTTTCCACGATTCGCAATGCAGATCAGATCATCGTCATTGAAGACGGAAGGATCGCCGAGCAGGGCACGCATGAAGAGCTTGTGGCCCTGGACGGAATCTACGCCCGTATGGACCGTATCCAGAGCAATGCCGCACGCGACTGAGGACTTACGCTGCAAAAATCGACAAGGGTTCCTTTCTATAGTATTTACATCAAAGTCTAAAATATGATATAATTGACCGGATAATAACCACTGTCCGGTCAATTTTTATGGAGATCCGGCAGCGGAATCAAGTCCGTATACCGCTCCGGCATGCGGCAGTTGTAAAAGAGGAGAGAAATAAATGGCAGATAACACTTCGAATGAACGTAAAAGACGTGTTGCGAACGGCAGTGGAAATGTCCATAAGCGCGGCGATGGCCTCGGCACCGGTCCGGTAGGAAACGGCCCCAGAGGTGAGAACCCGGACGGCAGCAAGACCGGCCAGGGTTCCCAGCAGCAGAACAGTTCCCGTCCCACCGGTACACAGCGTCCCAATAATACGAGCCCGTCGGATCAGGGCGAAAGAAGCACGTCTTCCGATCTGGTCGGCAGCCTGGTAGGCGCGGCGCTTTCAGGCGGCGGCAGCTCTGCGAAAAAAGGCGGTCTCGGCAAATATGTGATCATTATTGCGATCATTGCACTGCTGGGCGGCGGCGGTACCGGTCTTTCAAGCCTTCTTGGCGGCGGCGATACCGGAAGCTATACACAGCAGTCGCAGACCGTTGCGACTACGACAACGCAGAGCAGCGGAATCGGCTCATTGGAGTCACTCTACGGTACGTCGGACCTCAGCTCCGTCCTTTCCAGCCTCGGTATTTCCGGCCTGCTTGGCGGTACCGGACAGGGCAGCTATGATACCCTGACGCAGGCGGTGGCGACGACGGATACGACATCGACCGGAAGCAGCACAACGACCACGACGACGGCGCAGACCACCGGCACGTACAACACCTGGAGCGGAAACGACAACACCGGTAAGGTGGATGAAACGGTAGAAGCGTCCGCACGTGCAAAGCGTACCGTGATCAAGGGCAACGGCAAGGATGTCATCACCATCATGGTCTACCTTTGCGGTACCGACCTGGAGTCAAAGTACAAGATGGGTACCAGCGACCTTCAGGAAATGCTGAATGCATCGCTGAATTCCAATATCAATCTGATCGTTTATACCGGCGGCTGTAAGAAGTGGAACAACAGCGTGGTCTCAAGCTCCACGAACCAGATCTACCAGCTGAAGGACGGTAAGATGTACTGCCTGAGTGACAATGAAGGCGCTAAGGCGATGACCGATCCGTCCACACTGTCCGGTTTCATCAAATACTGCAGCAAGAATTTCCCGGCTAACCGCTATGAGCTGATTCTGTGGGATCACGGCGGCGGATCCGTTACCGGTTACGGCTACGATGAGAAGTATTCAAATTCCGGTTCCATGGACCTGAGCGGTATCTCCACCGCGTTAAAGGATGCCGGCGTTTCCTTCGATTTCATCGGCTTTGACGCTTGCCTGATGGCGACCGCTGAAACCGCATTGATGTTAGATGATTACGCAGACTACATGATCGCTTCGGAAGAGTCCGAGCCGGGTGTGGGCTGGTATTACACCGATTGGCTGACCAAGCTGTCCAAGGATACTTCGATGTCCACCGTGAACATCGGCAAGAACATCTGTGATGACTTTGTCCGTGTCTGCGGCACCACCTGCAAGGGCCAGACTACCACGCTTTCCGTCATCGATCTCGCGGAGTTCGCAGCTACGGTTCCGTCCAAGCTGAACAGTTTTGCGAATGCGACGACCGATATGCTGAAGAGCGAATACAAGACGGTTGCAAGTGCAAGAAACAATACACATGAATTTGCGGCTTCCTCCAGAATCGACCAGATCGACCTGATCCATTTTGCCAAGAACCTCGGCACCGATGAAGCCAAGGCGCTGGAAAAGGCCCTCCTCAGCGCAATCAAGTACAACAAGACCTCTTCGGATGTAACGAACGCTTACGGCGTATCCATTTACTTCCCCTATAAGAGCACAAAGTATGTGAAGACCGCGGTCAACACGTATAACAAAATCGGTCTGGACACTTCTTATTCTAAGTGCATTCAGACATTTGCATCGCAGGTTACTTCCGGTCAGGTTTCTTCCGGCGGTACTTCCGGCAGCTATTCATCACTGCTTGGCATGCTGGGCGGTTCTTCCGCATCTTCCAGCTATTCGTCCTCTTCATCGTCCGATATGACGACGGAGCTCGTATCCAGCCTGCTGTCCAGCTTCCTGGGCGGACGTTCGATGACGACCATCGACGGCCTGGATGAGACCAATATGGACTTCATGACGGAAAGCGAACTCAGTCTGGATGAGATGGCTTCCTACATTGCCGCAAATCATTTTGACGGTACGAACCTCGAGTGGAAGACCACGCCGGAAGGCAACAAGGGCATCCTGCTTGATAAGGAACAGTGGTCTCTTGTAACCGAGCTTGCGCTGTCCATGTATTATGATGACGGCGAGGGCTACATGGACCTCGGTGTCGATAACATTTTCTGTTTCGATGACAACGGCTACCTCCTGGTTCCGCAGAACGTGACCTGGATGGCTGTCTGCGATAACCTCGACGGTGAAAATCCGCAGGTCGTTGCTTTCTATTACGATTCCATGGTCGATGACGGTGTCAGCTTCACGATCACCGGTCATATCCCGGCCTTCCTGAACGATGACCGCGTGAACCTGCTGGTTGTCTTTGATAACGAGAATCCGTACGGCTACATCGCCGGTGCGCAGCGCGTTTACACGGACGCAGACGGTGTCGAAGTTCTGGCAAAGAGTTCAACGGCTCTGGAGCCCGGTGACAAGCTGGATTTCATCTGTGACTATTACAGCTACGAAGGCGAGTATCTGGACACCTATTATTTAGGCGAGCAGATGAAGGTCACGAGCGAGACATCCCTGTGGAGTGTGGAACTGGATAAGGAAAGCACGAGCATGATGTATCGGTTCAAGGATATCTACAATCAGACATGGTGGTCAGCGCCGAGTGACAAGTAAGGAGACATTTTTCATGAGAAAAGCAGGCGTTTTAGTACCGATCTTTTCCCTTCCCGGCGATTACGGCGTGGGTGATTTCGGCTCGTGCTGTTATCGTTTCATTGATTTTCTGGAGGCTGCCGGAATGAAGATCTGGCAGGTCCTTCCGTTGAACCCCACGGGCTACGGCCATTCACCGTACCAGCCCTTCTCATCCTTTGCCGGCAATTCGACCTTTGTCGATCTTCACGGTCTGTACGAAGACGGTCTTTTAAAAGAGGACCCCAAGCCGTTCGAGGAAGTGAAGAGCCGCGTCGATTACGATGAGGCCTGGAATTACAAGCTGCCGTATTTCAAAGAGGCGCTCAAGAGTTTCAAGCCGGATGCGGACTATGAAAAGTTTGTATCCCAGCCGTGGGTCCGTTTATATGCAGTTTTCAAATGCTTTAAGGACATCTACGGAGATCTGACCTGGAACGAGTGGCCGGAAGAGCACAAGAACTGGATCAAGACGCAGGAACCGCTTCCGGAAATGGAAGAGGACATCCAACTGAAGATCTTCCTTCAGTACGAATTCAACAAGCAGTGGATGAAGGTCAAGAAATATGCCAATGCGCGCGGTATCGTCATCATGGGCGACATCCCGTTCTACGTTGGTCTGGACTCCCTCGATGTCTGGATGAACCAGGACGAGTTCGATCTGGACCCGATGGGACATCCGCTTTCCGTTGCCGGAGTTCCGCCGGATTATTTCTGTGCGGAAGGCCAGCGCTGGGGCAATCCGATCTACAACTGGGAGCATATGCAGGAGAACGGTTTTGAATTTTGGAGAAACCGTGTCAAGTATACCTCCCATATGTTCACAATGATCCGCATCGACCATTTCCGTGCGTTCGATACGTACTGGAAGATTCCGGCATCTTCTCCGACCGCCATGGTCGGCGAGTGGCTGGAGGCCCCGGGCTATGAACTGTTCGACCTCTTACTGCCGGAGCTCCCGAAGTCCGAGATCGTTGCAGAGGACCTGGGCTTCATGCGTAAGGAAGTCTACGAGCTTCGTGACCATTACGAATTCCCGGGCATGGATGTCATCCAGTTCACGCTGTTTGACGAAGGCTTCAAGGAAAAGGAAAACATGATCATCTACACCGGAACGCATGACAACGACATGATCCGTTCCTGGTACGAGGGCCTTTCCGAGTATGATCAGGAGCGCGCGCAGGAATTCCTGAAGGAAGCGAAGTGCGAGGATGAGAACATCTCCGATGCTTTTATCAAGATGGCCATGTTCGCCAAGCCGAAATATGCGATCATCCCGGTTCAGGATATTCTGGGCTACGGTACCGAGGCACGTGTCAATGTCCCCGGCGTCGTTGCGGATGAGAACTGGTGTTGGAAGCTGACTTCACTGGAGCCGCTGGAAAAGCGTGCGGCGTTCTTAAAGAAGCTGGTGGAAGAGAGTAAACGTTAAGAAGAGCCGGCTTTAGCCGGAAGACAATAAAAGAGGCTGTGAAAAAACGATTTGGTGTTTTTCACAGCCTCTTTTGTTAGGTTGACGAGCAAAGCATGCCTTGCCTTTTTGTATTACAGCGTGATTCCCTGCTTGAAGATCGAAATGCTGTGATAGCCGTTCTTCTCATTCATGGTCTCTTCACCGGAAGCCACGCGCAGGACGTAATCCATCAGATCCCGGCCGAGCTCATCGAGGGTCATGCCGGTCAGAAGACGGCCGGCGTCAAAGTCGATCCAGTTCTTCTTCTTTGTGGCGAGCGGGGTGTTGGAGGCGATCTTCACGGTCGGTACCGGGCAGCCAAAGGGCGTGCCGCGGCCGGTGGAGAACAGAACGATCTGGCAGCCGGAAGCCGCGAGGGCGGTGGACGCCACGAGGTCATTGCCCGGGGCGCTGAGCAGGTTAAGGCCCGGCGCGGTCTGCTTTTCCGCATAACGGAGAACGCCGTGGACCGGCGCGGAACCGCTCTTCTGGGTGCAACCCAGGGACTTGTCTTCCAGCGTGGTGATGCCGCCGGCTTTATTGCCCGGGGAGGGATTCTCATACACGGGCATGTTGCTGGACTCAAAATAGTCCTTGAAATCATTGATCAGGTGAACCGTTTTTTCAAACAGTTCCTTATCCTGACAGCGGTCCATCAGAATGGTTTCCGCACCGAACATTTCCGGGACTTCGGTCAGGATCGTGCTGCCGCCCATGCCGGTCAAAATGTCGGAGAAGATGCCGATGGCCGGATTCGCCGTGATGCCGGAGAGTCCATCGGAGCCGCCGCATTTCAGGCCGATGACAAGCTCATCGGCAGGACAGGAGACACGTTCGTCCTGCTGCATACGCGCAGCCAGCTCGTTCAGCAGCTGTATACCGGTCTCCAGTTCGTCCTCGCAGTCCTGCGTCTTTAAGAAGCGGACGCGATCGGAATCGTATTCGCCCATGAAGGGAACGATCTGGTCGATGCCGCTGTTTTCACAGCCCAGTCCCAGAAGCAGCACGCCGCCGGCATTCGGATGGGTCGCGAGGTTCGCGAGCACCTTGCGGGTATTGTCCTGGTCATCGCCCAGCTGGGAACAGCCGTAGGGATGCGGGAACGCGTACACGCCGTCGATGCTTCCGCCCACCAGCGTCTGCGCTTTCTTTGCCAGCGCCTCCGCCACGTCATTGACGCAGCCCACGGTCGGCAGGATCCAGAGTTCGTTACGCACGCCCGGATGCCCGGTCTTTCTGGGATAACCCAGGAAATTATCGGCCTTCCGCTTGTTGCACAGGAACGGGACGGGGTTATAGGTGTACTCCATGGCACCGCTGAGGAGCGTCTTCAGATTGTGCACGTGGACGTGCGCACCCTTCGGAATGTCCTCCGTTGCTTCGCCGATGGGATATCCGTACTTAATGACGGCCTCTCCCTTTTTGATGTCGCGAAGCGCGGCTTTGTGGCCCATGGGAAGGTCGGAGAGAAGCGTGACGGAAGCACCTTCCACTTCCAGGACGGTACCGGCACTGAGCGGCTCCAAAGCAACGCCGACTATATCGGACGGGTGGATCTTTACAAATTGATTCATACTAAGCAAGCCTCGAACGCGGCCTTTGCGCCTTCCGTGCGGATCTTCCGAAGGACGGAAACGACTTCTGCCTCAAAGCCGGCGATGGCCGTCAGATCCTCGCCCCAGGTCACTTCATCGGTCATAACATCGTGGACAAGGGCTTCAACGGACGCATCCTTCCGTGCATAGAAGAATTCCAGCACGCGGCGGTCATCGGATACCGTGTAGGTATTGCCCTTCGGACGGCAGCAGACAAGGCCGGCATCGGTCAGTTCCTGCACATCGTTCGAATAGAAGGCAATGAGTGCGGCAAGGCTGGTGGCCAGGCACTTGGGCAGCTTGCCCTGTTCCTCGGCATAAGCAGTGAGGGACGGCATGTTGCGTGCGCGCCACTTGGAGGTGGAATTCAGGGAAATGCTCATCAGCTCGTGGTTGACGAACGGGTTGTTGAAACGGTCCTTAACGGCAGCGGTGAACTGCATCAGGTCATCGCGGTCCAGCGGGAGCGTCGGAATGACTTCTTCATACAGCATCTTATTCATGAAACCGCTGACCACGTCGTCGTTCATGCAGTCGCGGACGATGTCAAAGCCGGCCAGATAAGCACCTAACACGAAGCCGGTATGCGCACCGTTTAAGATGCGGACCTTGCGCTTCTTATAAGGAGTTACGTCCGGAACGACCTGCACCGGAACGCCGGCTGCCTTAAACGGAAGGCGGGTCTCCAGCTTTGCCGGACCTTCGATGATCCAAACGCCGAAGTATTCGCCCACATCGGTCAGGTTGTCGATGTAGCCGTTTTCTTCATTCAGTGCAGCGGCTTCAGCTGCGTCCTTGATGCGGCCCGGAACGATGCGGTCTACGAGAGTAGAGCAGAAGATGTTCTCTTCATTGATCCAGGTGCGGAATTCATCGGACAGCTTCCAGTCGTCGATGTACTGATTGACGCACTTCAGAAGCTCTTTGCCGTTGTTGTCGATGAGTTCGCAAGACAGGATGACCACGCCCTTCTTTCCCGCGGTGAAGCGCTCGTAAAGCACGCGCGTCAGTTTTGCGGGGAAGCTGACCGGCGGAACCTGATCAAAGGTGCTGTCCGGATCGTACACGATGCCGGCTTCCGTTGTGTTGGAAGCGATGATCTCCAGGGTGTCGCTCTTCGCGAAGTCGAGGACATCGGCCCAGTTCTGATACGGGTTGATGCAGCGGCTGACTGCAGAGATCAGGCGCTTTTCGTTCATTGTGGTACCGTTGTCATTGCCGCGCAGGTACAGCGTGTAAAGCCCGTCCTGACCATTGATCACATCGGTCAGACCGGCGGCGATGGGCTGCACGATCACGACCTTGCCGTTGTAACCGGTCTTTTCATTTGCAATATCGATGAAGTCATCCACGAACGCGCGAAGGAAGTTGCCTTCGCCGAACTGCATGACCTTTTCCGTTCCTTCTTTTAAAAGATAACCTTTATATCCGATCTCTTCGAGGGTCTGATAGGAAAGTGTTTTCATGGTGTTCCTCCCGATAGTCTGCGCAGCATTCGCGCATCATTTGTCTCAAGTATACAACTGAGCACTTTTACTGTCAATAATTTCAAAATATAAAGGGGTTATTGACATCTGTTGTATACAACAGTATACTCAAGATAGAACAAACCAAGGAGTTTCCATGAGAAAACAAAGCCTGAAGCAGACGGTTTATGAAGAACTGAAGGAGAAGATCGTGAGCTGTGAGATCGCGCCGGGCGAACGCCTGACCGAGGACAGCCTCTGTGAGCTGATGAATGCCAGCCGTACGCCGGTCCGCGATGCCATTTCGCGTCTGGAGCAGGAAAAACTGGTCACCATCAACCCGAAGAAGGGAATCCTGGTGAACACGGTCTCCTTAAGCAATGTCAACGAGCTTTTTGAGGCGCGCCTCCGCATCGAGCCCTATGTAGTCCGAGAATACGGCAACCGCATCCGGGACGATGTCTACGCGAACTGCATTGCCGAACTGAAGGAAGGAAAGGCGGACCGCCTGGTGAATTACGAGCGGGATGACGCGTTCCATCAGATGTTCATCGACGCCAGCGAGAACCGCTACCTGATCATGTTCTACAGTACCATCAAGGATCAGGTCATGCGCTACCGTGTCTTAAGCGACATGGAGGACCGTATGGAGAACTCGCTGCAGGAGCACTCGGAGATCGCCCTTCATTGTCTGCGCGGCAACTTTGATCTCGCCGCCGATGCCATGAAGCGCCACATTGAAAACTCCAAGATTGCGATCATCAATTATGTGCTGAACGAGAATCGCGACGCGAAGAACATTTTCAGTGAAAAAAGCGGGCGGAGCTGACGAAGACGCGGTGCGTACGCGAAAAGAGCGTAAACAATATACAAAATCAAGCACAGAACAAGCACAGAACAAGCACAAGAACAAGCACAGAACAAGCACAAGAGCAAACACAAAATAATACACAAAACAATACACAATAGGAGAAGCAACATGATCACAACAGGTACTTATTTCCAGAATGATCCCGAACGTCCTTTAGTTTACGGCGAGATCGAGGTCGATGACCGCAAGAGACAGCGTCTTCGCGGCGAAGAAATGAAGCAGGGCGTACTTGCGGAGTCCGTCATCGTCGGTTTCTGCGGCACGGACAACGAGCTGATGCACATGGGCCAGCGCGGCGAGCTGGGCAAGAAGTTCCCGGAGGGACGCAATCGCCTGGTCAATGGCCACGAGGGCGTGGTTTGGGTTCCGTCGGAGAACCGCTTTGCCATCGTCCTGATCCGCGGCGGCGACAGCTACGACCCGACCCGCTACACCGAGGACGAGACTTATTTTGAATACGGCTGCGACCAGGCGGACGGTCTGTTCTCCGATTGCAACTACTACAACCCGGACATGCTGCTCCCGATTCCGGACGGCTACGTCAAAGATGGCAAGATGGACCTGGAAGCCGCAAAGAAGCTGACCTTCTGCGATCCCTTTGCCTGCATGCTCTTCCAGCGTGAGCGTATGGAGGACCTGGGCGTTGCGCATCTGTTCCGCGTGGAAATGGCCAAGCACCATTGCAGCGAAGAGGAAGCCCGTGAGTACGCGAAGAACGAAGTCTTCAAACGGACCGTTATTTTCGGTATGGGCACGACCGGCATGTTCATCGGCGATCTGATCCGCCAGAAATACCCGGATGCCAAGATCCTGTTTGTGGCAAGAAGTGACGCAAACAGCCCGAAGGCAGTATTTGCGAAGGAAGTTGCCAAGGCAGATTACCTCTGCACCGACGGCATGTCCAAGGAAGAGACGGCGGCGGCCATTCAGGAAGCCATCGGCGGACGTGCGACCACGTTCATCGGCACCTCCGGAACGAGCCTGGAGTGCGAGATCGCCTTCAAGTACGGCGTGCTCGGCAACAACGGCCTTTACAACAGTTTCTCGCTGGGCCCGGTGGTATCCTTTGACACGATGCCCTTCGGCTTCCAGAACCACCTGGTATTCAGCTCCATCAACTTCCGTGAGGCGCATATGAGAGAGGCTATCGGACTGCTGCTGAAGAGCCGTTATAACGAGATCGTTGAGCTCATCGACCGCGACGAATTCGCGCAGGATCCGATGGGCGCTTACGCAAACAAGATCTACTGCAAGGGCGCGCCGATGAAGACCGCCGTGATCTGGAACGAGAAGTATATTAACAAGTAAAATACAAAAATAAAGGCAGACATGTAACCGGATGACAGTGACAGCAGAGTGAGGCTTGTTTGCGGAATGAAAGGAGAATTTCTATGAAAACGATTCATATTGCGAAACCGGGCGAGATCGCCCTTGTTGATACCAAAAAGCCGGAAGTCGGTCCCGGCGAGGCCCTGTTAAAGATCCGCGTGGTGGGCATCTGCGGCGCGGACGTTGCCAGCTATACCGGCAACCAGCCCTTTACCACCTATCCCCGTATCCCGGGCCACGAGTTCTCTGCGGAGATCGTGACGCTGCCGGAGGATTACGAGGGCGAGTTAAAGCCGGGCGATGTTGTCACCGCCAACCCCTATTTCAACTGCGGCACCTGCTATTCCTGCCGTCGCGGCCATGTGAACTGCTGCCACGACAACCAGACCATGGGTGTTCAGCGTGACGGCAGCTTCTGCGAATATGTGGCCATGCCGGTCGAGCGTATTTACGCCGGCAAGGGCCTGACCGCGGAGCAGCTGGCCATGATCGAGCCGTTCTCCATCGGCTGGCATGCGCTGTCCCGCGCGGAAGTGAAGCCCACGGATAAGGTGCTGGTCATTGGCGCGGGTCCCATTGGCCTGTTTGCGCTGATCTCCGCAAAGCGTTACGGTGCAGAGGTCTATGTGGCGGATATCCTGGACGGCCGTCTGGAGAAGGCGCTGGCCTTTGGTGCCGATGGCATCGTCAACACGAAGACCACCGACCTTGCCGAGTTCACGAAGAAGATCACGGACGGTGGCTTTGACGTCTGCGTTGAGGCTTGCGGTGCGCCGGAGACCTTCCTGGGCTGCATCGACAGCTGTGCATTTGCAGGCAACATTATTCTGATCGGCAACGGCAAGCGCGACACCACCTTCCTGCATTCCATCATCCTGAAGAAGGAGCTGAACGTATTCGGCAGCCGCAACAGTCTGCCCAAGGATTTCAAGGAGCTCATTGATTACGTGGCATCCGGCGCAGTGGACCTGTCCCTTATGGTCAGTGCCATTTACCCGATGGACGAGGCTGCGGACGCATTTAAGGCGCTCGCACACAATGACGGTTCCCTGAGCAAGGTGCTGATCAAGATCAGCGATTGAACGACGGAATTGTTCTGCTGATAGATCAAACGACGGACCGGTCATTAAAGGCGGTCCATCGGTAATGATCGGACAGGAAATGAGGGGTTAATATGATCATTGATGCGCATTTACATTTATGGCTGGAACAGAAGGGCCGAGTGGGCGATCGCCCCGTAGTGGGCCTGTCCGGCGGACGCAGTGACTTTGGCGGTGAGATCCGTCAGATGATGCCGCCGTACCTGCTGGGCGGTTCCAATCCGGCGGAGATCCTGTTCTCCAACATGGATTACTCCGGCGTGAACGGGGCTGTGGTGACACAGGAGCTCATCGACGGCAACCAGGACAGTTATCTGAAGCGGATCCGCAAGCAGTATCCGGACAAGCTCCGTGTACTGAGTCTTTATGATGAGCGCGCCGGTGTGATGCCCAAGACGGAAGGCTTTGACGGTATCAAGATCTGTGCGGCCCGCCTGGATGACCCGGAGCTTCTGCATCATGAGGCAGTATTTAAGCTGGCATCGGACAATGGAAAATTCATCGGCATCGAGCTCTGCGAGGGCGATTCCCAGGTGGCATCCCTGGAGACGCTGGCCAAGGCTTATCCGGATGTGAAGATCGCCGTGGGTCATTTTGGCATGGCCGGCCGCGGAAACTGGACAGCGCAGATCAAAACCGCACTGCTTCCAAATGTCTACGTGGAGTGCGGCGGCATCACCTGGCTGTACAATTCGGAGTTTTATCCCTATCCTACAGCGGTGGAGGTCATCCGTCAGGCGATGGATACCGTGGGTCCTGACAAGCTGATGTGGGGCAGCGATTATCCGCGCACCATGTCCGCCATCACGTACGATATGAGCCTTAGTTTTATTCAGAGATCGGAACGATTTACGGATGAAGAGAAGGCGATGTTCCTCGGGAAGAATGCAGCAGCGTTCTTCGGGTTCCCGGAGATGAAGGAGATCTCGAGGATCAAGCATATGGCGGAAGATTGAGAAGGGCCTTATTACCGGAGCTAAAAACACATTTTGAGTATTAAAATGGGCTTTTTTAGGAGATGTAAAAATAATAATAAAACAGGCCGTGTACCGCAAATGATGCGGTATACGGCCTGTTTTTGCGCGTTGTGACACGAAAAAGTGTTAATAATTATTTACGTTTCTTCTTTACCATCACAATAAGAACCGCTCCCGTGGCCAGCACCACGCCTACGATCCCGATGATCACACCGATTGGAACCGTGGATTCAATACTGTCATCAATCGGCACAATTTCTTTCGCATCATCTGCCCAAACGGGACGAACGCGGGTGTCACGACCGGGAGGGCCATCCGGATAGAGTTCTTCGGGAGGCATGCAGGGATCATCGAGAAGGAACCAGTTGTCTTTTGAGCCACCCATGATGTATGCGCCCCAGGTTCGCCCATCTTCATCCACAAAGGTCATGTTGTAGTGCAGGTGACCGACAAATTCGGTCGAGGAACCTTCTTCCCAGAGGCATTTTCCACCCGGATAGGAATAGGAGTAGTAATACTCGCCACTGAAATCGAAAACATTACCACCGCCCCAAACAATGCGGTCCTGATACTCTTCAACAAATTCTTCGGAATCATAAACGGAAAAAGCATAGTCCATGGGGACCCAACCGTATTCGGGAACTCCGGAGTCGGACCTGCTGAAGGCAACAAGCGCCCATTCACGATCTTCAATATCTTTTATTGTCCATCTCGCGATGAACTCAGTTCCGTTCTCAAATTCGGTCAATGTTTTATTGGTTTCCGGATTCAGGTATACGACGACATGGCCGTTCGGGCCATTAGCTTCCACAATATTGTTGAGATAAGTCATTTCCGATTTGTGGTTGTCGAAGTATTCGTTGCCCCAGGGCTCCCAGATCACATCGGCCCGAGCCGGTAATGCAAAATACAATGTTGCAATGAGCAGGAGCATTGCAAGGGAAAAATATTTTTTCATGAAAGCCTCCTTTCATAGAGTACAAATGAATCTTATGATTCCTATAAAGCTACCTATGGCTCCATGCCTTCTCATGCTTCTTCTAATCCGCAGATTAAGCAGCTTTATATCAACGGGCATTTTTGCTACGTCTTCAAGTTCGGCATTGTCACCAACGGGCTGGGTATCATCCGTCACATATCTTTTTATAACAAAGACTTTATGGTGTCTCATCCTGATATTGTTGTCAAAAAGAAATTCGACTCCCCTGACGAAGATAAAAGTGTTCATGATTCAAAACTTTTGATTCCAACACTCAAAGACTTCTTTTCCAAACATCATGAATACATCCGAAGCTTAAAGACACTCATAGCATAGGACTTACCACCTTAATAAAGCCTATAGCTTATTAAAGTGCGCCTACAATGTCCGGTTATCCACTTTTCATTCCAGAATTCGTGCTCTGCACGAATTCTTCCTTGTTTTGGTTCAAGATTGCGAACGAGCTTCGCGAGTTTCGCAATTACCTAAAAATAAAAAATACGCGCACTTGGGATAACCTTTCAGGGTTCAAACCTCCATTACACAGGAGGCCTTCATTCATCAGCAGAAAAGCAGAACCTTACCACGGACTGGGGCTTTCATTTCTTGACAGGATTGCCAATGAAGCCGGCGGACGCATTGATGTTGTGCTAAAAGACGATCTGTTTTGTGTGCTAATTCTCATTCCACTAAAAAAGACTGATAACGTGAATCCGGTACAACAGGAGGAATCCGATGAAACTAACTGAATCCTTAAAGGTCGAAGGCATCACCAAATGATACCTTCGACCTTTGACTATTAGCTCAACACTGCCATACGAATGCATATTAGCCGTATATCAAAATGGTTTAATTATTCATAATGAACCTTAATGCTGACGGCTTCTGTTGATTCCGACTTATATACACTATTCCTTGAAGACACTACATAAAACACTGCCGTTTCATCAGGTTTATTAAATAACACAATATAGGATTCTCCTACTTTAACACTATCCTTTGGCATTGTTATGCTGATGGACGACGAATCTAATCTTCCCTTATAATTTTTAATCACCTCGCAATTAGTCCACATATGCTCTTCACCGGTATATTCAATCTCGCTGATCATCACTTCTGCAATATGTTCGGATTCATCACAGATCTCATCCAAATCTGTTGAATGAATATAGTCACCAAGCACCTCGCCTTCATACGGATGTGCTTCTGAATATTTGACAATCGCATTTCGCATATCCTCTTGCGTATGAATATCTTTGGGAATATGAATATAGGACTGAGCTTTAGGATTTTCCGGCAGATAAAGCGGTGCACCAATATAATAATCATTACCGGTAAATACATCCCCTACAGGTTCTACGCAAAGAATAATTTGCTCACCAACTTCGAATAAATCTCCTTCATATGAATTGAATTCAATTTCTTCTTTTCCAATATTTCCTCTGTATTCTTCATCAACAGTATATTTCATAACAGCAGTCGCGATGCCGCCTTTTGCCTGGATTTCCTTAGATATGCATGTTGCTGATATTACATGAGGATATAATGTAACCATTTCCTCGAGTGTTAGGTCCATATGCTCCACAGCAGCAGTTGCAATAATCGATTCAGGCATAGAATCTCCACCCTCTACCTCAGTGGCCATTTTCGGTTCATAATTTGAACATCCACCTAAAAGAACAAGCCCCAAAATCAATACTATATTGATAAAAAATTTCATAATGCCTCCTCAATCAATAAAACTGACTCAAATGGTTTTTTTCATAACTTGTCAGGTTGAAAATCTCCGAAATGGTCGTCCACATAATATCATTAGAAAAGTTCGAGTGTCCTAACCATCCGAGAGCATGTCCCACCTCATGTGTAAAGACGTTTTTATATGCATTAGTTGTACGATTCGCATCAACAATGCACACTTGCTGTGTCGTTGATTGATATTTCAATTGTTTTGACATGCCGTTTGCAGTAATATTTTGATAGAATGTACTTCCTCCAAAACAAGCTCCGGCGTCAGACGTGGTAACAACTAAATTTGCACCCGCAAGAATTTGCGAGCGAGTTCCGCCGTAACAAACAATATTCGAAGCCCAGCTAGTCCCATTCAGGGTAGTATTTATTCCGGCACCTCCCCACTGACTTCGTGCATGCATATAGGCCACTTCAAACGGAAAATTATTATTACTGTTCAATTTAACATTTGATATCGTCGGGGTAGTGAGCCACTTTGCGACAGCAGTATCGTTAGATCTCCAATAATTATATACTGTTGCAGCCAACGGATACAATGAAATAATTAAAAATGTTAAAACCAACACCAACATCGTGCCCATACTCCAAAAATGTCTTTTTCCAAGTTTCATAAACCCTCCATATTTGTACAAATCAAGCATATACTCCTTGTAACCTATTCATTTACGAAAACGATCATTTTCCCTCACAACATATTGCCTCCTTTCTTCTATATATTTATTAGGCGCTTGCGAAACTCCACAAGCCGCATAAATACGGCATTTTTTGTTACCTAAAAACAAATAACTCCTCACCGGATATGGTATAATAGAGTTGTCAAGAAACCATTAACCATCACCCAAGAAAGGAGTTATTTTGATACCTATGATACCATATAAACAGCTTTCTGTGGCAGATATTTTTTCAGATTGCCAAGAAAAATTTGAAAATGACAAACCTGCGTTTCTTTCTCTATTAGAAACTCATATCGATATTGATGAAATTATTCCGATTTCCTTTAGAAATCATTTCTATGCATCAACGGGCAGAACCCGTAAATACCCTTTACAAGCTTTTCTGTAGGCTTTGATTATACAGCGTATTTTCTCTATCCCTACAGATCAGCTTCTCTTGACTTTTCTCGCTTACTCGAAACCGCTTCGTGAGTTCTGCGGTTTTACCAAAGTCCCGGATGCTTCCAAAATCGCTCGCTTCAAACAGGACTTTTTAGATGACCTGCAGATCGTATTTGATAACCTTGTTGATGTTACCGAGCCTATCTGCCGGGCGATTGACTCTGCAAAAGCGGATATGACCATCTTTGATTCTTCCGGTATTGAAGCATTAGTTACCGAAAATAATCCAAAGTATGCTAACAGGATCATTAAGCGACTTAAGGCCTATGCAAAAGCTCAGGGCTTTGATAAATCTTATGATTCCTCACCAAGGGTTTGAATGAGTTTGTTAAGTTGCTCGGCCTCAGTATAGTTAATTTTGTACCAATAACCCCCTTCTTTGGAAATGAATAGACCGGACTTGTAATAGATGATGTCCTGACTGTTATCGGCATATTCAACGGTGATGATAGTAGTGGATCCGGTATAGTCATATGGGGAGGGGGACTCCAGATATGGGGTAGTCAGATCCAGATTTCGAAAGTAATCCATCATTGTCTGAGCACGATCTTCATTTGCAGAATATTTCAAATCGGGATGAAAATTATCGGAGATGATTATACTGTGAATAGGGTCATCTTTGATGGAAAAGGAAAAATCATCGGTATTGCTTTTACATCCTGAAAAAAAAGATAGTAACAAAGTAATAATCACAAAAATCTTTTTCATGATTGCTCCTTTCGTGGGTTTTATACAGAGTCATTATGGCACGAACAGCCTCCCTTGTCATCCTATTCGCACAAACAACCTGATTTTGTGCATGAACGACTGATGTAATGGTGAAAACACAGTAAAATGAAAAGGCAAAAATGTTCTTTTCTGTACCGGTAAAATTGTAAAGGAGGCCAAATGAACATCGTAATTTGTGAAGATGAACTTTTCTTTCAGACGGACCTGAAAGAGAAAATAGCGGGAAGCCTCCTGAATGCAAACGGCGCGGTGAAAAGTGTGAAATGCTATTCATCTGCAGAGGATTTTCTGTACGACTGGGAGTCGGGCGATGTTCGCTGCGACCTCCTGTTCATGGACATTTATCTTTCCGGTGAAACCGGTTATGCAGCGGCGGAACGAATCCGCCAGTCCGATGATGAAATGATCATCGTGTTTGTGACATCGTCGGAGGATTTTCTGATCAAAGGGTATCGCGTCGGCGCGTATCGCTATTTACTGAAGCCGGTGAAACAGGAAGAAGTGGATGAGTGTCTGGCTTATGCGCGTAAAAAAGCCGGAGAGGAAAAGAAGGCCCTGTGGGTGAATAAGGACGGGATCATGGTTCGGATCGAGCAGGATGCTGTCGTTTATGTGGAATCCATCGGCCACAAGATCTGCATGCACATGGAGGATGGATCGAACTGCGAGTATGTGCACGGCGGCAGTCTGTCCGATGTTGAGGCAGCGCTGAAGTCTTCCGGTTTCATGCGCTGTCACAAGAGTTTTATTATCAATCCACGGTATGTGACGGGCTATCGCTCGGACTTGGTCATGCTGAAAGACCAGCCGCTTTTCATCGCCATCGGCCGGAAATACCGCAAGGAAGTGCTTGAAGTGCTGAATGGATACATGCTGTCTCAAATGCCTTTGTGAGGTCTGTTACGAATCTGGGAGTACCGTTTTATCTTGAATTTGAAGGAATGCTGAACCTGTTCAAGGCCTGGATGCTGGTTCATGCCATCACAGCGCTTTACGAGCCCAAACGGCCGGAGCGGATCTGGGGCCCCTATGTGGTTTTCACACTGCTTACGACCGGGGCGATGTCCCTGAGCTTGTTTGCTGATTTTCCGCTCATGTCCTATTGGCCGCTGGCGTTCCCACTTGTATACACGCTGCTGTTCTTTAAAAATGACACGCGGGAGATCCTCATATGGGATCTGCTTTACGTCATGGTCGTCATTGCTTTGATGTGTTTCACAACTGTGCTTAATGCGTGTATTCGGGCATCCGGCTGGAGCATTCTGTCAGTGCCGGGAATGAAGCGAGGGGTACGGGAAATTCTGACGATCGTCATCCTGGCGGTCGGGTTGTTCGGGTTTTCAAGTCAAAAGCAAAGAATCGATGTGAAGTATCGGCAGCTGTTGCTGCTCGTTGCGGTGACTGGACTTCTTACCGGAATGATGGTTCTTTGCCGGAATCTGTACATCGGCGCGCAGCTGGAAACGGTGTATGCCGCGGTCATTGAGTTCATTCTTTTTGAAGTCATGATTTTGTGTTTCTGCATTTTCCGGACGATGGCACGCGTCATTCACACCATGCATGATGAAGGTGTGCTTGCACAGCGCGAACTGCACGAAAGTGAGAAACTGAAAGAGATGCAGGAGGTCTATGAATCCATTCGCATGGTGCGGCATGATATTCGAAACCAGATTCTGATCGCGCGGGGAATGAAGGAACAGGGTGAAGCCGGCGATGCGTATCTGCAGCATTTTGAGGCGGCGCTTCCGGAAGTGTTCAATACCGGAATTCCGGCATTGGATTCGGCCTTGTATCTGAAGAAAATGGAAATGATGCAGCGGGAGATCGTGTTCAGGAGCAGTATTGAACTTTCGGGTGCGGAAGAACTGGGAATTGCGGAAAATGAGCTTTGTTCCATTGTGATGAATCTCTTGGATAATGCGATGGAATATCTGAAGGGCGCGGATGATGTTCCGGAAAAACGGATTTCATTTGGAATCGTGAAACGCGGGGAAATGCTTTGTATTCGCTGCTGTAATCCAATGGGAATTAGTGCGATATCACTTGGGGCGGATGGTCTTCCCGAGACTACAAAGGGTGATGGGCATGGTCTGGGCCTGAAGATCATTCGGCGGATTGTGAAGAAACGGGACGGGACATTGATCGTGAAGGCAGAAAGCGGAGAGTTCCGGTGTGAGATAGTGGTGCCGTGTTTTTAATTTCAATATGTGTTGGGATGATAAACTACATTCCAACTCATTCAAACTCCACCTCCTCACAGTTTTCGAGATCCTCTTTGGTAATTCCGAGTTCACGATCGACTTCTTCCTGAGTGACCAGTGTCTTTGGATCATAATGCGCCATTCTTTCCGTGGCAATCGCCAACAGACGCGCATCGTTGACCTCATCCATCAGTCGAATATATTCTTCCGGGGACAGAAGTACACACTCAGCCACATTGTTTTTCATGACAACTTTCGCACCGGCCTTTTTAACATCGGCGAAAATTTTACCTGCAAGTCCTCGGTTGAAATCCGAGATGGAAATCGTGTTCTGAATAGCGCTTACTACAGATACCATTTAGAATACCTCCTTGAGATTATTGTTTATTAAACATAGCACGAAGGCAGTAATTTTGCAACAAAATTTATTGCCTATATAGTCGAGGAATATATTGATAAATAAATTGATGCAAACAGTATGTGAATTTGTATTAGAGTTTTGAAGTCCTACTAACATCAAAAATGCCTGCTAAGATCACAATCATTGTGACCTTAGCAGGCTTTTCATGTTCAAGCAAAATATATGTTTATTATGTACAGTCTGATAAAACAATACGTCGCATACAATGCGAAATTATATTGTTTAATTCTTAAACGAATGAATCGGTGCCGGCACGCGTCCGCCGCGGCGAACGAATTCCGCGCAGGATGCCGGATTAACTGCCATGATCGGTGCTTCACCCAGGAGGCCGCCAAAGACGACGTGGTCGCCCACATCCTTGCCGATGGCCGGAATGACACGGACAGCCGTGGTCTTTTGATTGATCATGCCGATGGCTGCTTCATCACCGATGATGCCGGCGATGGTTTCCGCACTCGTCGCTCCCGGAATCGCGATCATGTCGAGACCGACGGAGCATACACAGGTCATGGCCTCCAGCTTCTCCAGCGTCAACAGGCCCTTCTCGGCCGCTTCGATCATACCATGGTCTTCACTGACCGGGATGAACGCGCCGCTTAAGCCGCCCACGTAAGAGGAGGCCATGACGCCGCCCTTCTTGACCTGGTCGTTAAGGAGCGCCAGCGCAAGCGTAGTACCCGGAGCACCGACACTTGACAGGCCCATTTCCTCCAGAATCTCCGCAACGGAATCGCCCACAGCCGGGGTCGGAGCCAGAGACAGGTCAACGATGCCGAACGGCACGCCCAGACGCTTGGAAGCTTCATGAGCAACCAGCTGACCCACACGGGTAACCTTGAAGGCGGTCTGCTTAACGGTTTCGCACAGGACTTCAAAGTCCTTTCCATGAACCTTTTCCAGTGCGTGCTTGACAACACCGGGGCCGGATACGCCGACATTGATGATGGCATCGCCCTCGGTAACGCCGTGGAAGGCACCTGCCATGAAGGGGTTATCGTCCGGTGCGTTGCAGAATACAACCAGCTTTGCGCAGCCCAGGCAGTCGTTGGCCTTTGTAGCTTCCGCAACCAGTTTGACAGCCTCGCCCATCATCATGACCGCATCCATGTTGATGCCGGTCTTGGTGGAGCCTACATTGACGGAAGCGCAGACGCGGTCCGTGGTGGACAATGCTTCCGGCAGGGAAAGGATCAGGTTCTTTTCAGCGGGGGTCATGCCCTTGGAGACCAGGGCGGAATAGCCGCCGATGAAGTTGACGCCCACTTCCTTTGCCGCGCGGTCCAGGGTACGGGCCACTTCGGCAAAATCGGCCGGAGTCTTTAATGCGGAACCTCCGACCAGGCTGATGGGAGTCACGCTGATACGCTTATTGACGACCGGAACACCGAATTCCTTGGCAATTTCATCGCCGGTAGCAACCAGGTCGCGCGCCAGGCGGGTAATCTTGTCGTAGATCTTGCGGTTTAATTTGGCAGGATCGCTGTCGATGCAGTCCAGCAGGCTGATGCCCATCGTGATGGTACGTACATCGAGCTTTTCCTGCTCGATCATCTGATTTGTTTCAAGTATTTCTAATGTGCTGATCATGAAAGGCTCCTTTCATCAAATGCGGTGCATTGATTCGAAGATCTCTTCCTTCTGGCAGCTGATCGTGACGCCGATCTCTTCGCCGAGCGCCTTCAGTTCATCGGCCAGTTCCGCATGACTTTTGTCACTGCCGGACGGATCCGCGACCATGATCATGTTGAAAAATTCCTGAATGATGGTCTGGCTGATGTCCAGGATGTTGACCTTATTTTCAGCAAGGTAGGTGCAGACCTTGGCGATGATACCGACGGTATCCTTGCCGACGACGGTGATGATGACACGTGACATAATGAACTCCTTTACAAGTACGGTTATTGACCGAAACGGTCATAATTTCCATAATTAACGGGTATATCGTATATTATATCGTTTCCGCAAGGTTTTGGCTATCCAAATTTCTGTGGAAAAAAGCGCGTTCACAGGTGAAAAGTAACAAGAAATGCCTCATAAACGGAACAAAAGCCATCCCCGGGAACGGGATGGCTTTTATGAATTCATTTAAATTTACGGTAGGGGATCCCCGCGGCGTCAAAAACTTCGGTATGAAACTCGGGGGCCTTTTCTTCCGGGATCTCCGGCGCGTAGGTCCGGCCGACCATTTCATATTTGGCACCGGCAGCCGGCTGATACGGCAGAATGTCCACGCGGACCAGCGCAGGCGCTTCCCGGACCAGTGCGGCTACGGTCTCAAAATGTTCCCTGTTGTCATTGACACCGGGAATGAGCGGCATGCGCAGGATGAACGGGGTAGTACCGGCAGCCAGCATCTCCGCGTGGCGTCGGATGGTGTCCTGCGGAACTCCGGTGTAATATTTGTGTTTTTCGGGATCGCTGACCTTCCAGTCCATCATAACAAGATCCAAAAACTCCATCGCTTCCCGGAAGTTTTCATCGGAGGTATAGCCGCTCGTTTCGATGGCGGTATGCACCCCCGCGGCCTTCAGTTTTTTCAGCACGTCCGAGACAAAATCCCACTGAAGGAACGGCTCGCCGCCCGAGAACGTAACACCGCCTTCGGACAGTTCATAAACGTCCTTGTCCTTGATCAGACGCTCAGCCAGCTTTTCGGAATCCGTCACGCTTCCGACGATCTTCCGGAACCCGCCGCGGCATGCCGGAATGCACTTTCCGCAAAGCGTGCAGTCCTTCGGGCGCGCGGGCGCCATCATCGTATGCGCGGTGCGGTAGGCGGCCATAAAAGCCATTTCCATGGCATCGGCGAGCTTCGGGCAGGCCTTCACGCAGGCCCCGCATTTTACACAGGCGGCCTTGCTGATCATGAGCTCCGGCTTCGGCGACAGTCCCTCCGGATTGTGGCACCACTTGCAGCGGAGCGGACAGCCCTTCATGAACACGGTCGTGCGGATGCCGGGGCCGTCAAAAACGGCAAATTCCTTGATGTCAAAGACGGTGCCGGTCATATGCTCAGTTCAACACGGCGGATGATATGGTCCTGATAGCACTTGTCCAGTTCCACAAAATAGCCGGACCAGCCCCACACACGGACGATCAGATTCCGATAGTTTTCCGGATGCTTCTGCGCGTCTAAAAGGCGCTCGCGGTTGACGGTGTTCAGCTGCATTTCGTGGCCGCCGCGGAGGACAAAGAGACGAACGAGCTGCGCGACCTTGGTGATGGATTCGTCCTGCATGAAGACGCTGTCGGAGAATTCGATGGTCAGCGGACCGCCGTTCAAGGTCTTTTGAAGGTCGGGCTTGGTGAAGGATTTGATCAGCGAGACCGGGCCGTTCAGCTTGATGTTGAGAGACGGCGCGTAGTTTGCGGGAAGCGGAACGCCGGCCTCGCGGCCGTCGGCGGTGGCACCGAGCTCGTTCGCATGGAAGATGTAGAACATGGCGGAGCCGGTACCCGCACGGACGATGCCGCCGCGCTCATTCTTCAATCCCTTCACAGTCTCCGCGAAGGTGTCCAGCAGCCAGCAGGCAAAGGCATCGGCGCGGTCGTCGTCGTTGCCCATCTTCGGAGAGCGGTATTTCAGAAGGTCGTGCAGCTCGTCCGCGCCTTCAAAGTTATTATCCATGGCGGAGATCAGTGCTTCCGCGGTGACATCGCCGTTAAAGACGGTCTCGTTCACCGCAGCGAGCATATCGGCCGCAGGCGCCAGGCCGGTTCCGTGCAGCCCCCAGTTGTTGTACTTGCAGCCCAGGGAAATGTCGCGCGCGTTCTCGCGGCAGCCGTCAAAAAACAGGGAAAGGAATGGGGCCGGAATAAAGTAGAGGTTCTTGCGTTCGGCCATTGTCGCATCCACGCTCTTTTTGAAGTCCTCGCGGATGTACGCCTTCAGTTCTTCCATGTCCTTGCACTCGGAAAGATGTGCGCGGATCATATCGTTCACGCTGTTTGCGATGGGCAGCGCGCCGATGTTCAGGATCTCCATGCCCTTGCCCGGGATCGTGAATTCCCAGCAGGCGGCCACGGAATATTCCACGGCGTCTTCCGGTGCATAGCCTAAAGCCTCCAGGCCGGGAAGGAGGATATCGTCGTTTTCGTACTGCGGGAAGCCCAGGCCCAGCTTGGTGAGCGCGGTACCCTTTTCAAACACTTCAAGCGGGGTGTCTTTATCCACGCGGAGATTGATCTTCGGGTCGATGAGACGCAGCTCGCCGCTGGCTTCCATGCACATTTCGGAGAGCAGGTTGTAGCCGCAGGTACCGTCCTTTAAGCGTCCGCCCAGGACGATGGACTGCCCGTTATCGCCCTGCTGCATGCCGGGATACAGGTCGGAATCGCGGTTGCAGGACAGGAAGAAGGCTTCCAGAAGCTCGAAAGCGCTTGAACGGGTCTCGCGACCGGCGTCGAGGTCGGCTTGAAGGTAGGGCATCATGTACTGATCGAACCGGCCGAGGGTATTGTGGTAATCGCCTTCCACCCAGAAAACGAAGTGGATGATGCGGAGAATCTGCAGTGCCTCGCGGAAGGTCCGCGCGCCATAGGCGGGAACTCTTCTTAACACATTTGCAAGGTCGGTCAGGCCCTTTTTCCGGGCCTCGATCTCATAGCGCGCCGTCAGGAAAAGCACGGCGTCGATGTTCGCGCGCATTACATCGCAGTACAGGCCTTTCCCCAGACCGGCGCGGATCTCGAGAAGCCCTTTTTCCAGCACTTCGGTAAAGTCCGGCGTGATGTTGGAGACCCAGCCCAGCTCGTGAATGAAGTGATCCTTTTTGATCTCCGCCCATTCGTCGTCCGCGTATAAAAACGGCAGATTCGGGACTGTTCGGGTGAACGCGATGAGCTCGTCCGGGAAAAGATAGGGCGTCTCCATGGAGAGCGCCTGCTGCAGCCGCTTTCCGCTGCGGACATAGTCCGGTTCAAAGCGGTTGCGGTAACTGAGAAACAGATATTCCTCGATGGCGGTACGGGCCGCATGGTGCTTCCGGTCCCACTGAAGATCTTTAAGTGCGCGAATTCGATCGTTCATGTTCATACCTCACAATATGATGAAAAAGCCCGGGCATAATTCTCCGGCCGGCCTTGCGGAAATGTCCGGTAAGCAAGCAGAGAATAAGGCCCGGGTAAGTGGTTTTTATTTAGCAGTCAGCATCGGCATGAAGACACCGCCCTGTACGGATCTTGCCATGAAGGCGACATAGATACCGGAGGTGGTGTAGTACCAATCGGAGAACGGTACACGGGACTTGGATTCCGCCAGGTAGCGTGCGACCGGAGCCAGGATGGCCATCTTGGTCTCCTTGTCCTGTGCCAGTGCGGCAGCCCAGCATTCCCAGTCGGACTTGGTGTAGTCGGAACGGGAGTCGAGCGGCAGACCGTACGCGTTCAGGCGCGGCAGGTAGCTCTTGGTCTCCTTCTCATAGAATTCCTTCGGAAGAAGGCCGAGATCCATAACAAGGTCCCAGCAGAGGTTGTACTTCATGGACCAGCCCTGACCGTCAAAGGTCAGCGGGGTAACATCGGTCCTGGTGACGCGCTCTAAGAAGGAAGCCGCCATTTCAGTGGCACGTGCGTCCCACTTTGCAGCCGCTTCTTCCCTGCCGAAGTGGTGCATGATGTAAGCGTAGCACTTAACACCGACAATGGCCTTTGCGGAAAGGTTGACGTTATGGTTCAGGTGGCCGGCAAAGTCATCGGTGCAGAGCTGTTCGCCCGGATCCTCACCGTAAATGTCCAGATAGCGGACCCACTTCTCCATGGAAGCGAAGTGCTCGGATGCCAGCTTGTCGCAAGCGCCGAAGTGAATCGCGGAAGCGAGCATGACCAGCATGTTGCCGCATTCTTCGACCGGCATCTGATAACGGTCGTTGTAAACATCGGAATCCGCGTCGTAAAGGTAGAACGGCTCATGGATATCGCCGCACTTTGCGTCGTGCTTGGCAGCATAGACCTGGCCGGTCGCGTACGGATAACGGCCCACGTCATGCGGAGCGAAGTCGAATTTCCAGACCGGCATCGCCGCAAACTCGAGTACCGGGCGGGAAAGAGCGTTGACCAGTTCCGGGCAGTATTTTAAGAACAGCGGGGTAGACGGGTAGCTGACATCAACAGTGCCGATGCAGCCGTTGGAGTCATTCTCCTTGGACAGGAGCGCCATTTCGCCCTTGGGGGTGGCGATCAGCTTGTGAGCGGCGAAGGTATGACGCCATGAAGCTGCGACGATCTTCTTGTAATCCTCGCCGGCAACAGCCTCGGCATCGGCAAGAACACGTGCATCCAGTGCTTCACATGCGGCCTTGATCTCATCGTAGCGGGCCGCGAAATCATCGAACTGATCCATCAGGGTAGCGCCGGTGTGTGTAAACCATGCGCGGCACGGAACGCCGAAGTAGTTGATGGAAGCGGTATCTTCGTAACCGATCATGGCGTAGGAAGAAGCTGCCTCGGCGGTAGCGGTCACTTCCCATTCGGTGCGGACATTGTGCGGATCCGTCATGGCCTTGTTCGGGGTAGCCCAGAACAGGTAGCCCCAGTCGATGGTGATGTGGTCGCCGGAACCGGACAGAACGTGCTGCTGGGACTGGCCTGCATAAGCCAGGTTCAGCGCGCCGCGCTTGAAGGTGGTGCCGATGATGTTCGGCATTGCGTTGCCGTCGTAGCAGAGCTTCGTGGAAGCGCCGACTTCGACAACGGCTTCGTGAGAAGCGCCATCGGTGGAAACGACGGTCATGTCCACGTAGGTGATGGGGGTGGACAGGGTCTCCAGGTCCTCCGGAAGCATCGGGGTGCGGAATGCAGCGGTCAGGCATACCGGACCGGCCTGCATGGTGAAACGGGTAGTGGTCGGGGTCACTTCAATGCTCAGGGTCTCAGCGACCTTGCAGCTGTGAACGCCGAGCCAGCCGTACTTCACACCGTCAACGGTGATGGTACCGTAAATGTCTTTCTTGTCTCCGGCCCAGTGAATGGTGTGAGCCTCGGTGGGCTTGTCAGCAGGCATCCAGTAGGACAGAAACGGATCGTTTACAACGATCGGCAGCGCGGGCAACCGGTCAAATTTAGCCATGATATGATCCTCCTTGAGGGGTATTGTTTTCTAAAAAACATCTTATTTAACAACGTGAAAAAAGTCAAGGCGGCGGGGGTTTGGATTTAATTGAAAATAGGGGTTAAATCGGTCGGTTGGGTAAAAAGCGCATAGATCATCCGGGAAAGAGTGCGAACCTTGTACGATCAATGTATTGCGGGATAATGTGTATCGGGGTAAAATAATATTGTTGCGGATTTCTGTCGCGGCATTAGGCCGGGGCAGTGAATATATTTGTGAGGAAGTTTTATTATGGCAAAGGTTCAGACAAAGGAGGAACGTGACGCGCTCTTTTCAAGTGCTCCCGTGTCCAAAGCGCTGATGACGATGGCGATTCCGACTATCATCAGCCAGCTTATCAATCTTATCTACAATATGGCGGATACGTTCTTCGTAGGCCGTGTGGGCAACCCGATCATGATCGCAGCGGTATCGCTGTCGTTCACGCTGTTTTTGTTCACGATCCCGATCAACGGCCTGTTCGGCGTGGGCGGCGGAAGCTACATCGCCCGACTGATCGGCCTTAAGGATTACGAACGCGTGAAGCATGTCAGTGCATTCAGCTTCTATGGTACGCTGCTCATTGCGATCCTGTATTCGCTTGCGGTGTTCATCTTCATGGAGCCGCTTCTCTGGACGCTCGGCGCGTCGAATGACACGATCAACTATGCCAAGCAGTATGTCATGATCGTTGTGGTATTCGGTACGATCCCGACGGCGATGTCCGGCATGCTGTCGCACATTCTCCGTAACGTCGGCTACTCCAAGCAGGCCGGTTACGGTCTCTCCGGCGGCGGTATCTTGAATATCATCCTGGATCCGCTGTTCATGTTCGTATTGATGCCGGACGGCTATCAGGTCGTCGGTGCGGCACTTGCAACGGCACTTTCCAATACCGCTTCACTGATCTATTTCATCGTCGTGCTGAAAAAGACGCAGCATGAGACGGGTCTGTCCCTGAATATCAGGCATATGCATGTGGAAAAGAAGGACGCGGCAGAGATCCTGAAGGTCGGCATCCCGTCTGCGGTGACCACGCTTCTGATGGATTTCTCCAACATGTTCCTGAACCGCGCGGTCGCCGGGCACGGCGATCTTCAGCTTGCGGCATTCGGCATCGTTGGAAAGATCGAGCGCCTGTCCAATGCGATCTGCCTCGGTATCTCACTGGGTATGCTGCCGCTCGTTGCATATAACTTTGCGACGAAGAATTACAAGCGTATGAAGGAATTCATTAAGACCGCGACCATCTGGGGCCTTACGATCTCCGTGATCAGTATCACGTTTTATGAGATCTTTGCGGGCGGATTGGTCAATGTGTTCATCAGTTCCAAGGGCGATGCCGCAGCGGTCGCCGCAACGGTCGCTTTCGGTGTATCCTTCCTTCGTGTGCGCTGCCTGAATGCACCGTTTACGCTGCTCAACTTCATCACGACAAACAGCTTCCAGGCGATGGGCAAGGGCAGCTACGCATTGATCCAGGCCATTGTTCGCCAACTGATCCTGTACATGCCGCTCATTTTTGTGTTTGACAAACTGTTCGGCCAGATCGGTCTGATGGCATCTTATCCGACAACGGAATTTGTGAGCTGCATCGTGGCGGTGATCATGCTGCTGTCATTGATCCGGAAACTGAAGAAGCCGGATGTCGGCGCGAACAATTGATGTAATAATAAAAGGAGACGAGTTCGCTCGTCTCCTTTTTTACGATGCGGAAACCTCCGCGTAGTTATTTGGCTTTTCCCGTATACGGCACCACCTCATGCACCTTCAGGACCCCGTCCTGCACGGTGAAGCGGACATCCAGTCCGGAGAAGGCTACGCCGTATTTATGCTCGGGCGTCTGATTGCTGCGGGTACGCGGGTCCTGACGGAGGACCTCCAGGATCGTGCTGCGTTTCTCTTCGGGGATCTTCTGAAGAAGCTCCTCCGGGAAATCGACCTCGATGGCGTATTCTTTAACTCCGCCGGCAAAACCGTCGGTTGCGTCCGTGTGGACATCGGCGTAGGGAAGGTAGGGCTTGATATCGTAGATCGGTGTGTTGTCGCGGAGATCCGCGCCCAGCACGTGGAGGACCGGGCCCTTGTTTTCCGTGTATTCAATGCATTTCAGCTTTACAGATGAGAGGCCGATGGGATTGGGCCGGTACGGCGAGCGCGTTGCGAACACGCCCATGTGCACCTTACCGCCGAGGCGCGGCGGCAGAACGGTCGCAGTAAAGCCTTCACGCTCCACGCCTTCAAACTGCCACAGAAGCCAGATGTAATTAAAACCGTCCAGTCCCTTGACTGCGGACGGATTGCGGTACTCCGGCTCAAAAACGATGGTCCCTTCCGATTCCGGCAGCAGGCCGCTCTGACGCGGAATGCCGAACTTTTCGTGAAAATCGGTATGAATGTGTGCAATGACTTTTAACTCGCTCAAGGGAGGACCTCCGATCCGGGATTCCGGCGCATTCTCCGCCGGGACTTTTCTTAGCGTGATTATACCACATCCGCGGGATGCACGAAAGGGGCAAGTTGGGCCGTTTTTACGGTCGTACCGGGCCTGAATGACTGAAAATGCTGAAAAATAGCGGTTTTTTTACAGCGGAACATTTGACCTTCTTTTCTATTTATAGTAAAATAAAATGTCTATGTGTGCGCATTTATACACATTGACCTGCGAGTGCGGAATGCCGCATCCGCAGATATCCTACAGAAATTCTGTTAAGAATATGGAGAGTATACCATGGTCAAAAAATGGACGATCCGCTACCCTGCTTACACAGGTACGGAAAAACGCAATGTTTACGTCTATCTTCCGGTCGGTTACCGTGAGAACCGCCGCAAACGCTATCCGGTCCTTTACATGTTTGACGGCCACAATGTCTTCTTTGACTCGGACGCCACATACGGCAAGAGCTGGGGTATGGCGGAGTATCTGGACCGGCATAAGGTCCCGCTCATCGTGGCAGCCATCGAGTGCAATCACAGCCCGGAAGGCGGCCGCCTGTCCGAATATTCCCCGTTCAACTTCAACATTCCGGAGTTTGGCGGGAAGTTCAAAGGACGCGGCAGGGAAACGATGGACTTCTACACCAATGTGTTTAAGCCGATGATCGACAAGCGTTTCCGCACGATTCCGGACCGCGAGCACACCTTCATCAGCGGCAGCTCCATGGGCGGACTCATGACACTGTACGCACTCTTCAAATACAATCGTGTATTTTCAAGAGGTGCGTCTCTTTCCCCGTCGATGGAGATCGACATGAAAGCCCTCTCCAAAATGATCGCAACGACCCCGGTCGATGAAAACACCGTTCTCTACATGGATTACGGCGAGGAGGAGTTTTCCTACGACCCGGCGGCGGTAGAAAGCTTTGATAAGCTGAATCATCTGCTGATCGGACAGCACGTGCTCTTGACGAGCCGCATCATTCCGAACGGAACCCATTGCGAAGCCAGCTGGGAAAGACAGCTGCCCTTCGTAATCAACGCCCTGATGTACGAACTCGACTGACGGGTTCATGAAATCATATTTTTTGAGGAGAAAACATGAGAAACTTTATTTTTATTTCACCGAACTTCCCGACCAACTACTGGATGTTCTGTAAGCGCCTGAAGGAGAACGGCATGAACGTGCTGGGCATCGGCGATTGCCCGTATGACAACCTGATGCCGGAGTTGAAGGGCAGCCTGAACGAATACTTCAAGGTCTCCAGCCTGGAGAACTACGATGAAGTCTATCGTGCAGTCGCATTCTTCATCTACAAGTACGGTGAGATCGAATGGCTGGAGTCCAACAACGAATACTGGCTGGAGCGTGATGCCAAGCTGAGAACCGCTTTCCACATCATGAGCGGCTTCCAGGAGACCGATATTCCGCGGATCAAGTTCAAGTCCGGCATGAAGGAATACTACAAGAAGGCCGGCGTTCTGACGGCGCGCTACTACCTCGTCGAGGACGAGCAGGGCTGCCGCGACTTCATTAAAAAGGTCGGTTATCCGGTCATCGTCAAGCCGGACAACGGCGTTGGCGCAAGCAACACCTACAAGCTGAAGAACGATGAGGAGCTGCTGGACTTCCTGGCAAACGGCCATCCGAGCTACAAGGATGTTCAGTATATCATGGAAGAGTTCATCTATGCGGAAGTCAACAGCTATGATGCGGTCATCGGACCGGACGGCGAACCGATCTTCGAGACCGGTAACGTCACCCCGAACAGCATCATGGACATCGTAAATAATGCGGACAACAGCATTTACTACATCCGTAAGGAGCTTCCGGACGATGTTCGCGAAGCCGGCCGCGCAACGGTCAAGGCTTTCGAGGTCAAGAGCCGTTTTGTTCACTTTGAATTTTTCCGCCTGACGCAGGATATGGAAGGCTTCGGTAAGAAGGGCAAGGTCATCGGCCTGGAAGTCAACATGCGTCCGTGCGGCGGTTTCACCCCGGATATGATGAACTATGCGCACAGCACCGATGTTTACAAGATCTGGGCGGATATGATCGCATTCGGCAGCACGATGGTACCGGAAGGCAAGCATGCGCACTGCGTATTCATCGGCCGTCGTGACGGTAAGAGCTTCACGCTGGACCACGAGGCCCTGCTGGAGAAATACTCCGGCCGCGTTATGCAGCATTGCCCGATCCCGGAAGCACTTTCCGGCGCTATGGCAAACTATATGTACCTGATCAACGTTGATACGGATGAGGAGCTGGAGCAGCTCTTAAAGGACAGTGTGGAATAATCGGAGGTTCACGTGTTAACCGGTGCAACTTTTCTGGAGATCCTGGGCACCATCGCATTCGCGGTTTCCGGTGCCATGACCGCCGTTGATAAAAAAATGGATATTTTCGGTGTGGCGATCCTGGGACTCACCACCGCTGTGGGCGGCGGCGTGATCCGTGATCTGATCCTCGGAAGCACACCGCCCGCTGTATTCCGTAATCCGGTCTATGCTGTAATGGCATTGGTCGTGTCGGTGATCGTTTTTCTGAAGCCCGTTCGCCGGTTACTCGGGAAAAAGGAACGGGTTCCGGAATTGATCCTTCTTGTGATGGATTCCCTCGGCTTGGCGATCTTCACGGCCATCGGCGTTCGTGCGGGTTTTGACTGCGTGGACGAGCCGACGGTATTCTTAAGCGTTTTCGTGGGTGTCATCACCGGCGTGGGCGGCGGCATCCTGCGCGACGTCATGGCAGAAAACACACCCTATGTTTTTGTAAAGCATTTTTATGCGAGTGCGTCCTTGATCGGTGCGCTTTCCATGGCGCTCTTATGGGACCTTCTGGGCCCGACCTATTCGATGCTTCTTTGCACCGCCGTGGTCTTTGTGCTGCGCATGTTAGCGGCAAAATTCCACTGGAGACTGCCCCGGGTGGATTGAGAGCGGCAGCGACCCGCCGGAAGCGGCGGTATTACGGTACCTTTAAGATCAATAAGACTTCACAACAAATATTCAAGCGGAGGTGTACGATGTTAGACAATCTGGGATTTGGCAAACCGACTCAGGTCGCGGTGATCACGGACGATATTGAGGTATCCGCGGCAAACTATGCGGCCCTGTTCGGACTTCCCGTGCCGGAGATCACGACCGGCGGTACGTACGATGTGACAAAGTGTGAGTATATGGGTGCTCCGGCACCGGAATGCGGCGCCAAGCTGGCATTCTTCAACTTTGACGGTATTCAGTTTGAACTGATTGAGCCGTACGGTGCGGATTCCACCTGGAAGGATTTCCTGACGGAGACCGGTGGCGGTCTGCATCACGTGGCATTCTATGTTGAGGACATGGACGCAGCGATCGAAAAATGTGAGGCGCAGGGAATGACGCTCACGCAGAAGGGCATCTATGCTGATGGCTCCGGCATGTACGCTTACTTTGACGCGCGCGCATCGCTGAAGATCTTTGTGGAGTTACTGCACTCCTTTTGATGAGGGATAATATGAAAAAGATTCTGGATCAGTTTGAAGTACAGATGCATGACGGAATGAGCGCTGAGCTCATTCATACAGAGGAGAGGGCTGGCGTTACGCTCGCTACTTTCCTTTTTTCCTGGACTGAGGAAAATGCAAAAGACAATGCGCGGTTCCGTGTGGATTTCCATCGCCCGGATGTCGGGATGATGTACAACTGGACCCCGCTTTATAAGGAACGTCACCACCTGGGACCGGAATGGGGCCAGAAGGAAGATTCCATGATCTCCCGGAATGCGCCGGTATCCGCGCTGTATGACGGGCAGGGAATGAACCGCCTGACCTGGCAGCTTTCCGAGTGCCGGATGCATATGGATTATATCAGCGGTATCGAGGAACTGGACGGTGTCATGGACAACCGTTTTGAGTTCAATGTACAGCAGTTCACGAATCAGCTTTCCGCAAAGATCACGGTCCGTATCGATGAGCGTCGCGTCCCGCTTTACGAAGCGCTTAAGGATGCAGCGGCATGGTGGGAAAATGACCTCGGTATGACGGCGGCAACGGTTCCGGAAGAAGCGCTGAAGCCCTGTTACAGCTTCTGGTATTCCTATCATCAGGAAGTGTACGCGAAGGATGTGGAGGATGAGTGCCGCCGCGCGAAAGCGCTCGGTTTTGAGTCCTGCATCATCGACGATGGCTGGCAGACCGATGACACGAACCGCGGTTATGCGTTCTGCGGCGACTGGGAGGTCGCGCCGGCAAAGATTCCGGATATGGCAGCGCATGTGAAGGCGGTGCATGACATCGGTATGAAGTATATCCTCTGGTATGCAGTGCCGCTGATCGGTTTCAAGAGCCCCAAATATCAGGAGTTCAAGGACATGGTCCTGAACAAAAAGGATACTCATATGGCGAACCTGAACTGTGCGGTTCTGGACCCGCGCTACAGGGAAGTGCGCGATTTCCTGATCGGCATTTACGAGAAGGCGCTGAAGGAGTGGGACCTGGATGGTTTCAAACTGGATTTCATCGACTGCTGGCGTTTCACTCCGGACAATGAGCCGTTCAACGAGCGCATGGACATGGCGTCTCTGGAGCTCGCGGCGACGGTCTTTATGCAGGACCTGAATGCGGCGCTGAAGGCAATCAAGCCGGAAGTTATGCTGGAGTTCAGACAGGGCTACATCGGCCCGTGGATGCGCACCGTCGGCAACATGTTCCGCGTGGGCGATTGTCCGGATGATTATCTTCAGAACCGTCTGGGGGTATTCGACCTCCGCATGATGATGGGCAAGTCCGCCGTTCATTCCGATATGCTGATGTGGCATCCGGAAGAGGAACCGTCCACGGCAGCGCTGCAGCTGATCTCTGTGCTGTACGGTGTCATTCAGTACTCCGCGCGCCTGGAAAAGCTGACGCCGGAGATGAAGAAGATGTCCGTCTTCTGGCTGGACTTTGCGCGTGAGCATAAGGATGCGCTTCTCGGAGAAACGCTTAAGGTCTACGAGCCTCACATGAACTACACCTGGGCGCAGGCGGCCACGGAGAAGAAGAACGTGGCAGCGGTCTATGGTGTGGATAAGGTCATTCAGCCCGATGTTCGTGACGTGGTGTACATTGCGAACGGTGCGATGAACGGCCGCGTGCTTGCGGAGATCTGCGGTGATTTCAAGGTCACCGTGCAGAATTGCATGGGCGATGTGATCTCCGAAGAAGAGAAGGTGCTCTCCGGACTTACGGTATTTGAGGTGCCGGTGGGCGGTCTGGTAACGCTGAAGAGAAAATAAAGGATCTTGACACAAGGGGATGCCTGCCTGTCGGCGGGAAATGTCAAGATCTGAGTTAAAGAGGCAATAATACGAATAAGATAAAGTCACAGAAATATATTTGGATCGGCGCCGGCGCTATCGTCGGCGCCGCCATTCTGGCCTTCGGCATCGCGACGCTGATCATGGTGACGCGGCCTATGTCCGCCGCGTATGCGCTGGAAGTCGCGAAAAAAGAGTATATTTTCCACATCGGCGACCATACGGAAGCGGGGCAGAAGTTCGTGGAGACTACGGACCGGCCGTACATGCTGAAGCTTCAGGGGACCAAAAAGAAAAAGCTGGTCTTCACAAGCTCGGATGAGAGCGTGGCGACGGTCGATGCGACCGGCCGCATCGAAGCTGTCGGCGCCGGTGAGGCCGTGATCACGACTTCCGTTTCCGATCAGGTGCAGGAGATCCGGGTCACGTCCTATGTACCCGGTGAATCGATCGGTTTCGAGGAAGAAGAATACAGCATGAACTGCGGCGAGGAGATGGACATTACCGCGATCGTTGAACCGGCGGATGCCGTGCTGTTTGACAGGATCCGTTACAAATCTATGAATCCGGACGTTGTGACGGTCGATGAAAACGGCCACCTCATTGCCGGCGAGCCCGGTAAAACGCAGATCGTCGTGAATGCGGACGGCCTGTTCGGCCACACGACCATCAACATTTATCAGCCGATGACCGCCATTGAATTCGCGGGCATCGCGGACGATGAAGTCATTACCCTGGAGCGCGGCGAGGCCTATGCGTTCTCCATCAACTATTTCCCGGAGAACACCACGGACGATCGCACGATCACTTACACGCTGTCCGATCCGGAGGCCGGTACGATCGACGAAGACGGCCTGTTCACAGCAACGGGACGCGGCCCGGTGACCCTGACCGCGACCTGCGGTGCGTTCACGGACACGGTGGAGCTTTACATTAAGGTTTCGCTGACCGGCATTGAGATCAATCATGAAAGCGCGACGCTGAGTTACCCGGCAGAGGATCAGCTGACCTTTGCTACGATCCCGGAGGATACCACCGCGGAGCTTGCGGTGAGCTGGACGTCGGAGAACGAGAAGATCGTCACCGTTGATGAGAACGGTCTTGTCACGGCAAAGCGTGGCGGCACCGTCGATGTTGTCCTGAACGTCAACGGTTTTGAGAAGCGCTGCACCTACACGGTCGTCGTTCCGGTCACCGGCGTGTATATCAACCGGACCTCGCTTGGTATGTACACCGGAACAGCGGCAAGCCTTGGGGCTTCTGTTATTCCGGACTTTACAACGGAGGATCGGGGCATCACCTGGACATCCGATAATCCCGCGATCGTCACCGTCAATGCCTCCGGCGGCATTTCCGCGCTATCGCCCGGTACGACGGTGATCCGCGCTACACACGGGAAATTCTCTGCCGCATGTACGGTCACGGTCACGAACCGTCCCAGCTGGGAGGAAACGGCGAATGCGATTATTGCATACGGTAAGCAGTTCCTCGGTACCCGCTATGTTTACGGAGGCAACAGTATGACCGGCGGCATCGACTGCTCCGGCTTTACGCAGCAGTGCTTTGCGACCCGCGGCATCGGCCTTGCGCGGACTTCCTACACGCAGGTCAACCAGGGCGCTGCGGTTTCACTGGATCCTTCCGCATGGAGGAAGGGGGATCTGATCTTCTACTCCAGAAACGGCCGTATCTTCCATGTGGCGATCTACATCGGCAACGGTCAGATTCTGCATAGCGCAGAGAGTCAGGGAGGCGTCTGCATCACCACGTATAACTACAATGGCATGACGCCGAGCCATGTCAGACGGTATTTCTAAAATAAAAGCCCCTGAGGATGAAAATTCCCCACATTTCCGGAGAAAACGGGAATGTGGGGAATTTTTATTTCAGGGGACTTTAGGTTCAGGGGACTTTAGGTTCAGGGTTAACTTTGTAGCTCGGGTGATTTACACGTGGCTTAGGTCACGCGTGTTTTTTTCGATAGATCACCATGGCAACGGTGACCAGGCTGGCTGCGGCCAGGGTCATCGCTCCGGTGATCCGGTACGCGGCCTGTGAGCCTGCGGCATCGACCAGGATACCACCGGCGAGCGTTGAAAGGATCGCCGCGAAGCCCATCTGCACGAGGTAGATCATGCCCTGGCCTTCGGAGGCGTGCTCCGGCCGAACATGATTGGCAACATAAGTCGCGGTGCAGAAATGGACAAACATGTACGTCATACCGTTCATGGCCTGTGCGATGATGAAAAAGGTCATCGTTCCGCCGGATACCAGGAAGAGGCGGAAACTGAGGAGAATCGTTGCGGCGGCGATGATAATGATCGGGGCGATCTTCTTTTCGACTTTGCGGACGCAGAGCAGGATCGGGGCCTCCGACAGCGATGAAATGCACTGCAGGATGCCGATGGCGCGGGCATCATAGCCCAGCTCCACGACATAGACATTCAGGAAGGCGTACATAAAGCCGGCACCGACCTGGAAGATGAACGCAAACAGAAGAACGAAAAGGACTTCGTTCGTGGTGAAGAGCTCGCTGATGGAGAAGGTGCGGCGCTTGGCGCGCTTTTCGATCACCTTCGGCCGCTGATTCTCCGACCTGGGCAGAAAGGCCAGCAGAATGAACAGCACTGCATAGCCGGCCATGCCCATGAAGAACAGCAGTTGTTTATGCTGGCTTAAAATGAAGCTGACCAGCAGGACGGCGATGGCATAGCCAAAGGTTCCGCCCAGGCGGATATGCGCATAATTGTAGTTTTTCTTGAATGCGTTACGGATGACCATCGAATCCGTCAGCGGATATACCGGACAGCAGAACGCGGCAAGAAGCGATGCGGAAATGAAGAAACTCAGGAAAGTGTTGCCCAGATAATAGCTGGCAAGCGATAAAACGACACCTGCCACTCCAGCCATGGAAAAGGCCTTCGGCTTTCCCAGACGGTCGGAGAGGCGGGTGACCACCGGCTGGATCAGGATGTAGCAGACCGGGCTGATGGTCGAGAGGATGCCGATTTTTGTTGCGCTGAGTCCCGCAGTCTTGTAGTAGGCGTTCAGGAACGGGTAATAGAGCGCGTTCGGAATGTAGATGAACGCATTGATGAGAAGCAGCAGGATAAACGGTGCGCTGTCTGATTTGTGTAAAGCTGATTTTTGTCTGTTCATGAGAGGCCTTTCCGTACTTTCACAAAACAATAGAGGAACAAAGTAATTCCTCAGTGAAAAATATATATCAATTGAATTTCAAATGCAACCGGTTCGATGAAACCTTGGAGAGAGCAGTGCGGGAGACGAATCGGACTATATGGTCAAATTGCATAATAAGGAGGCGGTTCAACGAAAATAATCATCAAAATAAACAAAAGGGTATTGACATCTATGGTTTATCGTGATAAACCATAACTAACAGGACAAATGAATGGAGGCGATGCACATGGAATTAGGAGAAGCACAGAATCGGTTTGCTGATATTATTTGGGCCAACGAACCGATCGGATCCGGCGAACTTGTAAAAATCTGCGAAAAAGAACTTAACTGGAAAAAGCCCACAACATATACGGTTCTCAGAAAATTATGCGAGAAAGGTATTTTTGTAAATGAAGACGGGTATGTACAGTCAATTATCGATCGCAATTCATTCTATGCGATGAAGAGCGAAAAAATCGTATCAGAATCCTACTCAGGATCTTTGCCGATGTTTATCGCAGCATTTACACAGAGAAACAAACCTTCCGAAGAGGAACTTGATGAAATTCAGCGGATGATTGACGAGTTCAGAAAGGGGTAATCATATGAACACCTGGATGGTGAGCCTTATTACAATGAGCCTTCTGGCAGGTGTAAATGCAATTATTGTTTTGCTGGCAAGGGCAGCTTTAAGAAAAAGTCCGCGCAAAATGATCTGCATATTATGGAGCATCGTTTTTTTAAGAATGCTTCTGCCCGTTGGTATTTCCAGCAGATGGTCTGTATATAACGCAGTGGATCGGATTCAGTCCACGCAGCTTATTGAATCAAAACAGATGGAAACCACGGATGATCACAAAACTGAAGCGGAAACACCGAGCCTAAATGTTGTACGACCGGAATTGGTGCTTGAGACTTCAGCTGCAAATGAAACGGATACGTTCATGCGCAGCATAAGCTGTATCTGGGGCGGTGGATTTCTTATGATGCTTGTGTACCTCATCGTGAGCATCAATAAGCTTCGAAGAATTACTCTGGGGTCAACACCATTGGACAAGCATGTCAGAAAGTTGGGAACGGATCAGTATTCATTCGTTTTTGGCTCGACCGTGTATATGGCAAATGGATTGACACAGGATGAATCGTATTTTGTGCTGAGACACGAGTTGGCTCATCGAGCCCGGGGGGATTTTTACTGGAAGCTCGCAGGTTATGTCGTATTGTGTTTCCATTGGTTCAATCCAATTCTGTGGGCAGCTTACATTGTCTTTTGTCATGACCTGGAAGTGGCGTGCGATGAAAGAGTCATTGCAAAAATGGATGACGGCGAGCGTGCTGATTATGCGCAGGTTCTGTTGAATAGCAGTCGGCAGAAGAAAAACCCAGCGAACTTCTCAATGGCTTTTGCCGGAACGTCTGTTAAGCAGAGGATTAAGAATATATTAGCCCGTAAAAAGACTTCTAAAGTCGGAATTGCGATGAGTGCAGCGATGATCTTTATTCTTTCAGGGTGTTTGATGACGAATCCTGTGGCTGTCAAAAACGAAGAGCATTATCTCCTCTCAATTCCGGGCCTTTCCTACGGTATGACAGAAGAAGAAATCATTGGTGTGCTTGGAGAACCGTCGTCTCGAAAAGTCAATGATGGAATGGCTATTTTGACATATACTGAGAACATAGACTCCTGCTTTATTCACGACGATACGGAATATGGAGTTCTGCTGTACATGGATGGCGATGATCCCAAAGAGTCCAAACTTATGAACCTGAACATCAATGTTATTTCGACATGGAAAGATGTTGAAGCGGATATGCTGGAGTATTACGGTCAGTATACGAAGAACGAATATAACTATTCGACAACAGTCGGCTTTGGAAGAGAAGATGCTGTTCCGTGGATTTCATATTACGGATATGAGGAGCTTCTGGGCGAAGAAAAAGTCACGATTACGCTGACGACATTTGGCGCTGAAGAGACCGTTCCTGAAAAATATATGGTTATTGTGGGAATTTCTTTACTGGATCAGTTGTATCAAGATTAAGCAGCCATTTACCTTTGCAGAGAGCGTGTTAATGAGCCTACTTATTGGTGCAATCGCCAATTGATGTAAACATTATGAATAGAGGTGATTCCAATGGGATTGTTTTTTTGAATAATACATGAAACAGTTGAGTAATAATGAGTTTAGTAATGGAGACCAGCTATGAAAAGAACTTTGAGATTATTGTTTGCAGTAATCGTAATGATTGCTATTGGTATTACTAGTACTGTTGGAAGTAGTGCTGCTGAAATCAATTTGAGTTTTAATTTAATGGGAATGGGAGAGAAGGTTGATGTAAGAGAATTTGCAATTAAAGAGGGACTCAATTTCGCTGATGAGGTATCTATGCATATATTTGCTGATCTAGTTGAAGATTGTGATTCCCTTAAAGTGGTTTCTGAAACAGTAAATGAGAAAATTATTGAAGGAACCAGTTGCAGTAAGGCGTACATTTTGAATGGGACTACATATCAGGAGATGGAGAGTAAAATAATTGCGTTACAGACATTAGCATCTACATTTGACAATGTGTCAGGATCTACATCAGGACAAAACTATGGAATTGCAGCGTCGTGTACTATATATATGACAAGGCGATATAATGTTGATCCTTCATTGGGGTACGATATGAAATTAAATAGAGTCTCTGCCGTGTACACAAGATTATCTACCGCGACAACAAACGTGAACAAAATCAGCTATTGTGGCGAAATTGTTGGTGTGCCGCTGCCTGGAACTGTGGTTCATGGCGGAAATACAGTTCAGTCACCGATGTCCGGAACGACATATTCAACGTCTATTAATAGCAGTACATATTATCCGCACGGACAGCACCTGGCCTATGTTGCCCTTGAAGTGTACTACGCGAATGGACAAGTTTCAAATTATGCGAAGTATATTTAACGTATTAGAATACTTTGGAGGTGATTTATGGCACCACTATATAATCCTCAGGATATTATGCCGGATAAGATGATGGATCGGGATCCCATGAGAAAAACAGGAACCAAGACCGGCATCATAATCGCTGCAATTCTTTTGATTATTGCCGCTGGAGTGATATTCTGGCTGAAAAAAACGACGGAAGACGGATATATGGGATATTATACCGAAGCAGCAGAATCGACTGAGATTACTCAGTACAACGAGACCGCTAAAAACGAAGAGCATTATCTCCTCTCAATCCCGGGCCTTTCCTACGGTATGACAGAAGAAGAAATCCTTGGCGTGCTTGGAGAACCGTCGTCTCGAAAAGTCAATGATGGAATGGCTATTTTGACATATACCGAGAACATAGACTCCTGCTTTATTCATGACGATACGGAATATGGAGTTCTGCTGTACATGGATGGCGATGATCCCAAAGAGTCCAAACTCATGAACCTGAACATCAATGTTATTTCGACATGGAAAGATGTTGAAGCGGATATGCTGGAGTATTATGGTCAGTATACGAAGAACGAATATAACTATTCGACAACAGGCGGCTTTGGAAGAGAAGATGCTGTTCCGTGGATTTCATATTACGGATATGAGGAGCTTCTGGGCGAAGAAAAAGTCACGATTACGCTGACGACACTTGGTGCTGAAGAGACCGTTCCTGAAAAATATATAGTTATTGTGGGAATTTCTTTACTGGATCAGTTGTATCAATATTAAGCAGCCTTTTACCTCTGCAGAGAGCGTGTTAATGAGCCTACTTATTGGTGCAATTGGTAGTTGAATCAAATATTGTGAGAGAGGTGATTCCAATGGGCCTACTTATTAGCTCTTAAAAAGTATGGTTAATGGAGAATCGGTCAGAGAATATATTTACAATGGATATAATTAAAGGAGACCAGTATGAAATATAATAAGCATTTATTGGCAATTATTTTATGTGGTGTTCTTATGCTAGGTTCGCTCACTGTGTATGCTGAATCAGATAATGAAATAGAAACGATATACGAGACGATTTCTATAGGTGAAATGGTAGGTGACACTTGCTTTCAAGGTATAGATGAGGAAAACGTTTGTGTGATGAAGCCAACAGCTGATATTTTGCAGGAGGCATTCATTGGCGCTGACTCCATTGCAATTAGTGAGATGGCTGATAATAGTGTTCAAGTAAGTGTTACTAAGGTGGTTAATACTTATAGAATTGGGGATGAAACATATTCAGTTCGTGAGGAAGAGTTGTTTATTTTAGATTCGTTGGCAGCTAGCTCTGTTACAAATACTGTAGCAACTAGTAATCAAGCTTATGGAATTGTTGCGTCTAACACGCTGAACTATACAGTTACTTCCTCTGGATGTGAACCGGATTATGTGTATCGTGTCATATTTAACTATATGTATGCTCAATACACTGAATTGCCTACGGCATCCACATCCGTTTCAAGAATTGAATATGTTACAGAGATGTTCGGAGCAACCAATAATGAAAGTTATTATTACAAGATGGGATCAGCTAGTTTACCTACACAAAACACTCGTTACCAGACAAATATGTATGTGAATCTGCCTTTTGATGCATCTAGAAGCGCAAAAATTGCTGTTAAGGTATATTTGACTAATGGTCGGACCTTTGAGGCGATTCGATTCATACTGTGAGGTGAATTATGAGAAAAATTATACTGAGCTTTTTAGTATTGGTTTTCATGGGACTATCGGGGTGTAAAGCGCAGGTGAGTTCGCAAGCAGTGTTGCATGATTATCATAATGCTCCGATCGAGGGCATCATTTGGAAAATGTCAACTGATGACATTATTGATCTCTGTGGTCAACCAAGCACACATGAGGTTCAGCCCCAAAATGAAATACTATACTATGAAAGTAATGTCAGCACAATTTTTGGTGATAATTGTGTGGTCAAATTCCATTTTTCTCCAGTTGATGACACTAATATGGGGTTGTCTGCAATGGAGGTGTCAACCTTTTCTGACATTGAAACTGTAGTTAGTGTTTTGAAATCATACTATGGAGATTGTAAAGAAATCGTCATTACTGATTTTTCGGGACAACTTATTACCGATGATTCATCTATGTTTAGAATACCAGTGGAATGGGAAAACTGGAGAATTGATACTCTTAGTGATGAACTCCGGGAAAGTTTGGAGAATAATTATGCGGCAGCAGCGAGTGAGTTTGATTCGTTGGGGGGCATGGGAGATATCTCTGGCGATCAAATGTTGGTACAGGTGGTGTTGATGGGCCAGATGAAGCCAGATGAGAAGTACGGAATTACTATATGGTGGAATTCATTTCCTTGGTGGTATGGCTTATCATCGTAAATCAGCTGATGATTGTCTGTATATCAAGAAGTCGAATTCCTACCTTCGGTTTGCTTCAGAAGAACAGTACGCTCATTGATACCAATATGAAAAGGCGGCGTGAAAAATCATTACGATTTTTCACGCCGCCCCTTTGTGTTAGAAAAACAGGCTTCAGGCCTCAGGTCGGCCACG
>DCHF01000043.1:26407-58718 GCA_002315555.1 Lachnospiraceae bacterium UBA1759 | reverse complement strand
TTAGACGTCTCCTCTGCTCCGTAGTTCCTAAACGTCCCCTCAGCCCCGTAGTTATTAGGCGATACCTCTGTACCGTAATTCTTAGACGTCTCCTCAATGCCGTAATTCTCAGACGTCTCCTCAATGCCGTAATTCTCAGACGTCTCCTCAGTGCCGCAATTCTCGGACGTCTCCTCAGCTCCATGGTTCTTTGAAGCTGCCGAGGCTGTGCCCATTACCGCGTCCAATACCGTGTCAGAAACCGCTTCCAAGGCTTCAGCCGATGATATTTCAGACTGAACCTTTTTACGGCAAATGCAGCCTCCTGAGAGATACCTGTAGAATACCGTTACATCTCTCACATATTTTTCCACCGTTGCCCTGCTCTTTTCCATATTAATAAGATGCTTCTCAAAATCCGCTATCATGCCGACATCCATTATTCTTTTTTCCATTGCTCATACACCCTTTCCTGCTGTCAACCGTAAGTCTCCGTAAGTCTCCGTCGAAGACTTCCGTTAAGATAAATTTTCCGCTTTGACAAATATAATACTGATTATATCAATCCTATTATATTAATCCTGTAACAATGGAATTTTATACTCAAATCCAAAAAAAAAAGAAAGAAAACAGATGCGCTGTGTTCTTAAGGACAGTAGTTCAAGAGCACGGGCATTGGCGAGGCAAAGAGATACCGAGATTAGCAGAGATGCTTTTCTCGGTATCTCTTTTTGCTTTTTATATCCACACATTCGATTTATAGCCCTCTTTCGTCTACAATAAAGGCACAAGGAGGCGATAGCTATGAAAACTAAACGGAAATACTTTTACTTGGACGATTTTGAGCACAGGTTGTTAGTCGGGTGCCTTATGGCGGCACGGAATGAGTACAACGAGGACAAACCAATTGAGGACGTCAATGAACTGATACTGAAAATCATTGACGCCCCGACAAAGAAATTGCGTGTGATTGTAAAGGAGGACGCATAATGGAAAAGTACATAACAGATGAGCGTACCGGGCTGAAATACGAGCTTGTCGGAGATTATTATTTCATTGCCGGTGATGACGAGCCGGAAGAACGTCCCATCGGGATATGGGGGCAACGGCACTTGCGGTATCTGAAAAAACACCGCAGAACAGTTTACGCCGAGCTGCTGACAAGCGGAAAACTGAATGACTATCTCGCTGATCACAATGAGCAGGCGGAGAATATGTTCTTTCGGTTGGTAAAAAAACTTGCCGAAAAGGAAGGCATTACGGAAACGCTAAAAGCCGAAAACCAGATGCTTTGGGTGCAGCGGATGAACGCCGTACGAGGAGCAGCAACAGAAATCGTCAATCACGAGATGATCTATTAATAGAAACGCACGGCATCGGATGTACTTCCGTTTGCCGTGCACTTCTCTATTCTTAAGTCTTATTCTGCGCCTTTTAAGGCTTCTACCATATTGATTTTTTTATTTTTACCGGCTACGATCAAACTAACTATAATCGACATACCGACTGTCAACAAAACCGTAACAATATAGGAAGGCAAGCCTATCATCATCTTCATTTCGTATTCTCCGGCAAGAGTTTTCAATAGGTAGTCCAATACAAACACGCCGCAGGGAATACCGAGTATAACACCGAGTGCTGATAAAAACAGATTCTGTCCGACGAGCAACCGTCCTATTTTTCTGTTTCTGAATCCGACAACCTTCAGCGTTGCCATTTCACGGTATCGTTCAGTGTAGCTCATGATTCCAAGATTATAAAGAACGATTACTCCAAGCAGGAGCGCACCTCCCACAAGCAGATAGATCATAATATCCATAATGCCGGTAAAAGTTTCAAAAGAATCCATAATCATCTGCTTTGACTGAACGCTTTTAACGGTTCCGTCGTATATGATTCCTGCTTTTTCAAAATCGGTATAAACCGAGTCGATATTATACGGAATACCCTTTGACTCAGCGTACCTATCTGTGATTACAATGTTTTCGGATACACTTCTGAAAACTCCCGCAACCTTCAATACATATGAGTCATCCGTACCAAATGGGCTAATTTTAATAGAATCTCCCGATCCAATGTTCAATTTTTCGGCAAGCCTCATACAGATATACGCACCGTCATCGGATAGGCTGATATTTTCAGCATTAACATCAGAAAAACGGAGTTTGTCATTTTCAATATGATAAATATCCAAAGAAACGGTGTTGCCGTTAAGCTGCACACTGAGCGATGCCCCGAAATCACCGTTGTATTTTTCAATTATATCTGCTTTTTCTTTGTCGGAAGACTCTTCAGTGAGAAAAATTCTCGATGCGTAGTTTAATCCGTTATCATAATACATCGATAGAAAACCATTCATCGTATCTCTCATTCCCAAAGAAGCGAGGATCAAAACCGTACACCCGACAATTCCGACAAGACTCATCAATGAACGTGATTTTTGCCGGTTCATATCACGCATATTCCATCGTGTTCCGAAGGAAAGCTTATGGAATAGCCGAGTTTTTTCAATCAACATCGGCTTAATCTTTTTAGGTGTGTACGTTCTCAAAGCATCCGCAGCACTTCCTCCGAGCATTTTTCGCACGGATGTAAATCCAACGAATGTCAGCAAAACAATGATTGCTCCTATAATCACATAACAAAACCAAGGAAAAACCAGTTTCCACTCAGGCATATCCAGATACGTACCCATCATTCCGTTCGGATTCATAATACTCCACGCAACACCGTAACCCATCCCGATTCCGAGGACAGACCCGAGCAGAGCGACCGCAAACGCATAAAAAGAATAATGGCGAATGATTTTGGAATCTCTAAAACCGAGAGCTTTCAAAGTACCGATTTGTATCTTTTCATTGACGGTAAGACGGTGCATTGTCGTTACCATAGTAAGCAGACCGATTAAAAGAAACAATGACGGGAGAATGGAGCCCATTGCTTTTCCCTCGGATGCTTCACCCTCTGCCTCCGAATACGAGACGGTGTCATCCTTTGTCAGGATAACCGTCGTCTTTCCCAAAGTTTTACTGCAAGCGTCGATAAAATCATCTTTCGTCAAATCTGACAGAACATTGATTTGCGGGTAATAATCGAGTCCGATTACCTCTTCATACATTGTCGGTGATATAAAAGCAAACCCGTGAGTTGCAAAATCCGGCATCAATTGTGTTTCGTCCCGAACGCATATAAGTTGTTCTGCGGCTTTAACGAAACCTTTTATTTTTCCTGTAAATTGATAATTTTTGTATTGAAGTGTTATTTCGTCTCCGAGTGTGAGATTGTTTTTTGCAGCGTACTGATCAGATAACCATATACCGTTTTTTTCAAACGGATCATATTTTTCACCATTTATCAAAACAAAACCGGAAACGTCGGGATCTGTCGTTACATTCAAGTTTATGCTGTCTCCGTCTGTATCCAAAACATCAGTATTGACAGATATGACACGTGCCGCATTTTCAATCCCGTTCAAGCGCTTTATGTCAGTCAATACATCTTCTGAAAATCCGAATTCATCCACAAGGCGATAATCGGCAAATCCGCTTATTTCAAAAAATGATGTCATATTATGTTCAATACTGACCCATTCCATATTGAAGCCGACAAACATTCCGATTCCCAAGGTAACCATAATGACCATTGAGATGAATTGCGCTTTATACTTTCCCAATGTTCTTAAAAATTTTCTTGTCAGCATAAATGTCTCCTTACCAGTCTATTTCTTCCACAGAAGCGGGACTCGGCTGACGTTCGCAAGAAACAATTTTTCCGTTCTTGACACGAACCACCGTATCTGCCATTCTTGCGATATTTTGATTGTGTGTAACAATAACAATCGTTTTTCCGTAGCTCTTTGCCATCTTCAAGAGTAGTTTCAATACAAGAATTCCCGTTTCCGAATCAAGTGCACCGGTCGGTTCATCACAAAGCAGAATTTCCGGATTTTTTGCAAGTGCGCGGGCGATTGATACCCTTTGCTGTTCGCCACCTGACAGTTCTGACGGAAAGTTCTTCAAATGGTCTGCCAGTCCAACCTCTTCGAGCATTTTTGTTGCAGACAGAGAATTTGGTACAATTTCTTTAACCAAAGCAACATTTTCGTGAACAGTAAGCGTCGGGATAAGATTATAAAACTGAAAAACGAATCCGACAGTAGATGCGCGGTAATCGGCAAGTTCGTTGTCGGTTAACGTAGAAATGTCCTTACCGTTTACAAAAATTTTGCCGTCAGTTGGACTGTCAAGTCCACCGAGCAAATTCAACAGTGTGCTTTTTCCGGCACCGCTTTGTCCGAGAATGACAATAAAATCGCCTTTTTCGAGCGACAAATCAATGCCGTCCAAAGCTTTCTGAATATGGTCTCCGTTCCGATATACACGTGAGACAGTATCAAATCTGACAATTTCCATTTCAAGTTTCTCCTTTACCGCTTATGCGGATGTTTTCTATACGAATCAGTTCAAACAGATCATCTGTAATCTGATTGCCTATAAGTCGGGCGTTTTCATAGGCGGCTTCTTTTTCAAGGCCAAGCTTCATAAAATACTCCGCCAAAATGTCGCATCGCGCTGTTAATTCTTTGGCAAGCGCAAGACCGTTTTCTGTCAGCCGGATTCCGTGTTCTTTTTCGGAGGAAATCAGTCCGTCTGAACATAACTTCTTTATTGCATTCGTGACGCTCGGTTTCGAGTAACCGAGTTCTTTTGCTATATCAACGTTTCTGATCCGGCTCCTATCCTGCGAAAGACGGTATATTGTCCGAAGATACAAATGCCGTGAGGTAACTTTCTCTTTCACGCAAGCTACCTCCTGAAAAGATTGAAAAATGATTTTTCTTCATAAGCCGTTTCCGATATGAAATTTGCTTCGTAGCCGAGATTATGCAGTTCGGTGATAATCCTATCGGGATCAATCCGTTCTGCAAGAATGACCGTTTCGTTCTTTCTTCTGTCCGATTTCACACTTTTGATTTCGCACGTCCGACGGATAGCATCGTTTATGTGGTTTTCGCACATCGCGCAGGACATACCCGATACGGAAAGAACATATTTTTTCATACTCTTAAGTCCTTTCAACTTAAAACAGGGAGATTGTTTGGCAATCTCCCTGTTTATGTCATTTTGTTTTGTGACAGGAGCCTGCCATAGCACAGTGGGCACAGTTACAACCGCAAGAGGATTTGCCCTTCTTTTTATCTTTCAAAATAATAACAAAAGCTGTAACGGCAATTGCGAGAATACCGGCAGCTGCCGTAATCGTTCCGATATTGCTTGTGATCCAGATTATCATAGCAAACTCCTTTCCGCTTTTACGAAACCTTTATCTTTTTTGTCAGCTTGGTGGATTCCTTATAAGGACGGACGAGCATCCAAATCATAAATCCGAGCACAATAACTGCGGCGATTGCGCCGATAATATTTACGTTTCCCGTGAACAGTCCGCCGAACTGGTTGATCATCAGCGAGATCGCGTAGGCAAATCCGCACTGATAAGCAATGGCGAACCACGTCCACTTGGCGTTGTTCATCTCACGGCGAATGGCGCCGATAGCAGCAAAGCACGGTGCGCAGAGAAGGTTGAATACAAGGAAAGAATATCCGGTGATACCGCTGAAGGTTTCGGCAAGCGTTGCATAGACCGAGCCGGAGCCGCCGTACAGAATACCCATTGTGCCGACGATGTTTTCCTTTGCCACAAGACCGGTGATCGTCGCAACCGTTGCCTGCCAGTGGCCAATGCCCCAACCGAGCGGAATGAACAGCACCTGCAGCACCTTACCGGCTGAGGCAAGAAGGCTGTAAGCGATCTCCTCTTCCTCCAGCATACGGAATCCGTCCGGTGCAAAACCGAAGTAGGTCGCGAACCAGATCACGATGGTGGACAGGAGGATGATGGTACCGGCCTTCTTGATAAAGGACCAGCCACGCTCCCACATCGACCGGAGTACATTGCCCAGCGTCGGCATGTGATATGCCGGAAGCTCCATGACAAACGGTGCCGGATCGCCGGCAAACATCTTCATTTTCTTCAACATGATGCCCGAAATAATGATGGCCGCCATGCCGCTGAAATATGCAAGCGGAGCCACCCAGGCTGCGCCGCCAAAGACCGCACCTGCAATCATCGCGATGAACGGCAGCTTTGCACCGCAGGGAATGAATGTAGTCGTCATGATCGTCATACGGCGGTCGCGTTCGTTCTCAATGGTACGGGAGGCCATAATGCCCGGGACGCCGCATCCGGTACCGATCAGGACCGGAATGAAGGATTTACCGGAAAGGCCGAATTTACGGAAGATACGATCGAGTACAAAGGCGATACGCGCCATGTATCCGCAAGCCTCCAGAAACGCCAGGAAAATGAACAGGATCAGGATCTGCGGAACAAATCCCAGGACTGCGCCGACGCCTGCTACGATGCCATCCAGAATCACACCGCGGACGACTGCGCCGATTCCCTCTTCCGAAACCTGCAATACGTTCAGAAGATTTTCCACTAATGACGGTACGATCTCGCCGAATAAAGTGTCATTCATCCAGTCCGTGGCCATGGTTCCCACGGTCGTAACAGAGACATAATAGACCAGGAACATGATCACCGCAAAGATCGGCAGTGCCAGGAAACGGTTCGTGACCACGCGGTCGATCTTATCGGAGGTCGTCAGATTTCCTTTATTCGCCTTCTTCAGACAGGACTTGATCACCTCGCCGATGTAAATGTAGCGCTCGTTCGTAATGATGCTTTCCGCGTCATCGTCCATTTCCGCTTCCGCGGCCGCGATGTCGCGTTCAATGTGATTCCGGACGCTGTCACTCAGTTTCATCTGCTCCAGGACCTTCTCATCGCGTTCGAACAGCTTGATTGCATACCAGCGTTGCTGTTCTTCCGGAAGATCATGGACCGTCACTTCCTCAATGTGTGCTATCGCATGCTCCACCACACCGGAAAACTTATGATTCGGAACCGGCTTCTTGTCTCCGGCCGCCCGGATCGCCAGCTCTGCCGCTTCCATGATGCCCTCATTCTTTAACGCGGAGATCTCGCATACCGGACATCCCATCTGCCGGGACAGTTCATCGATATTGATCTTATCGCCGTTCTTACGGACAGCATCCATCATATTGACGGCAATGACCACCGGAATTCCGAGTTCGGTAAGCTGGGTGGTCAGGTACAGGTTGCGTTCCAGATTGGTGCCGTCGACCAGATTCAGAATGATATCCGGGCGCTCACCGATCAGATAATTACGTGCAACCACTTCCTCCAGCGTATACGGAGAAAGGGAATAAATGCCCGGAAGGTCCATGACCGTTACATCATGATGCTTTTTCAGTTTGCCTTCCTTCTTTTCGACGGTTACGCCCGGCCAGTTTCCCACAAACTGATTGGAGCCTGTCAGCGCATTAAACAGTGTGGTCTTACCGCAGTTCGGATTTCCCGCAAGGGCAATGGTAATACTCATGCCAGACCTCCTTCCACTTCGATCATTTCCGCATCCGCTTTTCGAACAGAAAGTTCATAACCGCGGACCGTGATCTCCACCGGATCGCCGAGCGGCGCCACCTTGCGAATGAAGATCTCCACTCCTTTCGTGATTCCCATGTCCATCAGGCGTCTCTTTACCGCGCCTTCCCCGTGAAGCTTCACGACCTTCAGCGTCTGGCCGATCTTCGCCTCCTTCAATGTCTTCATAATGCTCTCCTTATCTTCTTCGTATGTTATACATAGATCTTCTGCGCCATCTCTTTCGAGATCGCGATTCGTGCTTCCTTTACCTGAACGATGATATTTCCGTTCAGAGCGGTGATGATCTTCACCCGGCTGCCGATGACGAAGCCCAGATTTTCCAGATGCTTCCGAACCTCCGGATTCCCACCGACCTTCTTGACGACGTTCTCTTCGTCGACAGTTGCTAACATTAACGGAATCATTTTAGTTACCTCCTGCTAACTTACAATCGGTATTATAGTTACCCTGTGCTAACTTGTCAATAGGTTTGTTGAAATTAATTAGCATATGCTAACCAAAAGGCAAAAAAAGAACTGCGCACACTCTGTACGCAGTTCTAAGTGCTTTTTTCATATCCGGCATCATCGGATCATCACGCAGGTCAGCTGTCATCTCTTTTCACCGGATCATGAACACCTCCGAGCCCTCTTCCGGAAGGCCCGTAAACAGTACGCCCTCCTCCATGAGTTCCTTCCCGGTTCGTTCCGTCGTGCTGCCATCGTTCTCCGATGTGACCGTATACCGCCGCACTTCATCAAGCCCCTTCAGAAGGACTCTTTGTGTCTCTTTGGCGCCATCCATACGGAACGCAAACACCAGCGCCCGCTCATCTTCGCTCACAAACTCAAACACCGGGAACCTCTCGCCCCTTCCGTGGACCTCCGGCTGTTCCGTGAGCCGGTAAGCATCGCCGTTTAAGATGAAATCCGTGGAATACTTCGTGTAGAATTCACCCAGTTCGCGGATCCGTTTAAGCTGCCAATCCGCAAGCTCGGGAAGACGCAGTGAAAAGCCCGGGACACCCATCATGACGGCACGGATCATATAGTCCAGTTTCTCTCGGCTTGTGAGTTCCTTCATCGAGTCCTGAACATCCAAATTGTGATCCCCAAGGATCTGGGACCACGAAAAATGCAGAAGGCAGCGCTGATGCAGGAAGGAAAGCGCGCCCCAGTACAGCTGAAGGTGGAATTCCGTCCAGTCCGGGTCCGCCAAAAAGCCGACCTGGCAATGGGACATCATCTCAATATCCCCGCGCAGTCCGCCCGAGGAGCAGTTTTCGATCACCACATCCGGGTACTTTTTATGCAGCTCGTCAAGGAAAGCATAATACCCCATGTAGTGGGCATAGAGACCGTCGCCCTTTCCGTGATCGTGATCCTCACGGTCACAGCCAAAGCCCGGATCTAAATTAAAGTCGAATTTGATCCATTTTGCGCCGTACTCTCCCAGGATGCGGTCACAGATGCGCATCGCCCATTCGCGGGTCTTCCGACTGCCGAAACAGACATAACCGAGGTCCTCTCCGTCCCGTTTTGCCAGAAACTCCGGATGCAGCTTCTTCAGCTCCGCATCACGGCCCACGGCTTCGATCTCGCACCAGATGCCCGGAAACACGTTGTACACCTTGGCCTTGTCGCAAAGAGCCTTGAGTCCCGAGGGGAAAAGATCCGTATTGACGTTTTCCCAGTCCCCGCGCTTCTCCACCCAGGTCGATCCCTCTTCGGTCTTACCGAACCAGCCCGCATCCAGCATGGCGTAGCGTATGCCGAGCCTGGCAGCCTGCTCCACATTGGCCTGATAGACCTCCTCGTTGATAAAGCGGTCCTCATACGGCCACCAGGTATTGTATTCAAGCGGCATCGGCGAAAACGCTTTTTCATCCATCGTGCTGAGATACCGCTTATAGTACCGGCGGAGCATCCGGCTTCCCGTTTCCCGGTCCGCGGTCTTCACCACATAAACAGCCGGCGCCGTAAAGGTCTCTCCGGGCGGAAGGACGTGACAGAATTCACGATCGGTGAAGCCGAGGGTGCATAGTTTCGGCATCGGACAGTTTCCGACGCGCGGTCCGTCATCCTGTACGCTGAAGGTCCAGTTTCCGGACCAGGCGAGTGCCATCGCGTAGACCGCGTCCCCGTCCTCAATGTTTACAAAGGGAATGTATCCCTTGGACGACCGGCCGGATTCGCAGACCAGAGAAAACGAAGAGTCAAGTGTCTTCTTGTGCGGCGCGTATTCCTTCCCCCAGTCCGATGTGAAATAGTGAAGGACCGGCGCCTTACCGGAAAGGACCACACCTGCATCGGCACCGCGGAGCATGACCTCGTCCGCGCCGTTATTCGTGACCCGGACGCTGCATTTTTGCACACCGGTCTCCGGATCGCAAAGGACGTTCAGTTCTACCTCGACCGGGATCCCGCAGGCGGCCGCATCACCGTACGTGAAAAGCACCTGTCCGTCCGCCTGCGCAGTTTCACGCCGGTCGCAAAGCTCCCGGACAAGCTCCGTATCATTCAGCTTTACCCTGTAACAAAATCTCATATGTTTCCCCGTGTTTTCAAAAGAAAAGGGGCAGACAGCCTGCCCCTTTTCAACGAATTTCTTACAAAGATCACATCTCCGGAATCTCGATCTCCACTTCTCTTCCGATCGCATTGGACTTCAGAATACCGTCCAGGATCGCCTGGTTGTAGATGATCTGTGAAGACGGAACCGGTGCCTTGCCGCCACTCTTTGCAGCATTGATGAAGCTGCGCAGTTTGTGGTAGAACAGGCCTTCCGCCGGCGGAGTCAGCATCGGGATCTCGGTCTCAACGCTTTCACCCGCAACCTCGTGGTAGATCTTCATCGGGCCGCCGATGGAGCCGTTCCAGCACTCCGTAGACGGAACGCGGAGGGAGCCCTTCGTACCCATGAAGATGGTATCGCCGGGGGTGTCCAGATGCATCGCCCATGCAATACGGAAGTCCAGAATGATACCGCCGTCCAGACGGACGAATGCTGCCGCGAAATCATCAACAGAGAACAGATCCGCGTATTCTGCCGGCTTGCCCTGTGAGGTGAAGTATGCCGGATTCTTTCCGAAGAAGTCGGAACGGTAGCCGGTAACGGTGATGGGCTTCGGATAGCCGATGGCATTCAGGACCATATCCAGTGAATAGCAGCCGATGTCGCCGAGCGCACCCAGGCCTGCCGTCTTATCTTCGATGAAGGTGGTACCGAACGGTGTCGGAATACCCTTTCTTCTGCCGCCGCCGGTCTGAATGTAATAGATCTGACCCAGCTCGCCGGATTCGATGATCTTCTTGATCATCTGCATATTCGGATCCAGACGCGGCTGGAAGCCGATGGACAGCACCTTTCCGCTCTCCTTTTCCGCCTTGCAGATCTCGATGGCTTCCTCCAGAGTCACGCACATCGGCTTCTCCAGCATAACATTAACGCCGTGCTTCAGCGCATAGATCGCACACGGTGCATGCTGACGGTTATACGTACAGATGCTGACGGCATCCAGCTCTTCCGCATCGATCATTGCCTGATCATTCGGATAGAAATGGACTCCCTCCAGACCGAACTTTTCCATGAAAGCTTCCGCTTTACCCGGGATCAGATCCGCCGCTGCGACGATCTCCACATCCGGCATCTTCATATATTCTTCAACGTGGCACTCTGCGATCCAGCCGGTACCGATGATACCGACACGCATCTTCTTTGACATATCGATTGCTTCTTCCTGCGTTCCTCTTGCCTTAAAAGCATCAAGGCCGTTAACTTCCGCCATGCCTTATTCTCCTTTCGCACCCGCTGCCTTCTTGTCATTGCGGGCCTTCTGTCTACGTACAAATTAGCATAAAAAACATGAGGGGTCAATACACGAAAGCACGCTTCCTGATTTTCCCCTCATGGTGAATGTTATTCAAAAATTCGCGGCTCAGATCCCCATGATCCGTGCCGCCTTCAGGATCGCGCTTGCCGAGCTGTTGCAGCAAATTTCATTGTTCATGACTTTCTCCACCGCTTCGGAAAGCGGCATGACGATGACATCGACCATCTCGGTTTCATCGAGCTTCTGACCGCCCGTGCGGACACAGTTTTTAGCCAGATACACATGCATGTAATTCGTCAGTTTGGACGAGCTCTCCACGGTGGGGCCGAGGTAGGTCCAATCGTCCGAGGTGTACCCGGTCTCCTCCAAAAGCTCACGTTTTGCAACGGAAAATCCGTCCGACTCCTCCGGCTCGAACGTACCGGCCGGCGTCTCCACCAGGTCACGGTCATAGCAATACCGGTACTCGGACTTGAGGATCACATTGCAATCCCTGTCCAACGCGAGAATCGCGGAACAATGGCTGATGGTCACCGCATAAAAGTCATCGATGTGTGTGCCGTTCGGAAGATCCACGGAATCCCTGCGGACCTTGATCCAACGGTTGGACACCAACGTTTCCGAGCCTTTCACGGTCCACTTATGTTCACTCACGCCGATGGGTCCGTCCGCTCTCACAGCACGCATCCCTTCGTCAGGATCAGGTTGCCGTACTGACGGGTCTCGCCGGTCTGGATGATCACATAGGCCTTCTTTGCCTGCTCATAGAACTCAAAGCGCTCGATGTAACCGAGCTCCGCCTGCGGATATTCCTTCTTCATGACATCCTCAAACAGGCCGTAGGTCTCCGGTCTTGCCATGCCCTTGGCCTTATCGCCGTCGGTCATTTCCATGACACCGGCCGGATGCTCGGAATAGTTAACATCCAGCGGGAACAGCTTGTTCATCGCGTCATAGACCGTGACCGCGTCGATGCCCGGCACGCGGATCAGCTTGCCGTACGTGGTCTCCTTCGCAATGGCCTCGCCCGGGAAATGCGCATCGGCAATGACGACCGTGTCCCCGTGACCCATATCGCAGAGGACCTTTAAAATATCACCTGTTAAGATCTGACTGATACCGTTTAACATATACTTTCTCCTTAATACACGATCTCCGCGTCCCACACATCCACTGCGCTGTCCTGGAAGATCTCCTTCAGCCGATCTCTCAGCTGTTTCTTTGTAACGCCCTTTTTCAGGATCACCTGCAGGAAGCCTCCGCCGCCCGCGCCGCTGATCAGCTTGCCGTCGATGAGGTCATCGACCGATGCAAAGATCTGATTGATCAGGGTATTCGTTGCGCCTTCGTCGATCATCAGACTGAGTTCCCAGTGATGTCCCAGAAGACGGGCAAATTCATCCACATTTCCGCGCTCCAGTTCAAAGCGCATAAGTGCCGCCATCCGCTGGATCTCATTCAGCGAATACAGGCTGTCGGGCTCGTTGCCCACGTAACGGCCGACCACATCCCGGAGCAGGTTCCGGGCCAGTCTGCGCTGACCGGTGTAGATCAGGGCAAAGCGCTCGTTGAGCTCCTTCTTTGTGGCATCGGTCAGTTCCAGATGCTGTACGCTGACCTTCTGCGCAACGCCGGGTCTGCTGGTCGTATATTTGATGCCCGGTGTGACACCGCCCACCTGGTCCTGCCAGCCTCCGCCGGTGGACATGATCTGTTCCATCGCGAGCACGTGGTCGTAGAGGTCATGCTCCGCATAGTCGATGCCCAAGAATTCAAACAGGGCCTTGACACAGGCTACGGAAAGGATCGAGCTGGTGCCCAGGCCGGAGCCCTTCGGCACGCCGGTCACTTCGCTGCGCATAATGAAGCCGCCGCCCAGGCGCTTCAGGATCTCGGAAAGCGTGCCGCCCTCCTTCGGGATCACACCGCAGGCTAAAAGTCCGGCCTTCTGCAGCGCAAAAGGATCAAAGGGATTTCCGGTCTCCTGCAGCGGTTCGATGGTCTCGAACTCGCCATGCACATCCATGTCCCGGCTGTCAAAAATGACCTTGAGCTCCGGGATCTTTTCCAGTGTGACCTCGACAGGCTTCTCACCGTTTAAGAGGATCGCCGCGTTCAGGACCGTGCCGCCGTTTTCATTGCAGTACGGCGGAGTATCGGACCAACCGCCGCCCCAGTTCACACGAAGCGGAAGCTTCACGGTATGCTTATCGCACACGATCCTCGCGTTCTCGTTGTACTTCAGACTGTCGATGGCCGCATTCAGGACCGCATTTGAGATCGTTTCAAAGCAGGCGCGCACTTCCTTCTCCGCCGCCGCGCCGGAAAGCGCCGTGCCGGTATAGAAATGAAGCCGCATGGCCGTGCTGAAATCCGCGCGCTCCAGCTCGTCCTCGAGCCATTCCCGCTGGATCTTGCTGAGGTCCTCGACGGAAAGGTTCACTTTCTCGCGCGCAGTCCGCGCCGGAACGCCTTCCGTGATACACTTCTTCAGCATCTCCATCTGAACAAGCTCCTGCATGCGCTTGTCCCAGGCAATGATGGCGTCACTGTCCGCGCAGTTGAAGCCGGACATCAGCGATACCGGTTTATGATCCCTGTATTCTTCAAAATAAGCGGAAAGCGTGTCGTTTTCAGCCGCCCGGTAAAGGGCAAGCGCTGCGGACACGGCTTCCTTCATAGTGGAACATGCCGGGTAAAGCGGCGTGTCCCAGAGGCAGATCGCATCGGATACACCCGCAAGCAGCGCCGCGAGATCCTTTCCGAAAAGCTTTCCCTCCTTCGGATTATCCTGCACGCCGTAAATACGCGCGACAAAGCAGCCATCCTTCTGTTTGAGGCCATGGAGGACCGTGTTCTCCGGGATCTCTTCTCCGTCGATGTCCACATAGGACAGCACGGATCCCGCACCGATCTTTGCTCCGCCGTGTACGAAGGAGACCTCCAGATAGCAGTTCTCACCGATCACGGAATCTCCGGACATCGCGCTGTTATATCCTGCGCAGTTTGCCGGGATCGAACTTCCGACCTGCCCTGTCCAGCCCAGATCCGCATAGGCTTTCACTCCGCCGCACATGAGCTCGCGGATCTCCCGCGTGGTGCCGAAGTGAATAAACTTGGCGGGTGCCAGTCTGAGAAGCTTCATGCGGTAGGGTCTTAACAGCTCCCACACCTTTGCGCGGGCTTCCGTAAGCTCCTGGCAGAAGGCGCCTTCCGGCTTTTCCTTCTGGAACAGTTCCTCCGTGGAATCCGTGGCGAGCGGATACAAAAAGTCACCGTAGAGCGAAAGACGTACCGTTTCGTTCACGTATTTCAGGAGATCCTCCTCTGTGCGGACCATCGAATAAAGATCGGCCAGCATTTCACGGGAGAAAATGACCGCGCCCGTGTCGATGTCCACCGCATTCTGTTCGTTTACGGCCCCGCAGGCCCGAAGCGTCTCCACAGACTGCTTCTGCAGGCATTTCTTCACATTGCCGTCCTCTCCGCAGAGGAAGACGCCGTGATTCTTGCCGGTCTCCACATCCTCCTTGAAGGTGATGGCCGCAGCGCCGCGTCCGGAATAGTCGATCTGAAGCGGATTGAATAAGAGAAGGACATCGCCCGAAAGGAGCATCATGCCCTCGTTCACTCTTCCCGGAACCGATGCCGTCGCGATCAGAAACTCATCGAACAGCGTGGAATTCCGGCCGGACGGAAGCTTTCTGGGGACCGGTGAAAACAGCTTGCCGAGCGCGGAATACTGCGGAACGCGCTTGCTGTCGCCGCCGGAATGGATGACCAGGATCCGGAGTCCGGAAAAGTCCTCCGTGTTCTCAAGACGGGCGATCTCACGGATGACCGCAAGCGTTGCGCCGCCGGAGCCCACGCGCTTGCCGCCGAGGTCCGGTACGACCAGGAACTTCGTTCCGTCCGGGAGAAACGCATTCTTCCGGCGCTCTTCGATCTGTGCAAGGAAACCCTCGGCCTGCAGATCATTGGATGCGGTCAGCACCACATAGTCCCAGCGGGGGAATTCCTCATTGACCAGGGAACGGTTATAATCCGCATATGCATCCTGATAAGACTGTGATAAAAAGAGTGACGTTAAATTATTCATTCAAGATCCTTCTCACGAATTTTTATACCCCTATCATAATATAAAAGCGCTGATTCGTGAATATGAAAAAACGAGAATTTAACCTTACATCTCCCGGATCAATTCTTCCACGATCGCTACGCTGGCGGTGGAACCGATTCTGGATACGCCGAGGTCGATCATCTTGCGCGCGGTCTCCAGGTTGCGGATGCCTCCGGCCGCCTTGACCTTGACATTGTCGCCGACGATCCGTTTCATGAGCGCCACGTCCTCAAAGGTCGCGCCGCCGGTACCGAATCCGGTGGAGGTCTTGATGTAATCCGGACGCACATTTAACGCGATGCGGCACATTTCCTCCTTCTCCCGCTCCGTCAGATAGCAGTTTTCAAAAATGACCTTAGACAGGACGTTCCGGCTTCTGCAGGCCTCGACGATCTCCGCCATTTCGCGCTCAACGAACGCATAATTCTTTTCCTTCAGTTCGGTGATATTGACCACGTAGTCGATCTCATCGGCGCCGTTTTCGATCGCGTCGATGCTGTCGAACACCTTTGAGGCGATGGTCGTCTGGCCGAGCGGGAAGCCGATGGCCGCACCGACGTGGATGTCCGTGCCGGTCAGAAGCTTCTTGCAAAGCTGCACCGGTGCCGGGTTGATGGCAACCATCGCAAAGCCGTACTTCCGGCTCTCCGCGCAGAGCTTTTCAAAATCTTCGTACTTTGCATACGCACGAAGCTGGGTATGATCAAAGTATTTCGCCAGTGTTTCGGGAGTTAAGTTCATCTTGTTTTCCTTTCTGATACCGTTATTTATTTTCCGCCTTTTCCTTTGCCGTTTCCATGAGCAGGTAGAAGGCCTGTCCTTCCGGAGAGAATCCCGGCTTGTCAAAGGTCGGCGCACCGCACACACCTTTCACAAAGCCGTAGGCATTCATCTTCGCATTCGCCGCGGCGTTCAGTTTGTCCGCCGTCGCCTTCAGAGCCGCATCCAGATAGCCGCCCGCAATGCCTCTGTAGATCGCATACGCGGTCATCTGTGTGAGGTTCGTCTCCACGAAGGTCGAAGGATCATCGACCACATCATGGAACAGACCGTCTGCGCGCATGTGCTTAAGAACGCCTGCAAGAAGCGTCTTCTGCATCTCTTTGAGTTTTTCGATGTCCTCCGCATACGCTTTTGGAAGCAGTCCGATCATGCGCGCGATGCCCGCCAGCGTCCAGCCGCTGCCGGTGCCCCAATGTGCCTTCCGGACAAATGCCTTTTTATCATCGTCCCACATATGGCTCATCAGGTTTGCCTCCGCATCATACAGCGCGTCCCAATAGCCGTACAGGTTTGTCAGTGCTTCATCGTAATGCCCCGCAGCCGCAAGGAACGGCGGGATCATGTACATGGAATCCACCCAGAATTCCTTGCGCGTTACCAGATGGTACACCACGCCCTTTTCATTCCGGAACGGATTGTTCAGCGCCCAGTTGAGGAGCGCGTCCTTTCCTTCAATCAGGAACGGGTCGTTCGTTTCGTTGCATGCAGCGATCAACGCTTCGCCCACGGAACAGGGGTCCGTGACGGCGTCATTCACCCCGATGGTCGCGCAGCGTCCGTCCTCCATCGCCCGATAGACCGCCTCATGCGCCATCGGAACCACGATGTCCATTCTGCCCCACTCCAGAAACGCCTGCATCGCCGTGCCCTGCTCCCAGGAGTGGCGCTGCATCGACAGGAGGGCCTTTCCGGCCGTTTCTCTTCTATCCATAAATCTCTCCATTACTTCTGTGTCGGTTTTCCGAAGTTCCGGCATGCCCCGGTCTCTCCGCGCGTCCGGCCGCTCACGGCCGCACGCTGCTTAGCGTCACCCCGGATATTTTTTCCGGTACTCCGCAAGCCTTCCGAACTCCTTTTCAAGTGCCGCATACGACTCGTTGAAAATGTCATACAGCATACCGTAGCGTTCCCGGAGCGCCGGATCCGGCGCGATCTCTTTCTCGATCGGATTCAGCTTTTCCGCAGCTTTGAAGCTCTCATACATGCCGATGCCCACGCCGCCGCAAATGGCCGCGCCCATCGATGTGGCTTCCTCCCGATACCGCGGCACCAGGATCTTCTTCTGCCAGATGTCAGCGAGGATCTGCAGCCAGATCTGTCCCTTGGCGCCGCCGCCGATCAGGATCAGCTCCTCGATGCTCTGCTTCTTCTCCAGAATGTCCAGGATCACCTTGAGGTTCATGCCGACGCCCTCTAAAACCGCACGGGACATATCGCCCTTGGTGGTCGTCACGGACATGCCCAGGAACACACCGCGCGCGTCCGCATTCCAGCGCGGGGACCGCTCGCCCAGAATGTACGGCAGATACAAAAGTCCGCCCGCACCCGGTTCCGATAGCGCCACACCCTCATTGATCAGATCGTACGCACTGATTCCCTGCTCCGCCGCGCGCGCCTTCTCCCCGGCACACAGCGTATTCCGGTACCAGTTGTAAGAGAAGCCCGCTGCCTGCATCGTCCCACAGGGCGTCACAAGCTCCGGATCCAGATGCACCCAGTTGAAGGTGCGCATCTCATCGTCAAAGACCGGCGTTTTCGTTGCGGAGGAGATCCAGGAGGACGAGCCCAGCACATTGTAGGCCTTGCCTTCGCTGGAAACGCCCGCGCCCACACAGGCGCAGCTTCCGTCACCGCCGCCGATGACCACCGGCGTCCCCGGAAGAAGTCCCGTCAGCGCCGCAGCCTCCGCCGTGACCGTCCCCGCGATGTCCGTGGACGGATGGACCTCCGGCAGGATCCCGGGATCGATCTCAAACGCAGTCACAAGTTCATCGGACCACTGCCGCTTTTCAAGATCGAACAGATTCGTACCGGATGCGTCACTATAATCGCTGACCAGATTTCCGGTCAGCTTGTAAATAATATAGTCCTTTGCGTGGACCATCTTCCGGGTCTTGTCATAGAGCTCCCGCTCATGATTCCGCACCCAGAGAAGCTTGGCTGCGGAATAGGAGGCACTGAGACGGTGTCCCGTGATCCGGTACCCGTTCCGTTCCCCGGCCTGTGCCTTCATCCACGCCTCTTCCTCAGCCGCACGTGTATCGGCCCAGATGATGGTTTTCCGAAGAGGAGCGCCGTCTTTTCCCAGTAAAAGACAACCCATCATCTGCGCACTGAAGGAAACACACGCAATATCCGAGGGAGCAGCCTGGGATTTCTCCATAAGACGCTTGGTGGAAATGCATACCGCCTTCCACCAGTCCTCCGGATCCTGCTCTACAGCTCCCGAAAAGGGGTAATAAGTATTGTACTCGTAAAGATCGCTGGCAAGAAGCGTGCCCTCCTCGTTGTAGAGGGTCGCCTTATTGCCGCTGGTGCCCAGATCGTGGGCCAAAATGTATTTTTTCATGATCAGATCTTCCAGGGGAGTGTCAGTTCAACCAGGGTCGCCGGCATCTCGTGCTTTAAGTTGACCTTATCCGGACCCGTTACCATGTCGAAGCAGGAGGCGATGATGCGGCCGTCCCAGACGATGGGTTCGCCCGGCTGATCCAGTCCGCCGTCCACGCCGGTGCAGTCCGGGCTCTGGGCGATGCGGGTGACCTTGCCGTCCGGCGATACCATACCGATGGCATTCGCAGAGAAGTCCGCCACATACAGGTTGCCCTTCTCATCGAAGAACATGCCGTCGGTGGTGTACAACTGGGACTGATCCTGCGCGAAGATCACATTTTCCTTCAGACTTTCATCCTCGTTGAAGGTGATCCTGTGGACCGCGCCGTCGCCGAAGTTGCCGACATAGAGGTTGCCTTCCTTGTCGAAAACGATACCGTCGGCGCCGTACTGGCAGACCGGGTTCTGCGTGACGAAGGTGGTCAGGATGTTGGGATCCGCGAGGGTATTCGTGACCTCGATGTCCTCATCATCCAGCGCGAAACGGTAAACGCAGCTGGTCAGTTTGCCGTCCTCACGAACGACCGGATGCAGGTAACTCTGCGTAACGTACATGTAGTTGCCCTTGATACGGATGCCGTTCGGATGCTCCATGTTTTTTGCAACGGTAACGCACTTTAAGATGTTGCCGTCGTCATCGACCGTGACCTTGATGACACGGCCCTTATACAGGTGCTCGGGCTTTTCATCCCAGCCCTGGTTGTCGCAGATGTAAAGATTCCATTCCTTGTCAAAGGCGATGCCCATGTTGCGGGCATAGCCGCACTCCGGATGATCCGGCACGTCAAACCACTTGGTGACATTGCCTTCCTTGTCCAGTTTTACAACACAGCCGGGCAGGTTGTCATCACCGTAGTTCGGACAGGACAGGACGAGGTTGCCGTATTTATCGACCTCAAAACCGTCCGGGGTTGCGATGTAATCCGGTAAAACACTGAATAATTTGGTTTCGATCATAATGGTGCTCCTTTTATAAATTCTTTTGTACGCTTTTTTGTGTATCCGCATGTGGGGATCTTTGCGGTTTTTTGTGTATCCGCATGTGTTTTTTCAGCGGAAATCTTTGTGTTATTCGTACTTGATAACGATCTTCTTCGTGGACGGCTTCCGTTCGCCCACAAGAGTGAACGCGTCAATAATGTTCTCAAAATCAAACACATCGGAAATAAATTCGTCCGGATCCAGCACGCCCATGTTGATCCATGCCATGATCTGCGCGTGGGCCTCGCCCTCTTCCTTCTTGCTGGGCCACTGCACGAACTGCAGCGTCCAGTTGTACGGTGCCTTGGACCAGTCCAGATCCATGCCGGTCTTCGGGGAGATGCCGTAGCAGCAGATCTTGCCGTTGTACTTGACGACTTCCATGGCCTGATTGATCAGCGCATTGATGCCGACGGCATCGACGATGTAATCGATACCGTCCGGGAACAGCTTCTTTACTTCCGCATTGATATCGACCTTGGTGCTGTTGAAAGCCAGGTCCGCCCCGGCCTTCTTTGCGGCTTCCACCTTCTCATCCATGATGTCCGTGGCGATGACCGTCTTCAGTCCGAGCAGCTTGCAGAACTTCACGAAACAGAGGCCGACGGGACCCGCGCCGAGGATCAGCACGTTCTCGTTCGGCTTGAATCCGAAACGGCGGATGGCGCTCAGCACTTCGCGGAATGTAACGATCATGGACGCGCCGACCGGATCCACCTTGTCCGTGGGCTTGATCACGGTCTGTGCCAGATAGCCCTCGCTCCACTTCGGCGTACCTTCGCCCCAGCCGTTCGCGATGTAGCTTTCCGCATCACCGACGATCGCATACTCGGAGTACGCCCCCCAGCCCGGAGTGAGACCATCGACGGATTCCTCCAGGAACGGCAGCAGAACGATGTCCCCGACCTTCAGTCCGGTCACCTTGCTTCCGACTTCCACCACGCGGCCCACACCCTCGTGGCCGAGGATGGCCGGATACGTGTCAAAGTTTTTGAAATTACGATGGATCAGTTTGGAATCCGTACCGTTGCAGACGCCGCAGCTCAGCGTCTTCACGAGCGCCTGGCACTCATTGTAAGACGGCTTCGGAATCTCACGGATGGACAACTGACCTTCCTGATCAACGACAAGTGTTCTCATGGTTTTCTCCTTTACTTAAGTCGTACTATGCTGAAAAGTGTTCTATTCTCTCACTTTTTACTCTGCATAAATGGGGCAGTTCCCCCACCTTTTACTCTACATAAATGTTGACATCGAAACTGTTCCGGTCTCCGCGGTACCGCGCGATGGAATACTCCACCGGTCGGCTCTCGCTGTTGTAGCCCACAGTCTTCGTCAACTGGATCGCTTTCCCGACCCGGATATTCATATACTTCGCGTCTTCCTTCACCGCTTCCACGGCTTCGATCACGCGGTGCGCCATGCACACCTTAGTCTCCTCCCGTTCGGAAAGCATGTGATACAGGGACTCCTGTTCAAAGTCGCGATCCATGATGAACTTGCAGGCGGTGTACGGAAGATAAGTCTTGATCGTGACGATGGCTTCATCGTCCGCAAACCGCTGCCGGTACATGTAAATGACACGCGTTCCCTCGATGAGCTCCAGACTGTTCGCGATCTCCGCGGTAGCCTTCACCACCTTGAGATCGATCAGGCGCGTCTTGGGCACCATGTTTTCACGGGCGATCTGCACATCGAACGGCTCCAGCTTTTTGATGAAATCCTGCGTGATCTTGGGGCGCGAAACGAACGTGCCCTTGCTCTTCACGCGGTACAGCCAGCCCTCGTGCACCAACTCCGTGATGGCTTGACGGACCGTTGTGCGGCTGATGTCCAATTCCTGACAGATGTCCTGCTCTCTCGGCAGCATCGCGCCGGTGGGCAGCGTCCCGTTTTGGATCATATTAAGGATGCCCGCTTTCAGCTGATAATAGAGCGGCACCGGTATGCTTTTGTCGATGAGAATATCGTGACAGTTCATATTTCTCCTTTATAAATCCGCTTGAATGGGTGAAGGTGATGCATAATGTCACCCGTTCCAAATATGTCACTATGTCATAACATAATAACATACATTCATATTAGGGCAGGACGGACGGAATGTCAATCAAGAAGTTTTTTGAAAAATTGCTCGGACCGGGTGCTGTTCATCCCCCGGAGTGAGGGCTGTTCACACAAAAAAGGCCGAGCGCCCTTCCGGGCACTCAGCCTTTTCTTCGCGAAGCTCTCTCTCCGCGCTTATTTGATCGTCTCACTGTTATTCAGCACCAGCGTACTATACAAAAACAGCACATCCGAATTCTCAAAATCCACAAAGTTTCCGAGGAAATCCGGCATCAGATAGCGAATGTCGATCAGGGTCACCTTGCGGTATCCTTCCGCAAGAAGCGGGGCGATCGCACTGCCAAAGGAATCGCGGAAAACGATCAGTTCTTTGTCCGTAGCCGCGTTCGGGTTCTCGATCGTGATCAGGGAGATCGGACCGCCGAGGAACATCTCATACGGATCTTTGCCGGCGGCCCTGTCCATGTCGTACATGCTCATGGACTGATTCTTCTCCATATTGGTCACGACACAGGAATCCAGCGCGCTGCTCGTCAGATACTTGATGGTTTCCGAAGGCATCGGCAGGGCCGCCTGTCCATAATAAACACCGTAGAACGGGTGGTCCAGGGTCTTCTCTTCCATCGGCAGGGAGGAGGCCTCTCCACCCATTCCGGTAAGCAGTACGTTCGCGGTCTCCGTGATCTTTTCCTGCCGCCAGTGCGTGTCCGTTTTGTAGTACGAATCGACGGACAGCGTTCCGCTGATGTCGATGTACTCCGCATACGGCATGCCCTCTTCCACCAGGCGGAAGAACTCCGCGTAATCCATGGACAGGTAACCGCTTTTCTCCGCGAGGTAGCAGCTCTTGTCCGGGATCACGGAGGCATAGACCGTGTTGCCGTTGTCCTTCAGATACTTCTCGTAAATGTATGTAAAGCGGTCGGTCGCATGGGCGATCGAAGCTTCATTCAGCGGGTACTCCTGCTTGGCCGCGTAGCCCTCCGCGACGTAGATATCATTGTTATCAAGCTTGCCAAGCACCTTGTAACTGAAGAAGGCCTTGACCCGCCGGAACGTGTCGCGAAGCGGGAACTGATCCGCGCTGTAGGTCTCGAACCTGGACATGAACGTGCCATCCAGAAGGGACTGCGCCGTGATCTTCGGGAAGCTTGCCAGCTCGCGCCGCTCGCTGTCCGAATAAGTCTTCCTGGGCAGGAACCAGACCGTCAGGGTCAGGATCACAAAAAACGCAATAAATGCAGCCTGAGGCAGGTTCTTTTTAAGCGAATTCTTCATCGTCCCACCTCCTTAAAATCTGAAATAGAGGAACGGATTGAAGGATCCGTCCACGAGGAACGCCGTGCAGAGAATGAGAAGGCCGATGAGCATGACGGGCTCCAGGACCATCGTCACCTTCGGCAGCTTTTCCTTCAGCTTTCCGCCGATGGTTTTCAGAAGCGGCGTGGCCGCCACGATGCCAAAGATCAGAATGACCGCATAACTTCTCATGTAGTAGAAAAACTCCGCCGAATACAGCGGGTATGCGCCAGCGCCGAACAGCGCGCCGATGTACGTAAATGCCGTCCCCATATCCGCCGCATCAAAGATGATGAAGCTGATCACGATGAGGAGCATCACGTAAATGTGGCATAAAACCCGGCTCTTTTTCAGCACTTTAAGAAGCACAAACTTTTCAAAGGTCAGAAGCACCGCGAAGTACAGTCCCCAGAAGATAAAGTTCCAGGATGCGCCGTGCCAGAAGCCGGTCAGCATCCACACCACAAAAATGTTGATAAAATGCCGGAAACGGCTCACACGGTTGCCGCCCAGCGGAATATACACGTAATCGCGGAACCATGAGCCCAGTGACATGTGCCAGCGGCGCCAGAACTCGGTAATGCTCCTTGAAACATACGGGTAATTGAAGTTTTCCAAAAAGTCAAAGCCGAAGATCTTTCCGAGGCCGATGGCCATATCGGAATAGCCCGAAAAGTCAAAGTAAATGTGCAGCGTGTACGCGACCGCATACAGCCAGAAAAAGAGGACGGACTTGTCATCGGACGCCTTGAAGGTCGCGGTCAGTTCTCCGAGAAGGTTCGCGATCAGGATCTTCTTGGACAGGCCGATCACAAAGCGGCGGATGCCGGTCATGATCTTCTCTCCGGTGTGCGTGCGGCTTGTCAGCTGCTTTTCAATGTCCGCGTACCGGACGATGGGACCCGCGATCAGCTGCGGGAACAGCGATACATAGGCCGCGAGGTTGATGAAATTCTTCTGCGCAGCTACGCTGCCGCGGTAAACATCGACCGTGTAGCTCAGGATCTGGAACGTATAAAAGCTAATGCCGATAGGCAGCGCGATCTTAAGAAGCGGCGCGGAAAGGCCGGTCGCCCGGTTGAAATTGTCGATGAAAAAGTCCGCGTATTTGAAGTAACACAAAAACGCCAGACTGCTTGCAACGGAAAGCACCAGGAACAGCTTACCAAGCTTCCGGTTCCCGGCATTTTTCTCGATCAGAAGACCGAACACATATCCCAAAAGAATGCTTGCGAGCATCAGAAAAACGTACTTCGGCTCGCCCCAGGCGTAAAATACCAGGCTGGAAAGAAGAAGTACGGCATTCTTCAGTTTTTTGGGCGCGGCAAGATACAGAAGGATCACTGCCGGCAGGAAATAAAACAAAAAGGGAATACTGGAAAAAAGCATAGCGGCCTCGGGTGGGATATTGGTTCTTAGTTATTAAGGAACTTGCGGGATACCATAAGAATAACATAAAAGAGGTGTTGCTTCCAACACCTCTTTCACACTCTTCATTCAAAATGATCAGCCTTCAGCCGGAGCGTCCACAAGAAGTTCTGCGTTCGGGTAAGCCGCATTGATCGCGTTCTGATAATCGGTCAGGCAATCCTCCATCGCATAGATGGTCAGGACATAACCGTCCACGTAGTAGACCAGGACCTTGTCCGGGAAACCGCACATCCACTGGTTGGACTGAACAGCGGTCTTGTAAGCTTCAGCGAATGCCTTGACATCGACGCCGTCGTTCAGTTTCATAACTGCGGAGCAGAAAGAGTTGACGTTCATCATGTGCTGCAGAGTCGCAACATCGTTCTTGATGTCGGCCATCTGATCCTGCGGCATCAGTACGGTGGACATAAATGCGTCCGCATTCTTTTCAATGTCATACACGCCTGCGCCGTCCATGCTCATATTGTCCATGTCGCCGCCTGCTGCGGAGAACATCTCGCCGGTGAAAGACGCCTGGATGGTCTCATAGATCTCCATCGCACTTGCAGCCTGGCTTTCTGCTGCTGCGCTCGTGTTGTTGTCCGCGGACTTGCTGCCGCATCCGGCAATGAGGGCTGCCATCATGGCAACTGCGAGTAAAGTAGCAATAATTTTCTTCATTGTTCAAATTTCCTTTCGAATCTGTTTTTATTGGTATCCATATGCGAATACGCGACCCGTGTCGCAGGAATCATTTCGTTTCCATATATTGAGACAGGAACCTTCACGGACAGGTTGCATATAATTCCATTTTTTTACCTGTAAAAATAATATACCATAGTTCTTTGAAAAAAGGGGCAGAATTTTGAAATTATTACTCTGTCCTCTCCCCTGACCGGACAGGCACCCGGTCATTCTCCTTGCCCGGACAGATACTCTACGATTCCGGTGACCCGCCCGCACCTGGGAGGTACGGGACGCAGAGGGAACGAAGATTCAGGGCTTCTTCGAAGAGATCACGCTGGAAGACGGCGCGACCTATCAGATCGTAAATATAGAAGTTCCTTACTTTGATGATTGATGTCAGGTATTCCGGAAAGTAAAATATGAGCTTTCTGTTGTGCTTTACAACGAAAAAAGGCCGGGTCATAAAGACCCGGCCTTTTTTCGAAAGCTCTTCTCACACCGCCACATACATAAACGCAAAATGGAACAGGGTTCCGACCACCACACAAACGTGGAAGATCTCATGCGAACCAAAGGTCGGGCTCAGCGTGTTCAGTTTCTTCAGCTTCAGTGCGTACAGCACACCGCCGACCGTGTAGAACAGTCCGCCGATCAGAAGCAGCATAAATTCCTGCTTTGTAAGAATGGCAAGAAGCTGCGGGAATACCGAAAGGACGCTCCAGCCCATGCCGATGTAGATCACAGAAGAGACCCAGCGCGGGCAGGTGACCCACAGGAGCTTGAACGCAATACCGGCAATGGCCAGGCCCCACACCACGAAAAGAAGCGGCAGGCCGCGGGTGGGCGGGAGGATCGACGTGCAGATGGGAGTGTACGAGCCGGCAATCAGCACGAAGATCATGCAATGGTCGATTTTCTTCAGGATCTTATCCTTGGGCGGCTGCAGAAGGAATGTGTGATATGCGGTGCTCGCGCCGAATAACAGGATCATGCTGAGCATGAAAACGCTGAGACTGACAAGCGCCGTCATCGATGCGCCGTTCATGGATGCATGGATCAGAAGTATCGGTGTCAGGAAGATCGCATACAGAAAGCCGATGAAATGCGTCAGCGCACTCCAGGGATCCTTCGCATGGAACATACCTGCCGGCAGCGCAAACGGTTCCGCGCAGGTCACTGCTGTCGAATAAATATAATGATGATTCATAAAAACCTCCTGATGGTACGCGGGATCGATGGTACGTCCCCCACAAATTATGCAGGATCGAGCATTCATAAAAATCCTGCAAACAAGTATCCAATATTCGTTCATCGGTTTTTCAAAAACCTTACAACCGTATATTAAAACATCATCCGCGTCCTGTCAAGAGTTTTTCAAAAACTTATCGAAAGATTATTGAAATTCCAAAAAAAGTTTTGTATTATATTTGTAGAAGATTTTGTGTCATCTTCGCCTACAAATACATCCACAAGGAGTTCCCCATGAACCAGCAGATCATCGATGAAATTTCCGCCTTCCGCATGCCCGCTTACCGCGAGATCCCGGACGTAGGCCTCTACCTTGAACAGGCGCAGAAATTCGCAGCCGAATACTTTAAGACGCTGGAAACCATCAGCATCACCACCTCCATGATCAGCAACTACGTCAAGAAGGGGCTGATCAAAAACCCGGTCAAAAAGCAGTATAACCGCGAGCAGATCGCTTATATCCTGTTCATTGCCGTCGCGAAATCCGTCATTTCTCTTGAAGAAGTCCAGCTTCTTCTGGACATCCAGAAGGCACGCGCCGAGCGCGACAGCACTCCGGTCGATTGCGAAAAGGCCTACCTCTACTTCTGCACCGAATTTGAAAGCGCGCTGCAGTACGTGTTCGGCTTAGCCCCCGAGCTTCCCCCGCTCGATGACACCTCCGACCAGGACCTGCAGCTTCTCCGCAACCTGATCATCACCGTTGCGCACAAGATCTACCTGGATAAGGCATTTGCGCTGGCGGGGAAGGAAGAAAAAGTTGAACAGTAATAAAAAAGAACGGTGCCACCGGCCCCGTTCTTTTTATATTTCCTCATAAACTTCCCAACTCCTGCGCTCATACCCCCAGCAGATACCGGTCCATCTCCCACTTCTGCTTATCATTCACAGAAATGTCTTCACCGATCTGCACCTCGATCAGCTTCAGCTCCGTCTCCGCGATCACCGTATGGCGCGCCCCGGCGCGCATCTGGATCACGGAACCGGTACGCACGCGCTGGCGCACATCGTCCACGATGGTTTTTCCTTCACCGGAGATCACGACCCACACCTCATCACGCCCGCGATGGCTGTGATAATTCATGGAATGTCCGGGATTCAGCGTGACCTTGATGGTCATCGCACGCTCTTCCACATCCATGACCTGATAGCTTCCCCAGGACTTCTCCGCAAACATGATCTGCTGCTCAAAACTATCCACAAAAGGCTTGATATAAGAGCTCTGCTCCTTATCGGACACGAGGATGCCCTCCGGCGACGCGGAGATCACCACGTCATGCAGGCCCATCGCCAGAACGGGCACGTTCAGCTCGTTCAGCACATGCACATTGGAGCAGGTGTCGTTCAACACGCCCTTGCCGACCACGCTTTCATCCATGGCCTCCGTCAGCGTGTTCCAGGTCCCGAGGTCCTTCCACTCGCCCGCAAACCGCTGCACCTGGATCTTCTCCTCCTTTTCCACGACCGCGTAGTCAAAGGAGATCCTGGTCAGCGTCTCATACTTCTCAAACAGGTCCCGATAGTCCTTAAAATCGATCAGCTCGTGCGCCTTTTCCAGCAGATACTTCAGCTTATACGCAAACACACCGCCGTTCCAGAGCGCGCCCCGGGCGATGTACTCCTCCGCCACTTCCTTTGTGGGCTTCTCCTTAAATGTCTCCACGAACGCCGTCTTCTCATCGCTCTTCGGGATGATATAGCCGTACTTCTCCGACGGATACGTGGGCTCGATGCCCATCAGCACCAGATTTGCCTCGCCCTTTGCCGCCTGCTCCGACAGCCCCTTCAGGGCCTCGAAATACGGCGCTTCCACGTACGGATCGACCGGGCAGACCACCACGGCCTCCTCCGGGTCCACGTGCTGAACATCGGCCAGGTAGGCACTCGCCAGCGCGATGGCCGGGAACGTATCCCTGCGGCACGGCTCCACGGAAATGCCCACGCCCTCGCCCAACTGATTGTGGATGGAGGACACCTGCATCTTTGACGTGGCAATGGTCACCACCGCCTCCGTATCGATTTTCTTGATCTGCCGATACACCCGCTGGACCATCGATTCATACGTGCCGTCCTCGGTCTTGAAGATCTTGATAAACTGCTTACTGCGCACATCGTTGGAAAGCGGCCACAGGCGCTTTCCGGAGCCGCCGGATAAAAGTACAATATTCATAAAACAACCTCTCGCTCAAAGTCCTTTGGACTTTGCCGTCGTCTGAACTCTCATCACTCTTTCAGTGAACAAATTTCTTCGAAATCTGTTCGCTCGGAACTCTCATCACTCTTTCAGTTGACAAATTTCTTCGAAATCTGTTCGCTCGGAACTCTCATCACTCTTTCAGTTGACAAATTTCTTCGAAATTTGTTCGCTCGGAACTCTCATCGCTTTTCTCCGAAAACCGGTTGCCGTTCCTCGCTCGGCACTTATCTCTCCGCCCGCATCGGATTATTCAGGAAATCCTCATACGAAAGCCGGATACCTTCCTCAAGCTCCGTCATGTAATGCCAGCCCAGCTTCTCCGCCTTGGAGACATCCAGAAGCTTTCTGGGCGTTCCGTTCGGCTTCGAGGTATCCCACTTGATCGCGCCTTCGTAGCCCACGACCTTCGCCACCAGCTCCGTCAGTTCCTTAATGGACAGTTCCTTACCGGTACCGGCATTGACCGTCTCATCTCCGGAATAATTGTTCATCAGGAACACACACAGATTCGCCAGGTCATCCACGTACAGGAACTCGCGAAGCGGCGAACCGTCGCCCCAGCAGGTGACCTCCGTGAGCCCGTTCACTTTCGCCTCGTGGAAGCGGCGGATCAGCGCCGGCAGCACATGGCTGTGCGTGGGATGATAATTATCATTCGGGCCGTACAGATTGGTCGGCATCACGGAAATATAATCCGTGCCGTACTGCTTGTTCAGGAACTCGCAGTACTTCAGACCGGAGATCTTTGCGAGCGCGTACGCCTCGTTCGTCTTCTCCAGTTCACTCGTTAACAGGCAGGATTCCGGCATCGGCTGCGGGGCCATGCGCGGGTAAATGCAGGACGAGCCCAGAAACTCCAGCTTCTTGCAGCCGTTCTGCCATGCAGAATGAATGACGTTCATTTCAAGCGTCATATTGAACCACATAAAATCCGCAAGCGCTTCCTGGTTTGCGATGATTCCGCCCACCTTCGCCGCCGCTAAAAAGACATATTCCGGCTTCTCTTCCGCGAAGAATTTTTCCACATCGTCCTGACGGCAGAGATCCAGCTCCGCGTGCGTCCGCGTGATAATATTGTGATATCCCTGGCGTTCCAGCTCACGGACGATGGCCGAACCGACCATTCCGCGGTGTCCCGCCACATAAATTTTTGCGTTTTTTTCCATATTACGCCTCCAGCATCGCCTTTTCTCTCTTTGCCAGCGCTCTGTCATGCTTTGCCATGATCTCCACGAGCTCCGCATACGAGGTCTTCTGCGGATTCCAGCCCAGCACGGTCTTCGCCTTGGTCGGATCGCCCCACAGATTATCCACATCCGTCGGACGGAACCACTGCGGATTCACGCACACCAGCATCTTCCCGGTCTCCGCGTCATAACCCTTTTCATCAATGCCGCTTCCTTCCCAGCGCACGGTGATACCGTTTGCCGCGAACGCCTTCTCCGTGAAATCACGCACCGTATGCTGCTCACCGGTCGCGATGACAAAATCCTCCGGAACGTCGTGCTGCAGGATCATCCACATGCACTCCACATAATCCTTCGCATAGCCCCAGTCACGCAGCGAATCCATATTGCCGAGCTCCAGGTGATCCTGAATGCCCTCCGCAATGCGTCCCGCTGCCAGCGTGATCTTACGCGTTACGAAATTCTCACCGCGGCGCTCGGACTCGTGGTTGAACAGGATACCATTGACTGCGAACATGCCGTACGCCTCGCGGTACTCCTTCACGATCCAGAAGCCGTACTGCTTTGCGACGGCATACGGAGAATACGGATGGAACGGGGTGGTCTCACGCTGCGGGATCTCCTCGACCTTGCCGAACAGCTCCGAGGTCGATGCCTGATAGACCCTGGTCTTCTTTGTCAGGCCCAGAATGCGGCAGGCCTCCAGAATACGGAGGACGCCGAGCGCGTCCACATCGCCGGAGTACTCCGGAACGTCAAAGGACACCTGTACATGGGACTGTGCCGCCAGGTTGTAGATCTCATCCGGCTGCACCAGGCCGATGATACGAATCAAAGAAGAAGAATCGGACAGGTCGCCGTCATGCAGCTTAATGGAACCCGCTGCAATCAGATGGTCGATTCTTGCCGTATTGGAAATGGAAGCGCGGCGGGTGATGCCGTGGACCTCGTAGCCCTTCTCTAAAAGGAACTCCGCAAGATAAGAACCGTCCTGTCCGGTAATGCCTGTGATCAGCGCAACTTTACTCATAAAAAACCTCCGATCGTCTATAAAAATCATTGTTTGCAATTTATTGTGTTTTCAGAACATTCAACAAATAGTATCTTATCACAGTATATCATAAAACAAAACACATAATATTGCTATACCTTTGCACAATATTGACTTTTTCTTCCGCATCCTTATAATGATTATAAAACCATCACATTCTTTATATAAAGGAAACCCGCATGAGTGACGCTCTCTTCCACGGAGACCTGGTCAGCACCCGCCGCCTCCTCTACACACCCTCCGTCTTTGCCAAAAACAATCTCCTGCACCTCCAGGAGATCGGTGAGCTCCGGGCCAATAAACCGCACACCAGCAAACGCGCGCGCCTGAATTCCTACTTATTCTTTACCGTGCGCTCCGGCTCCGGCGTCCTCCACTACGAGGACCGCACCTATCCGCTCACTAAGGGAAGCTGCGTCTTCATCGACTGTTCGCGCCCCTACTACCATCAGACCTCGGACGATCTCTGGCATTTAAACTGGATCCACTTCAACGGTCCCACTGCCGCCGGCATCTATGAGAAGTACCTGGAGCGCGGCGGTCTTCCCGCCTTCACGACCGATCTTTCCCCCGCCTATGCCGCTCTCTGCGAGGATCTTCTGACCCTGGCCGGCAGCGAAACGCCGGTCCGCGACATGAAGATCAACGCCGGTCTCTCCGAGCTTCTAACGCTCCTCATGACCGACAGCTGGCATCCGGAGGCCGTCCGGGCCGATTCCAAAAAGACTGCCCTCATGACCGTCCGCTCCTATCTGGACGAGCATTACAGCGAAAAAATAACGCTCGACGAACTCGCCGAGCGCTTCTACATCAATAAATTCTATCTGACCCGTATCTTTAAGGAACAATTCGGTATGAGCATCAACAGTTATCTCCTGCAGGTGCGGATCACCCACGCAAAATACGAGCTGCGGTTCAGTGATAAGACCGCCGATGCCATCGGCCGGGAGACCGGGATCGGCAGCGGGTACTACTTCAGCCGGGTGTTCCGGCAGGTGGAAGGCGTGAGTCCGATGGAGTATCGGAAGATGTGGAGGGGGAAATGAAGCTGCTAATATCCTTTTTTTGAACATTTAAAAAATTTTTCAAAAAAAAAATGTTTTTTTCGAAAAATGTGAACCTTTTTGAATGAACCGAAAGTCTTAATAATTGGAACGTTAAAAGAGACAAACAAAAGGCCTCGTAATGTTCCGGTAAACGATCCTGAAAATGACAAAAATTGAGCAAAATTAAATGTTGACATTCGTTAAGGATTGTGTAATAATTTGTTAACAACTCAAGCTGAATAGGGGAGGCTGAGTAGTTATATTCAAAAACATTTTTTGCAAAAAAGGAGATTCTTAAAATGAAG
>DCHF01000043.1:0-26313 GCA_002315555.1 Lachnospiraceae bacterium UBA1759 | reverse complement strand
ACTGAGATACGTTGAAAAGTCTCGTGCACAGAAGGATGACTCCGCTATGTCCGAAGTCACCAATGCAATTCAGTTAGCAATCGCTGAAGAAAAGATCTATGATGCAATCGTTGAAGGTGCTACTGATGATAAGGTTGAATTCACTTTCGCTCCGACGGATGGTGTAATTACTTTTTCTGCTTCAAATATCAATGTCGATACCGATGATAGCGATTTATTAAATGAAGTAACTGGTACTATCGGTGCAAGTGTCACACTTAATTCCAAGACTTACAAGGAAGTTTCTTATAAAGTTACCATTGATATGACTGGTGCTAATGACAATGTTAAGGTTACTGGTGAATGGGATAACTAATATCTAAAATTTCCCGGTCCCCTAAAATTCCGGGTGGCCAAAAAGCCTTGCACAATCGTGCAGGGCTTTTTGATTTATATACAAATACTTTGTGCTTTACTAACACAAAGTATTTACCACTCCGAGTGTTCCCATGTTTTAGTGCAACTTTATCTATTTCTGCAAGAGCGACTGCATGGGCATCGCCTTGGATGAAGAGTTCAGAAACACAACACGAAAAAAAACTCACTTATACTGTGAAAGGTCGTTTAAATCTACTCGACTCCTATATTACACTACTAAACTTTCAACTATTATTACATACAATATATGCTTTCTTGACAATGGCGGTTAAGGTTGACTTTGTTACTCATATTAATACTATATCCGATATCGTTGAAATAATTACTGATGTTTAACTGAATTAAAAATAAGAATTATTATTTGGTATCAACAGTTCAAATCAAAAAGACCTGCACAATTGTGCAGGTCTTTTTGGTCACCCGGAATTTTAGGGGACCGGGGAAAGTTAACTAATTATCAGTCACCTGCAGGAGCATTCGCCCAGTTACCATCAGCATACGGAGCAACAGTAAGGCCTGTAGTAGAATACGTGATGGTAATAGTATACTGCTGAGCTTTATGAGCATTGGAAGTAAGCTTCACAGATGCTGCCGGTACAGAAGCGGTTACTTCTGAAAGAAGGGCAGTAGTACCACCAGTGATGGAACTGTTCTTTACTACAACGGAAGTAGTCTCAGTAATAGAAGTTGCAACAGTTTCGTCAGCAAGTGCAATAGTTACTGCATTGATAACTTCGCCAATTGCAGATTCATCTTTCTGCTTACGAGACTTTTCAACGTATCTCAGTAAGGTCGGAGCAAGTACACCAACGAGTACTGCCATGATAGCGATTACAACGATAAGCTCTACTAAAGAGAAGCCCTTGTTATTGTTCTTCATTTTAAGAATCTCCTTTTTTATACAGAAGTACTCTCTTCTATCGTTCCTTCCCGCCTCTATGATATACTGAAAACGTGCTGTGGATTGGTTAAAATCTCCTACCGCCGGACGGTTGAAAAAAGGCTCCAACCACAGCTCATTTTATGATGATCGAGGCTTTTAATATGATCTGTGTCGGAATTGATGTGGCCAAGGACAAGCATGACTGCTTTATCTTAAGTTCGGATGGAGAGATCCTTGCGGATGTATTTACCATAACAAACAATGCGGAGGGCTTTGAAACGCTGCTGAAGACCATCGGCCGATGCTCCGCGCCGGATGATACGCTGCGTGTGGGCCTTGAAGCAACCGGCCACTACAGTTACAATATTCTGAGTTTTCTTTTGAACAGGGGCCTGCCCGCTTATGTCATTAACCCGCTGCACACCAACCTGTACCGGAAGAGTCTCAGCCTGCGGAAAACAAAGACGGACCGCATCGACGCCCGTACCATTGCCGCAATGCTCATGTCCGATGTGGATATGCAGTCCTATACCAAAACGTCTTTCTGCAATGATGAGCTGAAAACACTCACGCGCTACCGATTTGACAAGGTCCGGGAACGGGCGCGGCTGAAGACCTCCGTATCCCGCCTAGTCAGCATTCTCTTCCCCGAGCTGGAGGCTCTGGTCCCAACGCTTCATATGGCCTCGATTTATGCCCTGTTAAGCGAATTCCCGGGAGCCGTACAAATTGCCGACTCGCATCTGACGCACCTGAAAAACGTCCTTTTCGACGCTTCCAAGGGCCGCTACGGCCGCGATATGGCCATGGAGATCCGGGAAGCCGCCCGCCATTCGATTGCCTCCAACATGCCGGCCAAATCCCTGGAACTGCAGCACACGATCCGCATGATCCGTGAGCTGGATGCAGAGATCGATGATATTGAAGACGCCATCCGCAAGGTAATGGACACCCTCCACTCTCCCATCACTTCCATTCCGGGAATCGGCCTCAGCATGGGCGCGATGATCCTCGCGGAGATCGGTGACTTCTCGCGCTTCGATTCCCCGGATAAGATCCTGGCCTATGCCGGGATGTCGCCGTCCACGCACCAGTCCGGACACCTTGCATTGACCGGAATCTATTCTCATATGGAAAAGCGCGGTTCCAAATATCTGCGCTTTGCCATCTATAACGCCACAAAGTACGTCTGTCTCTGGGATCCGGTCTTCTCGGAATATCTTGCCAAAAAGCGGGCGGAAGGAAAGCATTATAATGTGGCGATCTCGCATGCTGCAAAGAAGCTGGTCCGGGTGATCTACGCGATGGAGCGGTCGGGGGAAACGTATAAAATGCAGAGATGAGCGTGGGAAGAAGATTTCTATTAAAACCCCTCTGAGGGAGAAGCATGCGGAATAATATACCGGATAATTATTTATGCAGATTTCTTATATATGTGGTATTATATTTTACAGGTTTATTTGAGGTCTGATATGTTCCATTTATTCAAGAAGAAAAAAGAAACAGTTAAAGCAAAATCTCCAACGCCCACTGCCCCCTCTCCCTTCGAACTCATATTCAGGAAAAAGATGACTCAGGAGGAAATTGATGCCCGGGTGAAAGAATTGCACGATCGTGAGGAAAGAGAAGCTGCTGAAAAACGTGCCCTTTCTGACAAGGTGCTTGCGGATCTCGGCTATACAAGGGAATCCCTGGACGAGGTGAAGAGCGATGGCTACCGCCGGAACTATAAAGACGGCGTGTATCATCGAAATCCGCAGGCGAAGCCCGGTTCCATCGACAATCCGCGCGAGATCGGTATGGAGGGCTGCTGCAATACATTGGTTTTCATCGCTGAACGGGGCGGCTGGTGCCTGACCGACGGTCTGGGAAATGGGTGGATACGGTAAGCAACCATCCAAACAGAAAGGAATTCACTATGTTCAACTTTTTCAAGAAAAAAACGCCGGTCGAAGAAACGCCGGCTTACAAGCTTTTTATGGAAATGAGCGACTACTCCGTGCTCTTTGAGGACGGGATGGTCTATTTTCGGGAGAACCATCGGCTGACGGGAACCGTATATGAGGAAACGGCCACCGGTTACGAGGTCGATCTGGATATCCTGAACGAATGGTTCTATGGTGAGGGAAAGAAGAAACTGACCAAAGAGGATGTGGAAATGTTCCGGCGCTGCGTGGAGAGTCATGTGGCCGCGGAGGGAAAGACCGTGGTGTTTACAACGCCGATGCAGGATTCCATGGCGAGACCATGGAGGGGAAGGTAAGGCAGCAAAAGCGCTCGTGTCATCCGGCGAGGGCGTGCCGAAAGTTCCTGTGAGGCGAAAAACAGGCATAAAAAGGAAGCGGGACCCGTGGATGAATCCCGCTTCCTTTTTTGTGATATAGAGGCCAACATGGGCCGTTTTTAGATGTGTGATCAGTTCTTGGATCTGATCTGACCACACGAGCAACCGTTGGAATAGCCCGGGTTCGTTTTGCCGCAGCTTGAGCAGGTCCAGACTGTGGAAACCGGAGCCCTGTAAACCTTGGAAGTCGTCTCGTCTTTGAACAGCGGCCGATATGCGGGTTCGGAATCCTCACTGCTTACACTGCTCGCTGCAGAAGATGCTGAAGAGACGCCTGCGGTGCTGTCTGCGATCGTCTGAGAATTCTCAACCAGCTGGCCGAATGCGATCGTAACCAGCGCTGCGATATAAGATACGACCGGTCCTAAAACAAGGCAGCCGAAAAAGATGGCGCCATTGAACTCGGTATGCTTTGTTGAGCTGTACCGACCGCCCGTATAATACGTGGTAAAACCAAACTTAAATCCGCAGATCACGTATGCTGCAACACATACCCAGAACATGATCTTGGCAATTAACTGAATCTTTTTTCCTGCATTATTAAACATGATGCCTACCTCCATAGGTGCTGAAATATTGAATGAAAGTTGATCTCCATTCTACTAATAAAGACGTAGAAAAGATAATAAAAGGTTCATAACATAGACCGGCATCCAAAAGCTTCCCTGCCCCATACAAAAGCCGCGAAGATCACGCGCAGCTTTCCGATACCATGCAAAAAGCCGCGAAGGTCTCCCGGATCCTCGCGTCTTTTCGCCTCTGAATTATAGCATTTTCAAGTTTCTGCATTGCCCGTCAGATGACGCCTTCCAGATATGACAGAATAAGGGCAATTGTAAAAAGAACTGCCGGGATAATGTATTTCGCTTTCATGCTTCTCCTCTTTTGTACTGTCCATTTTTGGTAATTTGTGGACAGCAGCTTTGACACTATACTATATGTTGAGGAAAAAAGCAAGTTTAACATGAAATTCGTCAAATTTATCTGCGAAACAGGTCTTACATGAAATCTCCCAGGCTCATTTGCGAAAATTTCTCCGGAAATTCATGAAGATACCCGAAGACCTCCTCCGTTTTGTACAGGATATGATGCTTTTCGCACGTTTCCTGAAGAAGCCGTATGAGAGCCGCCTGATTCGGGCTGCTGCATTCATAGGCATTGCCGAAGGTCCTCTGATACTGCTGCTTCATGCCGGGCATGGAGCGGTCCAGCGCGCGATAGAAATACTCGCGGTCGCCGTCTCGCAGGGTCACGCCCATGCCAAAGCAGATGATGCCCTTCACGCCGGCATCGGCACAATACTCCAGAAGCCCCCGCAGGTTTTCCTCGGAATCATTGATGAACGGCAGGATCGGCGATATCCAGACCACCGTCGGGATCCCGCTCTTCTGAAATTCCCTGAGGGCCTCGTAGCGCTCGCGGGTGCCGGAAACATTGGGCTCCAGGACCTTGCAAAGCGTTTCGTCGTACGTGGTCAGGGTCATCTGGATCACGCTCTTCGCCTTCCGGTTGATGGACCGGAACAGGTCGATGTCGCGGAGCACGCGCGTCGATTTGGTCTGCACGGCCACGCCGAACTCATACCGGTCGATGATCTCCAGGCACCGCCGGGTCAGCTTCAGCTGCTCTTCGATGTGCATGTAAGGGTCGCTCATCGACCCGGTCCCGATCATGCACTTTTTTCGCTTGCTCTTCAGGGCACGTTCCAGAAGCTCCGGCGCATTTTCCTTCACTTCAATGTCTTCGAATTCGTGCGTGAAATTGTAGCAGAGGCTGCGGCTGTCGCAGTAAATGCAGCCATGGGAACATCCCCGGTAAATATTCATTCCGTTTTGAGATGATAGAAGGTTTTTGGCGGTGGTGGTGTGCATGGGTGGTCCTTTAGGGTGGGTGGATGTTATTTCATCAAACTCAAGTCCAAATTCATCTTGCATTTTACATTATAATCACTGGCCTCGCTGCTGACAACCTCAAACCAACAGGCTTCCCTGTGACACCGGAAATTTTGTCTTTCCGCGGCCATTCATGCCCCCTATGACAAAAAACTTCCCTGTCGCGCCGGAAATTTTGTCTTTCCTCGCCAATTCATACCCCCTTTGACAAAAAGCTTCCCTGTCGCACCGGAAATTTTGTCTTTCCGCGCCAATTCATACCCCCTTTGACAAAAAGCTTCCCTGTGATCCCGGAAATTTTGTCTTTCCGCGCCAATTCATGCCCCCTTTGACAAAAAGCTTCCCTGTGGCGCCGGAAATTTTGTCTTTCTGCGGTCATTCATGCCCCCTTTGACAAAAAGCTTCCCTGTCGCACCGGAAATTTTGTCTTTCCGCGGTCATTCATGCCCCCTTTGACAAAAAGCTTCCCTGTCGCGCCGGAATTTTTGTCTTTCCGCGGTCATTCATGCCCCCTTTGACAAAAAGCTTCCCTGTGACACCGGAAATTTTGTCTTTCCGCGGTCATTCATGCCCCCTTTGACAAAAAGCTTCCCTGTGACACCGGAAATTTTGTCTTTCCTCGCCAATTCATGCCCCCTTTGACAAAAAGCTTCCCTGTGGCGCCGGAAATTTTGTCTTTCCTCGCCAATTCATGCCCCCTTTGACAAAAAGCTTCCCTGTGGCGCCGGAATTTTTGTCTTTCCTCGCCAATTCATGCCCCCTTTGACAAAAAGCTTCCCTGTGGCACCGGAAATTTTGTCTTTCCTCGCCAATTCATGCCCCCTTTGACAAAAAGCTTCCCTGTGGCACCGGAATTTTTGTCTTTCCGCGCCAATTCATGCCCCCTTTGACAAACCACCGCCCCCGTGCTACATTGACAGTAACGAATTTCGGATATATCGGCGAAGCCCGGCACCCCGGCCGGGCTTCGCCGGAATCACGTCCGCGCCCCCCGCAGGGGCGCGGACTGCAATAATCGCCGGCCCATCGAATACGGAAGGGCGGATCAAGGAGGCAATATGAGCAAGCATGAGTATTTCACCGTCAAGGGTGAGCGGTTCTTTTCCATCGGCGCGCAGTTACACAACTCGTCCGGTTATGCCATCGGCGCGGAAAGCGGCGAAAAGTATGCGTTTGACCGCGAGTGGGCGTTTAAGAGCACGAAACTGATCGGCGCGAATACGGTCGCGGTCCCGGTCTGCTGGGACATGTTCGAGCCGGAGGAAGGCAAGTATGACACCGCGTACGTCGAGCGCATCATCGCGCGCTGCCGCGAGGAGGGCCTGCACCTTTCCATTCTGTGGTTCGGTTCGTGGAAGAACGGCCAGATGGAGTACACGCCGTGGTGGGTGAAGCGTGACCGCAAGCGTTTCAAACGCGTGGTCATGCACGACGGGCTGGAGTCCGTGGCTCTCTCTCCGTTCTGCGCGGAGAGCCGCGAGGCTGATAAGCGCGCGTTCTGCAAAATGGTGGAAACTGTGAAGAACTTTGATGCGGAGGAAAATACCGTCATCGCGATCCAGGTGGAGAATGAGCCCGGTGCGCTGGTGGAGACCATCCGCGATTTCAGCCCCCTGGGCGATGAAGCTTTCCACGCGCAGGTTCCCGCGCGCATCATCGAGGCGGCAAAAAAGGACACCCACATGCTGGGCGACGCTCACAAAAAGTGCGGTTCACTCGAAAGCGGCACCTGGAAGGAAGTGTTCGGAAACATGGGCGCCGAGGCCTGCATGGCGTACGGAACCGCGACGTACATTGAGGACATTGCGGCAGCCGGCAAGGAGATTTACGACATTTTCATGTACATTAACGTATGGCTCGATAACAACGGTGAGACCGGCTGGTCGATGGCCGGCATGGACTACCCGTCCGGCGGCGCTGTCAGTAAAATGCTGCCGGTGTGGGCGGCGGTGATCGATGCCATCGATGCCATCGCCCCGGACGCTTACGTTCCGTGGCAGACCTCCCTTGCAAAGACCTACGACCTGTACGCCGGCTACGACTTCCCGTTCTACGTGCCGGAGTCCGCGCCGAACGCGATCAACGCGACGATGCTGATGGACGGTGTCGGAAATCACGACGCCATCGGCTGGCATATCTTCGGTGTGGAGAGCGACATGAACGCGGACGGTACGCTGGTACCGCGCGCCCAGATACTCAAGCGCTCTTTTGAAATGCTGGAGAACGTCCGCCCGTTCCTGGAGGGCCGCATCCCGTACATCGAAAAGTACGCGCTGGTGCAGCAGCCCGGACAGGATTCCGACCGCATCGACATGGGCCGATGGCTCTGCCGCGCCTCCTACACCGGCTGCGGTCCGGAGATGATCGGCTGGTGCGCGTCCGACTGGCGTAACGAGCGCGACCTCGTCGGTCAGAATCAGGTCCCGATGGGCCTCATGGACGAGACTGCACGCGGCCTGATCTTCCGTGTCAGCGAGGATGAATTCTACATGGTCGGTCACCATCTCCGCCTCTACATGGAGAAGAACGATTTCTCCGAGGGCTTCTTCCCGCGCAACATGATCGAGCCGATGCATCAGGCGCACAACATGGAGTACGTCCGCTACGAGGAAGGTCATTTCGAGGGCGATCGCTTCGTGGTCGATCGTCTCCGCTCCGGCGATGAAGGCCGTCATGCCGCATGGGCGCAGGCCGGTGTCGGCGTGGTGCATTTTGAGATGGGCTGGAAGGATTGATGATAAAGCGGGTTTGAGGCGAAGCCCGGAATCAATTTTGTCTTTCCGCGCGCCCCCCTTTGACAAAAAAGCTCCCCATGTCATTAACAGACATGGGGAGCTTTGTATTTGCAATATGCCAAGCTGATACAGGTCAAGCTTTCTGATATAACGCAAGATCAGGGCTTTCTCAAATATGAAGCGCACTCTCGCTCTTACAGCTGATGTCTTACCACCTTGTATTCATCGCCGTCCTGATAATACGGGCAGCCTTTAAACTCGGTTCCCTGAATCCGGGAAAAATCGTCCTCGTCCATATCGACGGAACAGTAATATGCTTCATCATCTTCATCATACTCAAGGTATGCGCATGTATCGCAACTGGTCGCAGCCATGAATTTCTCCTTTGTATCCGGGTAATAGGCAGTGTCAAGCGGTCGCTTGACCACTCGATTTTCCCTGCTCTCAACTTCTAATAGTGTATCACGAAAAAAAGTCATACACAAGAACTTACTTCTTTGGGTCCGGCACTTCCATTTCCGTTTGATCAATAGTAAAATACCCGGTAGGACGCATGTTCTTTTACAATTCATCTTTCATATCACATATCAACTAATTCATTTCAAATTCAAGGAGTCTTCATGTCTAATTCAAACCTCTCAAGGGAATTTCGGCTTCTTCTCAATGAAGCTCAGGAAATCAATCATCAGCTTGAACTTTTGCCAAATGGACGTATGTATTTTTTAAAAAACGGAAAATACACAAATGCCTACCATATCCAATGCGGCGTGCGGGAATACCTGCCAAAATCCAAACACGAACTGAAAGTCCAACTCGCAAAGAAAGAATATCTTGCGGCTCGTCTCGAGGATCTGCTGCCCTACCTCGATTTCTATTCGTCCAATGCCGATCTTTTCGCCGATTCTCCGTCTCATACCGATCAATTGCTGCAGGATTCCAACTTCAAGCCTCTTCTTTCTGACATTTCCGCCCTGTCCTCAGAGCTCAATGCCTGGGCAAATGCCCCATTTCCTTCGAACGCCCCATTTCCGGAAAAAAGAATTCATAACTCCCTGCCCGAAATCATGGTCCGCTCTAAATCCGAAGTGTTTATTGCTAACGCCCTCCACCTTCACGGCATACCTTTCCGGTATGAATGTGATTTCGCCGCCGGTCTTCTCACTCTTCATCCGGACTTCACGATACGGCACCCGCGCTCCGGAAAGCTCTTCCTCTGGGAACATCACGGTCTGGCTGATGACCCCCGCTATATGCGCGAGGCGTTCAACAAACAAGCTTTATACATCGCAAACGGCTTCTATCCTTCAATCAACCTGATTCTATCGTATGAAACCAAAGACCATCCCTTAACTCAGTCAATGGTCGAGCACATTATCCGGGAATACTTTTTATAGGGCACGGCTTTGTCTTTTCCCGTTGATTTATCCCCTCTTTGACAAAAAACTTCCCTGTGGCTCCGGAAATTTTGTCTTTTCCCGCTGTTTTATCCCCTCTTTGACAAAAAGTTTCCCTGTGGCTCCGGAAATTTTGTCTTTTCCCGCTGATTCATCCCCTCTTTGACAAAAAGTTTCCCTGTAGCTTCGGAAATTTTGTCTTTTCCCGCTGATTTATCCCCTCTTTGACAAAAAGTTTCCCTGTGGCTCCGGAAATTTTGTCTTTTCGCGACGGTTACACCGTCCCCTTGCACTGTTTTCTCCGCTATGCTATATTTAGTATAATTATATTCCCGCGCCACAGGCCTCCGCCCTGCGCCGCAGAAGCCATCACGTGCTGCAGAGCCATCGCACCGTGCGCCACAGGCCTCCGCCCTGCGCCGCCCGCGGGAATCACTTTAAAAGAAAAGGAACAACACCATGGGCAGACGTTCAATCAAAGAAAACAAGAACATTTATCAGCTGAGCCGCGAGGCGGAAGGCCTCACCAGGGAGCAGGCCAGCGAGAAAATGGAATACATTTCCGACGACCGCATCGAAAAGATCGAGAGCGAAAAGGTCGTTCCGCATCCGGATGAAGTCCTGACGATGGCGGAATGCTACAAAAAGAGCAGCCTTCCGAATTACTACTGCTCCAACGAGTGCCCCATCGGCATGAAGTACGTGCCGCAGCTCGAACTGAAGGACCTGTCGCAGATCACGATCGAGGTCGTCAATTCCATTAACATTCTGTCAAGAGATAAGGATCGGCTGATCGAGATCGCGGTCGATGGCAAGATCACCAAGGACGAGCTCAAGGACTTCGATGAGATCCGCGAAGAGCTGGACAAGATCTCCGCTTCCGTGCAGACGCTGAGAATGTGGCTTGAGCATGTGGCACTGACTGCCGAGGACTAAGCCCACCGCGAAACCGCCGTTTGCCACCCCTTACTTTCACAAAGTTCCTCACATTCAGTGCTTTGGTTGAAGGACAAGCTCTTTCCGGGCACCGCATAATGAGAAAATACCTACACAGGAGCCTTCTATGGACAACTATTTTTCCGTAAGTTTCTATGACCCCATCGTCTGGCGCAGCATCATGCTGATCGGCATGCTTCTGATCAGCCTGTTAGTTGCCAACATTCTGAAGCGCAAGATTCCGTTCCTTCGGAAATCCCTGATCCCGAACTCGGTTCTGGGCGGCATTCTGCTTCTGATCGCGTCCTGCATCGTGTACGCGGTCAAGGACGATTACCTCTTCAACCTGGACGTCTTTTCGACCAATGGCACCGGCATCCAGACGCTGGAGATCCTGACCTACCATTGCCTGGCGGTCGGCTTCATCGCAATGACGCTCCGCCCGACCAAGAAAAAGGAAGGCAAGGGACGTACCGGTGAGATCATCAATTCCGGCATCACCACCGTCTGCGGCTACCTGATCCAGGGCACGCTCGGCATTCTGATCACGGTGATCGCCGCGCTCGTTTTCGTCAAGGATCTGGCACCGGGTTCCGGCATCCTGCTTGCCTTCGGCTACGGCCAGGGCACGGGACAGGCGCTGAATATCGGCAAAAACTTTGACACCGCGCTCGGCATCAGCGGCTACTCTTCGTTCGGTCTGACCATCGCGGCGATGGGCTTTTTGACCGCGAGCATCGTCGGTGTCCTGTACGTCAACTACCTCCGCCGCAAGGGCCGCCTCGGCGAAACGGTGGATCAGCGCGCGGAAACGCTCGACCTCGCGTCTGTCCAGGGCGCCGATGAGGTTCCGATCAACGAATCCGTCGATAAGCTCTCTCTCCAGCTCGCATTCATCGCCATCGCGTACCTGATCGCTTACGGCATCATGTATCTCCTGGGCAATGTGCTCCTCGGCACCGGAAGCAACCTGATCGGTACGATCTACGGCTTCAACTTCCTGTTCGGCGTTCTCGCGGCAGTCATTGTGAAGGCGGTCATGGGCTTCCTGAAAAAACACAATATCATCCACAGAGAGTATACCAATACCTTCCTGCTGAACCGCATTTCCGGTTTCGCCTTTGACCTGATGATCGTGGCCGGCATCTGCGCGATCCAGTTCCACCTGATCACCAAGTACCTGGGCGTCATCCTGATCCTGGGCGTGGTCGGTGCCATCGCCACATTCTTCTACGTCCGTCTCGTTGCACACAAGTGCTTCCCGGACTACGAAAACGAACAGTTCCTGGCGTTCTTCGGCATGCTGACCGGCACGGCTTCCACCGGCATGATCCTGCTGCGTGAAGCAGACCCGAACCTGGCGTCCCCGGCTTCCGAGAACCTGGTCTACCAGAATTTCCCGGCCATCATCCTCGGCTTCCCGATCCTTCTGATCGCGGGCAAAATCACCGCAAACCCGACCAGCATTTCCAGCGCGCTGATCATGCTGGCGATCATCTTCGCGATCTTCGTGGTGCTGAATGTGGTGCTCTTCCGGAAGAGCCTGTTCAAGAAAAAAGCGAAATAAATGTGCCGGCGGAGCCGGTGTTTTCAAAAAAGTCACACTCCCTGCTGCTTAACATAGCACCCGGACATACTGACGTGAAATAAAAAAGACGGTGAAGCATTTGGCTTCGCCGTCTTTTTTAATACATCGGTTTTTCAAAAATGGTCATTTTCCGGAGACATTTTCCGTCTGCCTCACAGCACCATCACGAGCGTTCCCGCCGCGATCAGCACGCAGCCGATCACCGATTTCACTGAAAACTCCTCATGCAGGAACACGAATGCGAGGATCAGCGTGATGACAACGCTGAGTTTATCGATCGGAACGACCTTGGACGCCTCGCCCACCTGCAGCGCGCGGTAATAACAAAGCCAGGAAGCGCCGGTCGCGAGTCCCGAGAGGATCAGGAAGATCCAGCTTCTCCGGCTGATCTCGCCGATGCCGCTCTGTGCGTGCGTGATGAAGACCATCAGCCACGACATGCCCACAACGACCACGGTTCGAATGGCGGTGGCCAGGTTGGAGTTTACTCCCTCAATGCCGATCTTGGCAAGGATGGAGGTCAGCGCCGCAAACACGGCGGATAAAATTGCGAATAAAGCCCACACGGGAATCCTTCTTTCTGAAAATATGCTTGCCTGATGTGCAGTTATTTTCGTATACTATAGTAGCCCTGTGAGGAGCAAATGACAAGTGTGGTTTTTGTGAAGGGGGGCTCATTTTTTGAGGAGTGAAGATGCACAGGCTTCTGCAATAACTCATACAAACTCTTCCACAACAACACCCGCAATCAGTTTCCTTTATAACGCAGAATTTTGAGGTTTTTATGGCAATCAAGGTCAATTTTGAACAGGCACACGAGATCATGCTCGCGCACCCGGAATACGTCCTTTTGGACGTTCGGGACGAAATCGAATATATCACCGGTCATGCGGACAATTCGGAGCTTCTGCCGCTTGCGGACATCGATGACTACTCCGCCGCCCAGGTCATCCCGGACTATGACACCCCGATCCTCACCTACTGCCGCACCGGACAGCGTTCGGCTGCCGCAGCGGAGCTTTTGGAGGAGCTTGGTTACCGGAACGTGTATAACATCGGCAGTATGGTCGGCTGGCCCTACGGCACCGATACGACGTAAGGGGCTGTTTTCCCAACGATCCGGCAACACTTTGCCCCGGTGCAATGAACGGCTGAGCAGCCCCTCCCCCGCAAAAACTCACACCAAATTCATACAAAAACTTTGTAACAAACCGCACTCCCGCGTGTCCTATTTACAGAAAGCCGGAAAGGAGGAAATCTTTTGAAGGATTTTGAAGAGATCTATCGGAAGTATTACCCGCAGATCTATTTCTACCTGCTGGGCCTGACCAAAAGCCGGGAAACCGCAGAGGAGATCACTCAGGAAACTTTCTTTAAAGTACTCAAAAAGATCGACACTTTCCGCGGAGATAGCAGTCTGGGCACCTGGATCACGGAGATCGCGAAAAACGCCTACCTGAACCAGTGCCGCAAACGGCCGATGGAAGACATTGACGCCTGCACGGAGCTGAGCTCCGGCGAGTCCATCGAGGACGATTTTATAGACAAAGAGATCGCCAGGGAGCTGCACATTCTGATCCACAAACTGGACGAACCATACCGGGAAGTCTTCTGGATGCGCACGTTCGGCGAGCTGTCCTTCGCGGAAATCGGAAAGATCCACGGAAAAACGGAATCCTGGGCGCGCGTCACATATTACCGCGCCAAAAACAGGATCAGGGAGGGTTTGAACTCATGAAGCACTCATGCAATATTGTAAAAGATCTGCTGCCGCTCTACGCCGATGACGTTTGCAGCGATGACACAAAGAAGCTCGTTGAAGAGCATTTTGAAGAATGTCCGTCCTGTCGGACCGAATATCAAAAGATGAAGGCGCCGCTAGCCTCGGATGATGCAACAAACATGGAATCGTACCGAACATCAGAGGCAGACTCCATCGTCAAAGTCCGGAAGAAATGGAAGAAATCACAGAAAATTCTGCTGATCGCAGGCATCTGCATCGGCGCGCTGATCGTCCAGTTCCTGGCGGTCATCGCCATCGCCCTCGGGTTGTTCTCGGTCAGCACGAAGACCGGCGCACGTGTGGAAGCCTGCTCGATCGATGACTACGACCGGTGCCTGGGCGAGAATTCAGACGCGACCTACGGGCACAAGCTGAAGGACTCCTGGGCGATCTTTCCGGAATCGCCGGCCACTCGCGGCACTTTGTACAATTTCAACTACATCTACTACAACCCCTGGGACCCGCAGACGCTGACCTGCTGTTCCGTCACATATTCCGATGAAGAGTATGCGAACGAGCTTGCGCGTCTCTCGACCATCGGCACGGAATCCTACACAGGTATCTACTCCGTGACCGGCGCCCCGCAAGGCTACAAGCTTCTCGCCATGGCCGCCGATGAATACTACGGATTTGTGTACGCCATGGTACCGGAGGATACCGCCTCGCCCGCAAATACCGTCACCTACGTCGGCATTGAATTCTGTAACTTCTTCTGCGATCTGAACGTGAAGAATTATATTCCGGAGGAATATCTTCTTGAGGGTCTGAACGTGACTCAAGGCAATCCGTACCGGAAGAAGATGATGAAGGAAAATTTCTAAACCCACGCCCCGCGCAAAAAACACCATGAAAATCTCCCGATTTTCATGGTGTTTTTTCTCTCACTCTTCTCTATCCCGAAATACCGTCTGCCGTCCCGGCATCCGGCATTTCTCCCCCATCACTCCTTCGGGAACCTATCCGACTTCATCGACAGGGAAATTCTTTTCTTCTTTTCATCCACGCCCATGACGACGACCTTCACATCATCCCCGACGGACACGACCTCGCTCGGATGCTTGACAAAGCGGTCGCTGATCTCGGAAATGTGGACCAGACCGTCCTGGTGCACACCGATGTCCACGAACGCTCCGAAGTCGATGACGTTCCGCACGGTTCCGGTCAGCACCATTCCGGGCTTCAGGTCGCTGATTTCCAGCAGATCCTTGCGGAAGATCGGGGCCGGAAGTGCTTCACGCGGGTCGCGGCCGGGCTTGACCAGTTCCTTCACGATGTCCTGCAGCGTCGGCATGCCGATGCCACAGGCCTCGGCCGCCTTGGATGCGCCGTATTTCTTCACGCGCTCCGGAAGCTCGGAGACCTTCTTCGCCTTGACATCGGCCAGGGTGTAGCCGGTGATTTCCAGCAGCTTTGCCGCAGCATCATAGCTTTCCGGATGTACGCCGGTATTGTCCAGGATGTTGCGACTCTCCGGCACGCGCAGGAAGCCCGCGCACTGCTCGAATGCCTTCGGGCCGAGCTTCGGGACCTTCATGATCTGCTTGCGGGTCGTAAACGCTCCGTTCTCCTCGCGGTACGCCACGATGCTCTTCGCCGTCGCGCTCGTCAGACCGGACACGCGCTGCAGAAGGGACGGGGACGCCGTGTTCAGATCCACGCCGACCGCATTGACGCAGTCCTCAACGACCGCCGCCAACGACTCGTCCAGGCGTTTCTCCGGCATATCGTGCTGGTACTGTCCCACGCCGATGGCCTTCGGATCGATCTTCACGAGCTCCGCCAGCGGATCCTGCAGTCTACGGGCGATGGACACCGCGCTCCTCAGATTGACATCGTACTGCGGGAACTCCTCGGACGCGAGCTTGGACGCGGAGTACACGGACGCGCCGGCTTCGGAAACGACCATATAGCTGACGTCCTTCATGCCGCGGATCATCTCCGCCGCCATCGTCTCCGTCTCACGGGACGCGGTACCGTTTCCGATGGCAATGTGCTCCACATGATGCTTTTTGATCATCCGGGTCAGCGACGCGATGGCTTCGCTCTTCTGCCGCTCGCCATGTGTCGGGTAGACGACCGTGGTATCGAGCACCTTGCCGGTCGGGTCCACCACAGCGACCTTACAGCCCATACGGTAGCCCGGGTCCAGTCCCATCGTGACCTTACCCTTGACCGGGGGCTGCATAAGAAGCGGCTTTAAGTTCAGCGCGAAATTGTGGATGGCGCCTTCCGCGGCCTCATCCGTCAGCGCGTTCCGCACCTCGTTCGATACGGACGGCTGTAAAAGCCGCTCGTAACCGTCGCGGATCGCGTTCTTTAAGAACAGGTCCGCCTTAGTGGAACGCTTGATGACCATCTTTTCAAGGAGACGGAGAACATCCGCCTCATCGGTCTCCACGGTCACCTTCAGGAAACCGTCCTTCTCACCGCGGTTCACTGCCAGCACCTGATGGCCGCGCAGCTTGGAGACCGCGGAACTGAATTCGTAATAGTTGTTGTAGACGGAATCCTCGTCCTTCGCTTTCCGGGTCACGATAGCCCCGCCGCGCATATAATAAGACCTCAGCACCTTGCGAATATCGGCCGAATCCGACACGATCTCCGCCACAATATCAGACGCACCCTGAAGCGCTTCCGACACGGAATTCACGCCTTTTTCAGCGTCTACGTAGGCTTCGGCGGCCTTCGACGGCTCTTCAATGCCCGGCAGCTGGCTGTACAGGTACAATGCCAGCGGTTCCAGGCCCTTTTCGCGCGCCATCGTCGCACGCGTGCGCCGTTTCTGCTTATACGGACGGTACAGGTCCTCGACCTCCGTCATCGTCTTCGCGTTCCGGATCTCCGCGCGCAGATCGTCGGTCAGCTTGCCCTGTCCGTCGATGGACTTCAGCACATCTTCCTTACGTGCCTCCAGATTGCGGAGCGAACGCAGCCGCTCATCCAGGTTACGCAGTGTTTCATCATCCATGGCGCCGTGCGCTTCCTTGCGGTAACGCGCGATGAACGGGATGGTGTTTCCTTCATCGATCAGGTCGATGACGTTCTGTATCAGATTCGCCGGTTTATTCAGTTCCCGTGCGAGTGTTTCGGTAATCGTGTTCATACTTCTGTACTTCTTTCAAGCAGCCGCCCGTTCGGTTCCTTCATTCTTCCGTGAACCGCCCTTGCGGCTTTATTGTCTTCAAAGGCTCCCCCGGAGGGAAGCCCTTGCTCTGCGTTATTTAAATTCATAACCGGTCTGCTTCCGCGCCTCATCCGCAATTTCCATCGAATAGAGGGAATAGCGGTTGTGCTCTACGGCGGCTTGCAGCGCCTCATTCGTTTTTCCGTCGCGCATCATTTCCGCCAGACGGATGATCTCCTCGACCTCATAGAACATATTGTCCTTCTCGCGCTCGATGGGAATCTCCCGCGCGCTCTTTGTACGGCGGTCGTGAAGAACAAGACGGCGTATATCGGAGACTTTGTCGATCTCAAGCACCGCGTCCTCGCCCTGGATCTCGCTCGGAACGAACGAATCCGTGATCTTTGAGTAGATCAGCTCCGCAAGCATGCCCCGCTCTTTGTAATGCGCAAGGATCGTACCGCTGCCGTCGATGGATCCCGGCAGGATCTCCGCCATGGCCTTCACCTCATCCGGCTTGCCAAAAAGCTTCACAAGCGCATGCACCGTGTAAATACCGATGTCCATGAGCGCGCCGTTTGAAAGCTCCGGCCGGAACGCATTTTCGATGATGCCATCCTTAAAGTGATCATAACGGCTGGAATACTGGCAGTAGCGGAACGAAGCTCTCCGGATCTTTCCAAGCTCCGGGAGCAGCTCCTGTACGGCGCGGAACTCCGGCCCGAAGACCGAACGCATGGCCTCCAGCAGGATCACGTTGTTTTCGCAGGCCGCGGCGATCATCGCCCGGGTCTCCTCCGCGGTCGATGCCACCGGCTTCTCGCACAGCACGTGCTTCCCGGCCTTCAGCATCATGATGCTCTGTTCCGCATGGCACACCGTCGGGCTTGCCACGTAAACGATATCGATATTCTCCGCCCGGGCCAGCGCCTCCAGCGAATCGTAGGTATCCGGAATGTCATACTTTGCGGCAAATTCGCGGGCGCGCTCCATCGTCCGTGAATACACGGCCTGAAGCCGGAACCCCGGCACGTTCATGCCGGCCGCGATCAACCGGTCCGTAATGAAATTGGTTCCGATGACAGCAAAATTCATGATTTTCCCTGCTCTTCTCTCAGTCTCTGAACGAAACGCGCCATACGGGTGAGTGCCTTTTTGAGGTCCTCCAGCGAATACGCGTAGGAAATACGCAGGTAGCCTTCACCGGAATCGCCGAATGCGGTACCCGGAACCGCGGCCACCTTTTCCTCCCTCAGGAAACGCTCCGCGAACTCCTCCGAGGTCATGCCGAATTCCTTGATGCACGGGAAAACGTAGAATGCGCCAAAGGGCTCAAAGCACGGAAGTCCCATCTCGCGGAAAGCATTCAAAAGATAGCGTCTGCGGCCGTCGTAAGCTTCACGCATGCGGGCTACATCGTCATCGCCGGTCTTCAGCGCTTCGATTGCCGCATACTGGCTGGTGGTCGGTGCACACATGATCGCAAACTGGTGGATCTTCAGCATCTGCTTGATGATGACCTGCGGACCGCAGGCATAGCCGAGTCTCCAGCCGGTCATGGCGTAGGACTTGGAGAAGCCGTTGATCAGGATCGTGCGCTCCTTCATGCCCGGTAACGATGCGATGGACACATGGTCGCCGTTATAGCTGAGCTCGCAGTAGATCTCATCGGAGATGACATAGAGGTCTTTTTCCAGGATCACTTCGGCGATGGCCTCCAGATCCTTCTTTTCCATGATCGCACCGGTCGGGTTGTTCGGGAACGGCAGGACCAGGACCTTGGTCTTTTCGGTGCAGGCTTCACGGATCTCATCGGCGGTCAGACGGAACTCATTCTCATCCTTCAGCTCGATGATGACCGGCTTTCCGCCTGCCAGAACGGTACACGGCTCGTAGGAAACATAGCTGGGCTGCGGGATGAGAACTTCATCGCCCGGATCCAGCATCGCACGAAGCGCGATGTCGATGCCCTCGCTGCCGCCGACCGTGACCACGATCTCGCTCTTGTGGTCGTAGCTCACGCCGATGCGGCGCTCCAGGTAGCGGCTGATCTCCTGACGAAGCTCGATCAGGCCGGCATTCGCACTGTAGAAGGTGCGGCCGCGCTCGAGAGAATAAATGCCCTCCTCGCGGATGTGCCACGGGGTATCAAAGTCCGGCTCGCCCACGCCGAGCGAAACGACCTCCGGATCATGCATTTCCGTGACCAGGTCAAAGAACTTGCGGATGCCGGACGGCTTGATATTTACGATTGTTTCGGAAAGCGGGTTTCTCACGGTGTGATCAGCATCCTTTCTTCTTTAGCCTGATGGACCATCATGGTGCCGTGGTCCTTGTATTTCTTTAAAATGAAATGGGTGGAGGTGCTCAGGATGGAATCCTGAACGGACAGCTTTTCGGAAACGAACTGCGCAACCTCACGCATGGTCTCGCCTTCGATGATGACCATGAAGTCAAAACCGCCGGAGATCAGGTACACACAGTCGACTTCCGGATAGTTGTAGATCCGCTCGGCAATCTTGTCAAAGCCGAGTCCGCGCTGCGGGGTAACCTTGACCTCGATGAGTGCGGTGGTCTTCTCCGCCGTGGTCTTGTCCCAGTCGATCAGCGTATGATAGCCGCAGATGACGCCTTCCTTTTCCATATCGGCGATCTCGTTTGCGATCATCGCCTCGTCCGCGTTTAACAGGATCGCAAGGTCCTTCAGCTCCACACGGCTGTTCTTCTCAATATATGCCAGAATTTTTTCTCTCATGATATCCTCTTTCTGTCCGGGTCCGCGTATATCCCCGGGCCGATGTGTCCGCTCCTTCCGGGAGGGCACACTTTAACTGATATATTTTATCAAATAATCGACATTTTTGCAACGGATTTCACCTTCAGCTCAATAAAAAACGCGGGGCTTTCACCCCGCGTTTCCCTTTTATTCAAATGATTTCTTATGCTTCGCCGATCTGATTGAACTCGACCTGCTGTCCGCCCGGAGTCATGATCTTGAAGAAACGGACACCACCAAAGAACGGAAGCGCTTCAATGCCCTTCGTCGTGATGGTGTAACCCTTTTCGACGCAGTATGCATAGTCTTCCTCAATGTCACGTGAGGTATAGGAAATGTGATCGACCTTGCCGACCGCACCTTCCGGTAACTCGCGCGCCGGATAGATTTCGTACGTCACGCTGCCGTTCGTAACGAAGTAGCACGGTCCCATATGTTCAATGATACGGAATCCGAGGTCATTACAGTAAAACTTAACATCCTCTTCGCAATGAATAGACGCAATACCGATGTGGTCAAGAGCTCTGCCTTTAATGCTCATAAAAGTGCCTCCTTGAAATGACGGACCGCAGCGTTCGCGGAACCGCCGGTTTTTAACCATTATAGGTCTGAAACAGCATTTAGTAAATAGACTTTTCAGTCATATTGCGACCGGTTTCATACACAAATCTGCCCGTCCGGGGCGCTTACTCTTCCGCGGTCTTCTCTTCGCCTTCCTCCGGAAGCTTTTTCATCAGGATCTTCTCCACACGGCGTCCGTCCTCATCCATCTGAAGCACGGTCATGGAGAAATCGCGGTAAGTAAAGGAGTAGCCCTCCTCAGGGAAGATGCCCTCGTTCATTTCGATGACCCAACCGCCGGCCGTACCGCTTTCGAATTCAAACTCCTCTTCCGGAATACCGGCAAGCTCCAGGAAGTCCGCGATGATCATGTCACCGTCGATTTCCTTTTCATCCTCGGAGATCTCAACGACCTCCTCTTCCACGGTATCGGTCTCGTCCCAGATCTCGCCGACCAGCTGCTCCAGAACGTCCTCCATCGTGATGACGCCGAGCGTTCCGCTGTACTCATCGGTCACAACGGCCAGATGCTGGCGGGACTTTTTCAGGGTGTTCAGTACCTGCGGGAGCTTCATCGTGCGGTAGATGTAGCAGGGCTCCATCATGAGCGCACGGATATCGGGCGTGTCGTTTTCCGACAGTGCCTTTAAAAGGTGGTTCAGATGTACCACACCGATGATGTTGTCGATGCTTCCTTCATAGACCGGCATACGGCTGTGCGGGCTTTCAATGGCCATCGCGACGATGTTTTCAAGATCATCCTCGATGTCGATGGCATGCATGTCCACGCGGGCAGTCATGACATCGGCGGCGGAAACATCCGGAAATTCAATGGCGGCAGTGATAAGCTCCGAACGTTCGGAATCCAGCACGCCCTCGTCCTCTGCGGTGTCGATGATGGACTGGAGCTCCTCCAGTTCCTCTTCTTCGGTGTCGTCCTCGCGCTCACGGATGCCCATGGTCAGAAGACCGACCAGCTTGACAACGATGAAATTGAGCGGCCAGAACAGGATCCAGACAAAACGGACCGGGCCTGCCACACGGGAGGCGGTACGCGTTGCCAGACGCTTACAGCGGATCTTCGGGATGGTCTCGCCGAAAATTATGACGAGCACCGTCACGATGATGGTACCCAGCCAGTTCAGCTTATCGGAGCCGCTTGCCAGGATCACAAAGATCGTGGTCAGGGACGATGCCGCAGTGTTGACCAGATTATTGCCTACCAGGATGGCACTCAGCGTGTCATCGTAGTTTTCCGCAAGCTTCAAGGCAAGGCCGGACTTTTTGCTGCCGTCCTCCGCCTCATTCTCCAGACGGACGGTGTTGCAGGAAGAAAGCGCCATCTCGGAGCCCGAGAAGAACGCGGAAAGTGCTACACAGAGAAGAATGCCGGCAGCAGCAAGGATCAGTTCAATCATGCGTCCACCTCCTCATTCTCCGCCGGAGCGGCATCGGTCACTTCCATGCTGACCTTCAAAATGCGGTTGTGCTCGATCTCTTCGATCACGACCTTCAGTTCGTGATAAGTGAAGGAATCACCCTGTTCCGGAATGGATGCGGAAAATTGCTCGAATACCCAGTCGGCCACCAGGAGGTTCGTGAAACGGTCTTCGTTTTCTTCCTCCTCCGGATCCTCAAAGCCGATGAACTCGAAGGCATCACCCACGGTCTCATCGCCGCTGACAAGGTAATGGTCCTTGGCCAGTTCCACAACGGGTTCTTCGATCTCATCGTCCTCATCCCAGATCTCGCCGACGATCTCCTCCAGGATATCCTCCACGGTCACGATGCCGAGCGTTCCGCCGTAGCTGTCGGTGACGACGGCCATGTTCAGCTTGTTCGCGGACATTTCCTGTAAAAGGTCGTGGATCTGCGTGCTCTGATGCGCGTAATAAACGTCATCCATGAGCGCGCGGACATCCGGATACTCGTGCGTGGCCACATAGGCTTTCAGATATTTGCGGATCTGAAGCACACCGATGATGTTATCGATGGTCTTTTCATACACCAGGATACGGCTGTGGTTCTGCTCGCGGATCACCTGCAGAATCTCCTCGGGGCTGTCGGTAATGCTGACCGCCGTGACATCCACGCGGGGTGTCAGGATACTGCTTACGGTGATGTCTTCGAACTGCAGCGCGGACGAGATCAGGTCACTCTGCTCTTCATCGATGCTGCCCTCTTCGGCCATGTCCTCAATAATATCGTACAGTTCATCCTCTGTGACGGAATACTCTTCATCGGCCCTGATGGTCTTCATCGTCAGCTTCCCGATACCGGAAAGCAGGTAAGAGACCGGCTTGCACAGCTTCATGAGCAGCACAAGAAGGCCTGAACATGCCAGGCTTGATTTTTCACTCGCTTTTTTGCCGATGCTTTTCGGAAGCATTTCGCCCAGAAGAAACATTGCGATCGTCACGACAAACGTACTTAACGTAACGGCACTCATTCCCCATGTACGCGTCACAATGACCGTGACAATGGAAGCCGCTGCAATGTGGGCAATATTTGTCAGGATGAGAAGTGTTGTCACCGCATCATCGAAATGATCCAGGACATACAGGGCATTCTTTGCACGGCTGTCGCCTCTCTCCGCTTTGGCGCGGATCCGGCTCCGGGACACGGAAGCAATGGCGGTCTCCGTCAGTGCAAAATATGCAGACGCGATAAAAAATAAAATAACAAGTAAGATCGACAATCGACTGTCAGGATCCATAAGATTAAAAAATCTCCTTCATTCGTATTAGGCGGAAGGGCATTTTATGTAAAAAACGCCCTTCAAAGCCCGATATGGCGGATATTATAGCATATTTCAAAGAAATTTGCAAAGAAATTTTTGTGAACGCTATTTATTTAAGTGCTGTCGTTTCCGCATTTTCCTTATGCGTCAAAATCCACGTGATAGACCGTATCACCGTCATGGATGTCGATGGTATGCAGATCGAACTGCTCCTCGAGCACCTCCATATGGCCTTCGTAATAGAGATCCTCGTCCCATTTGACCATGAAAATGTACGCGCCTTCCTCACGGCCGTCCGCTTCCCGACTCACCTCATCATAAAACGCTTCGCCATCGACCGGCCGCGGATAGCCGGATGCTTTGATCTTTTCCTCGATCAGTTCGTAAAGTTCTTCCATCATATCCTCCCGTTGATCCGTGTCTTTCGGATCAATCCGTAAATGCGTATTTTTTCAGCCGTTCAAAAGCTTCGATTTCCAGTGAATGCGGCAGTGCCAGATTCATGCGGATGGTATCCGGCCACTTGAAGCTTTCGCCGTTCTGCCAGATGACGCCCTTGTTTGCACCGCGTTTCTGAAGCTCGGAAATCGTCACGCCGTGTTCTTTGCACCACTCCGCGCAATCCAGATACAGCATGTACGTACCCTGCGGCTTCATGACTTTCACGCCCTTGAAGTTCTCGGCAATAAAGTCACAGGCATAGGTCAGGTTCTTTTCAATTGTCTCGTTCAGCTCATCGGTCCAGACGCGGCCTTCTTCGGAATATGCCGCGATCAGCGCTTCCGTGGAAAGGACATTTCCGCCGTTTAAGTGCGTGAGCTCGCCTTCCTTCACTACACGGTCACGGAGCAGTGAGTTGTAGATGATGTGGTAGGAGCCCACCAGGCCGGCCAGGCTGAAGGTCTTGCTCGGCGCGTAGAACGCGATGGTACGGTTCTTCGCATCCTCGGAAACACACTGTGTCGGAATGTGCGTGTAGCCCGGCATGATGATATCGGACCAGATCTCGTCGGAAATGACGATACAGTCGTTATTCTTATAGATTTCCATTGCCTTTTCGATCTCCCACCGCTCCCAGACGCGGCCGGTCGGGTTGTGCGGCGAGCAGAAAATGCACAGATGGATATGGTTCTCTTTGATCTTTCTGTCCATATCCTCGCAGTCCATGCGCCAGATGCCCTCTTCGTCGCGGACCAGATTGCTGAGAACGATCTTCCGTCCGAGACCGTTCAGCACGCCGGTGAAGCCCACGTAGATGGGACCGTGCACGAGGATCGGATCGCCCTGGGAAGAGAATGCGCGGACCGCTGAGCTGACACCGCCCAGTACACCGTTCTCATAGCCGATGTGCTCCTTTTCGATGTCCTGCTGCTTTCCCGCATTTTTGTGCCAGTTTTTGATGGCCCCGGAGTAACGGTCGCCGGACATGAAATAGCCGAGGTTCGGCATCTCCAGACGCTTCTTCATCCCCTCGATGATAAACGGCGCCGTCGGGAAGCTCATATCGGCGACCCACATCGGGATCGGGGTAAAGCCCTCTTCCACCTTCGCGCCTTCGATCGGCACGATGTCCGTTGCAATGAAACCGTAACCGTTACGGTCAAGGATCGTTTCAAAATCGTACTTCATCATTCACACTCCTGAAAAATGTTTAATATGTCGGAATGCCCGCCGAGGGGCTCCGTGTGTTGCGTCAAGTCGGAGATCTTCTTACTCACGACTTCCCGGTCAGAAGGGCCATGCCGACAGGAAATACTGAGGGATCACCACGACGGCAAAGAATGCCAGACTGATCAGAGTAAAATATTTCAGGAACTTTAACCCGTTCCCCGGGTATTCACGTACATAGATGCGATAGTTGATCACGGATGCCAGAGAGCCGATGATCGACACCAGGCCGGCGGTATCCAGACCGTATAAAAGCGCGGTCAGATTCGTGGTGAACGGCCACAGGACGATGGAGGCCGGTACGTTCGAAATAACCTGGCTAAGCAGGATGCTCCACCAGTACTCGTTTCCGGCCACGGACTTTTTCAGGAAGGCCGAGATGCCCGGATTTGCGGCGATGGAGGAAGAAAACACAAAGAAACAGAAAAACGTGAGGAGAAGAACATAGTCCACACGCCGGAAAAGTTCGCGGTCCAGAAACAGCATGGACACGGCGACGATCACGACTGCCGCGTACCAATAGGCGGTACGGGTCACGATGACCGTGATGATCAGCGCGAACAGGATCAGGTACGCAATGCGCTGCTTTTTCCGGTCCGCCTCCCAGGAGCCCTCCACGGCGTCCTTCGGGAAGTCGATGCTCTCCATCCGGTCCTTCCGGTAAAGCACCAGAATGAATACGGAAAGGAGGCCGGCGGAAAAGATCCAGAGCGGCGACATATGCAGCATGAAGTTCCACGCCGTGCTGCCGGAGCGGCCGTACAGGAACAGGTTCTGCGGGCTGCCGAAGGGCGTCAGGAGTGAACCGCGAACCGCGGCGATATTCTCCATCGAGATCACGGGTAAAATGTACTTTTCCTTATTGCCCATGCGGAACAGAATGATCGTGAGCGGCACAAAGATGATCAGAGATACATCGTTCGTGACGAACATCGATGAAAAGAAGACCGCAAAGATCAGAAAGAATGACAGCGCGCAAATGGTGCTCATGTTGCCCGCGAGTTTCAGGACCGGGCGGAAAATGTTTTCCTTTTTGAAGCCCTCCAGGACGAGGAGCATCATAAAGAGGGTCCCGAGCGTCCGCCAGTCGATGTCGTTTAAAAGCGCTTTGGACGGCGGTGTAATGAAAAGCGCAGCGACCGCAGCCGCGACCGCGGCGGTCAGCATTAATTCTTTTTTAAGTAATTCCCTGATTTTCTGAAGCATAAGTCCGTTCCGTTTTCGTTATATTATTGTCCGCCGGTGCCGATAATGCGGAGCTTGTCAGGCTTCATCGACCACCTTTTTATAAGGTGCGATCATACCTTCGTTCATTTTATTGCCCATCTTTTTCTTGAGCTTTTCATTCGCCATCAGACCACCCACCAGGTACATGGCCATCATGCGGCCGCGTTTTTTCTGCGGAAAGTCGTACTGACCGTGCTCTTTGTAGAATTTGTGATCAGCCTTCATCATGCCCTGCATGAGCCAGA
>DCHF01000029.1:28668-148261 GCA_002315555.1 Lachnospiraceae bacterium UBA1759 | reverse complement strand
TATGCAACGGAAGCATTAGCTGCGGTAATAAAAGAATTACTTCACAATGGCACACACCGAATTTTTGCAGAATGTGATCCAAGAAACACAGGTTCATGGAAACTGCTGGAAAAAGTAGGTATGGTACGCGAAGCGCATTTCCATAAGAATATTTATTTTCATAAGGATGAGAACGGAAATCCTATATGGAAAGACACGTATGTGTATGCGGTATGGAATGAGTAATTCTAATTTAGGGCTTAAGCGTTTGCCCGTAGAAAACTTATAACAGAAACAGAGAATATGGATTTTATGAATGCACGAATCATTGATGAGAATATACGCCTGATACCATATTACCGAAATGATGAAGTTTCATTATTGTGGTATCAGGATCCGGATATATGCAAACAAGTAGATAACAGAGATGAGCCGTATGATATACAGCTGCTCCATAATATGTACGATTATCTTTGTGAGAACGGAGATTGCTATTACATAGAATATAATGGAGCATTAATTGGTGATGTATCGCTTCGAAATAACTCAGAAGCAGCAATTGTGATATGCAAAGAATATCAGAACAGGCATATCGGCAGGAAATGCATCGAAGAAATGATAAAGCTTGCCAAAGAAAAAGGAATGGCAGCGGTCATCGCCAATATTTATTCTTTTAACCTGCAAAGCCAAAGGATGTTTGAGGCTATTGGTTTTGTTAAGACCGGTGAAGAAACGTATGAATTTGATTTGCGTTCTATGGATTGAATTCCTGTTTAATGGAGAAAAGAATGGATGCATATATTAGACCGGCAGGTCCGAATGATGTTGGACGAATGGCAGAAATTATCGTATACAACAACAGAATTAATTACTATCCTATTTTTCAGGATTTGGTTTATTCCTTTTCGGAATATAACGTAATTGATGTTGCAAAACTATTTCTAGAAGATGCTGAATTTATGTCAAACTGTTATGTATATGAAGACACAGTAATTCGAGGCTTCATCTGCATTATCAATCGAGAAATAAAAAAGTTGTATGTTGATTCTTTCTTTCAGGGGAATGGAATTGGGAAAGCACTGCTCCAATATGCAATAAATGTAAAAAAAGCAGACAACGTCTGGGTTTTGGAAAAGAATAGAAGAGCTATTGCTTTTTATAACCAATTCGATTTTGTGGATGAACGAGAGCGAGCCATAGAAGTAGGAACAACGGAGTATCTTGTTCATTTGTTTCGTTAAGTTTCAGTGCAACAGTGTACGGGATTAAAAATATAATATGGAGCGAGACAAAAATGAGATATAAGGGAACACTTGTAATGGAAGGTTAGAGGAAAAATAGTTATAATGGCATACAGATAATCTGATTTCTAAGACTATTATAATAGTCGTTATGGAGATATTAGCCTTTTTGCTGAATAAACTGGTGCGAAAGACTATAGCGGTATAGTGCGCTTCCGGCTAGAAGATAATATAGAAATGCAATATTAGTATGAAAGGTTAAGATTATGAAAAGAATAGAAACAGAAAGATTAGTCATACGAAAGATCGATTTGTGCGACGCTGATATGGCTCATGAGCTTTTTTGCGATGAAGACGCAATGAGATGGGTGGGAATATTCCCTCCGCTGAATTCCATTGAAAAAACAAAAGAAAGGCTCAGGGAATGGCATGCTGACGAAGAAGAGGAAAGATTTTCAATCTTAAAGAAGGATACGAAAGAATTCCTCGGTTATGTTGCGATAAATCCGGATTCGGAGGAAGAAAGGGAAGATACCAAAGAGTTAGGATTTGCTTTACGCAAAAAAGTTAGAGGGCAAGGCTATATGAATGAAGCCCTGCGTGCTGTTTTGAATGAGCTTAAGCAGGAAGGAATCACTTATGTATGGGCTTGTTGCTTTAAAGGGAATGCGTCATCAGAAAAACTGATTAGGAACCTGGGTTTTCAACTTATGCAGGAGGGTACCTATGAGGTTGAAAATGATCGTACCTATGAGTCGCTTGAATTCAGAATTGAACTATGAGGCGGAATAATATGGGAATGTTAATTGAAACAGAAAGATTGATGATTACAGAATTTACAATGGAAATGGCGCAGACAGTTCAGGAGAATTCTGTTGACGAGGATAACAGAAGATTTGTACCGGATGAAGTCTGGGAAACGGTGGAAGAAGCAGAAGAGACACTTGAGTTCCTGATCTCCCAATACGGTCATTTCGAAGGACCGCTTGTATATCCGGTTATTGTAAAAGACACACAGTGTAATGTGGGTTATGTTCAGCTGTGTCCTCTGGATGATGATGTGTGGGAAGTAGGCTATCACATTGCAAAGAAATATACCGGAAACGGCTATGCCACAGAGGCTGTAAAGGCATTCCTGCCTGTTATTGCAAAAGAAGCCGGAATCAGCGAAATCTATGGAATTTGTCTTGCGGATAATATTGCCTCTCATATTGTAATGGAACGCTGCGGCTTTGAGAATGTTTTCAAAGGAATCGCTCCTTATCAGGGCGTAGACAGAGAAGTCGTAAAAAATGTGTGGAGAGTATAGGACTTGTATATTTGGTGGAGGATATCCAAAGAATGAGGCACAAAGAAAAATAGCTGATGCAAATAAGTTGAAAGAAATCAGGACTAATTCTCAAATTGATTTTCAAACATTTATGGATGGTATAGATGATGAATTAACAAAGAAAGTCCGAGGATTGATAAAAAAAACAAAGCACTGAAATTTAAATTTAATCTCTTAATCGAATATAGAACTTACATAGCCGGAACTGACTGATCATTAGCTTCGGCTATTCTTTTGTCTTTTTTCTGGCTGCAGGTGGTTGAGGGACATTTTAGTTATTCAAATTTTTCTATGAATGCAGTATTATAAAGGTGACATACAGATGTCACCTATTGCGATGTATCATATAAGTGGAAGTGAAAAGCATGAAGATAGAGAGAATGATAGGGATCTTATCCCTGCTGCTTCAAAAAGAAAAGATTACAACGCCTGAACTGGCAGAGCGTTTCGAAGTGTCTAAGAGGACAATCCTCAGAGATGTTGATGACCTCTGCAAGGCTGGAATTCCAATATGTACGATGCCCGGAATCGGTGGTGGTATTCAGATTATAGACGGTTACCGTATGGACCGAACTGTCCTTACCTCAAAGGATATGAAGATGATACTGGCGGGGCTTAGAAGTCTTGATAGTGTCAGTGGAAGCAGTTATTACAGTCAGCTCATGGAAAAGATCAAGGCTGGATCCTCTGATTTTATCAATGGCAGCGATACGATTCTGATTGATCTCTCCTCTCCGCATAAGTCTCCCATATCAGAAAAGGTTACGTTGGTACAGACAGCAATTGATTTAAAGCAGTCAATCAGGTTTGATTATTATTCTCCGAAAGCAGAATCCACTCGGATACTCGATCCATATTTCCTGATTTTCAAGTGGAGCAGCTGGTATGTGTGGGGCTATTGCAGAACAAAACAGGCTTTTCGGATGTTTAAGCTGAATCGTATGGATGGGCTGGAGCTAACGGATGAAAAGATTCCTGATCGAGAGATACCGTTTCCGGAATTCGAGACAAAGACCTTCTTTCCTGCAAATGTTCATCTGAAGGCAGTATTTGATCCTTCTATGAAATGGCAGCTAATCGAAAACTATGGACCCTCATCATTTTTAATTCAGGAGGATGGTTCCCTCTTGTTTGAAGCAGATGAAGACGAAGAAGGACTAATAGCCTGGATTCTGTCCTGTGGAAATAAAATTACTGTGCTGGAGCCGAAGTCTTTGCGTGAACGTCTTTTTGCAGTCACTTCAGAACTATCGAAAAAATATCATAATTAAGAAAGGACAAATCCATGCAGAACAAAGCACTTGTTGTTATTGATATCCAGAATGACATTACTAAGAATTACCGTGAAATCGTTGATAACCTGAATAAAGCCATCGACTGGGCAGTTGGTCAGGAAATGCAGGTGGTGTATATCTGCCAGAATAATATCACTCCCTCTGCCAGGAATTTTCTTCCGGAAACAAAGGGTGCAGAAATTGTTCCTGAACTTCAGATAGTAAGTGACAATATCTTCATTAAGACCAAGACAAATGCACTTACCAGTGAAGCATTCTGTGCGTTCATTGAGGAGAACGGTATTACAGAATTTGTGATAACCGGCGCAGACGCAACTGCATGTGTGAAATCTACCTGCTTCAACATGACAAAATCCGGATATACAGTCACGGTTATCTCTGACTGCGTGACCAGCTATGACAAGAAAAAGATTCCTGTAATGCTTGAATATTACGAAAGCAAGAATTGCAAAGTAGTGACTCTGGACCAGATAACAGCATAAGAATGTTTGTAATTATCCGGGCAGAAAGTAGGAGAAACGAATTTTAATTTGTTCTCTCATAATCCGATATAAAACGTTCTCTCTCACAGGGAGTTTCATTTTCAACGTATTCCTTATACTCCATGATCAATTCATCCGTGCATTCCCTGTCATCAAAAAGTTCTGAAAGACGAAGAGAACCATCGGGTTGCGTATATACAATGAAAATGTAGGTTTTCCCTTCTTTCGGAAGACCGGTATCGATCATAGTACGCCCATCCGGAAGCTCCAGTCTTGCAAGAAGCATGGTTCCGTCCGATGAAAACCCGCCGAATTTTGAGCAAACAATGTTCTCTTTCAGTTCACCCTTCAAATTCTGAACCACCCTTATTTCATAAATACTGAAACAGTCTTCGTAGTCCGCTTTTTTGGATATCACTGAGCGTTCAATCTTCTCTACGGTTCCAATAAAAACATGATCCGCCATACCAACCATGTAATATCGATCCGTGACATCCTCAGCCATCATCATATCCGCAAGAATTTCCGTTTTGCCATTCCATTCGACGGATTTCTTACAGCCGATGATAGAAAAAACTATTACAAAACAAAAAATAACGGCTAACAATCTTCTCATAATTTAATCTTACAATCCTTAACAAAAGTATTATTAATAAATACACTTCTTCAAGACCACCCACAGAATAAGCATCCAAAACAACACGATCGGTATTGCATAATACCACTTTTTTGGTTTACCATCCGACCACATATTCCGTGACTCTTCCATGCTTCTTTCCCATACATCATGAGGAATCATTTTAACAGTCAAATAAACAAGTCCTGGAAGAATAAGAACATCATCCAGATAACCGAGCATCGGTATGAAATCCGGAATAAGGTCGATTGGAGAAAGCGCATAGCCAACCGTAAGTGCCGCCAAAATCTTCGCAAATACCGGCATTTCCTTATCCTTCATTGCAAGAAAAACCGCGGGAATTTCCTCCTTCAGGCGTTTTGCTCTTTCTTTTGATTTCTGTATTATAGATGCTTCATACATATAAAAATGACAGAATTCCTTTCGCTGAAGTTGCAAACAAGCCAGTGAGCATTACTCACTGGCTTGTTTTATACATCATTACCTACATAAACTTTCAGTATCGATGACAGCTTTTATTCTTCCACAGTTTCCGTTACTTCTTCCACTGTTTCGCTTCCTTCTCCGACATTTTCAACCTCTTCATCGTCAGAAGAAGTTACGATCGTGAAGGATGCAACCTTGGACTCGGAATCTTTACTGATATTGATCAGTTTTACACCGGAGGTCGTCTTACCGAGAATCGGAATACTATCGATCTGCGTACGGATGATAATGCCTTCCGTCGTAATAATCATGATTTCCTCATCACCGGCAACGCTTTCGGTACCGATCAAATTACCGGTCTTATCCGTGATCTTATAACCACGGGATCCCTTACCGCCGCGACCCTGTTCATTGAAATCTTCCAGACGGGTTCTCTTACCGAGACCGTTTTCAGAAACGAACAGAACCGTCTTTTCCGGGTTGGAAATTTCCATGGATACCAGACAGTCATCATCCGCCAGCTTAATACCGCGAACACCAATGGACGTTCTGCCGCAGATACGCACATCCGTTTCATTAAACCGGATGGTCATACCTTTCTTGGAAACCAGAAGCACCTGCTCATCGCCGGCTGTATCCTTAACACTGATCAGTTCATCGCCCTCTTTCAGAGTGATTGCCAGAAGGCCGTTCTTACGAACGTTGCGATACTCGGAAGCCTGCGTTTTCTTAATGGTACCGTCCTTGGTCGCCATCATAATGAAACGTTCCTCATTCAGTTCCTTTTGCGTGATCATTGAGGTGACACGCTCTTCCGGCTGAAGCGGAATCAGGTTGATGATGGGAGTACCGCGTGACGTGCGGCTGTATTCCGGAACCTCATAAACCTTGATCATATATGCACGACCCTGATTCGTGAAGAACAGAATTTGATCATGCGTACTTGTCATTTCAAGTTCTGTTGTGTAGTCATCATCGATGACCTGCATACCGCGAACACCGCGGCCGCCACGATTCTGTGCTTTAAAATTGTCAAGGGACATTCTCTTAATATAGCCGAGCTTGGTCATCGCAACGACGGTATCTTCCACCGGAATGAGGTCCTCATCCACGATTTCATCCTCGTCAATACCGATTTCCGTTTTACGGTCATCGCCGTATTTTTCCGCGATTACAGAGATTTCATCACGAATAACTCCAAGAAGAACATTGGTATCGCCTAAGATTTCCTTTAAACGGGCGATGGTCTTCTGCAACTCCGCATATTCTTCTTCAATCTTTGCTCTTTCCAGACCGGTCAGTGCACGAAGACGCATATCCACGATTGCCTGGGACTGCGCATCGGAAAGACCGAAACGGTCCATTAAATGAAGCTTTGCTTCCTGAACGTTTACTGCCTCACGAATAATACGAATGACTTCATCGATATTATCCAGCGCAATTAAGAGACCCTCTAAAATGTGGGCACGTTCTTCCGCTTTCTTCAATTCAAACTTTGTTCTTCTGGTAACGACTTCTTCCTGATGCTTCAAATAGTAGTGAAGCATTTCGACGATGTTCATTACCTTCGGTTCACCGTTTACAAGCGCCAGCATAATGACACCGTAAGTGCTTTCCAGCGCGGTGTGCTTTAAAAGCTGATTAACAATGACGTTCGGATTTACATCACGACGAAGCTCAATAACAATACGGGTTCCGGTTCCTTCACGGCTGGATGATTCATCGCGGATATCCGTCATACCATCGACTCTCTTGTCCTTATGAAGCTCCGCAATCTTTTCAATTAACAGTGCTTTATTAACAAGATAAGGAATTTCGGTAATTACAATGCGATTCTTTCCGTTTTCCATCGGTTCGATGTTATATACGGAACGTACCTTTAACTTACCGCGGCCGGTTCTGTATGCCTGGTTAATACCATTGCGTCCCATAATGACCGCACCGGTCGGGAAATCCGGTCCCTTGATGACTTCCATCACTTCTTCGATGGACGTTTCACGGCCTTCATTTACACGATTATCAATAACCTTAACGACTGCGCCGATCACTTCACGTAAATTGTGAGGCGGAATATTGGTTGCCATACCAACGGCAATACCCTGCGCACCATTTACAAGAAGGTTCGGATAACGGCTCGGAAGAACTGTGGGTTCCTTTTCGGTTTCGTCAAAGTTCGGAATAAAATCTACGGTATCCTTATTAAGGTCCGCGAGAAGCTCCATACTGATTTTAGAAAGACGGGCTTCCGTATAACGCATTGCTGCAGCTCCGTCGCCATCCACAGAACCAAAGTTTCCGTGACCGTCGATCAGCGGATAATGGGTATTCCAGTTCTGCGCCATGTAAACAAGTGCTCCGTAAATGGAGCTGTCTCCATGGGGATGGTATTTACCCATTGTATCACCGACGATACGCGCGCATTTACGATGCGGCTTATCCGGGGTGTTTGAAAGTTCAGCCATGGAGAAAAGCACGCGGCGCTGTACAGGCTTCAGGCCGTCACGGACGTCCGGAAGTGCACGGCTGGCAATGACGGACATGGCATAATCCACATAGGATTTTTCCATGGTCTCCTTCAGCTCAACCTCATGAATTTTGTCAAAAACATTAGCTTCCATTAAAATAACTCCAAATCTTTACGCATCGATCGTTGCGTATTTTGCGTTTTTCTCAATAAATTCGCGGCGCGGCTCAACATTATCACCCATCAGGATGTTAAATGTCATGTCAATTTCCGCCGCACGTTCATCATCGTAAAGTACCTTACGAAGAACGCGTCGCTCCGGATCCATGGTAGTTTCCCAGAGCTGGCTCTCATCCATTTCACCAAGACCTTTATATCGCTGGATTTTGTTATTGGAATCACGGCCGACTTCTTTCAAAATATCATTCAATTCTTCATCCGAATACGCATACCAGACTCTTCTGTTCTTTTCAAGTTTGAAGAGAGGCGGCTGTGCCAGATATACATGACCTTCCTTGATAAGGTCCGGCATAAAGCGGTAAATAAATGTCAGAAGAAGCGTTGCGATATGAGCACCGTCAACATCGGCATCGGTCATCAGAATGATTTTGTCATAACGAAGCTTTGTAATATCAAAATCATCGCGAATACCGGTACCGAACGCAGTAATCATGGTACGAATTTCTTCATTGTCATAAACGCGATCTTCACGTGCTTTTTCAACGTTTAATATTTTACCTCTCAGAGGAAGGATCGCCTGAGTATGACGATCACGCGCATTTTTTGCGGAACCACCTGCGGAGTCACCCTCAACGATGAAAATTTCACACTTAGACGGGTCTTTATCGGAACAATCGGAAAGTTTTCCGACAAAGGACATAGAATCCATTGCTGTTTTTCTACGGGCGATGTCTCTTGCCTTTCTCGCTGCATCACGCGCACGCTGAGCTGAAATGGATTTCTCACAGATCATTCTTGCAACAGAAGGATTTTGTTCAAGATAATAAGTCAACTGCTCCGAAACAACAGAATCCACAGCCGCACGGGCTTCAGAGTTACCAAGCTTCTGCTTGGTCTGTCCTTCAAACTGCGGCTCTTCGATCTTTACGGAAATAATTGCACATAAGCCTTCACGGATATCTTCACCGGAAAGATCAGCATCATTATCCTTTAAAACCTTATTATCACGCGCATACTTGTTAAAAGTTTTGGTCAGCGCATTCTTAAAACCGGTAAGATGCATACCACCCTCCGGTGTATTGATATTATTAACGAACGAATAAATAGATTCGTTATAACCGTCATTATGCTGGAACGCAACTTCCACATTGACCGCGTTTTTTAAACCGGTGCAATAAATAACATCACCGTAAAGAGAAGTCTTTGAACGATTCATGTAAGTAACAAATTCACGAATACCACCTTCATAATGGAAGGTGGATTCCTGCTTTTCTTCACGTTCATCGACCATAACAATTTTGAGACCTGCCGTTAAAAAGGCCATTTCACGCATTCTTTCGGCTAAAGTATCAAATTCAAAACGGGTCTCTTCAAAAATCTCATGATCCGGATGGAAAGTAACGCGTGTGCCGTGCTTTTCAGGGTCACAGGTACCGATTACCTTCAGTTCATAAGAACGATGTCCTCTTTCATAGCGCTGCTTATAAATCTGACCTTCATGATAAATTTCAACTTCAAGCCAGTCCGAAAGCGCATTTACAACGGATGCACCTACACCGTGAAGACCGCCGGATACCTTATATCCTCCACCGCCAAACTTTCCGCCGGCATGAAGAATCGTAAATACAACTTCAACTGCGGGAATTCCTGCTTTCGCGTGCATTCCTACCGGAATACCGCGGCCGTTATCTTCAACGGTACAGGAACCATCCATATTTAAGGTCACTGTGATGGTATCACAGATGCCCGCAAGTGCTTCATCGACCGAATTATCTACAATTTCATAAACTAAATGATGCAGACCCCGGATAGACGTGGAACCGATGTACATACCCGGACGACGGCGAACGGCTTCCAGACCTTCAAGAATCTGGATTTGGCTGGCATCATATTCGTTTGTGTTTTCCATAATTTCCCTTTCTCAGATCAAATAAAAATGAATTATTCGACCTTTCCGTTAACTACTTTATAAACATTGTTGACCTTGAATCGATGCTTAACAAAATCATCAAGACCGGTACAAGTAATGATCGTCTGTGTGTCTTTTATACTGTCCAAAAGGTATTTTTGACGGTTGGAATCGAGCTCGGAAAGAACATCATCAAGTAAAAGAACCGGTGAATCATCGGTCTTTTCTTTTACTAACTCAATTTCAGCCATCTTTAATGAAAGAGCACAGGTACGCTGCTGACCCTGAGAACCGTAAATGCGGGCATCGATGGTCTTATCATTCTCCCTGGCAGCAATCATAAAGCTCATATCATCTCTATGAGGACCTACTGTTGTTGTTTTAGCTTTAATATCACGTTCTCTGGATTGAAGAAGTTCTTTAGTAAAATCCTCTTCAAGAACATTCGGTTCATAATAAATATGGAGTGTTTCACGTCCGCCTGAAAGATGCTCATGAATGGGCGAAGTAATATCTCGTAATTCATCAATGAACTGTTTTCTTCTGGTAATGATTTCTTTTCCGTAAATAAGAAGCTGCGTATCCCAGGCATCCATAGTTTCTATAAGAGACGGCTCATAAGGAATATCTTTTAATAACTGATTTCTCTGTTCCAGCGCTTTTTTGTACTGAACATATGAATTCATATATATCTTATCCAGCTGACAAAGTTCTGTATCGATGAATTTACGCCTTTCCTGAGGCCCTTCCTTTACAATTTGAAGATCCTCCGGAGAAAATAAAACACAATTTATAATTCCGAGAAAATCCCTTGTTTTACGTACCGGAACACCGTTTACCGCAATTCCTTTACTTCTTCCGCTTTTAAGATGCATATCGATGCGGTAATCCACACCTCTTTTTTCGGATATGACTTTAATATGGCCTTCCTCACATCCAAAGCGTATCATTTCCTTATCCTTGGAACCTCTGTGAGATTTGTTGGTTGCGGCCATATAGACCGATTCCAGAATATTGGTCTTTCCTTGTGCATTATCGCCATAGAAAATGTGGATACCTTCACCGAGTTCAAGGTGAAGGCGTTCATAATTTCTGAAATTTTCAAGATCAATACTCTGAATGACCATATTACTCCACGATTTCTATAGTTTCGTTATCGTATTCAACAACATCGCCCGGATAAAGCTTTCTTCCGCGGCGGGTATCTACCTCACCGTTTACAAAAACTTCTCCGTTCTGAATTACTTCTTTTGCATCCGAACCCAGTTCCACAAGCTTTGCGGCCTTTAATGCCTGGCCAAGCTTAATAAAAGGACCTACTAAATGTAAAACCATTTTTATTCCTCCGTAAAGTTGACCGGAAGTATTACATAGCTGTATGTACCTTCCTGGTTTTTGATCGTGCAGGGGTAATTATACTTAACAAGATAAACATCGATCTCTTCATCATCGATTACACGAAGAGCATCCATAAGAAGTTTAGGATTGAATGCAATCTTGATATCCTTGCCTTCTTTATGAATGGCAATATCTTCATTCATGCTGCCGATGGCAGATTTTAAACGAAGATTCATGGAATCATCCGTAATATTCATGATGACCGGCTTCTTATCACTTTCATTAATAAGAAGAGTGGAACGATCCAGACAATCCAAAAGAACCTTCTTATTGATTACAAGATGAGTTTCATGTTCTTCACGCAGCATTGCTTCGATCTTGAAATATTCACCTTCAATGACTCTGGAAACGACCTTGGTTCTGTCATACTCAAAAATGATATGATTTCTTGCAAAAGAAATGACCATTTCCTTTTCATTGTCTCCGTTAACTATTCTTGAAAGATCGCTTAAAGTCTTACCGGGAACGATGGTGGAAACTTTGCTGTATTCCTTCTTTAATTCGTTAACACGCACTGAAATACGATGACCGTCAAGAGTAGTCATGCGAATTTTATCATCAAATATTTCAATATAAACACCGGACATTGCGGCATTTAAATCTGAATCCGCAATAGAGAAAATGACCTGGTTAATCATTTCTTTAATAGTGAACTGTGAAAGAGAAACACTTGCGGTAGCATCGACGGAGGGAAGGAAAATAAAATCATCCGCACCACGTCCACTGATTTTGAAATCTGCATTTTCGCATTTGATTTCTACACCGTCATTTTCATCACAGCTGATCATAATTTCTGAATCCGGAAGTTTTCTTACGATAGATGAAAATAAAGAAGCATCAATTGCAGCACTGCCCGGCTCCTGGATCACGGCATCGATCTTGGTTTCAATACCTACTGAGGTATCATTTGCGGTAAGCTTTAATTCACCGTCTTCTGCCTGCAGCAGTACGCATTTTAAAATTTCAAGAGTCGTACGTACCGGAACTGCTCTGGAAACTGTGTTGAGACCTTTCACAAGATCTTCTTTTGAACAGATAACTTTCATGATTGCTCCTTTTGGTATAAATAAATAATAGGTTTTAGTAGTAATAGTAATAGGGGCTGTTTATATGTTTAAAACAGCCGGAGGCCTTATAAATAAAGGATTATTTAACAATGAAAACTATGTGGAACAGAATGATTTTTATGAACGTTTTTCACAAAATGAGTGAATATATGGGAAAAATAAAAATACATATCTTCAATTTTATTCACATATATTCACAACCATCCAACAATGTGTTCACAAAATTATTCACTGAGAGAGTTTTTTCTTGATGATATCAATGGAATTTTTAAGTTCCGAGTTTGTATTCATTTCATTGATGATTTTTTCGTAACCGTGAATGACCGTTGAGTGATCGCGGTTGCCGAGAATCTTACCTACATCGTCCAGGGAAATATCATTTAAGACACGGATAAGATACATGGCAATCTGTCTGGGAAGAACAACTTCCTTTGTTCTTCTCTGAGACTTGATATCTTCCGGCTTTACACCGTAATGTTCCGCAATTACTTCCAGAATGTGTTCCGGAGTAAGACGTTTTTCATTTTCGGGACTGATGATATCCTTCAGGTTATTCTTTGCGGTCTCCAGAGTGAGAGGTGAATTCGGATGCAGCTTTGAATAAGCATACATTTTTGTAAGAGCACCTTCCAGCTCACGGATATTGGTACGGATGTTGGTTGCAATGTACTGAAGGATCTCGTTATCGATGGTATATCCTTCCATCTCTTCCTTCTTGCGGAGAATGGCCATACGGGTCTCGTAGTCCGGTGCGGAAATATCGACGGAAAGACCCCATTCGAAACGGCTTCTCAGACGTTCTTCGAGAGTAACGAAGCTCTTGGGCGGCTGGTCGGAAGAAAGAACGATCTGTTTTCTGTTCTCGTAAAGGAAATTGAAGGTATTAAAGAATTCCTCCTGTGTGGATTCCTTGCCGATTATGAATTGGATATCGTCGATCAGAAGTACATCGATATTACGGTATTTATTTCTGAATTCGCTCATGGTGACACCGTTCTTATTACGGATGGCATCGATGACTTCATTCGTAAAAACCTCAGATGTAACATAAAGAATGCGGGTCTTCGGATTGTTTGTGAGAATAAAGTTTGCGATGGAATGCATCAGGTGTGTTTTTCCGAGACCGGGACCACCGTAAATAAAGAGGGGGTTATATTCCTGTCCGGGAGATTCCGCAACGGAAAGTGATGCAGCATGAGCAAATTTATTATTTGCGCCCACAACAAATGTATCAAACGTATAGTTCGGGTTGAGATTTGCATTCTGCATGGCGATGGAAAGAGGATTATTTACCTGAACCGGCGCCTTTTTAAAGAGAGTTGTATCCGGAGTTTTAGCAGGCTCCTGGATAAATTCCACATTGCACTGAATTCCTGTTGTCTCTTCAATCATGGCCTGCATAGGCAGGGTATACTTTTTAGTGATATAGCTGATTGCAAAACTGTCGTTTCCGCCCGTGAAAACAACACGCAGGGTATCATCCTGCATGTCATAGATTTCCAGCGGCTCGATCCAGGTCTTATAAGAAACATTGGTGATGTCAAACTCATCACGAACATTGTTTTTGATCAGCTGCCACGCGCTTTTTAACTTCTCCAGCATGGTGTAACCTCTTTTTCCTCTTTTCTTAATGAAAGGATTGATTTATCAGAAGCCGATAATAGGGCATAATAAACCATAATCATTATATATGAAAATGGGTGCATTGTAAAGTAAAATGATGTGGAAAAATATGTTGATAATGTTGATAACTATTTTGTGAGTTGTGTTGAAAAACCTTTTAAATCCACATTTTAATGGAAGTTTTAAAATGGTTATACACTTTAAAAGTATAGAACACATGATCGTGTCAAAAACTCCGGAAGCCTTGAAAATGCTTGTTTGTAGAAATTTATTCAACTTATAAATAACAAGTTTTCAACTTTATATTAACTATTTGTTGATAAATTTAAAACAATTATTAAAAATGTATATAAGTATGTTGATAACTTGTTTATAGAGGTTTTATCTCTTCTTATAATAAGAAAAAACTTGACTTTATATTGATTTTTCTTTATAATCGGCATGATGTCTTAAATTCTGATATTTTATCAATATTTAAAACTGATAGGAGGTGTTAATATATGAAGATGACATTCCAGCCCAAGAAGAGAAGCCACGCTAAGGTTCATGGTTTCAGAGCAAGAATGGCGACCGCAGGCGGCCGTAAGGTTCTCGCTGCAAGACGTGCAAAGGGTAGAAAAGCACTCAGCGCTTAATTTTTTCTTGTAAATTACCAAGCACTGCATTTTGATCGATCAATGCTTTGCGGTTCACTGTAAAAGCCCGCTCCGCGGGCTTTTACAGATTTTAGAAGACCTTATAGATATATATGTTTTATAAGATTTTCCGGTATGACAGCGACATAAGCCGTTTTCGGGAGGAAAAACAATGAAAAATATTGATTCTCTTCGCACGACAGCGGAATTTGGTCGTGTTTATAAAAAGCATGACTCTGCTGCCGATGCCAATTTAATCGTCTACAAAGCTCCCGGTACGGGCAAAGTAGGTATCGTCTGCAGCAAAAAGGTGGGTAATTCCGTAGTGAGACACCGTTTTGTCAGACTTGTAAGAGAAGCGTACCGACTCAACAAGGAAAATATCAGCAGTGACAAAGACATCGTAATCATTGCCAGAGAATCGGCAAAGGGACAAGGATTTACTGTTATAGAACAGTCGTTTCTGAAACTGTGCAAACGGCTTTCTATCTATGAAATGAAGAACTGAAGTGGGTATTATGAAAAAAGTGTTCATTGCGATGATCCGCTTTTATCAAAGGTATTTATCACCGATGAAGCGTTATACTCACTGTATTTTTACCCCGACATGCTCACAGTACGCCATTGAGGCGTTGGAAAAGTATGGTGTTATTAAGGGAAGCTGGCTTACGGTAAAACGTATTTTAAGATGCAATCCCTTTAACAGAAACGGAGGTTATGACCCTGTTCCGTAATTAAGGAGGAAGTAAATTGAGCTTCATTACAGCAACTCAAAGCAACTGGTTCCTGATCGGACCGATTGCAAAGGTACTTGGCTATCTGATGAACTGGATTTTCATGGGAATCAGTGCCATCGGCCTTCCGAGCATCGGTCTTGCCATCATTCTCTTTACTCTTGTAATTAAAGCACTGATGATTCCGCTGTCCATCAGACAGCAGAAATTCTCTAAGCTTCAGGCGGTTATGCAGCCGGAACTTCAGAGAATCCAGGCTAAGTACAAGGGCAAGACGGACAATGCGTCCATGATGGCTCAGCAGGAAGAAACAAAGGAAGTTTATGCAAAGTATGGTACATCTGCTACCGGCGGCTGCTTACAGACGCTGATCCAGATGCCGGTACTCTTCGCTCTGTATCAGGTTATTTATAAATTACCGGGTTACATTACCGAGCTGAAGGGATATTATTTACCGATTGCAAACGCGCTGAACAATATCAGCGGTTACGATACCAACGAAGAACTTCTTTCCATGGTGACCACCAACGGTGTTAAGAAGGCGGAATTAATTCTCTCTTCCAACCCGGATCACCTGAACTACATCATTGACATGATGTACAACTTTACAAAAGAAGAATGGCAGACATTCTTAAATATCTTTAACAATGCCGATCTTACCGCAGCATACCAAGCGGCAGCAGGAAGCATTGATAAAGCAAACTATTTCCTTGGAATCGACCTTACCATGACTCCCATGCAGCAGTTATGGCCGGCAGTATTCATTCCGATCCTTGCGGGTGGTCTGCAGTGGCTCAGCACAAAGCTGATGGAAATGGGCAATAAGACCGGCAGCAAGCCTGCTCAGAAGAATGACCAGCAGGATATGATGAAGTCCATGAACGTTATGTTCCCCATCATGTCCGTTGTATTCTGTTTTATGTTCAATGCAGGTCTCGGTGTTTACTGGGTCGCTTCTTCCGGTATCCAGGTCATTATCCAGCTTATCGTAAATAAGTATATGGATAAGGTAGACCTTGATGAAATGGTTAAGAAGAATGTCGAAAAGATGAACGCAAAGCGCGTAAAGAAGGGTCTTCCGGAGAAGAAGGTCACCAACATTACGAGCGAAGTGCATAACATCGAAGAAGAAGTCCAGAAGGAAAAGGCCATCGAGGCTAATCTGGCTGAAAAGGCGAAGGCTTCTACGGAATATTATGCAAGCACTTCAACGGCGAAAAAGGGAAGTCTGGCTGAAAAGGCCGGCATGGTCCTTCAGTACGAAGAACGTCAGAAGGATTTAAAGTCCGGTAAGTCAAAGGAGTAAAAATGGCAGAGAAGAAAACATTTGTGGCAAATTCTCTTGAAGATGCCATTACTGCAGCAACCATGAGTCTGGGTATTACCAGTGACCGTTTAAGCTATGAGGTCATTGATAAGGGTTCAAAGGGATTTTTAGGACTCGGCTCACGCCAGACCATCATTGAAGCATGGATCAAGTCTGAAGAAGATGAGGTTGCAGAAAAAATTGAAGCTGTTAAGGAAGAGGTAAAGAAGCCGGAAGCTAAGAAGGCTGAAGAACCGAAGAAGGCAGCTGAAACCGTTAAGACTGAAGAAAAAGTAAAGACCACTGAGAACGACGCGGAGCATTTTGAAGAAGGCAAGAAGTTCCTGATCGATGTATTTGAAAAGATGGATATGAAGGTAAACATCGATTACAAGTACAACGCAGAGGACAATGCACTTGAAATGAATCTGTCCGGTGATGAGATGGGTGTTCTGATCGGCAAGCGCGGTCAGACGTTAGATTCTCTTCAGTACCTGACCAGCCTGGTAGTAAACCGTTCCGGCGAACACTATATCCGTGTTAAGCTGGATACCGAAAACTACCGCGAGCGCAGAAAGGAAACCCTGGAAGCACTTGCAAAGAACATCGCTTATAAGGTAAGAAGAACGAAGAGAAGCGTTTCTTTAGAGCCGATGAATCCGTATGAAAGACGGATCATCCATTCTGCACTGCAGTCTGATAATTTTGTCATGACAAAGTCTGAAGGCGAAGAGCCGTATCGTCATGTTGTTGTTTTCTATAAGAGAAACAAGAACGGCGAGGAAAGATAAGTTGATGCAGGAGACCCGCGGTGACGCGGGTCTCTTTTGTTAAAAGAGGGTCATATGGAAAAAACAATCGCAGCGATTTCTACCGGCATGGTGCCGTCCGGAATCAGTATTGTACGAATGAGCGGACCGGAAGCATTTGATATTGCGGATAAGGTCTATCATAAAAAAAGCATGCGTCCCGAAGATACGGGAAAAAAGCCTCTTTTTCATAGAATGAAGAGCCATACGATTCATTATGGCTATATTTTTGATGGTGAAAATGACATCGATGAAGTACTTGTGAGCGTGATGAAAGCGCCGCATACCTTCACCGGTGAGGATACAATAGAAATCAACTGCCACGGTGGTATGTTGGTGGCAAAAAAGGTGTTGGAGCTGCTTCTTCGGAAGGGAGCATCGGCGGCGGAGCCCGGTGAATTTACCAAGCGAGCTTTTTTAAACGGCAGAATGGACCTTTCGCGGGCGGAAGCAGTCATTGATGTGATCGATGCCAAAAATGAATTTGCATTAAAGGCTTCACTCTCTCAATTAAAGGGAAGTGTATCCGAAAAAGTACGCAAATTAAGAGACAGTATTTTAGACGATATGTCCTTTATCGAAGCGGCACTCGATGATCCGGAGCATTATGATCTGGACGGATTCGGTGAGGAACTGGAAGAAAAACTGCTGCCGGTCAAGGCGGAAATTCAGGAAATGATCCGTCGTGCAGATTACGGAAGCGTGATGGCGGAAGGTGTGAAAACGGTTATTGCCGGAAAGCCGAATGCCGGTAAATCCTCACTTTTAAATATTCTTGCGGGGTATGAAAAGGCCATCGTGACCGATGTTGCCGGTACCACGCGTGATGTGCTGGAAGTACCGGTATTGCTGAAAAATATAAGTTTGATTCTGATGGATACGGCGGGCATCCGCGATACGGAGGATACGGTCGAGAAAATCGGTGTGGACAGAGCCATGGATGCTCTTTCACAGGCGGATCTTGTGCTGTATGTGATCGACAGTACGACCGATGTAGATGAGGAAGACCGTAAGGTCATCGAAAGTATTCCGGAAAAGGCGCAGATCCTTTATGTATTAAATAAGAGTGACCTTGCCGGTGGCGGCGCTGATGTGGAAAAAGTCAAAAAGACGCTCGGTTTAGATAAAAAAGTGTATGAAAACAGCCCGATGATCACGTTTTCCGCGGAAACAAAGGAAGGACTTCCGGCTCTGGAAGATGCCATAACGTCTCTTTACAATGCGGAAGAGCTTACTTATAATGATCAGGTAGTGATCACGAATGCACGTCAGAAAGCGCTGCTATTTGAAACGGAGGATGCACTTTCCATGGTGATTTCGGGAATTGAGGACGGAATGTCGGAGGAATTCCTGGTCGTGGATCTGATGAATGCATATACGGCGCTCGGAAAAATCATCGGCGAAGAAGTGGGCGATGATGTTGTGAGCCGTGTGTTTGAAAAATTCTGTATGGGTAAATAACCTGCAGATATAAGCCGAAGATATTCGGAGGTAGATCGAATGCAGATTGAAGAAAAATATGACATCGTGGTAGTCGGTGCGGGACATGCGGGCTGTGAAGCCGCGCTTGCGTGTGCGAGACTGGGGTGCGAGACCGTTGTGTTCACCGTCAGCGCCGATTCGATCGCGATGATGCCGTGTAATCCGAACATTGGCGGAAGCTCAAAGGGCCATCTGGTACGTGAAATTGACGCTCTGGGCGGTGAAATGGGCAAAAACATTGACAAAACCTTTATTCAGTCCAAAATGCTGAACTCTTCAAAGGGTCCGGCTGTTCATTCGCTGCGTGCGCAGGCGGATAAGCAGTGGTATTCCAGAGAAATGCGGAAGACGATGGAGCACACGGACCACCTGACGATCAAGCAGGCGGAAGTCTCTTCTCTGATCGTGGAAGACGGTATTATCAGAGGAGTTACCACGGTTTCAGGCGCACGTTATCTGGCCGGCGCGGTCATTCTGACGACCGGCGTTTACTTAAAATCACGCTGTATCTACGGTGATGTCAGTGAATATACCGGCCCGAACGGGCTGAAGGCCGCAAATTATCTTTCGGAGTCCCTCCTCGCATGCGGAATCGAACTTCGGCGGTATAAGACCGGTACACCGGCACGTATTGACGGAACGACGATCGACTATTCGAAAATGCAGGAACAGAAGGGCGACCGAAAAATCGTTCCGTTCTCCTTTGAGACCGACCCGGCTACTATTCAGAAGGAGCAGGTCTCTTGTTGGCTGACATACACGAATGAAGAAACACATCGGATCATTCGCGAGAACCTGGACCGTTCACCGCTCTATTCCGGCAATATTAAGGGTACGGGACCGCGCTATTGCCCGTCCATTGAGGATAAAGTTGTCCGTTTTGCGGACAAGGACCGCCATCAGGTATTTGTGGAGCCGGAGGGACTTTATACGGAGGAGATGTACATCGATGGTATGTCCTCTTCTCTTCCGGAGGACGTTCAGGATGCGATGTATCATTCGGTTCCGGGACTTGAAAATTCAAAAATCGTGCGAAATGCATATGCAATTGAGTATGATTGCATCGATGCACAGCAGTTAAAATCCACGCTGGAATTTAAGAAAATCAGCGGTCTTTATGCAGCGGGTCAGTTTAATGGCAGTTCCGGTTATGAAGAGGCTGCGGCGCAGGGACTGATTGCCGGTATCAATGCCGCAAAGCATGTGCAGGACAAGGAAGAAATCGTGCTGGATCGTTCGGAGGCGTACATCGGCGTCCTGATTGATGACCTTGTTACCAAGGAAAACTTTGAGCCTTACCGTATGATGACGGCAAGAGCGGAGTATCGTCTGCATCTTCGTCAGGACAATGCGGATCAGCGTCTGACAAAGATCGGTCATGATGTGGGTCTGATTTCCGATGAACGTTACAGCCGGTATTTGGCATATATGGAAAATGTGAAGAGTGAAAAGGCCCGCATGGAGTCCACTTTTGTGGGACAGACAGAGGAAGTACAGGAGCTTCTTCGCAAGTATGAGTCGACGGAACTGAAGTCCGGTGCGACGCTTGCGGAGCTCATCCGCCGGCCGGAACTTTCCTATGAGCTCATCGCGCCCATCGATCCGGCTCGTCCGGAAGGATTGTCTGAGAGGGTTGGTGAGCAGGTCAATATTCAGATCAAGTACACGGGCTACATCGACCGTCAAATGCGCCAGGTCGAGCAGTTCAAAAAGATGGAGAAGCGCAGAATTCCTGAGGATTTTGATTATGATCTGGTTCCGTCCTTACGTCTGGAAGCGCGTCAGAAACTGAAAAAGATCCGTCCGACGTCCATCGGACAGGCATCGCGAATTGCCGGTGTTTCCCCGGCCGATGTTTCCGTGCTCCTCGTGTGGATGCAGAAAGAAAAGGCAGATAAGAATGATGCGGAATGAGTATTTAAAAGAGGTGTTTTCAAAGGTGGGTATCGAACTCACGGATGAAAAATGCCGCGAATTTGTGCGCTATGCGGAAATGCTGGTGGAGACGAACAAGGTCATGAATCTGACGGCCATCACCGAATTTGACCAGGTCGCTGTAAAGCATTTTGCGGATTCCTGTATGCTATTTGCCCCGGCTATGGAAAAAGCACGCGAAATCGCGGGTGTTCAGGTGGAAGCATCCCTGATCGATGTCGGCACCGGAGCCGGATTTCCCGGTCTTCCGCTAAAGATCCTGATGCCGGAGCTTGATGTGATGCTGCTGGATTCGTTGGATAAGCGCATTGGATTCCTGAATGACGTGATCACCGCATTAGACCTTCAAAAAGTGGAAACGATCCATGCCCGTGCCGAGGATGGTGCCCGCAGCGAACTCCGCGAAGCGTATGACATTGCGGTGTCTCGCGCTGTTGCGAACCTTTCGGTCCTTCTGGAGTACACGCTCCCCTACGTCAAGGTCGGTGGTTGCTTTATTTCCTACAAATCCGGCGATGTCGACGAAGAGTTGAAAAACGCTGCGAATGCGTTGAAAACCCTGGGTGGAAACGTGGTTTGTGTGGAGAAGTTTGAACTTCCGGAGAACGGTGGTTTACGAAGCCTGGTATTTGTAAAAAAAGTAGCGGAAACGCCTTCCAAGTATCCGAGAAAGGCCGGAAAACCGAGCAAAAATCCGCTGTGATAGTTGTAAGAATCTGCTGTAATTGCCTGAAGAAGCTACTGTAATAAGTTAGAATATAAAAAAAGCGCTATGAAAAATCAAAATGATTTTTCATAGCGCTCTTTTTTATGCCTCTTCAAAAGCCTTTAACAGTTCTTTTCGATAATCTTTTACGACCTTTGTCTCCAGGTCGAACCGAACGATCTGTTCTGACGTAATAGTGAATGCCGGCCACTTAAAATAATCGGTGGAAGGATCACCGGTGCGGATGAAGGCTGCGAGCGTATCGGACTGGATGCGGGAGACCGGCTCGCAGAAATCATATCCGACGATGCGAAGCTGAAGCGGCAGGTCGGAGACGTGCCATGCAAAGCTCTTTCGTTCGTCATTCTGATCCGGAACATCCAGGGCGTTGTAGGACGCAAAGACCGGCGCACCGCCGATGGATGCGCGCTCCACGGCCTGCCGGTAAGCTCCGCCGCCGAGCGTACTGCGCGAGGACAGAATGTTCCAGTAAAGCTGTTCGGGATCCGTATTTCCGGTGATTTCCTTAAAACGCTCCACAATTTTTGCAGTCATTTCTTCTGTGTAGGTTTTTGAGTCTTTGACACCAAAGGCACCGCGATTCAGCGCTTCTGTAAGGAGCGGAATCAGGTTCTCGTCCGTGCGATCCGTGGCTCTTTCCTCAGGCGTCATGAAGGAAGCCAGTTCATCTTCGGAGGAGCTGACCAGCACGCGGCGCTCGATTGCACAGTCCTCGAAAGCAAACATCGGATGCTTGCGGATCTTCAGATAAATGTCATCAGGGACGGGACGGAACGCGCGAAGAATCGGCTCTGCGGCATTCAAAATTTCGTCGCCGGAGAAGTCCGCAAGGCGCTCCAGCTCATTTTCGCCGACACCGAGTGCATTTAACACATAGCGCGCAGCCTCGGTCGCCTCGGCGCGGTTATCGACACCGACCACATTGGAACCGCTCTCGACCACGCCGTACCGGAAAAGGTCCTTCGTGACAGGCATGTTGAGCAGCGTGTTGACCTTCATAGCGCCGCCGGACTCACCAAGAATCGTGACTTTTTCGGGATCACCGCCAAAGCGCGCAATGTTATCACGCACCCACTCCAAACCGAGAACAAGGTCGATCATACCGGCCATGCCGGAGGACTCATATTTCTTGTCAAACGCGCCCAGATAGAGATAGCCGAACACGTTCAGACGATGGTGCAGATAGCAAACAACGATGTCCTGCTCTTTTGCGAAGTCATCGGCACCGGTTGCAAGATAGCCGGCACCGCAGGAAAAACCGCCGCCGTGGATATAGACAAGGACCGGGCGCTTTTTATCATCGAGACCGGGCGTCAGAACGCCTGCTACGAGGCAGTTTTCGGAGCGGGTGACCGGTGAAGAAGTCTCTTTATCGGAGGAATCCGCGTTGCCTTCAACAACGCCGAAGCGCTCCGGATGTCCACCTGTAAATGCGCGCGGCAGAAGGCCGCCGGCTGTGCCGAACTGCATGGCGGACACACCGTTTTCCGTGCAATCCAGGACACCTTCCCAAGGCGCTACCTTCTTAGGCGGGAGGAAGCGCATCGCGCCGTCCACAGGCGCACCATAGGGAATGCTTTTGAATACGGAAATGCCATCGCGGTCAATGCCCATAATTCTACCGGAACTCAGTTCTACGATCGGATTCATAAGAAATCTCCTTTCTGATCATTTATTGATTATTCGTAAACCGTTACTTTTGCGTTTTTATTCAGCGGATCGGTCTGTTGATAATTAAACTCCGCATAGGCCGGTGCGGCGTTTCTTTCGCAAATTTCCTCTGCGGATTCCTTCCAGATCGGATAAAAGAAGACATCCGAATGATTTCTCCGGTCCGTTTCGCGTTTATATAGTTCTTCCTTGAATTCCGCGAGGTTTTTTGCAAAAACCGGTCGGCTTTTTGCGTTCTCGCGAAGGTAAAGGTCATAAGTCAGAAGTTCCGAAAGAAGCTCCTCCGGAAGCTCTGTGTGGTTTTTTGCGAAGTCCAGAAGAACCTGATATCGATAGATTCTTGCCGGTTGATTGATGAAAAAGCCGTTTTCCTCATAGTATGCGGCAAGGGCATCGAAAAATTCAAAAGGAGACGCAAAAAGAGGGACTAAAACGGTCAGTGTCTTCGTGAACTGCAGGCTGTTATAGTAAAGCTCCACCATGGATTCGATCTTTTTCAAGTGCCGGATCTCCGCATACGTGATCCATTTGGTGGAAAGGACCTCGTAAGGCGGCTCGGAGGTGAATTTTAGGCCATAGGCATCGACCTGTTCCGCCATGTAAGCGCCTTTCAGCACCTTGAGAAAACCGAGTTGGAGCTGATCGGGCTGCATGGCATAGAGGTCGTTGAAGCTTTTTTTGAAGCTTTCATAGTTTTCAAACGGCAGTCCGGCAATCAGGTCCAAATGCTGATGAATATTACGGAACGAGTGGATTTCCGAAACCTTTTTACGCAGTTTCTCGAGGTCCATGGTGCGTCGAATCTCGCGAATCGTGTCCATATTTGTGGACTGTACACCAATCTCCAATTGCACCAGTCCGGGACGCATGGTCTTAAGGACTCTGATTTCGGCGTCGGTGAGAATATCGGCAGAGATCTCAAAATGGAAATTTGTGATGCCGTTATCGTGCTCCGCAAGGTAGTTCCAGATGGCAAGCGCGTGTGCTTCGTTGCAGTTGAAGGTCCGGTCGATGAATTTGACCTGCCGGACATTGTGATCAAAGAAAAACTGAAGCTCACGGAAAACTTTTTCCGTGCTGCGGAGCCGGAGATGCTTGTCGATGGAAGACAGGCAATAACTGCAGCGGAACGGACAGCCGCGGCTGGTCTCGTAGTAGAGGATCTTGTTCTTGAAGGGACCTAGATCCGGGTCATTGGCCCATTCGTCGTAGAAGAAGGGGATATCGTCCATGGAAAGAGACTCACGGATGCCGGTGTATGTACAACAGAGCGGTGCGTCGGATTCATGCTCTCCCAATGCGCTCACGGACCGCATACCGTCCGAAAGAACCTTATGGGGGATACACAAGCCCGCAATTTCGCTCAGCGATTCCCATTTCTCTGTAATACAGTACTCTGCAACGTCCTTAAAAGTGGCCTCACCCTCTCCCACAATCACCGCCGTCACGTTCGGAAACGAATTCAGAACCGCGGGGGCGTCATAACTGACCTCGGGGCCACCAAGGAAGACCGGTTTTCCGGGAAGGATCTTGGCAAGGTCACCGAGGAGCTCCCGGACCACGCGGATGTTCCAAATGTAGCAGGCAAAGGCGATCACATCAGGATCGCGACGGTAAATATCGGCCAAAATATCCTCGGTTTGCTGATTGATCGTGTATTCGGCAATTTCGATGCAGTTGCCTCCATCATCGAGAACACCCGGTGTCAGGTGCTCAAACGCATAGGCACGCAGCAAATACACGGCCGGATTGGAGTGTATATATTTGGAATTGACCGCGACAAGAAGAATCTTCATAAAAACTCCCAAGTGAAATGTTCGCTCCTTTACCGGAACAGTTCTATTCTATATCAATCCCGGGGAATTGTAAATCAAGGAGTCCTTGGGGCTGCACTACAGACGCCTCCTCGGGCGATGCAGCCTGAGCCTTGTTAAAAATTGGCAAAAACCGTAATTTTCCGAAAAAGTATAGGACTTCATGTGAAACTGTGCTACATTTATGGTGAAGCAACGATTCTACTTGGAGGATGGGCAAAATGAGCGACAGAATTCCGTGGTATAAACGAGTCAAAAGGTGGGGCCAGACCAACCTGACCGAGGATGATCCGGAGAGAAATAATATCGACTTCTGGAGAGAACAGTGGAAACGCACCAAGGTACAGGGTGTGATCGTGAACTGTGGCGGAATTGTGGCATATTATCCGAGTAAATTCGGCCTTCAGTACCGCGCGGCAACGCTCGGGGGTCGTGATTATTACGATGAATTCGCGACCGCGGCGCGTGAAGAAGGACTCGCTGTGATTGCGCGAATGGATATCAACCGCGCAACGGAAGAGTTTTACCAAGCGCATCCCGACTGGTTTTGTGTGGATCGCGACGGAAAGCCTTACACGACCCAGGGCCGTTATCTTTCCTGCGTCAACAGCGGTTACTATAAGGAGTACATTCCGGCAGTTCTGACGGAAATCATTGAAAAATATCATCCCGAAGGATTTGCTGACAATAGCTGGAAGGGCCTCGGCCGTAATCAGATCTGTTACTGCGAAAACTGTAAGCGTCTGTTTATGGAAAAGACGGGTCTTAAGCTTCCGGAGAAGTCGGATTTTGAGGATCCGGTCTATCGGAAATGGGTTCGATGGAACTACGACTGCCGCACGGAGAACTGGGATCTCTTTAACGAGACGACTCAGCGCGTGGGTGGAGAGGATTGTCTGTGGTTTGGTATGATCCACGCGGATCCGGCCAATGCCGATGGTGCCTTTGTGGACATGAAGGCACTCCTCAACCGTTCAAAATTCATTTTTACGGACCATCAGTCCCGTGATACGCTCAACGGTTTTGAGCAGAACCATGAAAACGGTGAGCTTCTTCGTATGGCGGCCGACGAAAATGTCATCGTCCCGGAGAGCCTTGCCAATTATGTTCGTGGTGACCGCACCTTCCGCTTGACTGCGAACCCGTACGAGGAGACCCGTATGTGGTCACTTAGCGGCTGTGCAGGCGGGATTTCACCGTGGTATCACCACATTGGTGGCGGAACGCGGGACAAACGTCAGTTTGAGACGCCGGTGCCGTTCTTCAATTGGCACGAGGAAAACGAGGAGTATTTGTACGATCGGACGAGCCTTGCGAATATTGCGGTTCTTTGGAACCAGGCGAACTCCGTGTTTTACGGACGCGATCAGGTGAAGGAACGCGTGTCGCTGCCGTGGCGCGGCATGCTGGCGGCACTTCATGAGGAACGGATTCCTTTCCTGCCGGTGCATGTGGATGACATCGAGCGGTATGAGGATCGATTCAACACGTTGATTCTTCCGGATGTGGCGGTGCTGTCCGACGCGCAGATCGATGCGGTGATCGCGGCGGCACAGCGCGGGACGAACCTGGTGATCACCGGAAATACCGGAAGTCTGGATGCGGAAGGCGAGCCGAGGAGTGAAAATCGTTTGCTCAAGACCCTTGGAATTACACTGAAAGGTACGCATCAGGGATCTTTTTTCAGTCAGTCGTCCAACTGGGAATACCCACTGGCGCACACCTATCTTCACCTTACGGAGGAGCGTCACGCGGTGCTTGACGGCTTTGAAGATACGGAAATCATCGGCTTTGGCGGCGGCCTTTTGGACGCGGAGTCCGATGGTCCCCTCCGCCCCATCGGCGGTTATGTCAAGCCCTTCCCGATCTACCCGCCGGAATTCTCCTGGATTCGCGAGATCGACGACTCGATCCACCCGATATTTGCGGGAACACTGGAAAGTGGCGCAAAAGTGGTATATTTTGCTGCGGACATCGACCGGTGCTACGGAAGAAACCGTCTTCCGGACCATCGGAAGCTGCTCGCGAATGCGGTGCGTTTCGTTATGAGCGCGGACCTGCCGGTCAAAGTGGAGGGAAACGGGTACATCGACCTGGCAATCTATCACCAAAATGTAAATGATTGTCGAAGCGACCGACAGAGCGATTCACGGAACGATCGCCGGAGCGGTTCACGGAACGATCGCCGGAGCGATTCTCGGAATGACCGCCGGATCCTTCATATGAACAATCTTTCCGGTGCCGATGTTTTTGGCTATTGCCACCGGATCCTGCCGGTGTACGATCTGACGGTCGAGCTTCCGGCAAACGGCTGTGAAAAGGCACAGGTGAAGTTCCTGGTAAGCGGAAAACAGACAGAAATTTGCGCAGTGGACGGCAAATTTGTGATTCCGGTAGAGAAAATCGAGGATCATGAGGTGCTCGTTGTGGAGTGATTCCGGATTTCGGGGTAAAACCGACAGGAGATACAAATGGATGAAGTGATTTACAGCGTGCTGGCCATTGGACAGTCCAATATGGCCGGGCGTGGATACATAGAAGAGGTTTCGCAGATCGATGATGACCGGTGTATGATGCTTCGCATGGGCCGATGGCAGAAGCTTTCCGATCCGGTCAATGCCGACCGGTGCTGTGACATGCGCGCGGATTGGCGGAGCGGTGTGGGCCCGCAGTCCGGGTTTGCGGTCCGGCTTGCGGAATTGTCCGGAAAAAAGATCGGCATGATTCCCTGCGCAGACGGTGGCACAATGCTTTGCCAGTGGATGCCCGGCGAGGTTCTTTATGATCACGCGGTTTTTCAGGCCAGGCTTGCTATGCGTACGTCGGAATTTGCCGGAATCATCTGGCATCAGGGCGAAAGCGATTGTCCGGAGCCGCATGTGGCGGATTATAAGGAAAAACTGATTATAATGCTGACTGAAATGCGGAAGGAACTGGGGGCGGAGGAAAAGCCCATCGTTCTCGGAGAACTGTCGGAACACGTGACGCCTTATTGGAACATGCCGATCGATACAGTCCGCGCCATGAACCGCGCCATTCGCGAAGTGGCGGAGGCTCTTCCGAAGGCGGCGGTGGTATCGGTCGATGACCTCACCATCCAGGCAGACGGTATTCATTTTGATGCAAAATCGCAGCGAATTCTTGGAAAACGGTATGCGGAAGCGTTCTTTGAGTTGATGTGAGTCTACAAACAGAAATGGCCCGTATTCCATGTGAGGGGGGAGTGGAACACGGGCCGCTGCTTTTGAAGGAGCAGTTTCTTTCGATGATGTCAGTATATACGTGAATTCTAAACTGAAACTAAATTAAAGCCGAAAGATGTGAAAACAGTAAAAGTTTTTGTGCGGTTTCATAGCGATGAAATTGGGCGTAGATGCATCGGTAAGGCGACAAAAGAGTATTCTAAATGACAGGATTTATTTTCGCCGAACTGATATGATGTTGCCATAAGGTGATGCGAGGTGCTGTATGGAGTGGTTGGGAACGATCAAAGAAGCAATCAAGTATATGGAGGACAATCTGACAGAGATCCAGAGTCCTGAAGAGGTGGCAGATCATGTGCACATGTCGTCCATGTATTTACAAAAAGGCTTTCAAATTATGACCGGATACACGCTGGGCGAGTATATGCGGAACCGGAAGATGTATCTTTCGGCGATGGAGCTGGCCACCTGGAAGGAGAAAGTAATCGATATTGCTCTTAAGTACGGGTATGAGACGCCCGAAAGCTTCAGCAAGGCGTTCAGTCGTTTTCACGGCTGCACGCCACGGGAAATTGCTGCTAACAAGGCACTGATAAAAGCATTTCATCCCCTTACGGTAACATTATTAATTCAAGGAGGAGACAAAATGGAATATTCAGTTGAAAAGATGAACAGTTTTAAGGTGATTGGCTTTGCACGGGACTTCAGTGGGGAAACATCCATGAGGGAGATTCCCCGGTTCTGGGAGGAGATCCTTGTCGCATATGGTTTGAAGGTCATGAGAGGCGAAGAACCGTCAAATGATATTGAAAAGGCCTTTGCGATGAATCGCGTCGGTGAGTATGGCGTTTGCATTGAAAACCTCGGCGCTCCCGGAACTTTCCGCTATGTGATTGCCGGAAAGTATATGGGCGGCGATGTTCCGGAAGGGATGGAAGTCTTTGAGGTTCCGGAGACACTTTGGGTAAAATTCAAGTGCATCGGCGCAATTCCTGACGCACTTCAGAGCATGACCAGACAGATCTGGACCGAGTGGTTGCCCGGAAACCGCGAGTATGAGCTGGATGGAGATATCAGCATCGAGTGGTATTCGCCCATCGGCATTCCGTCCGATGCAGACTACCGGACCGGTATCTGGCTTCCGGTCAAGAAGGCGTGAGAACGTCGCATCGAAAGTAAGTAACGGTCAAAAGCGCCGTCCCCCGGCGCTTTTGACCGTTACAAAAAGGAGACGAGTAATCGTCTCCTTTTTTTGATATTTTATATATTTAGCTTTACAGATTTTCCGGATTATAGGAAAGTCTGGAAACACCGTACTCGACAGCGCACATTTTGCGGTTCAGGAAGTTGAACTCCATCGGCTGGGCGGTGCCATCCAGGATCATCTCGCAAATGTGCAGAAGGTCCGGAAGCGTGGACTTAGGCTGGCTCATGCAATTCGGTGCGCCTGCGTAACCCACATGACCGTTCCACATCTGATCATAGCGACCGGTGAAAGTGTCCAGGTATTTCAGTGCGTTGTAAGTCTCCGTCACGCTGGTTCCTGCACCCAGAAGGTTGGTGTTGCAAGCATCACCGCTGAACAGAATGCGGGTGGCGTCCTCCAGGAAGCACATGCCGCCCGGGGTGTGTCCGGGAACGTGGATCACCAATAGGTGACGGCCACCGAGGTCGATCACATCGCCACCCTTCAGCGCGTGCATGACCGGCGGGATCTCAAAGCCGGTGATATCGTCCGGGGAGCAGTCGTAAACATCGTACGTGCCCTGCTTGCCCAGATTGTCAACATATCCCTTCAGCGCATTAAAATCACAATTCCGCGCCATTTCAAAGTCTTCCTCGCCAAGCCAGACCTCATCAAACGCGCCGATGCCGCCCGCGTGATCCAGGTGTCCGTGTGTCAGGGCGACCATGACCGGCTTATCCGTCAGCTCGCTGACAACGGCTTTCAGATCGCAAACACCGCAGCCGGTGTCCAAAAGAAGCGCTTTTTCTTCGCCGACGATCAGGTACATCGCTGTGAGGCCGAATTCATTGATAGCATAGGTGTCTTTTGCAATTTCAGATACGAACGGTTTCTTGATTCCCATAGTTTTGTCCTTTCTTGTGGTGAAATATGATTACAGGTATTGCTGGATCTCTGCAGCGTCGATGTCCCTCAACCTGCGTCCGCTCTTCACGGCGATCGCAGCGGCATTACCATCGGCCTCGCCGATGCCAACACAAATGGGCATGACGCGGAAATTGGAGTGTGCCATGTGCGTGCCGGAGATGTTGCGGCCGGAAAGAAGGAGACCGTCGATCTTTTCCGGAACCATGCAGCCGTACGGAATAGTATAACCGAGCGTCTGCTTGAAATTGTTCTGGCTTCCGGTTTTGTCGAGCGAAGCGCCGGTCAGGTTGTGGACGTCAAAATTGAACCAGGCGTCCTGCACAACATAGTCTTCAAACTGGCGCGCGGTGAGGATGTCGTCCTCGGTGATGGTCTTTACGCCCTTGAAATGACGGGTCTCGCGCACGCCGATGAGCGATGCGGCGCTGATAATGTAGCAGTTTTCATAACCCGGAGCATATTCGTGCAGGAAATCGATGATCGGGCCCATCTGCGAGCGGCAGACCAGCTCGGCACGGGTCAGATCTTCGGTTTTGGTGCCGTCGATGCCGGTGACATTGGTCATGTTCAGCGTTACAATGCCCGGAATGGTGGATTTGTACAGTAAAACGTGTCCTGCAGGATGCGGGAGTTTCTCAAGAGCCAGTGCCTGAAGCTCGCCTTTTTTCGTCTGGACCTTCGTTTCAAATGAGCCCGGGAAGACGGCACGGTCCATATCCACGCCACCGACCTTGAACATCATGGTCGCGGGCTGCATGAGACCGTCGGATTCACGGCCTTTGAAATACTCCGCGCCGGACATGGCGGCAACATCGCCGTCGCCGGTACAGTCGATGACGACTTTTGCTGTATAAGCCGCTCGGCCGGATTTATTCTCTACGATAACGCCGCGGACGGTCGAACCTTCCATGATGACGCCGCAGACAAAGGTGTAGAGGAGAAGATCCGCGTGAACTTCGCTCAGCATGTCATAATAAACGTTTTTCAGAAGCTCCGGATCGATTTGAATGACGGACTTGCCATTCTGCATGCTGTTCTTTTCTGCCTGACGCTGCATGATCTCATGATAGATCTTGCTGCCGCATCGCCCGGTCCAATGACTCATCATTCCGGTGGTGGAAATGCCGCCCACATCGCCGAGGGCCTCTAAAACCAGCACGTTCATGCCCTGGCGTCCTGCCGCAACGGCAGCTGCCATGCCGGCAGGGCCGCTTCCGGCCACGATTACATCGTAATCTCCTTTAATTTCCAGCTCGCGAGCCGGTTCCATGTAAGTTGCCATGGTGTCCTCCTTGAGAATGGCGGTTATGTAAATTTTATCATTCAGCAATTTGTCAGAGCAAATCGAATCGAGGGGTTCTTTAATAAATCGGATCAGTCAGAATAGAAGCACGCGCCGAGGAGTCGATCAAGACTGCGTGCATTGTTTCGATTGATTACAGGTTGAGTAACTCGTCAACGAAATATCCTCTGGAAAGTGCTTTCCGTCCGCCTTCATCGACGATTGAAAAATGAATCACTGCGGTCGATTTCTTATGGTAACAGATCGTTTCGTTGATGTAACCGCTGATATCAAACTCTGCGCGGTAAACTTGCGCACCGTTAGCATTGACGTAGCGTTTGGCGTAACGACGCTCGGAATTCAGGAAAACTTCACGGGCTGCGGAACACTCGACTGCCACTTTTTTGCTCTCCGGATCGAAGGTGATATCGTAGATCTCCGGGCCCCAGGAGGCGTAAACATCGCCCTTCTTCAGCGCGTCGATGATTGCCGGATACTCAAGTGACGGAGATTTAATGTAGGTGGCGCCCCAGCAGTAATCACGGGCGCTGTGACCGTCATCGGCAGCGGTCGGATAACAGTGCTTGCCTAAATACAGGAAATCATCATAGACTTGCTCGGAAGAGTCTTTGACCCAACCCTCCACATAACAGCCGCTGTTATAAGTCTCAACATAATCCACATCTTCGATGTCGCAGTAGTCCGCATAATTCTGAAGGGACCAGTGCGGGTGGCAATAGGTCACGATAAAACCGTGCTCATGACAGTCTTTGATGAAAGCATTAATGGTCTCTACGTTATAGTCGTGCGGATAATTACCCTTGTAATAGTCCTGGATGTAATTCCGGGCATTGCCCCAGACAAAATCCGGATTTGCCCACGGATAATAGGTGCTATTTTCCTCCGGAGCGATAACTACGCAGTGATAACAGCGGTCAAACGGTGTCCAATCGTCTTCAGAGACGGTGTGTTCTGCGAATTCGTACTCAAAAGCAGTCAGTGCGAGGAAATTTTCATCCGATAGTTCCGGATGTGCGACCATAATGTCGTGATCGGAATAAGCTACGATGTTGTAGCGCTGATTCTTGTAGATTTCCTTGATTTCAGCCGGAGTATTCCGTCCGTCTGAAACGGTTGTGTGGTTGTGAAGGTTGGCCTTGTAGAAACGGCCGCTGTTTTTAAATAAACTCTTTTCCATAGTTCCTCCGGGGATATGTCAAGCCTTGCCGGTCGAGCGTGCGCCGGCAGGACAGACGGTTTGGCTTTCGAAAAGGTGTGACGTGAGCGGCGTCCTGATTCGAACGGCGCCGTTCGTTGTTATATTCATCGTACCACGAATTTGCCATTTTACAACTAAAGAAATGAAATTCGAAGAAGGAATTATTGGTTGTAAAGATGGATTTCGGAAGCGGTAAGAACGGGGACTTTACGATGAGAATGTGGTGGCGCGGAAAGGTAAAACAGCCGGTAAGAGTAAGTCGAAAAGAGGTCCATTTTGCTACTATTTTGCGGTGTGACCGAATCGGAAGCGAGATACAAAAATAAACATATGTTCGATGACGGAGGGGGCGAAATGAGCGGTTTGGTGTCGGGCGTTCAGAGTAAGTGATAATGCTCGGTTCGGAACAACTATGCCGAGGTACATTTGCTAAAATGTTCCACGTGGAACAATAATTGCAGAGTGTATTTGTCAAAATGTTCCACGTGGAACATTGGCCTGGACTAACCTGCCGATCAAATAATTGACGACCGGATCCTTTCGCCCGGAGTTTATATAACGACTTTGTGCCTCGAATATGCACATGAAGGGCTGTTCCGTCCGCTCTCTGTAAAAACTACATATAGCGTACCGGGTTGTGGCGCCGCCCTATCTTGGGCCGGAGAACACCGTGGCTTTCAAAAAGAGCTTGTCGTTTATGGCGAAAATACATAATTTTGAAATCAATTTTTCATTATTATAAATCGCTTACTGCTATGGAAAATTTAAATTTCGTATGTTATAATTGTTTTTGCGAATCGGAAAATTCTGTTTTTGACGCTGAAATGCATCCGGAGCCGCAGCTTCAGCGCGGTAATTCGATGAAAAGGAGAAAATATGGGACGTGTAATAGCAATTGCGAATCAGAAAGGCGGCGTTGGCAAGACCACGACGGCTGTCAATTTATCTGCCGCTTTGGTAGAAAAAGGCAAAAAGGTACTCTTAATCGACCTTGATCCGCAGGGAAATGCCACCAGCGGCCTCGGTGTGGAGAAAAACCAGGCAGGAACAGTGTATGATCTCCTTGTTAACGATGTTACGCTGGATAAGTGTGTCCGCAAGGCTGTTTGGAAGGAGTTGGACCTGGTGCCGACGACTGTAGACCTTGCCGGTGCGGAAATCGAGATGCTCGACATTGCACGCCATGAATTCATTCTTAAGAGAAAACTCAGAAAGGCTGAGGCGGAATATGATTACATCCTGATCGACTGCCCTCCGTCCCTTAATTTGCTCACTGTAAATGCATTAACGACGGCAAATTCGGTTTTGGTGCCGATTCAGTGCGAATTTTACGCAATGGAAGGTCTGACGCAGCTGATGTACACGATTCAGCTGGTCCAGAAGAAACTGAATCCGTCACTGGAGCTGGAAGGTGTTGTGTTTACAATGTTTGATGCGCGCACAAACCTTTCACAGCAGGTTGTAGACTCTGTTAAGCAGTATTTGAAGGAAAAGGTCTATGAGACCGTTATTCCGAGAAATGTACGTCTTGCGGAAGCACCGAGCCATGGAATGCCGATTATTGAGTATGATCCGCGTTCGACCGGTGCGGAAGCATACAGAAGACTGGCAGATGAAGTAATCAATTACTAAGCAGAATTGTTCCACGTGGAACAAAGGAGAACACAATGGCAGCGAAATCCAAAGGTTTAGGAAAAGGTCTTGGTACATTATTAGGAGAAGTGGCTGATATCAGCAAGGTCCATGAGATCGTACCGATTACTGAAGAGGATCTCAAGAAGGAACAAACGGTAAAGCTTCGTTTGGTGGAGCCGAACCGCGATCAGCCCAGAAAAGAGTTCGATGAGGAGGCTTTGAATGAGCTTGCGGACTCCATTCGCATTCATGGCATCATTCAGCCGCTGATCGTTACCAATAAAGACGCGCATTATCAAATTATTGCCGGTGAGCGTCGTTGGCGCGCTGCAAAAATCGCCGGATTAAAAGAGGTTCCGGTAATTATCAAGGATTATACGGAAGAAGAGATTGCAGAGATCTCCCTGATTGAGAATATTCAGCGCAGGGATTTGAATCCAATTGAAGAAGCGATGGCATTCCAGAAACTGATCAATGAGTACCATTTGACTCAGGAAGCGCTTTCGGAACGTATCTCCAAGAACCGTGCGGTAATTGCCAATTCCATGCGTCTTTTGAAGCTTCCTGTCGATGTTCAGGAACTTTTAGCTGCAGGAACGATTTCCGCCGGACATGCAAAGGTTTTGTTGGGTTTAGATACCGCAGAGGATCAGTCATCGGCTGCAAAGATGGTCGTAGAGGGATCCCTGAGCGTTCGTGAGACAGAAAAGCTGGTAAAAAACTTCGGAAGTATTAAGGAAAAAGAGCCGAAGCAAAAAGAAGAACTGAAGAATCAGCTGGAATATGAACAGGTCGAGAATCTGCTTAAGGAAAAACTGAAGACAAAGGTTTCCATTAAGAGAAAGTCAGACAATGCAGGAAAGATCGTAATCGACTATTATTCGTTGGAAGAGATCGAGCGGATCCTGTCTCATATTAAATAAGCACTATCGGAAGATTTTATTCAGAAAGGTCATATATGGTAGATATTCTGAACGAAGTATACAACATGGTGGATCCGTACGCGTTATACATCGCGGCCGGCGCGGTTCTCCTGTGTATTATATTATTGATCTTGGTGATCGTTTTGTTTGTAAAACTGAAGAAGACCGGGGACCGTATCGACTATTTTATGCGAGGAACCGGGGCGGATTCACTGGAGGGGGCACTTAGAAAAGTCATCGACGATAATCAGAAGGTGAAGATCCAGCTGAAAAATAATGTCAATGAGATCGTGAAGATCAACGAGAATCTGGTTGGCGCGTACCGGAAGATCGGCGTTGTTAAGTACAACGCATTTCCGGGAATGGCCGGTAAGGTCAGCTCCGTCATTGCGCTTTTAAATAATGAAAACAACGGTATCATCATCAATTCCATTCATGGCCAGGAAGGCTGCTACACCTATGTGAAAGAAATCATGAATGGTAAGTCCATCAATCCGCTGACAAAGGAGGACGAAGAGGCGCTGAAGATCGCCCTTCAGATGGAATTATAATCGAATATGTGTTCGATGCAATCGGCCCGGTAAATTTGCTACGGTGAAATATCGGGCCGATATTTGTAGATGGCAGGAAGGGTTCCGGAGGGAATAAGCGCCGAATCCGCATGCGGCTCGGAATATTGAAAACCCGGGAACATCATAAACGGCAGAACATTATCGCATCTAATAACATCGACGATCGCAAACCATCAACGATCGCAAACCATCGACGATCGCAAACTATCAACGACCGCGGACCATCAATGGACACCGACATCATCAACCATGGAGACGGACAACATGACAAAAAAGGTTTTAGTCACGGCACTGCTTACTGTAAGCATGGCAAAACGCATAGAAGAAGCCGCAAGGGGCGGAAAATTTGACGTGACGTTTGAATATCTGCCCAACAGGCGCGTGCTGACCGAAGAAGTCATTGCATCGGGGCTGCAGGCACGGACGATTCCCGAAGATGAAAGTGCAGAGAACCCAGGTGAGGCATTATCCGGTTTTGCGGCGACGCTCGGAGATACACCGTTACGCATCGTCCGACATAACAAAGAGACGCTGGAGTGGCTGCAGATGAACTCGGTCGGGTATGACGACTATGTGCGCGATGATATGCTCTCGGAAAAATGTGTACTGTGCAATGCAGCCGGTATGTACGGGACGATCGTTTCGGAACACATGATCGGCCTGACTTTTGATGTACTGCGCGGATTCGGGTATTGTTATGAGGGTAAAGCGCAGCATTTATGGCGGCCGTCAAGGCCGATTCAGGTCGTGGAGGGGAGCACGGTCGTGGTGCTGGGGCTCGGTGACATCGGCGGGCGGTATGCGAAAAAGATGAAAGCGCTCGGGGCTTATGTGATCGGCGTTCGGCGGAAAATGACCGAAAAGCCCCCCTATCTTGATGAACAGATCACTTTTGACGCACTGGATGATGTTCTCCCGCGTGCTGACATCCTTGCGATGGTCATTCCCGGCGGCCCGTCCACCTATCATCTGATGGATGAGCGCCGGCTGAAGCGGATGAAACGCGGAAGCGTGATCGTAAATGCGGGGCGGGGAAGCTCCATCGATCAGAAGGCATTGGCGGAGCTTTTGACAGCGGGACATTTCCTCGGCGCCGGTTTGGACGTCACGGATCCGGAGCCTCTTCCGGCCGATGACCCTCTCTGGGACGCCCCCAATCTTCTCCTCTGTCCGCATACCGCGGGAACGTGGCACCGCGAGACGATGGACAAGTTCACCGACATCTGCGTGGAGAATATGAAAGCCTGGGTCCATGGCGGAGAATTTTCGCGCGTGATCTCAATGGAAGACCGGAAAAGTGTCGCGGAGATGTACAAAAACACAAATTAACAACCGACACGAATCGTATCATCGATGTGACGGGCCGTTTCGTTTCGGTTGTTAATGGCAAAGATTCCGGTCCTGTTTGAAAGCAGGCGGGAAAAGAACAGAAAGAATTTGCAGTAAATATTTGACTTTTGAGGTGTTAAGATGAAAAAAGCTTATACGATTTTAAAGACGTTTGTGTGGTGTCTGATCGGCGTATTCATCGGCCGGTCGCTGTATACGGTTTGGGATTACAAAACGCACCCGCTGATTTACGATATCCAGTCCGCGCCGTGGTATTTAAGCATTGAGGTCAATGCGGTTTTCACCGCGGTCCTGGTGGTGATTATTCTGGTGATCATGGCGATTTTGAAGAAGAAGATCAAAAAGTCCGAGGGAGAGAAGTAAGAGATCGCAGGGAAGATCAGAGATGGATGAAGGCTCGAATCTTAGTTATTTATACTTCTCCCCCATCTCTGCGTTGCTTGCTTCAAACAGCACTTTTGCGCGCGCCTGAATTTCATCGACCGGGCGGTTCGCAAGATCACTCATTTCATCCGAGAGGCGCGCAGAAGCCGAGGCATGACTGTCATCCGGGCGATCCTTTGACGCTTCGTTCAGGAATTTGTGCAGCGGGTCGGGCGTGGTGGAATAGATCAGCTCGACGAGCTTGGCGCGGTATTCCAGTTCCGTCGGCGTGATGGACGGCCAGGATCGGAAATCCTCGGCGTGCTGCGCTTCGTGCTTGAGCAGGGAAATGCGGAAACGCTCGCTTTCAAAATCGTATTCGGTCTCGATGCAGTTGATGGTTCCATCGGGGGAGGCCCAACCGCCGGTGCCGAACTGGCCGAATGTCAGATAATCCATCCAGCTGCGCATGATGAAGCCGCGGAGAATATTGACGGTATAAGGACGGGTCCCGCCGGGGAGTTCCACTTCGTAGACGGTCGGCTCGGTCTCTTTCCAGACGTAGGGGCCGTAATGTCCGTTTGTGCGGCCGGTAAGGAGGTTGTAACCGTTGGCCTCAAAAATCGAAACCAACGCGGCGGTCAGCATTTCTTTACGCCGGCCGGCGATCTCGTCCACCGGAGCTTCTTCGCGTTGTCCTGCAGATTCTCCTGACGGAGTAATCTCAGTGCTTTCCGCAGAAACTTCTTCCGTCATCTCTGCCGCGACTTCCGGCAGTGCCTCCAGGCGGGACATGAGAGCCTCGCAGGCGGTGGTATCGTCTGTTTTCAGATAGAAGACATCGCGGAAATAGCGCTGGTATTCCAGGAGAATGCTGTTCAAAACGGTCGGAATGTCATACTCGATGTAGTGTTCATTTTCAAACAGGTCCTCGTAAGCTGCGACCATATCCTTCAGTTCATCAAACTGACGCATATAAGCGAGCGCGCCGGGAATATCTCCCTGCATAAAAAAACTGCTCAGATATTGGAAGTTCATAGATGCCCCTTTCAGTTGTTATTATAGGTTATAGAAACAATTATAAAGTATTCGATGTGAAAAGCAAGCCTCCTTCAAACGCTTGCATTTATATAAGGAAGATAGTAGAATTATATCCAAAGTGACATTTCATTACTTTACATATGAGAGGAGCAAAAATGGCTGTAGATTATCAGAAGCTTGCAATTGAAAAACATGCCGAATGGGGCGGAAAGATCGAAATGATTTCAAGGGTTCCGGTCGATACCGTTGAAGCACTGTCCGTAGCTTATACGCCCGGTGTTGCGGGCCCGTGCCTGGAGATAAAGAAGGATGTGAATAAAGGATACGAACTGACCCGCAGATGGAACACCGTGGCGGTTGTTACCGATGGTACCGCTGTCCTCGGTCTGGGCGACATCGGCCCGGAAGCCGGCATGCCGGTCATGGAAGGCAAATGCGTTCTGTTCAAGGCGTTCGGCGATGTCGATGCTGTTCCGCTTTGTATCCGCTCCAAAGAGCCGGATGATATCGTCAAGACCGTTGAGCTTCTTGCAGGTTCCTTTGGCGGTATCAACCTGGAAGATATTTCCGCACCGAGATGTTTTGAGATCGAGGAGCGCCTGAAGGCCATCTGCGACATCCCGGTATTCCACGATGACCAGCACGGCACCGCCGTTATCATGCTGGCAGGTCTGACCAACGCGCTGAAGGTCGTTGGCAAGAAGATCGAAGACATCAAGATCGTTACCAGTGGCGCAGGTGCTGCCGGTACGGCCATCATCAAGCTTCTGTTAAAGGCCGGCGTAAAGAACGTCATTATGACCGATAAGTACGGCGTTATCTATGACGGCCGTGAAGAAGGCATGGATCCGTGGCTTGCAGAGATGGCAAAGATCACGAACCTGGAGAAGAAGACCGGTGAGCTGAACGATGTCATCGATGGCGCGGACGTTTTCATCGGCGTATCCGTTCCGGGCAAGCTGAACAAGGAAATGGTCAGCAGAATGGCTAAGGATGCCATCATTTTTGCATGTGCAAACCCGACTCCGGAGATTTTCCCGGATGAGGCACACGAAGGCGGTGCAGCGATCGTTTCTACCGGCCGCAGCGATTTCCCGAACCAGATCAATAACGTAATGTGCTTCCCGGGCATCTTCCGCGGTGCGCTCGATGTTCGCGCGGCACAGATCACGGAGAATATGAAGATCGCGGCTGCAAAGGCCATCGCCGGCATCATTCCGGACGAAGAGCTGAACTGCAACAACATTCTTCCGAAGGCGATGGATCCGCGCGTTAAGGCGGCGGTTGCGGCAGCGGTCGCACAGGCAGCCCGCGAAGACGGCGTGGCAAGAATCTGAGCGCCGGGGGAAGCCCATCGGCGGCAGCAATCTGAAAATTAACGCAACAAAAGCATCGGCGTATATTTGATCAAGTTGATCATCTGAAGGAGGACATCATGAAAGTAGTTATTCTGGAATCATTAGGCATCAGTGAAGAGGAATTAAGCGCGCGTAAGGCGCCGTTTGAAGCGGATGGCGTGGAATTTGTTTCCTATGCAAAGTCTACGGACACGGCAACTCTGATTGAAGAAGTTAAGGGTGCCGATGCCGCCATCATTGCCAACATGCCTTTTAAGAATGAAGTCATTGCAGCTGCGGATCAGCTGAAGTTCATCGATGTAGCATTCACCGGCGTGGACCATGTGGGTCTGGCAGCGGCGAAGGAAAAGAACATCGCCGTTTCCAATGCTTCCGGTTACTCCAACGAGGCTGTTGCCGAGCTCGCAATGGGCATGGTACTTTCTCTGTACCGCCGTATGCGCGAGGTCGAGGCACGCTGCCGCGACGGGAAGACCAAGGACGGCCTGGTCGGCTATGAAGTCAAGGGCAAGACCGTCGGTATCGTGGGCCTCGGCAAGATCGGTACCCGCTCCGCAGAACTGTTCCACGCAATGGGCGCGGACATTCTGGCAAGCAGCCGCAGCGTACATACGGATGCTCCGGACTATGTAAAGCAGGTCGCTCTTGAAGAACTGCTTGCAGCTTCCGACATCGTGATCCTGCATTGCCCGCTGAATGACGGCACCCGCGGTCTGATCAACAAGGATACCCTGAAGCTCATGAAGTCCTCCGCGATCCTGATCAACGTTGCCCGCGGCCCGGTTGCAAACACCGCAGACCTCGCAACAGCACTGAAGGACGGCGTGATCGCAGGCGCAGGCATCGACGTATTTGACATCGAACCGCCGCTTGCAGCGGACGAACCGCTTCTGGCAACCCCGAACACGCTGGTTACCCCGCATGTGGCATTCGCAACCCACGAGTCCATGACGCTTCGCGCCGAGATCGTTTTCGACAATCTCCGTGCGTGGATGGACGGTCAGCAGAAGAATGTGATTCTGTAAAGAGGAATATGAGTAAAAGAGCATTGATCGCAATGAGCGGCGGCGTGGACAGTTCTGTTGCCGCCGCTCTTATGACTGAACAGGGATACGAGTGTATGGGCGTCACAATGCGTCTCCACGAGGAGATGGCGGATGTGGATGTCCGGAGCGGAAAGACCTGCTGTTCCCTGGACGATGTCGAGGACGCACGCAGTGTGGCTTTCCAGCTGGGCATACCGTTCCAGGTGTTCAATTTTAAAGAGGATTTTGAAGAAAAGGTCATTCAGCGTTTTATCTGCGCGTACGAAAACGGTACCACGCCGAACCCGTGCATCGACTGCAACCGCTTCCTGAAATTCGAGCGGCTGTACGAGAGGGCGAAGGTGCTGGGATACGATACCATCGTCACCGGACACTACGCACGCGTGGAACAGGATCCGGCCACCGGTCGATGGCTCCTCAAAAAGGGCGTCGATGACAAGAAGGACCAGAGTTACGTGCTCTATTCGCTGACGCAGGACCAGCTCGCGCACACCGTGCTTCCGTTGGGCGGATTCACAAAGCCGGAGATCCGCGTGAAGGCAGAGACCCTGGGCTTCATTAACGCGGAAAAGGCGGAAAGCCAGGATATTTGCTTTGTTCCGGACGGAAATTATACGGCCTTTATTGAAAAGCACACCGGAAAGACGTATCCGGAGGGCGAATTTGTCAATAAAGAAGGCAAGGTCCTCGGTACGCACAAGGGCATCATCCATTATACGGTGGGGCAGCGCCGAGGTCTGGGCATCGCCGCGGAAGAGTCCTACTACGTCTTGGAGAAGGACACGGAAAGCAACCGCGTGGTGCTTGGCTTCCGGAACGAACTCATGACGCAGGACTTTGACGCGAAGGAAATGAACTGGATCGCCATCACGGAACCGGCACCGGGAACCACCCTTCGGGCGATGGTCCGCAGCCGTTACCACCAGAATGAGACCGAAGCAGAGGTCACGGTGCTGCCGGACGGCAACATCCGTATTCATACGTTGACGCCGGTACGCCGACCTGCAAAAGGGCAGGCTGCGGTGCTGTATGACGGCGATGTTGTGATCGGCGGCGGAGAGATCTATTAATGTATACAAGTGCGCGAAGCATTGAGCTTCGCGCACTTTTCTTTTTGCTTGTTATCCCCTTGCATAAGTGCTATAATAAATTTAACTGTGGGCGTATGTCCAAAAATATCAGGTGATTATATGAATAATAAAAAACACATTTTCTTTAACACACTGATGACGGTCGTCTGTTTCCTTTTCATCGTCACGATGTCCGTCACCCTGATCCTTTATTTAAAGCCGCTGTATTACATTATGATCCGCATCCTGAAGGTGCCGGAACTGACCGGTTACAGCTACGAAGTCTGCAAGACGAACTACGACATCCTGATCGATTACAACATGGTTTGGGGTGCAAAGTCCCTTGAATTCAAGGATTTTGTCATGTCCATTACGGGGCGCATCCATTTCCAGGAGGTCAAGCGCATTTTTGTATTCATCCAGATCACTTCCTGGGTGACGATGGCGCTCACAATCATCGGATACATCGCCTCCTTCAAGCTGAAGGCCTGGGAGTGGCTGAAGTCCACGATCATTCTAACGTTCGTTGTGGGCGGCGCCGTCGGCGCAGCACTTGCAATCGATTGGGACTGGGCGTTTGTTTTCATGCACAGCCTCCTGTTCGACAACGACTACTGGCTCTTTGATCCGACCACGGATCCGATCATCAATATCCTGCCGGATTCCGTATTTCTGGCAGCGGCAGTCGGCATCCTGGTATTCCTGGCACTCGGCCTGATCATCTGCGGCGTCCTTTACAAAAAACACCACAAAAAAGGAAAGAAATTCTAATGGGCAGGATCTATTACATCATCGGCAAGAGCGCAACCGGTAAGGACAGTATCCTGGAGGCCATTCTGAAGGATGAGGACCTTAAATTAAACGAGATCATCCAGTATACCACGCGCCCCATCCGTGCCGGCGAGCAGGAGGGCCGCGAGTATCACTTCATCACCATGGAGCAGGCGGATGCGTTTGAGGCGGCAGGCAAGATCATTGAAATGCGCTGCTATCAGACCGTGCACGGTCCGTGGAAATATATGATGGTGGACGATGGTACCACTACCTCCGGCGATGTCAATTACGCCGCCGTGGGTACGATCGAATCCTATGTGAAGGTGCGCGACTACTTCGGCACGGACCGCGTGGTACCGATCTATATCCATGTGGAGACCGGCGAGCGCCTGCAGCGCGCGCTGAACCGGGAACGCAAGCACGCGGGCCCGAAATACGCGGAAATGTGCCGCCGCTTCCTGGCGGACGAGGCCGATTTCTGCGATGACAACCTGAAGGCCGCCGGCCTGATGAACGAGGACGGCACGCTGACGAACGGTTTTGAAAACATCGACTTTAAAGAGTGTGTACAGGCAGTGAAGGAGTTTATTTTAGGTGAATACCGGAAGAACGGACTTACTGAATAATCTGAAGCGGATCGCCGAATCGGGGCACGTGTCGCATGCCTACATTTTTGACGGGGAAAATGCGGCGCAGCTTCGCGAAACTGCGGAAGCGTTCGTAAAAATGATGGAGGTCACCGCGGCGGACGTGCTTTTTCTGGAGCATGAAAAGCCGAACCTGATCAGCGTCGACGATATCCGCAGATGCATCAACCAGAGTGTGCACATTAAACCCTACAACAGTGAGCACAAGGTGTACATCGTCCCGGAAGCGGAGAAGATGAATGTCCAGGCGCAGAACGCACTGTTAAAAACGCTGGAGGAGCCGCCGTCCTACGTGGTGATCCTCTTGCTTACCGCAAATTCCGAGACGTTCCTCCCGACGATCCTGTCCCGCTGTGTCAAACTGGCCGTGATCTCCGAGGAAACGCAGGCGGTCGAAGATGAAGACCGCGAAGCGGTGCTTTCGCTGGTGCGGGACGTGGTCCGTGCCGTTCCGACGATGGATACCAAGCTGATGCTCGATGACATCGCCGCCATGGAAAAACTGAAGGTCCATGCGCGCGACGCCCTCGAGGAGATCCGTCTCTATATGAGGGACGTGCTGATCTATAAATCGACCAAGGATGTGAAGCTTCTGGCCCACCGGGAGGAAGTGACCGCTGTCAAGCAGATCGCGGACAGGGCGTCCTTTGAAGGCATCGAACGGATCCTGACCGCTATTGACGGCGCGGGACGTCGCCTGGATGCCAATGTGAATTTTGAACTTACCATTCAGCTTCTGCTCATGACCATGCGTGATGAGGTGAAGAAGAACAGCAGATAGAAAGGAAAAACCCTATGAAAACAATTATCGGCGTCAATTTCCGCCGTCAGGGAAAGATTTATTATTTTGATCCGGTCGGCCTGGATATCCGCCGCGGCGATCATGTCATCGTGGAGACCGCGCAGGGACCGGAGTATGCGGCAGTTGTTATGCCCCCGCACGAGGTGGAGGATGAGAAGATCACCGGTGAGCTGAAGCAGGTCATCCGCATTGCAACGGAGGATGATGATGATCAGATCGCTCTGAATCAGAAGAATGAGGCGGAGGCCATCCGTATCTGTAAGCAGAAGGTGGCGGCGCGCGAGCTTGAAATGAAGCTGATTCGCGCGGAGTATGCTTTTGACCGCTCCAAATTGACCTTCTTCTTTACCGCCGATGGTCGTGTCGATTTCCGTGAGCTGGTCAAGGACCTCGCGAGCGTTTTCCGCACCCGCATCGAACTGCGTCAGGTCGGCGTTCGTGACGAAACCAAGCTGCTGGGCGGCATCGGCGTCTGCGGGCGTGAGCTTTGCTGCGCAACCTGGCTTCCGGACTTTGTACCGGTTTCCATCAAGATGGCCAAGGAGCAGAACCTGTCCCTGAACTCCGCGAAGATCTCCGGTGTTTGCGGCCGACTGATGTGCTGCCTGAAGAATGAAGCGGAAACGTATGAATACCTGAATTCTCAGCTTCCGAATGTGAACTCCACCGTGAAGACGCCGGAGGGCTACATCGGCACAGTCAAGGCAACGAACGTGCTGCTGCAGACCGTTACCGTTGTTCTTCAGGAGGACAAGGATGAGAAGGAACTGCGCGAGTATCGCGTGGATGAGCTGAAGTTCACCCCGGGCCGCAGGAAGAAAGAAGCGGAAGATAAGGACGAGCAGATCGAGGGCGAGGTAAAAGCCGAGAACCGCGAAAGCCGTGATAATCGCAAGAATAACGAGCACCGCGAGGGCCGCAAGAACGGTGAGAATGGTGAAGGCCGTGAAAAGCGTGAGAATCGCCGGAACAGCGAAGGCCGCGAGAACCGTGAGGGTCGCGAAAACCGTGAAGGCCGCGAGAACCGCGAGGGCCGCGAGAACCGTGAAGGTCGCGAGAGCCGCAAGAACGGTGAAAGCCGTCGGAATGGCGAGGGTCGCGACGGAAGAAACGGAGAAAGCCGTGAGAACCGCGAGGGAAGAAACGGTGAAGGCCGAAAGAACGGTGAAAACCGTCGGAACGGCGAAGGACGCGAAAACCGCGACGGAAGAAACTGTGAGAATCGTAAGAACGGTGAGAACCGCGAGAGCCGTAATGGTGACAATCGCGAGAACCGTAACGGTGACAATCGCGAGAACCGTAACGGCGAGAATCGCAGAAATCACGAGAACCGTGAGAACACCGCAGAGGCTGAAGCACGCGCAAACCGTAAGTTTGAGGAGCGTAAGGCGGAGGTAAAGGCGGAAGCTGCTGAAATCAAAGAAGCGGTAAAGGCTGAGACTGCTGAAATTAAAGAAGCGGTAAAGGCTGAAACTGCAGAAATCAAAGAAGTCGTAAAGACAGAAGTTAACGAATAATCATCCGCACCTGAAGAAAACAGGGGCGTGAAAATGAAGACCGACTGAAAGAGGAAGCGTATGGAACTTCGCGAAAACGAACGGATCGATGATCTGGAGAGAAAAGGATATCGGATCATTCAGAACCGGGAGAAGTTCTGCTTCGGCGTGGACGCGGTGTTGCTGTCCTGGTATGCGGAGATCCGTGAGGGGGAGAAGGCCATCGACCTGGGGACGGGCAATGGCATCGTCCCGCTTCTTCTGGACGCGCGATACGACGGCGGCAGCTATGTGGGCCTGGAGATTCAGGAGGATATGGCAGAGATGGCCGGCCGGTCCGTGCAGCTGAATGAGGTGGAGAGCCGCATCCGGATCGTGCAGGGAGACATTAAAGAGGCATCAAAGCTGTTCAATAAGGGCACATTTGATGTGGTCACGACGAATCCGCCGTATATGGCGGCCGATACGGGGTTGAAGAACCCGGATCAGGCCAAGGCCATCGCGCGGCATGAGGTGCTCTGCAGTCTGGATGACGTGGTGCGCGAAAGCGCGTTGCTCCTGCACCCGGGTGGAAGGTTTTACATGATCCATCGGCCGTCGCGCCTCACAGAGATCCTCCAGAAAATGAAGGAATACAAGCTGGCGCCGTCGCGCATCTGCATGGTGCATCCGTACGCGGATAAGGACGCCACGATGGTCCTCGTCTACGGCAAGAAGGGCGGACGGGACATTTTGAAGATCGATCCGCCGGTGGTCGTTTACGAGAATCCGGGCGTGTATACCCCGATGATCGCGGAGATCTACGGTGACGGGCGGCACTAAGCCAGTCTATGATACACTGAGGACGATTGCCCGAAGGCGTATTAGAAATATCGATAACCTGCTGCAGACATCCAGCAGGTATTATAATAAGGAAGGAACACCATGAGTCAGGGCATGCTTTATCTGTGCGCGACACCCATCGGAAACCTGCAGGACATGACGCCGCGCGGCGTGGAGATCCTGAAGTCCGTGGACCTGATTGCCGCAGAGGATACCAGAAACAGTATCAAACTGCTGAATCATTTTGATATTCATACGCCGATGACTGCGTACCACGAGTTCAATCGCTACGACAAGGCGGACGAGTTGGTGCGTCAGATCCTGGAGGGAAAAACTGTCGCGTGTATCACGGACGCCGGTACTCCGGGCATTTCCGATCCGGGTGAGATTCTTGCGGCCAAGTGCATCGAGGCCGGCATTCAGGTGACCGGCATTCCGGGCGCGTGCGCTTGCGTGAATGCACTGATCATTTCCGGACTTCCCACGCGGCGGTTCCGTTTTGAAGCGTTCCTGCCTGCTGAAAAGAAGGAACGCCGGGAGATCCTGGCGGAGGTGAAGAACGATACCGCCACGCTGATCTTCTATGAGGCGCCGCATCATCTTTTAAAAACACTGCAGGAGCTTTATGAAGCGTTGGGTGACCGCAAGATCGCGCTCTGCAAGGAACTCACAAAGCTGCACGAAAATGTGCACCGCACGACACTGAAGGACGCGGTGTTGTATTATGAAGCGAACGAGCCGAAGGGTGAGTTTGTCCTGGTCATCGAGGGCCGGAGCCGCGAGGATATTAAGGCTGAAGAGGCAGCGGCGTGGAGTGAGATGACCATTGAAGAGCATATGGCGTATTATACGGAAAAGGGCATCGACCGCAAGGAAGCCATGAAGCTGGTGGCCAAGGATCGCGGCGTTTCCAAGAGGGATATATATAACGCGCTGATCTAAGGAGTGCAGTGTCCAAAATGCACTGAGTTGAAATGAGCTGCATAGGAAAAGTCCATAACGCGCTGAACGGGCAAGAATGCGCGATCAAAAGAGAAAATAAAAAGTATTGCTTTTAAGGAGGACAACATGTTAGACGAAACCAGATACCCCTGGGCCAAATATATGAGCTCAGGCGATGTCATCGGCAAAGACCACACCTATGATTCCAACGCGCAGCTGGACAAGTTCGAAGAGAAGCTGTTCCCGGCTGTCAGCGAGCGCGCGGGCGATATCCGCTACTACGTATATGACCCGACGGAGCACGGTTTCCCGAAGGACGGCAAGTATCCGCTTCTGTTCGCGCTCCACGGTGCCAATGGCTCCTTCCAGGGACGTGTGGCCATCGACTGGGCGGCAGCGGCCATGTACGCTTCCCCGGAATACCAGGAGAAGCTGGGTGGCATGTACATCGTGTGCCCGCTGGCCAATGAAAAGATGACGGACGACGGCATGATCGACTCCTGGCCGACCTCTGACGCCGAGGGTGATATCAGCATCTACACCGAAGAGCAGCTGAAGAAGATGCGCCCCTTCATGGAGAACGACAAGCGTCATTTCGTCCGCTTCGGCACGGACAGCATTTATTCTTCCAGCCTTTATGCACTGATGCACAAGGTGGAAGAGGACTATCCGCTCATCGATACGGAGAAGGTATTCCTTTTCGGCACCTCCGCCGGCGGTTACATGGCATGGCGCCTGGTCATCAACCATCCGGAAGACTTCGCGCTGGCAGTCGTTATGGCAGGCGCATATCTCCCGGCTGAGCAGGAACTTCGTAAGATCGAAGCCGCCGGTACCGATGTCATGGTTTGCCACGGCTGCTTTGACGAACTGGTAAATTGGGACCTCTTCATCGAGCCGAACGAAAAGCTCTACTACACCATGCCGAATGTGATGACCTTCTTCCCGGGCTTTGTACGCGACGGTGCGCATGGCATCATCGACGTCTGCAACACTCCCGGCCGTCAGCAGGGCCAGCACTGTGTCAATAACTGTATTCAGGCCAATCTGATCTACGACGATGGTACGCTCTACGACGCGCAGTATCCGGAAGGCATGATCGGTGTGATGAAGAAATACTTATAAGAAATCAGGCGAAGAAACACGAGGGTCATAAGATGAAGCATTGTATTATCGTGAAATACACAGAGGCAGTCACAAAGGAGCAGAAGGAGGCCCTTGTACCGGAGATTCAGGCGTTGTTCGATCACACCACGGTGATTCCGGGCGTGCATCTGGTGACGCTGCATAAGAACTGCATTGACCGCAGCAACCGCTATGATCTGATGATCTGCATTGAGATGGAGCCGGAAGCACTGCCCGAGTATGACAGCTGTGAGTGGCATCATCAGTGGAAGGATGGGTACGGTCCTCTGCTGGAGAAGAAGTGTATTTTTGATTATGAGTGAGTTCGGTATACTCTGAACCCGAAGAGAAGGTAATAATTAAGCCTCCGTGCTTGCTTAAATGCAGGTGCGGAGGCTATTTTGATGTGGGTCAAATCATCCAGACAGGGACGATGTAGTTGTTTCGGCTAATTTTATGGTGAACATAGAATTAGCCGAAACTTCTTGATGAGCAGGATTGTCTGAACAGTTTGAGGAAATTGCGAATTCAGTTGCAGTATTGTTTGTTTGAATTACAAATTATGAGCAATGAGCAAAATAAACAAAAAAAAATACGACAAAATTGTGTTAATGGGTAATATTGACAAAAGGGTGAGCGCGTGCTACCTTGTATGTAAAAGATAATAAATGTTTTACGGAAATGTGTTTGATAAATGGGAGGTGAGTCCGATGAATAATAATTGAACTGGAAATGCGGAAAAATTATTGTTTTATTTGTTTGATCAAGAAGGAGTGTTATTTATGAATAAAAAGTGGTCAGTAAATCTGAAGAATTTACAAAAGAGAGGTGTTTCGGTTATTCTTGGTCTGGGATTGATAATTGCATTTTTATGTACCCCATTATCCGCAAAAGCTGCGACTGCGAGTGGTACTGTTGGTAATATCGGTGTCTCGGCAACACTTTATCGTAGTCAAACTTCTGCATCGGCGTCGACCACGTCCAATTCTACTTCCATAGTTCATGCCGTATCATTGCAGATGTGGTATTACTATACGGGGGCGGATGGAGCAATGATGACAAATACTGTTAGAAGTGCCCAGGGAGCTAATTCTGTCCAGGTTACAGCAAACGGAACGGGGCGGAATGTTGCAACCTATGGGGCCATCAGTTCTCATCTTGCCACAAATGGAACGTATTCCTGGAATTATACGTTAAGAGATCCGTATAATTTTTACGGCGATTGATTCTAGCATGAACATCTGAACAAACAAGTGAGGGCAAAATAAAATGAAAAAACTAATCAATTTGATTTACATAGCCCTAGTCGTGATTTGTATAATACTGTCTCTGTCAGCCTGTAATTCTTCTCGCATTCCAAAATCGTCAAACTATTCTGATGAATACCTGGAAGGAGAAGATTTTAATCCAAGCACAGTTTCGTGGTTGGGTAAGCCGCACGGTGTAACGGTGTTAGATGACACACTTTATTTTATTGCCGGGCATTATCTCTTCTTTGCAGATGCTAAGAGTCAAGAAGCTAAGCCTTTGTGCTTTAAGCCGGAATGTCTTCATTTTAATGAACCGGATCCGTATAAAGTTCCTGAGTGTGATGCGTATCTCGGAAATGTTTACATACAAACCATATTAGGACATTGTAATGGAAAATTATATTTTTCCTGTTTGAATCAAAAGACCGGTCATATTGATATTGTTGAAAGCAAACCGGATGGTTCAGAACGAAAAAGTGTGCTCAGTAATATTGATGACCTGGCATCTGTCTGTTTTCATAGAGGCGTATTCTATTATGTACTCCGCACAGTGGAAATAACCGGTGAACAGACCACTTCTCTTCTGGCATACTCCATTCTCGCTCCACAAAAAGAACCATATAAAATTATCGAGTATACGGACGGAAGTACCATTGAAACACTTCTTCCCTATGGGGCAAGTGTTATCTTTTCAAAAGACGAACCATATGTTGAGGAAATAGGATCAGATATTGAGTTACATAGATATAATATCAAATCCGGAGAAATTTTAGGTTTTCCGTTTGAGGCGAATGCACACATTTATGGTCTTTATAATGGGAAGTTGGTTGTTCAGATGAACATAAATAAAGAGGAGGGCCCACAATTTTGGGAATACAATTTTTCTGACAAAAGTCTGACGTTATGTGAATGGCTGGATGATTTTTATCAAAAACAACAGCCTGCAGTCACTTTATATGATCAGATACAGGAAGATATAACCTTTGCATTTTTCATAGGCGAAGATTACCAGCCGGATTATGATTTGTATGTTGTAAATCGAGACGGCGATATTACAGCTACTTTAGAAGGGGCTGCATGGGGGACAACAACATCTGAAACTGTGACCTGGCTTGGCAAGACCTACTATATGGCATATAGAACGTTAGATCCGTTCTCTATTTGTTTGTATGAAAATGGGGATCTTCTTCAGGGGAAAGTAGAGCCGCTCATTTTACTTCAGGTAGACGGTTTTGGCAAGTTGATGCCGGCAGCAATGCTTCCTGCATATGATGTGCTGGATTAGTTTGTGAATATTCCAATAGGGCGTTAGGAGTACTCTATGACGGGGACAACTAACGCTCTTACAAATATCAGCTGGTGTAAAGGAATGAGTTACTGTACAAAAGGCATTTTACAACATCCGGAGTGAAACATGTTGAATTTGATAACTGCTGAAATCAGAAAATTACTTAGCCGTAAGTTTTTGTTGATCATAACGGTCGTATTGAGTATCATGCTGTTCGTACGTTTTTTTATCTATTGCAGAGATATAAAACTGTTTGAAAACCGTGATTATCAGAAGATTCGTGCAGAGTATCAGTATAGCGAAGGCGCGCGGGATGTCGAACAATTGGCAGAGAAACATTCAATTCCGGCAGAGGAAATTGCTGGAATTTTTGTGATACTTGATTCGCAATATGAGTATGTTGATCAGTACAAGGATTTCATAGACGGGATTCCCGAGCGAGCAGACAATTTACGGCAGGCGGTAATATTCTCCGGTGAAAAATCCTATGCATACCGTTCCATTGATAAAAGTGTAAATGACTATGCCGGATTAAAACCGGTCACCATAATCCCGGATATGGATACGGGCGTACAAGCGCTGTCAGAGTATGACTGGTCGTATCTTTTTGTCGCAGTGGTGCTTCTGATGGCATGTGTTATTTTACTGAAGGACGAAGAAGATGACGGAATTCTGGGGCTGGCGCAGACTACAAAAAACGGAAAAATACCGTTGGCTTTGACAAAATGGATCACAATAATTCTGTTTGGAGCTTTTTTGTCCGGGGCGATTGCGTGCGGACGGATCATCATTGCACGTTATGTGCTGGGGCTCGGTGACATTGACCGCAGTCTTCAGTCCGTTTCGTCTTTCCGAAACTGCTATTTTAATATAAGTGTAAGACAGTGGTTGGCCTGTATAGTGTTGTTTGCGATACTGGTTTCTGTTGTACTGGGAACGGTTGGTCTTGCCCTGTTGACATTACTTAAGCGAATAGCGATTTCTGTTGCGCCGATTGCTGCCGGAATCGGTATGGGGCTGGTATTCTATATGACCATTCCGATCAATGCGAAAATGAACAGCCTGAAATTCATCAATCTGTGCGCGCTGGCAGACGTGGGCAACCTGTTTTCTGTTTATTCTAATGTTGATCTGTTTGGATACCCGGTCTCTGTTCTGCCGACGCTGTTTGTATACGCAGGGGTTCTGTTTGCGTTGGCCTTGAGCATTTATTTACTGAGCTTTTCGGGCGTACTTGTGGTTTCACTCCCGCGATGGCGAATTCAAAGAAAGATTCGGATTCGTGGTACCGTGTCGGTATTTTCTCATGAACTTTATCGGTTCCTGATACCCGGCATCGGGGCATTGACGCTTGTGGGATATCTGGTGTTTAGTCTGAATCAGTTGGATTACGGTAAACTCAAGCTGACGCAAAGGGATTATATCTATTATTCCATATGTCAGGAGTTGAGCGGCGAGGTGGGGGAAGAAACGTTGCAGAAGCTTTCGGAACTGGAACAAATTTATTCAGCACAGATGCATCAGGATATGGATCGAATCTATTATCGGGATGTAATGGAACAGGTGACAAAGGAACTTAATTTGCTTCTTTCGGCAAAAGATCGAGGTGTGGCGGTACATTATATTTCTGAGGTGGTCACAAAGGGCGTATTTGAATCGTCACATCATTTCCTGCTTTTCGGTTTTTTACTTGCAGGTGTGCTTTCGTTATCGGCTGTACCGCTGTTTTCAGAGGATTGGGACACGGGATTATCCGGGCTCGTACGGACAACGAAGCGAGGCAGACATTCGGTCTTTTTATGTAGATATTCAGTGATTTTTCTGATGTACAGTATTGGCTTTTTCGGATATATGATTCCGTATCTAGTGAACTGGATCCATCGGACGCATTTGCAGGAATGGAGCGTGCCGCTTCAGAGTGTAGTGGGCTTTTCGATGTGTAAAGGAAACATGTCCATCCGAGGGTTCATGATATTGTGGCTGTGCGCGGCCTGGCTCTCCGGACTGATCTACCCGTTAGTGCTTTCTGCATTGTCCGGTATTGTCCATAAAAAGGGTACCACACTGACGGCGGCATCTGCGATTATGGCGGTCGACTTTCTGTGCAGCATTTTGAATTTCCCCGTATTGCGATCGATTGGTGTGTCCGGAACATATGGACTGATGCGGATCGTACAGGAAACGGGGAGTGTTGCAATCGTCTATATATCGCTTATAAAAAATGTCGTGGTTTTTGCAGTAATCATAATGCTGCATTACAAAAAGTATTCTGAGTAAGGCGGTGGATTATGGATGAGTTGACAGTTAAAAACATTACAAAAAAATACAGTAAAAATGCCGCGCCTGCGCTTAAGAACTTTGATTATGCTTTCTCCAATGGCGTGTATGGACTGTTGGGGCCTAATGGCGCCGGAAAGTCGACGCTGATGAATATTATCGTAGGCAACCTTGCTGCTTCAGAAGGCGAAGTGTTTTATCGCGGGGCCGATATTCGCACGCTCGGCGAGGCGTATCGAAGCATTCTGGGATACATGCCGCAGCAGCAACAGCTTTATGAAGGGTTCACCATCAAGCGCTTTCTTTACTATTTTGCGGCTTTGAAGGGGCTTTCTAAAAAGGAAGCGAATGAGCGGATTGCAGAACTGCTGCACGTGGTAGGGCTGTATGAGTTTGCCGATCGGCATCTGAAAACGCTTTCCGGCGGAATGAAGCAGCGTGTACTATTGGCGCAGGCACTTTTAAATGATCCGGAGGTGCTGATATTGGATGAGCCGACAGCCGGCCTGGATCCCAGGGAACGCATGAATATTCGTAATTATATTTATTCGATTGCGGAAAAGAAGACGATCCTGATTGCGACGCATGTAATTTCCGACGTGGAACAGATCGCCAAAGAGGTCATCTTTTTGAGGAGCGGAGAGATCGTGCTTTCCGGAACGCCGGAACAGGTGGCGCAGGAAATTGGGCCGTTCATCTGGGAAGTGGATGTGCTGAAGGAGGATTACCGAAGAGTAAATGAAATGTATCCTTCCAACCGTGTGGCAGGAGAGCGCGATGGTCTGGTATCGGTGAAGGTCATATCGGAAAAACGGCCGGAGCTGCCGGAGGTGCGTTCTGCAGCGGTTGGGCTGGAGGATGTGTATATGTATCTGTATCCGAATGAGCGTAGATGATTTAATAATACAGAGGAGAATAAAAGAGTATAAAGCCCTGACAGTTACAAGAATGTGCTCTTAGATAAAAAAAGAACCGGTCTTTCGACCGGTTCTTTTTTGATACGAGGCGTCTGCCGGATTTGAACCGGCGGATCAGGGTGTTGCAGACCCACGCCTTACCGCTTGGCTAAGACGCCCTGTGCGCTTTTGCGTACTGGAATATAATACACCATTCCCGGCATTATTGCAACTACTTTTTCGGGAATTCCTGTGTTTGGATCGGTTTTTCTTGTTTTTTCTTGTGTTTTAAAAGGTATTATTAAGAACATCGTTGTTCCGCCCCCCCATGGGATAAGCGCTTCTTGACCTTTACCCCGGGCGGATTTATAATATAAATACGTATAATCTTTGAAGGAGAACTTCATGAAGATCCGATATTTGGGTACTGCGGCAGCGGAAGGTGCACCGGCACTTTTCTGTACTTGCGCACAGTGCATGCAGGCGCGGGCGACCGGAGGAAGAGACATCCGCAGCCGTTCTCAGACTCTGCTGAATGATGATCTGATCATCGACTTTTCCGCTGATGCGTACTGGCATGGCCTGCGCTATGGCATCGAATACTACAACATCCACGACTATCTGATCACCCACGTCCATTCCGATCATTATTATCCGATGGATCTTGATAACGTGGACCGGCCCTATGCTAAGAATCCGGAGGATTGGCCGCCATTCATCGTACATGGCTCCATAGACGATGAAAATGAGTTTATGCGCGTGGTGAGAAGACGCCCCGAGCATTTGGTCTTCCATGCGATGGATGCTTATAAAACCTATGAAATCGGACGTTACAGAGTCACACCGCTTCGTGCACGTCACGGCTCCGAAAACCCGTTCCACTATGTCATCGAGGACGGGGAGAAGACGCTTTTATACCTGCATGACGGCGGCGAACCCTTTGACGAAACCTTTGAGTGTTTCCGCAAAAAAGGCTTCAGATTCGATGTGATCTCATATGATTTCACGGAGGGGCTGATGGAAAGCATCGATTATTACGGCCATATGTGCATGGGACAGAACAAGGCGCTTCGCGCACGCTTGCAGACGGAAGGTTTCCTGAATGAGGGGTGTATTTCTGTCGCAAATCATTTTTCTCACGGCGGAAAGTGCATCAATTGGGAGGAATCGCACGAACTGTATGAAAAAGAAGGGTTCATTATGACCTATGACGGCTGCGAGGTCGAGGTCTGAGATAAACTCAGAGGTTTTGTATCGAGACGATCGAGTTCTGAAGCTCAAAGAGAAAGAACCTGATTGTACCGAACATTATACTTAGGTAGTTATGGTAGGAACTAACATATAAGAGGAGAACATTATGAATGACAAAATGATCAAGCTTCATAAGGGCGGAGCCATTTATAAGAATGGCACGCTGATCTATGAAGGCGCACCGGAGTTTGCCGCAGATAAGGAAGCCGACGTCAAGAAGACGATGGCTTACCGCATCATGATGGCACACAACAAGTCCGGCAATGACAAGAAGCTGAACATCACGTTTGATGCGATGGCCTCTCACGACATCACTTATGTCGGTATCATCCAGACGGCGCGTGCATCCGGCCTCACCGAGTTCCCGATGCCCTACGTTCTGACCAACTGCCATAACTCTTTATGTGCGGTCGGCGGCACCATCAATGAAGATGACCACGTCTTTGGCCTGACTTGCGCAAAGAAATACGGCGGAATCTACGTCCCGCCGCATCTTGCCGTTATTCATCAGTACGCACGTGAAGTGCTTGCCGGCGGCGGAAGAATGGTCCTGGGTTCAGACTCCCACACCCGTTACGGCGCGCTGGGTACCATGGCAGTTGGTGAAGGCGGTCCGGAGCTTGTTAAGCAGCTGTTGGGTCAGACCTATGACATCGACCGTCCGGAAGTCATCGCTGTTTACCTGCACGGCACCCCGAAGAAGGGCGTTGGTCCGCAGGACGTGGCAATTGCCCTGGTCGGTGCTACTTTTGCCAATGGTTTTGTAAAGAATAAAGTACTGGAATTTGTGGGTCCGGCCATTAAGGATCTGTCCGTCGATTTCCGTATCGGCGTGGACGTTATGACCACGGAGACCACCTGCCTGTCTTCCATCTGGGAGACCGATGAGAAGGTCGAAGAGTTCTACGAGACGCACAAGCGTCCGGAGGCATACAAGGAGCTGAAGCCGGAAGACGGTGCATACTACGACGGCGTGGTTGACATCGACCTGTCCGAGCTTGATTCCATGATCGCGCTGCCGTTCCATCCGTCCAATGCCTACAGCATCCACGAACTGTATGAGAATCTGGAAGACATTCTGCATGAGACCGAAGAGCGCGCAAAGATCTCCTTTGGCGACAAGATCGATTTCAAACTGGTCGATAAGATCAAGAACGGCCGTCTGTATGTAGAACAGGGCGTCATCGCCGGCTGCGCGGGCGGTGGTTTCGAGAACCTGTGCGACGCCACGGATATTCTGGCGGGCGGAAGCATCGGTTGTGACGAATTCTCCTTAAGCATTTATCCGGCATCTCAGCCGGTTTACATGGAGCTCCTGAAGAACGGCAGCATCGCGAAGATGATCGCGACCGGCGCAACTGTTCGTACGGCATTCTGCGGTCCGTGCTTTGGCGCGGGCGATGTTCCGGCCAATAACGGCCTGTCCATCCGCCACTCCACCCGTAACTTCCCGAACCGTGAGGGCTCCAAGGTCCAGAACGGCCAGATTGCGTCCGTCGCACTGATGGATGCGCGTTCCATCGCCGCAACCGCTGTCAACAAGGGCTTCCTGACCGCAGCAACGGACCTCGATGTGAACTTCTCCAAGCCGAAATATTACTTTGACGGCAGCATTTACGACAATCGCGTATACAACGGTTTCGGCAAGGCGGATCCGGATGCGGATATCAAGCGCGGTCCGAACATCGTCGACTGGCCGGAAATGCAGCCCTTAAAGGACAACATGATCATGCGTGTGGTTTCCGAGATCCATGATCCGGTCACCACGACCGATGAACTGATTCCGTCCGGTGAGACCTCTTCTTATCGTTCCAACCCGCTCGGTCTCGCAGAGTTCACTCTGAGCCGTAAGGATCCGGAGTATGTGGGGCGTGCTAAGGAAGTAAAGAAACTGGAAGACCTGCGTGCGAATCACGCAAAGGGCGCTGCCGGCGATCCTTCACTGGGCTGCCCGGGCCAGGTGGATCCGGCATTCGGCCATATGATTTCCATCATTAAGGCTGCGTTCCCGGGTACGAATCATGACAATTTCCTGATCGGTTCTACCATTTATGCGACCAAGCCGGGCGATGGTTCCGCCCGTGAACAGGCCGCTTCCTGCCAGCGCGTACTGGGCGGTGTGGCAAACATCTCCAAGGAGTACGCAACCAAGCGTTATCGTTCCAACCTGATCAACTGGGGCATGATCCCCTTCCGTTTAGGTGAGGGGATCGACAGCGAGAACCTGCCCTTCAAGAACCTGGATTACATCTACGTTCCGGGCATCCTGAGCGCCATTAAGGAAGCAAAGTCCGACATCACTGCGTATGTGGTCGATGTAGAGAACAACAAACTGGTTCCGTTCCCGCTCCATCTTGATGAGATGACGGCAGAAGAGCGCGAGATCATCGCCAAAGGCTGCCTGATCAACTATAACAATAAAAACAAATAACAATTAAGGAGAACAACGATGAAGATCACTGTATGGAATGAGTACAGACATGAGTTATCTGAAGAGAAGGTTGCGAAGGTCTACCCGAACGGTATTCACAATTGCATTAAGGATTTCCTGGTAGCAAACGGTTTTGACGATGTTTCCACCGCTACCCTGGACGAGCCGGAGCACGGCCTGACGCAGGAAGTGCTGGACGCTACCGATGTCCTCTTCTGGTGGGGCCACATGGCGCATCATGAAGTATCCGATGAAATTGTTGAGCGTGTATATCAGCGCGTCATGCAGGGTATGGGGCTTGTTGTTCTTCACTCCGGACACGCTTCCAAGATCTTCCGCAAGCTGATGGGTACTGAGTCTCAGAACCTCCGCTGGAGAGAAAATGACGAGACGGAAATCATGTGGAATATCATGCCGGGTCATCCGATCATGGAAGGCATCGGCGCCAATGTTGTGATCCCGCAGGAAGAGACCTACGGCGAGCACTTCATGATCCCGCAGCCGGATGAAGTTGTCATGATCAGCTGGTTCACCGGCGGTGAAGTCTTCCGTTCCGCTTGCACGTTCCGCCGCGGTGCCGGTAAGATCTTTTACTTCAAGCCGGGTCATGAGACCTACCCGATCTACCACATGCCGGAAGTGCAGAAGATCCTTTGCAATGCTGCAAAGTGGGTCTATGCTCCGAACTGTGCAAAGATTCAGTTGGGTCATTTCCCGGAGCCGATGATGAAGTAATTGAATTAGTGTTAATGAAGGCCCTCGTCTGCAGAGTGAATGCAGGCGGGGGCCTTTTGCATAAACCGCGGCTTCCCAAGGGGAAACGCTGTGAATAAACCGCGGCTTCCCAAGGGGAAACGCTGTGAATGGCGATGACAGAGTTGACAAAGGGGGCGAAGGTGTGATACGAAATAAACAGGAAGGAGGGATTTGTATGAAGGTTGATGTTGGTTTGACTATGAAAAGAATGCTGAGCGTTGCCATTGTGGTGGTGTTATTGAGTGTGCTGGGCGGCTGTGCCCATGAAACTGATGATATTTCGAAAGAGACTTTGTCTGAAACGCTTGATTCGAAAGAAGCTCTGTATGAATCTCTCGAGAATGATACGGAGTTTCGTGGACCGACTGGTGAGGGGCCGGTTGCACCTGATGGATCGATCATGATCCAGTCATTCTATTACGCCGGCAATATTTACATACCAGCCGGAGGAAAAATATATACTTCGCAGATCCCCTTGACGAAAGCGCTGATCGGAGAAGTGGCCAGTGTTGACAATTCAGATTGGCCGGATGAAGAACTGGAAGGCACGAACTTGAAAAAGGGAATGGAGGTGTATAAAAGCACTGAAACGGATGGCATTATGTATGTCAGAATTAAGAAAAACGAATGGTATCAGTTCGTGAAGTATGTACCGGAAGATGCGACTGACATTCAGTCTGATGTGGGGCTCTTGGCGAATGCCAGCCCGGAAACCAGCGCCATGATGGTTTATTATTATGACGGTTCTCAGACGACTGTAAAAATGTCATTCGATTTGGAAAAGAACAAGGCAGTCATTGAGGAGATAAATGCGTTAGGGATCAATCAGATATCACCCGAGAAGATATCCGAGATGAAACCGCCTGTTTACGGTATTGAAATTTCCGATAAAAGTGGCATGAGGATTTGGCTGACATACAGCGACGGAAAGTGACTGTCAAAAGACGGCTCAATGTACGCGGGGGAATATGATCTTGCAACGGTATTTGAAGGTGTCCCTGAAGATAATATGACATGCATTCCCAGAGGCAGCGGTATGCTCAACGCGGCACTCCTCGGAAAATATGACATTGGATATTATGCGCTTGGCGAGGAAATCAGTGATTCAACGGGTGAAATATCCATGGAAGTACTGTCGATTGCAGACAAACTTGTGAAACTTCAGCTGAAGAATGAATCGAAAGAGGAATACCTTTACGGTTTACCGTTTACGCTTGAAAAGGAAATTGACGGCAGATGGTATCGGCTTCCTGTGGCATTGTCAAATTGGGGCTTTACACTGGCAGCAAGTGTGCTGGAACCGGGAGGATGTGCGGAAACTTACGCGGATCTGACGATGTATGGTGATTTGGAAGCCGGAAAATACAGGATCGTGAAGGAAGAATTGGCGGCGGAGTTTGAAATAAGGTGATATAAACGCATTGAAGTGGAGAGATATGCTAATCCAATGGATGGTACGCGAAGCTTGAAATATGAAGAGGTTGGGGCGGTTGTTGCCACGGTTTCAGATGAGTGGCCGGCAGAAGAATTATATGCGTCTGCACTTGAAGTAGGGACGATCGTATATCGTGGAGTGAGACCGTATGATGATACGAGCGATGGCTACCTGTATATCAAGAAGGGGGATTCTTACGTTCAGCTTTATGCAGAATGAAGGAATAGTGAAGAATGAAATAGTGTAAAGAAAAGAAACTGTCGGGAGACAGTTCCTTTTCTATTACCGAAATGCATTTTTCTCGGAGTCTTCCAGTATTTTTTAATCTCACTATAAGTGATGGGGCTTTCTCTGCACTGATTTTTTCAATCGTAGAGCATAGCCACCTGATAGGGGCGGAATCCTCTGTGCCATAAGCTTGAATACAGACATAATCACCGGAGTGAAAGTCCGCGGATAATTGAGTCATATCGTCAACTTTTTAGAATCGAGACCGATAACTAGATTACCAGTGCTTTTAGTCACCGCCAATGGAGCCTATGTGAAAAATAGTGACTGCTGTGAAAATAAAGATAAAGACTTTCACAAAGAATTCCAGCAGGAAGAGTGTTTAATGTATAACAGAAACCTAATCAATATATAACATTTGGTTATATATAAGCACAAAAAGCAACTTTTATTCTTTTGACGGGACAGATTAGGGTTGATATGATTACATTAATAGAGGATGTGATGTACATTTGGAAATGAGGAGGTAAGGAAATGGAATAGAAAATTGCACTTTTTACAAACTTAAGCGTGAAAGCGGCTGAAGACTTCAATGGTATTTGCAGCGTTGATGAAGTGCTATATTCTGAATCTGTAAATGAGGATTTTCGGAAACTATTATACTATTGAGGAGAGTCATATCCTGATTATTATGGCGGTGCCTATATTCGCGATAAACAGTTTCATATTCTAGTGACGAGTTCAAATCAGGAAGTTAAGGATGTAATATATAGTGTAACTGGAAATGCGGATATACTAATCGATGAGGTAGAGTATTCATATAATGATTTAGAGGAGATAAAAGATCAGGTCTGGTCTGAAATTCTCAAATATGTTAACGATAATCCGGAATTATACACATCAACTATTGGGGTGTACATTGATGAGATTAATAATAACGTAGCAGTTGAAATCAGCGAGTGTTCCTTCGGACGACTTTTAGAGTTGTCGAAAATAGTTTCCGAGATTTCCAAGGCAACAGAAATACATGTTATTGATGTAACTTATAAAAAAGCTGCATCAGTAACAGCAGGTTATTACAATAGCGTAGTCAATTCATCGACTGGAGGCTGGTCTACTATTGGTTTTTGTGCAAATAGGACAAACTCCTCAGGCGTGATGGAAAGAGGATTTGTAATAGCTGGCCATACAGCTACGATGAATACCGTGATGAAAATTCAAGGTACCGCGGTTGGAAAGGTGACTTGGAGGGCATACAATGCTGATTTAGATGCAGCGTTTGTCAGTATGAATGGTTATCCGTCGAGCGGATACACGCAGAGCAGAAATCTGAGTAGTGGATATCAAATACTGGGCACGTCTACTGTGGGGGTTGTTGGTTCAACTTATGAAAAACATGGCGCACATACCGGAATTACCAGAGGAACGGTGAATAGTACTTCGTTCTCTTATACCCAGGGTGGCGTCACGTGGGTGAATTTGATTCGCATGAATATTTCAGCACAAACTGGTGATAGCGGAGCACCACTGGTTTCACCGGCATCTTCAACAGCTGGTTCAAGATCAGTACTTGGTATTTTGGAAGGTGTTGGAGGCGGATATGCTAACTTTGTAAAAGTTAACAATATCTTGAATGCAATGAACGGAAGGTTATATTAAGATGAAAAAGTTATTTATTGTTTTTGGACTTATCTTGGCGGTGTTTTTATGTGCATGTAAAAGAAATTCTAAGACGACATCACATCAGCTGTCCTCCACTCGCGTGGTGAAAAATGCTGAGGAAGTTACAATGGTAATTACTGACGGTAAGGAGCAAGATTCAAAGCATTTGAGAGCGATTAAAGTTGTAATTTCTAATAATTCATCTGTCAAGTTGTCACTGGGAGAAGGGTTCTATATTGATATGTTGTATCAAGATGTCTGGCAGGAGGTAAAGTATGATTCTATAATTACTGTTAAGCCGTTAATGCATGTGCTTGAACCCGGAGATGAAATAGAGATGGATTACTGGATTAATGAAGCTTTTACCGAAGCACTTGATCCTGGTTGTTACCGTATCGTGGTACAGCTTGCTCCGGAAAACGATAGTGCTGAGTATGTCACAGCAGAATTTACAGTAAAATAATCTGTGACTAGGGCGAATAAAGTAAGGGTGCAAATAATAGATGGGCGGGATGTGAATTGCCACATCCCGCTTATTCATTCGAATTAACTCTCAAAAGGCATATGTTTACGGATGATTTTGGTGATTTGGTTCATCAGTTTCTCATCATAGGCCGTAGTGGGGATTCTTTTATCGTATAAAAGCGACAAACTTCTGGTAAATTCGACATCCGTAATTTGAATCTTTTTAAGGCGTGTCTGGAATTCCGCCGGAATCAGAGCATCTGACAACAGGGTGACACCATAACCCTGTGATACCATTTCTGCTATACAAGCATTATCAAAACTTTCGATAAAGGGTGAATAACTAAGTTTATGCTGTTGAATAACTTCATCCAAGGATCTGCGGTTACTGCTGCCTTTTTCACGTAAGATTAACGGGTGTTCCAGTAATTCTTCCAGTGTAAGCTGTTCTGCGATTGGGTCGTTTACGCTTGCAAAGATATGCATGGGAAGATTACCGATCAATTTAGTATAGAATTGATCAAAAGATGAATTGCAGTCGGTAATAGCAAAGCGCAGAGTTCCTTGCTGAAGCATGACAGATAGATTATCCATATTGATATTAATATATTTGAACTTTTGAGAAGGAAAAGCTATTGAAAGCTCTTTGGCAATAGTAGGGAGGATGCGTTCCGCTACAATATTGATACCAATACTGCAAATATCATTAGTATCTCCATTCAAAACCTCCGTGATGCTCTGGGTATTCTGCTGAATTGCCCTGATATAAGGAAGAATTTGTTGTGCCAGTGGGGTTAACTGAACATTTTTGCGGCTGCGTGTCAGTAAGGTGATATTGTATTCCTTCTCAAGTTCATGGATGCCCTTGGTAATGGCAGGTTGAGAGACATTGAGGATCTTTGATGCTTTTAGTATGCTTCCGTATTCAAAAACTGCTTCAAGATAGAATAAATTTTGTAAAGTCATATCGGACCCTCATGTTTATATCTTACTGTACATTCTGCAGCACTGTCTTCAGCGACGTGTCTTCAGACAATGTTGCCGCATTATACAGGAACAGTACATCGGTGTAACCACCGGAGATCACCAGGGCGTCGATGTCTTCGTAATAATAACGCGGATCCACGATTGTGATCTTTGCGAATTCCGGTGTCAGGAAAGGCACGAAGCAGTTGGCATAGGAGTCCTTGACGACCAGAAGCTTGCGGTCTGTAACTACGGCAGTGTCGATCTGGATCAGCGGATGATTGCTGCCAAAGAAAACCTGATACTGATCATCGGACATGAGATATTCCGTTTCAAAGCAGGACGCGGTCTTGCGCGAATCCTCGGCGTAAGTGACGGTGTAGAGTGCTTCATCGGGCCGATCCGTCATGTTGGGGATATAAGCAGTGATAGCATCCGGAACCTTCACGGAGAAGCCGGATTCGGAAACCAGGGAACCGCGGAAATCGTTGCAGATGATGCCGCTTGTGAAAGTGGTTTCATGCTCAAATTGCATGGTTTTGGAGACGATCTTGTAAGCTTCATAGGCTGCATCGGTGGTCCAGTGATGGTCGGTGCGGTAGTAGAGCTGAAGGTCGTTTTTCTTATTTTGGAAGGTTTCGCGCACATCGATACAGTTCATATTTTTGGAAAGCGCGTTGTAGAACGTGTCGATGTAATCGTCCTCGCTGTCTGTAGGCGCGCCGGTGGGCAGATTTTCCGGATAGATGCCGATGGCCGTGGGCACCAGCAGGAAATTCATGCGGAGGTTGGGATAACGTTCGGCGAATGCGGCCATGGCATCGATGGTCTCCTGCATATTCTCAGCATCCGGCGTGTCAAAGCGCTCCGCCAGACTGCCGTCCTTCATGATATAAACACCCTGCGATTCGCGAGTTCCCAGCGCGCGGGAGATGGCCGTCTTCACGCGCATCCAGTCATCGCGAAGCGGGAACTGGTCCGCGGTGTAGTCTTCCAGGGCGTTCATATAGCTGCCATCGGCCAGGGTGGAAGCGTTCAACTCCGGCAGCGTCTGCAGATTTCGCTTCTCCGCGGAGGAGTACGTTTTGTCCGGAAGGATCACAAAAACAAGCGTCAAAAGAAGTACAAAAGCGGCAAATAACAAGCCGAGGATTCGATGCGTCCATTTCATGGTGATACCCTCCTTTCTTAGAATCTGAAGTACAGGAACGGATTATAGTTCTGGGTGACCAGGTAGGCTGTGCACACATAAAGGAGCACAAGCGCAAACACAAGAACAAGCACGCGGGTGACCGCATATTGAGTACATTTTTTGTAAACCACGCGGACAAGCGGCATGCTGAAAACAAGTTCCAGAAGCAGCAGCTTCCAGTTGGTGCTTAAGTAGTAGCGCGCGGTGCCGTCAATGAAACCGAGCTTTGCGTGGCCGAACATCGACGCCAGAGTCGCGGCGATCTGCGGAACCGTATCGGAGGAGAAGATGACCCAGCCGATGATGATCAGAACGATCGTAAACAAGCGCGTCACAAAGCCCGGAACCTTCAATTTGCTCCACACATATTTCTCCCAGATGAGGAGCAATCCGTAGTAAAGACCCCACAGGATGAAGTTCCAGCTGGCGCCGTGCCACAGGCCGGTCAGCATCCAGACGATCAGCAGATTCAGGATGTGACGGCCCACCTTCACACGGTTTCCGCCCAGCGGAATGTACACATATTCGCGGAACCAGGTGCTCAGGGAGATATGCCATCTGCGCCAGAAATCGGTCACGTTTTTGGCAAAATACGGGTAGTTGAAGTTCTCCATGAAGGTGAAGCCCAGCATCTCTCCGAGGCCGATGGCCATGTCGGAATAACCGGAGAAGTCGAAGAAGATCTGGAAAGTGTAGGCAAGGGCGCCGATCCAGGCGGTGACGGTGGAAACATCGGCACCGGAGGCATGGATGGTATCAAACAGACTGCCGATCAGGTTAGCCAGAAGGACCTTCTTTCCAAGGCCGAAAATAAAGCGGAGCGCGCCTTTTCCGAAGCGCGTCAGGCTCAGGTCGCGGTTCTCCATCTGGGCGGCCACGTCCTCATACCGGACGATGGGACCGGCGATCAGCTGCGGGAACATCGTGATATACGCCGCAAAAGCCACCACATTTTTCTGCACCTTGAAGCGGCCGCGATACAGGTCGATCACGTAGGATAACGCCTGGAAGGTGTAGAACGAAATGCCGATGGGCAGCGCGAGCTTGCGGATCTTCAGGTTCAGTCCGGTGATGGCGTTGATGTTCTCCATCAGGAAGCCGTAGTACTTAAAGAAGCCCAAAATCAGCAGATTCATGAAGATCGAGAAGACGAGCACAAGCTTTTTATGCGCCGGCTCGCTGTCGATCAATCGGCCCATGACGTAATTGAACAGGATGCTGTAGATCATCAGGAGCACGTAGACCGGCTCGCCCCAGGCGTAGAAGACCAGGCTGCACAGAAGAAGTATAAAATTCTTTGTTTTTTTCGGGACGATGTAGTACAGAAGCAGAGTGACGGGCAGGAACAGGAACAGGAAAAAAGTACTGCTGAATATCATGACTTACTCCCTCCATACCTTTCGGACGGTATCATACCAGGAATCCACGTCCTCTGATATGAACAGGCAGACATAGCGGCCTTCCGAAAGCACTCTTGCGTGATTTAAAAGGTCGGTCTGGTTCGTGCCGTACCCGTCAAAGTTTTTCTTCTGGGTCTCCAGGCGTGCATTGATGGCGGCGAGGACACTATCGGCCTGGCTTTCATCGCGCAGCTTGACGATCAGAAGCTCATTCACGGACATGGTATTGTCCGGCATATAATAAAGATATTCTTCATAATCCGCAGGATTGAGACCGAACGCGCGCTTCATGCGCATATCGCCGGCTTTTTCCATTCCGTCAATGCAAAATTCATTTAAGAATAAGGTCTCCACATCCCCGAGGGCTACGTCCTTCGGGGTTTTTTGATATAGAAAAAGGATCATCAGACCGGCCAGCGCCAGGACTGAGAGGACCATTGTAAGCACGATCTTTTTCACGGCATACCTCCCCAATTTACTCCCTATTATAGCATAGGTGAGGGGGTTAAAAAAGGGGACGAAAAAATAATTTTGAAATGCCGGAAGCGTTGAAAAATAAGGGCTTTCGCGTTTTACCACAAAAAGGTGGACTGTTTGTGAGTGGACATAAGGGACGAGGTTGATATAATGACGGCACGCTCGGTGAACGGGCGGAACACAGAAGGAGGAATGGTACGATGGAAGTTCTGGCGGTTTATGACAGAGAGAGCAGTTTTGCGAGCCGGCTGGTGCAGATGATGAACGAGGACGAGTCGTTTCCGTACTATGCTGAAGCGTTTATATCGGAAGAGGCGCTGGTCGAAGCGCTCGGGGAAGGGAGAGTTGATCTCCTGTTGGCGGATAAGCAGGCGTATGATGAAACGGTCCATACGGCGGGTGCCGGGCGAGCGATCGTTTGGTCGGATGTGCCGGGGTACGGGTGTATCGATGGATTGCCGGCGGTCTATAAGTATCAGTCTGCTAAGCAGATCATGGAGGATATTGTGCGGACGCAGGCAGAAAAAGAGGCAGTGGTTCCGGTGGAGAGCGGGGCGGGGAGGACAAAGTACATCGGCGTGGTGTCGCCGGTGGGTCGTTCGTTCAAGACCAGCTTTTCTGTGACACTGGGGCAGCTTCTCAGCGAGCGCGGTCGTGTGCTTTATGTCTCGTTAGAACCGTATACCGCGTATGAGGTGTTCTTCGGGAAACCGGCAGATTACGGTTTTTCCAATCTTCTTTATGTGTGGAACGTGAAAGAGGGTGCGAAGGGATACGGCCGGTTTATTGAGGAATTCCATGGGCTTTCGATCCTTCCGCCCTCGGAGTTTCCGGAGGATCTGTACAAGACCGACCCGGTCCAGGTTCGGCACATGCTGAACGATCTGGTCGCGGAGCAGGGGTATGATCTGGTGATCATGGAGCTCGGAATGGACCATCGGTATCTGGAGACGTTCCTCCCGATCATGCAGAAGGTGTATGTGCCTTCGCGCGACGATGCGGTGTCACAGTGTAAGGTGCAGGAATTTTTGCGCTGGGCAGAACGAATGGATGAATTCATGTACCGGAAGACAGAACCCATCATTATTCCCGGTCATCCGGTGATCCCGGGCGGGATCTCGCAGGCGGAACAGGTGCTTTGGGGCGGCGTGGGTGACTACGTGCGCACGATGTTAGCCGGAATGTACTGATGGATCTATATAGAAAGGAACTCTATGAACGGGTGGCGGGCCGGCTTGCGATGCTGGATATCACGCGCGAGGTCACGGAGGCGGAACTGTACGAGGTGATCGACGCAGTGATCCTGGATGCCGGTCGTGAGAAAAGCAGTCCGTTTGCGGGCATGATGCACTACCGGCAGGTGTTGTTTGCGGCGTTCAGAAGGCTGGATATTCTGTCGGTCGCGCTGGATGATGAAGACATTACGGAGATCATGGTCAATGGTTATGACGAGATTTTTGTGGAACGGCACGGGCGGGTCGAGCGGTACGAATACGGGTTTACCATGCCCGAAAAGCTGGCGGATGTGGTGCAGATGATCGCGGCGCGGGTAAACCGGCGGGTGAATGAGGCTTCGCCGATGGCGGACGCGCGGCTCCCGGATGGGAGCCGGGTGAATCTGGTGCTTCCGCCGGTCGCGCTGGACGGACCATCGGTGACGATTCGCCGGTTTCCGAAGGAACCGGTCTCAATGGCGCAGTTGATCGAATGGGGCAGTATCACGCAGGAAGCCGCGGATTTCTTGATGATTCTGGTGGCCTGTAGATATAACATACTGGTCTCTGGGGGAACCGGAAGCGGGAAAACGACCTTTCTGGGCGCCCTTGCGGAGTTTATTCCGGCGGATGAGCGGGTGATCACAATCGAGGATTCGGCGGAGCTCCGGCTTCGGAATATCCGCAATCTGGTGCGTCTGGAAAGTCGGCCGATGAATCTGGAGGGGCAGTATGAGATCACGATCCGTGACTTGGTACGGAATGCGCTGCGCATGCGCCCCGACCGGATCGTGGTGGGCGAGATACGGTCGGGGGAGGCACTGGACATGCTCCAGGCGATGAATACGGGGCATGACGGCTCCATGTCGACGGGGCACGCAAACAGTGCAAAGGACATGATCGCGCGAATTGAGACGATGTGCCTCATGGGCGGCGTGGAACTGCCACTTCCGGCGATCCGGTCGCAGATCGCTTCCGGGGTGGACATTCTGGTGCACCTTGGGCGTCTGCGTGATAAGTCGCGGAGGGTGCTGGGCATCTATGAAGTGACAGGGGTGAAACGCGGAGAGGTTGCGATACGGGAGCTGTTTGGGTTTAAGGAAGAAGGGCAGAGGGATGGGAAAGTCATTGGCGGACTGGTGCGGACGGGGAAGGAACTGGAGCATCGGGAGAAGCTTATACGAAGCGGCAAAGAAGGCTCCATGGATTCAGGCGCGCTTTGCATGTGACGGAAAGGAATGGCTGCGACGGATCCTGGTACCCGCGGTGACAGTTCTTCTGGTGTCCGAGGCTTTTTTTGACAGTTGGATCCCCGCGGCAGCGGCGTTCCTTCCGGCGATGTTCTTCTACGGGCGGCGCCGCGTACGGGTGGTGCGCGAGGAACAGAAAGCGCAGATAAAGAAGCAATTTCTGTATGCTGCGGGGCTGCTTAGCGACTATCTTCGGAGCGGGTATTCGATCGAAAATGCGCTTGTCCGCTCGCAGACGGAGCTGCGTGAGGTCTATGGGGAGAAAAGCCGGATTCTGGAAGAGTGGAAACAGATGGCGGCGGGGCTCTCCATCAACCGTTCTGCGGAAGAGGTCTTTCGCGAGTTTGGGCTCCGGTCCGGCGTGGAGGAGATTCGTTCCTTTGCTGATATTTTCGGAATCGTGAAACGAAGCGGCGGGCAGCTGGGCGAGGTGATCGCCGCGGTGACGGAGATTCTGGCCGGGCAATTCGAGGTGGAAGAGCAGATCGAGACGATGATCACGGCGAAACGGTTCGAACAGAAGATCATGAATCGGATGCCACTCGGGATCCTGCTGTATATCAAGACGGCATCGCCTGAGTTTATGGCGGTTCTGTATGAGGGGCTGACCGGGCGGCTTATCATGGGCGGATGTCTGCTCGTGTACGGTGCGGCCTACTGTTGGGCGGAGAAGATCGTAAGAATGGAGTGAGGATAGATGTGGGCTTCAATCGCTGTGGCAGCAGCGCTGTTTGTGATAACGTTCCCGGCAGTGAGATGCGGGAGAAGGGAAGGCGGGCGGAGGACCGGATGGCGTGAAGTTATTCGTTTAAAGAATCTTTTTGCGCTGGCCGATGACTTTGCCCGCGGTTGCGACGTCTGGTTCCTTCGGAATGCAGAAGTACGGAACCATGAGCGCAAGATCTCGGAAGCGCTGCTGGAAACGGCAGATGAGAGCTTTTGCAGGCGGAAGAAACGATATCTTATGATGTGGGGCATTGTGTTTTTTGCTGCGATTGCGGGGGGTGTCATCGCTATCCACGGGCGGAAAACGGAGGCGGTGGAGAGTATTCTGCGGCCCGGGTTTGGTGAGGAATCCAGAATCACGCTCGAGGTCGAGGGATTTTATGACGTCGGCGAGGTGAGCTTTTCAGTCTCGGGAAAGGATCCCGGGGAAGAAGAGATGGAGGCGGTGTTTGATCGGGTGTTTTCGGAGCTTCAGGAGCAGATGTTGAACGGAAATGAATCGCTTTTTGAGGTGAGAAACAGTCTGGATTTCCCGGAAAGTACAAGGGAGGGTATCGTAGCGGAGTATCAAAGCTCGGATGTAACGGTCCTATCGGACCGCGGGTTTATTACAGCGGAGGAAATTCCGGAGGGAGGGATCGAGGTCGCGGTCCGGGTCGTGCTGTCTTATCGGGGGTATGAGAAGGAGTATGAGCTTCGCGTCCGTGTGCTGCCGCTCAAGGAGGAGTTGACGGATGAAGGGCGACTCGCGGAGGCGATTCGGGAAGGCGACCAAAGGACGCTTGATGAGGAACGACTGCAATTGCCGCAGGAGGTCGAAGGGCAAGCGGTGCGGTACCGGGAGGCGGGGACATCGCCCTATCCGGTATTGGTGCTTGGAATCGGCGGAGCCGCTGCGCTTTATGTTCTTGCTAAAGAACAGCAAAAAAAACGATATGAAAAGCGGTCAATCGAGCTTGCGGAGAGCTTTCCGGGTATGTTATCAAAGCTCAGTACGTTGATCAGCGCGGGGATGAGTACGCGCGGTGCGTGGCTCAGGATCACTGAGGATTATCGGGAAAGACAGGAGGTGAGCGGAAACGAAGCACGGACAATTGAACGATCCGTGGAAGGGGTAAAGTGGAAACGATGGCCGGTCAAAAGTAAAGAGAATGGGCAGCCGGTCTATGTGTATGAGGAGATGATCATCACCGCGCATCAGCTGCTGAACGGGCAGTCGGAGGGCGAGGCCTATGTGGATTTCGGGAAGCGGTGCGGTAGCCCGTCCTATGTGCGTTTCGGAAATATTCTTGCCAAGAATCTGAGACAGGGGATTTCGGGAATGAGGCAGGAGCTTCAGACGGAGATGCGCGCAGCGCTTAACGAAAAAAGGCAGACAGCACTCCGGCGCGGTGAGGAGGCTGGGACGAAGATGCTTTTTCCGATGATCTTGATGCTCGGTGTAGTGCTCGTCGCAGTCGCGGCACCGGCGTTCCTGGCATTTTGAGTGATGGTAGGGGTAACTGTGCTGATGGTTATGGCATTTTGAGTGATGGCAGAGGTAACTGTGCTTACGGTTATGATGTTTTGAGTGATGGCAGAGGTAACCGTGCTTGCGGTTATGGTGTTTTGAGTGATGGCAACGTATGGGTAGATGGGAGGAACTATGCAGAAGAAGATACGGTTGGATAATCGCGGGATTTCCACGATTGAGATCATTTTGATCCTGGTTGTGTTGATTGCGCTTGTACTGCTATTCAAAAAGCAGATCATGGGACTTGTGGAGACTGTTTTTACGCAGATCAACAAGTCGATCAAAGAGGTGTACTGACGAGGGGCGATATGAAAAAGGGAAGCATCACGGTATTTCTTGCGATGCTTTTGTCCGTCGTGCTTTTGTTTACGCTGGTGCTTACGGAGTCGTCAAGGGCAGCGGGATTGAAACTGAATGGACGGCTGGCGGGCGAGGCAGCAATCGACAGTGTGCTGGCGGAATATGACCGCGAACTGCTGGAGGAATACGGACTGTTGTTTTACGACAGCGGATTCGGTAAAGGACTCCCGCAATACGCGGAGATCGAGGCGGAATTCAAGCACTATTTTTCGGAAAACGTGCAGTCAGGGCTGAAACTGATTGGGGGAAATTTCTTCAGGATCGATTCTGTTCAGGCGGAGGTTAGCCAAATGGTTTGTGCTACGGATTACGGCGGGGCGATCTTTGTACGGTCAGTGCTGGATTATTATAAGTACGAAGGCTCTGCGGACCTGCTGGCAAAGGTGTCGGAGGGACTCAGCGCGGTTAATGAAGCGGACTCTGCGGACCGGAGTGTGGCAAATCTGCCGGATGGAGAGGACCTGAAAAGTATGGCAGAGAGCAGCGAAGGGGCGTCGGGAGGCGGAGAAGGAACAGGCGGCGGAGAGGGAACTGGTGCCGGTGAAGGTTTCAGGGGTGAAGTCGGAGATAGTCCCGGGGGCGGAACAGGTGCAGAAGATAGTGATGACGCGGGAGATGAAGCCGGTGCGGGAAACGACGGTGGAGGTTCAGAGGTCGGGGATTACGGGAAAGGGTCGTTCGATGCCAAACGCTACAAAAAGGAGATCGAGAACAGTCCCATCGGCGGGGGGGCAAAAGTCAAGGCCAATGGTTTTTTGAATCTTGTTCTCCCAGACGGAATGACGATCTCCGGCATCACGATCCGCGAAGAAAACCTACCGTCAAAGACTGCGCGAAATGATGAAAAGATATCCAAAAGCGGGCCTGACGGAACAAATGTCACGGAATTTATGGAACAGGCATCTGAGAAAGTGCTGTTCAATGAATATGTGCTGGACAAATTTACTTGTTTCACGGATGAGACAAAAGAAGACGCGGGTCTTCGTTATGAGGTGGAGTATGCCCTGTACGGGAAGGACTCCGATGAAGCCAATCTGAAGACGGCAATCAACAGGCTGATGTGGATCCGGGAAGGCCTGAACTTTGTGTATGCCTGTAGTAATGCGGATATGCGATATCAGGCGCTGCTTCTGGCCGAGCTGATGGTGGCATGGACGGAGATGGAGTTTTTGATACCGATCGTTCAATACGCGCTTCTTGCGGCGTGGGCCTACGCGGAGTCGATTTGTGATCTTAGGATCCTTCTTTCGGGCGGAAAAGTGCCGCTTCGAAAGGATGAGACGACCTGGAGGTTAAGCCTGGATGGTGTGGTCGGATTTTTGTCCGGAAACACAAGCAACGTGCATTCCTCGGGGAAGGGGCTGACTTACCGCGAGTATCTGCGGATCCTGTTGTACGGGAAGAAGACTGCCGATGTGGCGTACCGTACGATGGACCTCGTTCAGATCCACATGCAACTGAAGAACCCGGGGTTTTTAATGGCTTCGCAGGTCTATGCAATGGAAATAACCGCGACGATGCAGACAAGACAACTGTTTACGCTGATGCCTGCGGTGTACAAAAACGGCAGTATAGGAACCGGGATATCAAGCCTGAAGGCATATACCTGGGAAGAATCCTTTACCGCAGTTTATTAACGAAAGGCGGAGAGAAGAGTGCTCCTTTGCAAATTCGGAAAAAAAGCAGCCAAGCCGACTCTTTATGAAAGTTTGAATGCAGATCCCAAGAGCCAGGACGACCGAGCAAAGAGTTTACTGAAAATTGAATATTTAAAAGCCAAGATTGCCTCTCCGGAGGCGCAAGGGAGTGCTTTTTTGTCCGTCTTTCGTCAGGCGAGTCTGACCGTGGAAGCAGCTGTGGTCCTGCCGCTGTTCATTTTGTTTTTTACTGCAGTGTTTTCGCTGTTCAGCATCATGTCACTTCAGATACGGATACAGGAAGTTTTGAGTGAGGCTGCGGGAGAGCTTGCGGCGTATTACTATGCGGCGGATAAGCTCAGCTCGGAAGAAGATGCGGGAAAACGGTCGCTTGTTGCGAACATTGGCATCGATGTGGCCGGCTATCTGGCGTCGGAGACGCTGGTAAAACAGCAGGTCACTACACGCATGCCGGAAATGGCGGATCATCCGATGCTCAAGGATGGCGTAGACGGGTTGCAGTTCATCGGCAGCGGATTCAGGGAAGATACGCAGGAGATCGTCGTCTGCACGACTTACGAGGTTCGGATACCGTATGTGTCGGAAAAGGTCGCCCGTCTGACGTTATCCCAGGAGGCTGTGCAACGGGCATGGACCGGGAAACGGCTGAATGACGAAGCAGTGGAAAAGATCGTTTACATTACAGAGACCGGAACGGTTTATCATACGAGCCTTTCGTGTACACATCTCAAGCTGAGTATCGAAGCGGTGAAGCTGTCAGCGATTGAGCGGAAGCGGAATGAGGGCGGAGCAAAGTATTATGAATGTGAGCGATGTGACGATCGGCCGCATGGGGAGGAAGTCTATATTACGGTCTACGGAAATCGCTATCATTATGATCGGAATTGTTCCGGGTTGAAACGAACGGTAAACAGTGTTCCGATCTCGCAGGTCGGCGATAAGAAGGAATGCTCGCGATGTAAAGCGCGTGAGAAGGGAGGGAGCTGATGGGGGATATTTCATGGGCTCACCTTGGCGGGCTCGGAATCATCCTGATTCCGTGCATGATCACAGATATTCGATACCGGATCATACCGCCGTTATATATGGGAGGCTGCTTGATTGCAGCGGTGCTAGTCAACCGGTTCGTACTGAAAATGGATGGATGGCCGATGCTTTTTGGTGTGATTCTGGGGCTGGCGTTCATTGGCATATCGCTGATGTCACACGGGGACATTGGCTTGGGAGACGGAATTCTGGTGATGGTGTTAGGTGCATGGTGTGGATTCGGAACTGCGCTGTTCATGACGTTTATTGCTATGGTCTGCGCAATGATCGTGGGAATCATAACGGTCAGTTTGAAGAAAGATAGCTTTAAAACGGAGTTGCCCTTTGCGCCCTTCTTCAGTATTCCCTGGGTCTTTCTTGTGATACTGAAGATTGCGGAAGGGGGCGGCGGATGAAGGGAAGCAGAAGAATCCGGTGGATGAAGGAGAGCGGAGGTAACAGGGAATGAAGGGCAGCTACACAGTCGAAGCGAGTGTGGTCGTCAGTCTTACGATGGTACTGATCATGGTTCTTCTCTATTTGGGGTTCCTTCTTCGGGACCGCCTTGTGTTGTATGAGGTGAGTTTGAACTATGTAAATCGGATGGGGCAGATGCTGGAGGAGCCGGTATCGGCAAAGGATCAGCTGGAAGCGTTGCGTTTGTCGGAGCAGAATGTTTTTAGAAGCGGCTCTTACAAGAACGGGATCCATACGGAGGATATGAAGGCATTGTTTATCAAAAATGCGAATGAACAGACGTTTCTTTTGACGGTGAGATCGGCTGATATTCAGGTCACGGACCGGAAGGTGTCACTGACATATACGGCACAGGCGGAAATGAGGGGCGGAAAGACGGTTTCCAAACTGCTTTCGAGGTTTTCCACGGTTGAAAAATGTGTGGAACGGGAACGAAGAATGGACCCGGAAGAGTTTGTTCGACTGTGCAGAGGGACAATCTGGAGAAAATAAGGGAAGGCGGCGAGGATGCAAGATGGAACTCAGTTTTTATAATGAGGGAAACAAGCGGTATATGAGTCGGCCGATGGAGGCGACGACGGACAAGCGGACGGAATTTGAACTGAGGATGCTGGTCGGGAACAGCCCGGGAGGGCTGCTTTTGGTACATCGGCGAGAGGTCGATGCGAAGGTGATCCTGGATTATGATGTTTCCGGTTTGACGGCGCTTGCGGATTGTGATGCACGAACGGCAGCGGCGCATCTGTATCGGATCGTTTTCTCGCTGGAGAAACTGGCAGGTACATTGAAGGAATATATGTTGAGGGATGATTGTTTATTACTGGATCCGGCGGTGATCTTCTTTCGGGAGGAAATGGGTGCGGTATACTTTCTATATGCGCCGGGAAGCGAAGGAAGTCTCCGGGAAAAACTGAGCACAATGATGGAGCACTTTCTGAAGGTGCTGGTGCCGACCGATGAACGGGAAGTTCTGCTTTTGTATGGGCTGTACAACCAGACACGCGAGGAAAATGTGACTCTCGGGACGTTGGCGGAGTTTTGGAGAGCGTCCGGGACGCAGGAGATCGTATCGGCAGGGAAAGAAAAGCTGCAGGCGGATGTGGTGCGGGTATATGATGAGCTGGGGATGACGGTGCAGGAGGTTGATGCACCTGTGGAGCCGAAGCTGCATGAAATCCATGAACAACCGGTCGATGACCTCGGTGAATATGTCGTATCGGAGCCGCGGATCCTTGGCACTCTGAAGGATTATCTCAGGCGATATCGATTTGAGTGCTGTGTGGTCGTCGCGGTGATGATTTTATCGGTTTACCTGTTGCTGCGTTAGCGGGTTTAGAACTCAGTTGGATTTGCATGCGGGCCTCGAACTTGGCCGGATTCACCCAAAACGGTTGAATTTTCGTGCAATTTGGGCCATAATGAACATAAGAAAGCAACCCGAGTTGCATGATGAGGTGAAAAAATGGATAACTGTATTTTTTGTAAGATCATCGCCGGCGACATTCCGTCCATGCGCGTTTATGAAGATGAGGATTGTATTGCGATCCTTGACATTAATCCGGCGGCTCCGGGCCACACGCTGGTAATTCCGAAGAAGCATTATCAGGATCTTTTTGAGATGGATGAGGCAATGGCCGGCAAGCTGATGATGGTTGCACAGGAGATCGGCAAGCGTCAGATGGAACGTTTAGGCGCTCCGGGCGTGAATTTAGTTCAGAATAACGGTGCATCTGCCGGACAGACGGTTCTGCATTTCCATCTTCATGTTATTCCGAGATATGAGAATGACGGTGCTATGGTTCTGTGGGATCCGACGCAGCCGACAATGGATGACCTGAAGGCAATCTGCGACAAACTGGCATGAGACAAAAGGAGAACAACATGCAGGAAAAACAGTGGGCTGAGGCGATTGCCGAGAAGATAAAGGCAAAAGAACTGAAGACGGCGGAGAGAAATCTGCACAAGGTTCCCTATTGTGCGTTTGACGGTGTATATGAGGATCTGACCGGTGAGAGAATCGGTTGGTGGACCAATGGATTCTGGGGCGGCGTTATGTGGCAGCTGTATCAGGCGACCGGTGAGCAGATCTTCCGCGACAGTGCTGAAGAACTGGAGGTCAAAATGGACGCAGCGCTGATGAATTCACGTTGCATGGACCATGACAGCGGTTTCCGTTGGCTTCCGACGGCTGTAGCGAATTACAAGATCAGCGGTTCTGAAGAATCCTTCAATAGAGGCCGCGTTGCAGCGGACAATTTGGCGGGACGATTCAACATTGTCGGACGCTTCATCCGCGCATGGAACGAGGATGATCATCAGACCAGAGCCGGCTGGGCAATCATCGACTGTATGATGAATCTGCCGTTGTTATACTGGGCCGGCGATGAGACAAAGGACCCGAGATATTACCACATTGCGAAGGCGCATGCCGATACCGCAATGAAGGCCTTCGTACGTGAAGATGGTTCCTGCAATCATATCGTCTGCTTCGATCCCGAGAACGGAGACGTCCTGGAAAGCCTGGGCGGACAGGGCTCTCACGTGGGCTCTTCCTGGACCCGCGGACAATCCTGGGCACTGTACGGGTTTACCCTTTCCTATATGCACACGAAGGAACAGCGTTACCTCGATACCGCAAAGAAAGTTGCGGATTACTGGGTGTCCTGCATTCCGGAAAGCGGCCTGATTCCGGTAGATTTCAGACAGGCGGAGGGTTGCGATTTTGAAGATTCTACCGCAGCAGCTATCGCAGCCTGCGGTTTGCTGGAACTGGCAAAGCTGGTGAATGGCGATGATCAGGAGAAATATCACAACGCAGCGATTCAGATGTTGAAGGCGATGGATGAAAAGCGCGCGGATTGGGATGTGGAGAGAGACGGTATTCTGAGCCATTGTTCAGCCGCCTTCCATGACAAGAATCATGATCTGTACATGATGTACGCGGATTATTACTTCATCGAAGCAATCTGGAAGCTGACCGGAAAAGAACTGTTCATCTGGTAACAGGAACGAAACATAAAAGAAAATGACCCGCAGTGCACTTCCTGCAGGTCCGATGCAATGAATACACGGACTTGGGAACAGACTGCGGGTCATTTATTCATTTTATAGAATAATTGAGGCCCGGAGGGCAGAAGCATCAGGCGAGCTCGTCGATCAGGGACAGGATCACGTCGACACCGTTGGACTGGTCGTTTGCGTTCATGTTCCGGACGTAGGTCTTACGCTCGTTGTAGAGCTTGTTCAGAGCCTCGACAAGGCCTTCCGAGGTCAGTTGTTCTTCTTCAATGACCATGGAGAATCCCTGCTTCTCAAAGGAACGGGCATTCAGGATCTGGTCACCGCGGCTGACAGCAGCTGAAAGCGGAACCAGAAGGTTCGGCTTTTTGAGTGCCAGAAGTTCGCAAATGGCATTGGCCCCGGCGCGGGAGAAGACAACATCGGCAGCGGCAAAAAGATCTTTAAGTTCAGCGCTGATGTACTCGTACTGAAGATATCCCTCGCGGGTCTTCAGGCTTTCATCGAGGTTGCCCTTACCGCAGAGGTGAATGATATCGAAAGCTGGAAGAAGCTGATCCAGCGATGCGCGGAGCACCTCGTTCAGCTTTCTGGCGCCGGAACTGCCGCCGATCATGAGGAGGATCGGCTTGTTACCGGAAAGGCCGGTAAATGCTAAAGCTGCTTCCTTAGAGCCGGTCAGAAGCTCCTTGCGGATCGGTGAGCCGGACAGAACGGCCTTATCCTTCGGGAGCGTAGCAACAGTCTCCGGGAAATTACAGCAAATCTTTGTCGCGGAAGAGAAGGAGAGTTTGTTGGCGAGGCCCGGCGTCATATCGGATTCGTGAATGATGACCGGAACCTTGCATTTGTGCGCGGCGATGACGACCGGAACGGACACGAAGCCGCCTTTGGAGAAGACGACCGCAGGCTGATACTTTTTGATCAGCGTTTTAGCCTCATGAAGACCCTTTACAACGTTGCCGATGTCCGTGATATTCTTCAGGCTGAAGTAGCGGCGGAGTTTTCCGGTGGCGATGCCGTCATACGGAACGCCTTCCGCTTCAATCAGACCCTTTTCCATACCGGCATAGGAACCGATGTAGCGGACTTCATACCCGCGCTCTCTCAAGCCCGGAAGCAGTGCGATATTCGGTGTAACATGGCCGGCGGTACCGCCACCGGTCAGAATGATCGTTTTTGACATAAAGCGCCTCGTTGTCAGATGGTTTCCTTGACCTGCTCAAGAGCAATTGCCAGCTGATCCGGACAGGAAGTGCCCTTACCGCCGCAGTTGATGCCTTTCAGACGGGCGATGACATCGTCGATCTTCATGCCTTCAACGAGTGCAGCAACACCCTGCGTATTACCGGGGCAGCCAAATACAAAGGTAACATTCTTTACGATACCGTCTTCAACATCGAAGCGGATTTCTTTGGAACAAGTGCCGGAAGTTTTGTAAGAATACATATGAATTCCTCCTATAATAATCATTTGATGGCCGAGTGATTGGAAAGGACTTCTTATTAAGTCCCAATTATGATACACTTAAGTTGGTACCATAGTAGAGGATACCATAATTATCAGTTTTTGTCACCAATATATGCAGAAAGGAATGACCAGAATGCTTCAGATCATTTACGGTTCATCAATTTCATATAAAACGGAAGCCATTTACGATGAGCTTCTCCGGGAGGCTGCGCAGAATCCCGACGGCAGGTACATTATGCTTGTTCCCGAGCAGGCCAGTTTGACGGTCCAGCAGGAATTGGTTCAGCGTGCGCCGGGGCATGGGCTCTTGAATGTCGATATTCTCACGTTTAATCGACTGGCTTATCAGGTGTTTGAAGCGCTCGGTGAATCCGGGGGCAATATCATCGATGAGACCGGCAAGTTGATGCTGCTTCGACTGGTCGTGGAACAGGTGGCGCCCGAACTTCGTGTTTTGAAGCGCAATCTGAAAAAGGAAGGCTTTCTGGAGGAATTGAAATCCGTCATTTCCGAACTTGTTCAGTACAATGTTTCACCGGAAAAGCTGGCAAAAAGTGCGGAAGAGCTTGATGGGCATCCGCTTCTTCAGAAGAAGCTGCGGGATATCGCGGTGATCTATCGTGAGTTTATGGAGCTTCTGCATCGTGATTACAGCATGGCGGAGGAGCGCATGATCCATCTTGCCGGTGTCCTGAAAAAGTGGCCGGCGATTGGGGATACGATCATTGCCATGGACGGCTTTACCGGCTTTACACCTCCGCAGTATGAAGTGCTGCGCGTGCTGCTTCAATCCTGCCCGAAGGTAATCCTCGGTGCGACGATGGGCAGCGGACGTCTTCCGGAAGACCATATGAACGAGGAAGATCTTTTCCATATGAGTGCTCATATGACCTCGGAGATGAAGGAACTGGCGATCCTCTGCGGCGCGGAGATTCGGGAAATCACGGTCGATGAAGAAAAGAGCGTGTCGGAAGCGGTTCGCCATCTTGAGAGAGCACTGTTTGTATATCCGAAGAAAAAACTGGAAGAGGAGACGGAGAAGGTACGCATTCTGCGTGCAAAGAACTCCAGACAGGAGGTGGAGATCGTCCTGTCGGAGATTCTTGCGGCAGTGCGAAACGGCGCGGAATACCGCGACCTGGCTGTGATCTGCGGCGATCCATCGGCGTATCGCGACGAGATTGAGACCCAGTTTGCACGGGCGGGCGTGCCGTGCTTCATCGATGCCACGCAACCGCTTATTGCAAATCCGTTGTTCCTTCTGATCGAAAATGTGTTGGCTGTGTTTGAGAATTCCTTCAGCCATGACCAGGTGGTCAACTTTCTGAAAAATCCGCTTATGATCGCTTATTATGAACAAAATGACGGCGGGACGGACACGTTATCCACGTATGAGCGCGTCTGCGAGGTGGAAAACTATGCCCTTTCGCTGGGACTTCGTGGAAAAAATGCGTATTCTGGCGAATTCTTTAAGACGCCGGCGCAGACCTCGGAATCCCGTCTTGAAACGATCAATCGGACCAAGTCGGTACTGCTGGAGTCGGTTTTTACTTTGTATGAAGCGATGACCGGTGAAAATTTGACGGTTCGCGACCTCCTGACCGGGCTTACAATGTTCCTTGAGCATGTTCATGCATATGAAACGATGCTGGAGATGAGCCATCGCTATGAGGAATCGGGCGAGCTTCTTTTAAAGCGCGAATACGAGCAGGCATACGAACTGCTGATGAATTTATTTACGGAAATGGATCGGATTCTGGGAGGAAAAGCGCTTTCAGCGGACGAATTCTCCGATGTACTGAAGGCCGGTATGGGCGCGATGTCGCTCGGTATGGTTCCGCCCACAAAGGACCGCGTGGTCATAGGTGACCTGAAGCGTACACGTTTGGGCGATGTAAAAAAACTTTATGTGATCGGAGCGAACGAGGGCGTTCTTCCCAAGCGTCCGTCGGAAGGCGGCTTGCTGTCTGAGATCGATCGCGAGATCATGGGTGAAAACAAACTGAAGCTTGCGCCGGGAGCGCGTGAAGAGAGCTTCAATGCCCAGTTCTATTTATATCTGATGCTGACAAAGCCCTCGGATTCTCTGTTTATTACGTATGCAGTCACGGGGGCGGACGGTAAATCGCAGCTTCCGAGTTATCTGATCGGAAATCTGCAGAGCCTCTTCACGGGGCTTGAGCCGGAGAGTATAACGTCGGAAATTGCGCTGGTGAACTCGGAAGAAGCCGGCTATGAGTATCTGGCGGAGGATCTTCGGATCTTCCGGGAGAACGCCGGTGGAGCAGAGAAGCGGACAGCGGCTTTGCTGCTTGACAGGTTCACTAAAAAGGGAGAAGTTGCTGCGGAGTGCAGCAAAACTGCCGCGGTTGATGGGGAAACCGCCGAGGAGAATACAGCCGCTATAGAAAAGGCGAAAACCGCAGAGGACGCTTTGGCGCTTGAACAGCGGCTTTCGGCTGTGATGGACGGCCTGTTTTATCGGTACAATGAAGAAACGCTGTTGAAAGAGACCGCGGAAATGCTGTATCGCGAGACGATCTCCGGTTCCGTGACCCGCCTGGAGCACTTTGCCGGTTGCGCTTTTGCACACTTTATGAAGTATGGACTCGGGCTGAAGGAGCGGGATGAGTTTGAGATCGATGCTGCGGACATGGGTACCTTGCTGCATGCAAGCATCGAGCGGTTCTTCAGTAAGGCCCGGGAGACGAACGAGGTCTGGTATGAGCTTACAGAGGAGCGGCGGCGTGAAATCGCGGAAGCGGCCGCGCAGGAAGTGGCGGAAGAGTATAATAATGACATTCTGAAGGACTCTGCACGTAACGAGTATATGATCAAACGTGTTGCGCGGATGGCTGACCGGACGATGTGGGCGCTCACCCGCCAGTGGGAAGCCGGCGCATTTGAAAAGACAGAGCAGGAAGTTCATTTTACGGCGAACGATGCGCCGGAGATCCTGCGCATGTCGCTCGGAGACGGTCTGTACCTTGCACTGAACGGACAGATCGACCGGATGGACACGGCGGAAAAGGATGGTCGCGTCTACGTGAAGATCATTGACTACAAATCGGGCCGCAAGGAACTGGATCTTACCAAAGTCTTTTACGGTCTGCAGCTTCAGCTGCCGCTTTATATGGAAGCGGCAAAGGCACTGGTAAAGAAGGACCATCCCGGAGTGGAGATCGTGCCGGTCGGTATGTACTATTATCATATCGATGATCCGATCGTAGCGGAGAAGGCGGATATCGATCCGCTTGAAACGATCTATGGCGAGCTGAAGATGAAAGGCCTAACGAACGCGGATGCTTATTCCATGGTGGATCGTCGTATGACAAAATCATCGGAGGTCGTGGCGGGCCTTTCACTGAAGACGGACGGAAGCTTTGCTAAAGGCGCAAAGGTGGCAGAGCCCGAGCAGATGGAAGAACTCAGTAATTATGCACTGAAGAAATCCGGAGAGCTTGCCAAGGAAATCATGGGCGGAAAGATTGCGGTCGATCCATATCGGTACAAGACTGAGAGCGGATGCGATTTTTGTGCATTCAAGAGTGTGTGCGGATTTGACCCGCGCGTGGAAGGATATAAGAAGACCCCGCTGAGTGAGCGGACCATTGAAGATTTCAAACAGGAGCCGGACGATGGAATGGACGACTGAACAACAGCAAGTGATCGATTTGAGAAACCGCGATATTCTGGTGTCTGCAGCGGCGGGCAGCGGAAAGACTGCGGTCCTTGTCGAGCGCATTTTGAATATGGTGACAGACCCGGTGCACCCTGTGGATGTGGACCGGTTATTGATCGTGACGTTCACAAAGGCCGCCGCCGCGGAAATGCGCGGTCGTCTGTACGACGAACTGGTGAGACGTGCGGAGGAAATGCCGGAGAACTTGCATTTGCGCCGCCAGCTGCAGCTTGTGCAGAAAGCGCAGGTGTGCACGATCGACAGCTTCTGTTCGATGGTCGTCAAGAATTACGGACATGAGATCGACATCGACCCGACGTTCCGTATCGGCGATGAAGGCGAAATCGAACTCATCAAAAACGATGTCATGCAGGCGCTTCTGGAGGAAGAGTACCAGGCCGGAAAGCCGGAGTTTTTGGATTTTGCGGAGGAGTTTGCGTCCGGAAAGAAGGATGACAGCATCGGCGAGATCATTCAGAAGCTGTATGAGTTCAGTGAAAGCAGTACCTGGCCGGCGCAGTGGCGCAGGGAGTGTCTGAAGAGCTTTGAGATCTCCGATGAGGCGGACATTACCGGAAGCGCCTGGGGCGCATGGTATATGAAGCAGATCCAGTACCGCGTGGAAAGCAGCATTACGGAATATGAGCGTCTGCTGGACATGTGCCGATTCCCCGGCGGGCCGGATTATTGCTACGAGGCATTTGCACAGGATGTACAGGCGCTTCGTAATGTGTTTGCCGGCATAAATGTGGAAGAACTGACTTATGATGAGATCCGTGAGCGGATTCTGAATGTTGATTTCGTAAAGAAGCCAGGTAAAAAGAAGGTTGGTTACGATGAGGCGCTGCACGACCGCATTGCGAAGCGTAGAGAAGAAATTAAAAAACAGTTTAACGAGAAGCTGCAGGCATGGGTCAGCCTACCGGCATCGGCGGTGATCGACGGTGCGCGGAAGGCCGCGGCGGCAGCGGAAGAAATCGTTTATTTGACGGACCGTTTTGCGGAAATGTTTGATGCGGCGAAGAAGAAAAAGGGCATCGCCAGTTTCAGTGACGTGGAGCATATGGCGCTCGAGATCCTGTACCGCGACGGGAAGCGGACAGACGCGGCAAAGCAGCTGGCAAGCCGTTTTGCTGAGGTCATGATCGACGAGTATCAGGACAGTAACGATGTCCAGGAGACGCTATTGAAGGCTGTTTCCCGGGAAGAGGACTGCGAACCGAATATTTTCATGGTCGGCGATATGAAGCAGAGTATTTACCGCTTCCGTATGGCGCGGCCGGAATTGTTCATGGAAAAATACGAGAGTTATTTGGAAACGGAAAGTGACCATCAGAAGGTGGAGCTTCACGCAAATTTCCGAAGCCGTGACGGCGTTATCACCTGCGTAAACTATATTTTTGATCAGATCATGCAGAAGTTTGCGGGCGGTATCGAATATGATCATAATGCCGCGCTTGTGTACAAGGCGGACTATAAGGCGACGGAACAGAAGGTTGCCGGTAAAGCGGAGATCCTTCTGTTGGAGCTTGCGGGTGCGGATGAAACGGACGATGACCTCTCCAAGCAGGAGTGGGAGGCGCGGATGATCGCGCAGGAGATCCGCGACATTACGGACCCGGCGGACCCGATGTACGTGCAGACCAAGGAGGGCTATCGGCCGGTGAAGTACAGCGATATCGTGGTACTTCTTCGCTCCGCGTCCGGTTGGGACGCGTCTTTCCAGGAGATCTTTGAGGCCGAGGGTATTCCCGCTTACACGGAAAGCAAGGGCGGATACTTCTCAGCGTGGGAAGTGCAGCTTATGTTGAATTTCCTGTCCTGCATCGACAACCCGGTAAACGATATCCCGCTTGTCACGGTTTTGAAGTCCCCGTTTGTGGGATTTACCGCAGATGAACTGGGCAGCATTCGGGCCGGTTATTCGGTCACGGAACACGGCAACGGCTACTTTGGCGCCATGAAGAGCCATATGCAGCTGGGCGGCCCGTACGCGGAAAAGATCGCGGCATTTTTGGAAATAATTGAGAAATACCGAGCGCTGTCCGTTCACCTCAGCCTTTCTATGCTGCTTCGTACGATCTACAGTGATCTCGGAGTGATCGCGCGGGTATCGGCCATGGCGGGTGGTGCGCGCAGAAAAGCAAATCTTCTGGCACTTTTACAGAAAGCCGAGGATTTTGAAAAGACAAGTTATCATGGTATTTATCACTTTATTCGCTATATCGAAAAGCTGAAAAAGTATGATAAAGACGAGGGCGAACGCAGCGTTGCGGATGAAAACGACAACACGGTCCGCATTATGACTATCCATAAGAGTAAAGGCCTGGAATTCCCGGTCGTATTTGTGGCGGGCTGCGGTAAGCAGTTCAATATGCGGGATCTTTCGGCTCCCGTGCTTCTGCATCAGGAGTACGGCATTGCGGTCGATGCCGTCGACCACGCACGCAGAACCCGCACAAAGACGCTGATCAAACAGGCTTTTGCCGAGCGCCTGAAGACGGAAAGCCTGGGCGAAGAACTGCGCGTGTTGTATGTCGCACTGACGCGTGCACGTGAAAAGCTTTATATTACGGGATGTGTTCCATCCGCTGAAAAGATTGCGGAAACCTATGGCGAACGCTGGACGGAGATGCCCGGCAAGCTTTCCTATACGGATGTGGTCGGTGCAAACAGTTACCTGGCCTGGATCTTGAAAGCCTATCGGGAGGACGGTCCGATCGATATGAGATACGTCGATCCGGTATCGCTTGTGGGCAATATTCTTGTGCAGGAGAGCGGGGAACAGCGGCTGAACGCCGAGTCGTTACGGCAGATCTTAGCTGCAGAGGTGGATCCTGAGCTCAGTCGCGATCTGAACGAGAAGCTGGACTTCAATTATCACTACAACGACCTTTGCAAGATGTATGCGACTATGTCGGTTTCACGATTGAAGATGGACCGCATTCATGCATTGGAGGAGCAGGAAGAGGCATCGGCGGGGTATGGGCAACCGGATGAGGTGACGGAATCCGTAAACGCGAGTGTTGAACCCGCGGACAACACCCCGGTCGCACCGCGTCCGGCCTTCATGAAAGAATCGGTAGTGCCGGAATTTTCCGGCGCAGAACGCGGAACGCTGTATCATCTGGTCATGGAAAAGACCGATCCGCATATTGAAACCGTGGATGAAATCAAAGCCGCGCTGGACGAAATGGTAAACAATGGCTTGATTTCCGAACCGCAAAAAGATACAATTAAACCAGAAAAAGTAAGAGGATTTAAGGTTTCTTCACTCGGCCGGAGATTTGCGAAAAGCAGTGATGCCGGCAAAGGTTATCGCGAACGTCAGTTTATCATCGGCATACCGGCATACGAAGTCCTGATGGAATTGGATATTCCGAAGGATCCGGAAGAGCTTTTGATGATCCAGGGTATCATCGACATGTACTTCGAAGAGGAAGACGGTCTGGTGCTGGTGGATTACAAAACGGATGCGGTCAAGAATGCGGATGAACTGGTCAAGCGCTACAAACTGCAGCTGGATCTGTATGCGCGTGCGCTAGAGCAGACCACGGGAAAACGGGTGAAGGAAAAATGGATCTATTCCTTTGCGCTTGAACAGGAGATTCTGTTGGATGCCGCATCGGATCTGTAACGCAGTATTCGCGGAGGTTTTATGAAAGTTGTAATTTTAGCAGGCGGTCTGGGAACCAGAATCAGTGAAGAGAGTCATCTGAAGCCGAAGCCGATGATCGAGATCGGCGGTAAGCCCATCCTGTGGCATATCATGAAGATCTATTCCAAGTACGGTTTCAATGAGTTCATCATCTGCGCCGGCTACAAGCAGGATGTGATCAAGGCATATTTTGCCAATTTCTATACCTATAATTCCGATGTTACCTTTGACCTTTCCAACAACACGGTGCAGGTCCATACCTCGCACGTAGATCCGTGGAAGGTAACGATCGTTGACACCGGCTATGATACCATGACCGGCGGACGCGTGAAGCGGATCGAGAAGTACATCGGCGACGAGCCGTTCTTCCTGACCTACGGCGATGCCGTCGCAGACATCAACATCCCGGAGTTGCTTAAGTTCCATCAGGAGACCGGCAAGATCGCTACATTGACCGCTGTCAATATCGCACAGATGAAGGGTGTCCTGAATCTGAATGATGACGGCATTGTCGAATCTTTCCGCGAAAAAGAGGACGAGGATTCCACGCTGATCAACGGCGGATTCATGGTAATGAATCCGGAGGTCTTCCGTTATCTCAAGGATGACACCACGGTCTTCGAGAAAGAGCCGATGCAGCGTCTTTCCGCTGAAGGTGAGATGTCCGCGTATCGTCATGAGGGTTTCTGGCAGTGCATGGATACACAGCGCGAGATGAAGAAGCTGGAAGAACTGTGGGAGACCGGCCGCGCGCCGTGGAAGATCTGGGAATAATTAATTAGGGTGCACGAGGATGAGGAAGCGAGTAATCAGCCTGATTTTATGTCTGGTGTTGTTCGTTTCACTGCTGCCTGCACGAGTGGCGGCGGCAGATGACTACCATAACGCCGACGGAAAGATCAATGTAATTGAGTTAAACAACATTGGCACGCCTGCGCTGTATTGCGGTGGGGCGATGCTTCCTTCGGTTGCCTCCGCGACACCTGTCACTTATTTAAACGACCTGGATCCTGAGGTACATGTGTCCTGGGTGAAGGAAGAACTTTCCGAGGATGGAGCGGAGTCCACGTTTGTTGCTGTGACGGATACGACGTTCAGCGGGAAGACGGTCTACGGGTATCAGATCCTGGTCCGTGCTGCGGGAGACGCTGTTTTTGCCGATAAGGAAGAATTGAGTCTTGCAATTTACAAGGACAAAGCCGCAGAGGAGCCGGAACGGATTCCGGACAATCGTACGCTGATTCTTTCCGCAAATGCAAAGAGTGTGACATTCCTTGTGCTTTTTGGTGCAACCGCAGCGGAGAAGATGATCATCGACCGGATCGATATTACCGGCGTGACCGACCCCGCAAGCGGTGCGGCCGCTGTCATTCCGACGGATTATTCGGTCGAAGTGCCGGTACCGGTGGAGGAACCGGAAGAGGAGGAAACCGAACCGGCAGATCCGGTCATGGAACTGAAATATGCAGTGTCTTTTGAGGCGGCATGGCTCGCCTCTGACGGTAGTGCGCTTTCCGCAAGTGACACCTTTGAAACGGATGCGGATTATTCGCTGGGCTTTAGCGTCCGCGCAGGTGAAAATTATATGTTCTCCCCCAATACGGCAGTGTTTGTGAACGGGAAACGCGTCACGAACGGACTTCCGGTTTCCGCGACCACGCAGGAACTGCAGGGAGTATATGAAAAGCAATCTGATATCAACAATACGGTGCTGGAATTCGATGCGGTGTCTTATTCCGATGAAACTGCGGAAGAGATCACGATCGGCGCGGTGCTGAAGGATCGGGACGGATTGGTTATGGAAGGGCGGAGTATCGCCCTGAGAATGAACGGAACAACGCTCACCGGTCTGACCACGGATGCAGACGGTGCGGTATCGTTTACGCTGCTTCCGGAGATGGACGAATACCGGGTGGGCAGTTACAGTCTGACGGCGGTCTATGCCGGTGAAGCGGGTTATGAGGTGTCGGAAACATCGGCCACGTTGGTGATCCGCGGCGAAGAAGAGGAAACACCGGTCGTGACATTTGAGCTTTCCGACGATGAGACGACGGGAACGCTGACCGGCGTGGATGTAAATATGAAATACAGCTTTGACGGTGAAGCGTTTACGGATATTGAAGACGCGGATCTGGAAGGTGAAGAACCCGAGCGAAATAAATTGACGGTCGCCGTGCCGGATGAAGCGGAGAGTGTTTATGTGGTGCGGAAGGGCACCGGGAAGTTGACGACGGATTCGCAGGCGCTGGCAATTACCATTACCCGTCGCGAGCCGGGGAGCAGCGAAGAGGAAAGCTCAACAGAAGAGACGACAAAGAAGGAAACGACAGAGAAGGAAACAACAAAGGAGACGACCAAAGCGACAACGGCAGCGTCGGTCACCGCGGCATCGATCATTCCGCAGAGCACGTACGCGACTGTGCAGTCCACAAGTACGAGCGCGGCAACGATTCCGGCCAATATCGTATCGGAGGATACGGAGGAGGAATCGGTAGAGGAGACGTTGGAAGAGGCGCTGACCGAGGCACCGACCACTAAACCTACCGTAAAGGAAGTTTCCACGCAGGCGCCGGAGACCACCGCGAAAAACGATGATGATGACATCCGTAAGAACGCGATCCGTCTGATCATCATTATTGCGGTGATTTTTGTGGTGATCTGTATTCTGATTGCGGTACTGTTCTATTTGAACGAGCAGAAGCCCAAAAAGAAAAAGAGCAGTGCACCGAAGAATAATAATGTGAAGAGTTCCAAAGAACAACATAATAACGACCACGAAGGGAAAAAGTAGCAATGAGCATCCTGTACAACGAAGAAAAACGAACAATTACGCTTCAAACCCGGAATTCTACGTACCAGATGAAGATCGACGAACTGAATACCGTCCTTCATACCTACTACGGTGAGAAGACGGCGGACGATGACATGTCCTATGCCATCCACCGCATTGACCGCGGCCTGTCCGGAAACCCGGCGGAGATAGCCAAGATCGATCGTTCATATTCATTGGACACGCTTCCGCAGGAGTATTCCGGTTTTGGTACCGGCGACTACCGCGTGACAGCAGCAAGAGTTCTGCATGGGGACGGTACGCAGGCGCTTCGTTTCCGTTATGCGGGACATGAGATCTATCCCGGAAAGTACAGCATTCCGGGTCTGCCGGCTGCATATGATGATGCAGACGATGCCATGACGCTTGCCCTTACGCTGAAGGATACCGAGGCCAATGTCACGGCGATCCTCTACTACGGCGTGTTTGAAAAGGCGGATGTTATTACCCGCGCAGTCAAACTGATCAACGACGGTCCGGAACCGAAGGTCGTGAATAAGGTGGCCTCCGTCAACCTCGATTTCATCGGCGATGACCTTGATATGATCACATTCTACGGCCGCTGGGCGCGCGAGCGCACACCGGAGCGCGAACATGTAACACATGGAATTCATTCCATCGGCTCCGTGCGCGGCTCTTCCAGCCCGCACTACAGCCCGTCTGTCATTCTGTGTGATCCTACTGCGGATGAATTTACCGGTTCCGCGTATGGCGTGACTTTTGTCTACAGCTGCGAATTCGAGCTTGAGATCGAAAAAGACATGATCAATAACACCCGTCTGGTGCTGGGCATTCATCCCGACAATTTTGCCTGGACGCTGCAGCCCGGCGAGGTTTTTGATGCACCGGAGGCTATTCTGACCTACTCCGCAAACGGTATTTCGGAGATGTCCAATAACCTGCATCGTTTTATCCGGAAGCACATCGTCCGCGGACCGTGGCGCGATGCCAGACGACCGGTCCTTATCAATAACTGGGAAGGCACCTACTTCAATTTTGACGGTGACAAGCTGGTTTCTATCGCGGCTGATGCTGCGACCCTCGGCGTAGAAATGTTCGTCCTGGACGATGGTTGGTTTGGCAAGCGCGACGATGACAATTCCGGCCTGGGCGACTGGTTCCCGAATGAGAAGAAGCTGGGGTGCACCATCGAAGAGCTGGGCAAGCGTATTAAAGCGACCGGCGTCAAGTTCGGCATCTGGTTTGAGCCGGAAGCGGTTTCCGAGGATAGCGATCTTTATAGAACGCATCCGGATTGGGCCGTGACGATTCCCGGCCGTAAACCGAATCTTTCCAGAAATGAACTGATTCTGGACCTGAGCCGCGTCGATGTTCAGGATTATCTGATCAAATGTATGAGTGATGTTATCCGCGCCGCTCAGATCGATTATGTAAAATGGGACTATAACCGCAGCATTTGCGACAAGTATTCGCATGCGCTGCCCAAGGAGCGACAGGGTGAAATGACACATCGTTTCATGCTTGGTACGTATCGCGTGCTGGAAGCCCTGCTTACGGAGTTCCCGGACCTTCTGATCGAAGGCTGCAGCAGTGGCGGCGGTCGTTTTGATGCCGGTATGATGTATTACACTCCGCAGATTTGGGGCAGTGATGATACCGATCCCATTGAGCGACTGGAGATTCAGTACGGCACGTCCTTCATTTACCCGGTCAGCACCGTCGGCTCGCACGTTTCCGCAACGCCGAACCATCAGACCGGAAGAGTGACTCCGTTGGATACCAGAGGCATTGTGGCGATGTCCGGTACCTTTGGTTACGAGCTGGACATCAACAAGATGTCTGCGGAGGAAAAAGACGAGGTTCAGCGGCAGATCAGTGTATTCAAGGAACTGTACTCAACGATTCAGTACGGCAATTACTATCGACTGACCACACCGTTTGATCATACATGTACTGTTTGGGAAATGGCCGATGAAGACGGCGCCCGTGCAGTCGTGAATGCGGTATATCACGCCGTTCGTGCAAATCCGGCACCGGTATTTGTCAAGGTGAAGGGCCTGAAGAAGGAGGCAAAGTACACGATGCGCCTTATGGAGGCTCCGGGCCTGATGTATCCGCTTGATACACGCCAGCAGGCAGTTTTTGATGGCGAGACTCTTTACAGTGGCCAGACCTTAATGACCAGAGGTTTTTATATTCCGGCATATCGCAAGGAATATCAGGGATGGCAGATCATTATCGAGGAGAAATAAACATGATGAATTCAGACCAGATCACCGAGGCTTATTTTGACAGAATTCTTTTAAAATCCAGACTGATCGACAGTGACATTCCGGATATGACCGTAAACATCCTGGGAGAAACCTTTGAGACTCCGATCATGACGGCCGCGCTTTCTCATCTGCACACAGTTACACCGAACGGTATGGAAAAGATGGCTTCTGCTGCAAAGCGTGCAGGTGCGGTTTATTTTGCGGGCATGACCGAGGACGATGAGATCGAGCGCATCCAGGCGACCGGCGCAAAGGTCGTCAGCATCATCAAGCCGCACGAGAAGAATGAGGAGATCATTCGTCAGATCAAGCATAGCAAGGAAATCGGCGTGTTTGCGGTTGGATGTGACATCGACCATATGTATAATTGGGAAGGCGGCTATGATGTGGTCTGCGGTTATCCGATGAAGTCTAAGACTATGGAAGATATGCGTGAACTTGTGGAAGCAGCAGGCGATACCCCGTTCGTTGTGAAGGGTGTTCTTAGCGTGGAAGATGCGGTAAAGTGTGTGGAAATCGGCGCAAAGGCGCTCATTATCTCCCACCATCACGGTATTCAGCCGTCCAGTGTTCCGCCGCTCCTTGTTCTTCCGGAGATCAAGGCGGCTGTCGGTGATCGTATTCAGATCATTGTGGATTGCGGCATCCGTAACGGCGTTGATGCTTTTAAGGCGCTGGCACTCGGTGCAGATGCGGTTTGTATAGGTCGTCCGTTAATGGGACCGTTGAAAGAGGGAGAGGAAGAAGGCGCTTACAACGCCATCATGAAGATTTCCAATGAACTGAAGGCTTTGACCGCACGTACCGGCTACCATAAGGTGACAGACATTGACGATAAATGTCTTGTGATCCTGTAAGAAAACGGTAAAAGAATTCCCCCGAATCAGACGCGATATCGGGGGAATCTATTGTGGTTTTACAAAGAGATTGTACGGAGAGTTATGACAAATACAAGTTCATCCAACAACAAAAAAGATGAAGCGGTCCGCTTCATAAAGTTCCTGTTCTTTTCCGTTTCCGCCGGTTTGATCGAGATCGTTGTTTTTGCGCTCCTCGAGCGTTTTACGCTCTGGCCGTACTGGCCGTGTTATCTGATCGCCCTGGTGGCATCGGTTATCTGGAATTTTACGCTGAATCGCGAGTTCACGTTTAAATCCGCGTCCAATGTTCCCATCGCCATGCTGAAGGTCGCAATCTTCTATGCTGTCTTTACACCGGTATCGACGATTCTCGGAAACTGGCTCGCGGAAACCTGCGGTTGGAACGAGTATCTGGTCACCGCGCTGAACATGGTAGCGAATTTTGTGCTGGAATACCTTTATGATCGTTTTGTGGTATTCGGAAAGAGCATTGATACTAATAAGAGAGCAAAATCGTAAGCGGTCAGAAGAAAAAGCCCGCCATCCGAAGTGATATCCTTTTGCCGGAGAACCGGTAGGGGTGATCCGCGGATGGCGGGCTTTTTAGATTAACCGGTATAGAGGCGTTTATATAGCCGGCCTCCTTCAAGTACTTTTAGTCTGCAAGTCTGCAAGCTTCCTTAATGACTTCCACAGCCTTTTCAAGCGCGGGCATCGGAATGTTCAGTGCCGGAAGAAGACGGACCTTATCCTTTGCGGTCAGGCAGAGCACACCGTTTGCCATACAGGTCGCAACGACTTCACCGGCCGGCTTAACGGTCTTAAGACCGAGCATCAGGCCCATGCCGCTGACAGCTTCGATACCTTCGGTATCGGCAAAAGCATTACGCAGGAATTCGCCCTTTGCTGTGACTTCTGCGAGGAAAGCATCGTCCAGGCGTTTCAGAATGCTAAGCGCTGCGGCGCAGCTGACCGGGTTACCGCCAAAGGTGGAACCGTGATCGCCGAAACCGAAGACGTTCTGCACTTTTTCGTTCAGCATGGTTGCGCCAAGCGGGAGACCGCCGGCAAGACCCTTTGCCGTGGAGACAACATCGGGCTCGATGCCATACTGCATATAAGAATAAAGAGCGCCGGTACGGCCGTTTCCGGTCTGTACTTCATCGACGATCAGAATGATATCATTTTCTTTTGCATATTCCGCAGCTGTGCGAATGTATGCTGCGTCCTGAACCAGCACACCGCCTTCACCCTGGATGCATTCGACCATGATTGCTGCGGCTTTGGTCTCTTCACAGACCTTCTTCAGCTCGTCTACATCGCCGGGGGTTACGGAAACGAAACCGGGCGTCAGCGGCTGGTACAGTTCATGATAATGCTCCTGACCGGTTGCTGCCAGCGTGGTCAGCGTTCTTCCGTGGAAGCCGTTCTTCATCGTGACGATCGTGAAGTGATCGGCCCCCTTCTTTTCAGCGGAATACTTACGTGCAGCCTTGATGGCACATTCGTTGGCTTCTGCACCGGAGTTGGAGAAGAAGACTTTTTTGAAACCGGTCTTCTTGCAGAGCATTTCCGCAAGGAGCGCGCATGGCTCGGTGTAATACAGGTTGGACATATGCTGGACCTTGCCGATCTGCTCGATGATGGCCTGCTGCCAGACATCGTCCGCAATACCGAAAGAGGTTACTGCAATACCGGAGCCCATGTCGATGTACTCTTTTCCATCAACATCTGTGACAACGGAACCTTTACCGGAGACGATTTCTACCGGGAAACGGTTGTAGGTTCCCGCAACATACTGTTTATCTACTTCAAAAATACTCAATGGCGGCCTCCTTTTACCATGGTACCTGCACCTTCATCGGTCAGGAGCTCCATCAGGATGGAGTGCGGAACGCGGCCGTCCATGATGATTACATTTTCAACACCTTCGTTGATGGCTTTGATGCAGCAATCGACCTTCGGGATCATGCCGCCGGAGATGACGCCGTCTTCCTTTAACGTAGCGGCTTCCTGAACGGTGATCTCCGGAATCAGGGAATCCGGGTCGTCCTTATCGCGGAGAATACCTGCGATGTCCGTCATCAGAATGAAACGTTCTGCCTGCAGTGCGCCGGCAATGTATGCGGCTGCGGTATCGCCGTTGATGTTGTAGATATTGCCTTCCTTGTCACAGCCCACGGTGGAGATGACCGGGATGTAACCATTGTCCAGGAGGTCGGTAACGGGCTTGATGTGGATCTTGGTGATCTCACCAACGTAGCCCAGGCGCTCATCCTTCATGCGGGCCTGGATCAAGCGGCCATCGATACCGGACAGGCCGATCGCCTTACCGCCGGTGCTTTCCAGCAGGCTGACCAGTGTCTTATTGACTTTGCCGGCCAGAACCATCTGGACGATGTCCACGGTCTCGCGATCTGTCACGCGCAGACCATCCACAAATTCAGGCTGCTTATTCAGCTTCTTCATCAGATCATTGATCTCCGGACCGCCGCCGTGCACCAGCACGACCTTGACACCGATCAGCCACAGAAGCGCGATGTCTTCCATGACCTGCTGCTTCAGCTCGGGATTGATCATTGCATTTCCGCCGTACTTGACGACGACAACTTTGCCTACATGCTTCTTAATATACGGAAGCGCCTGTGTCAGGACCTCCGCTCTTTCAGCGTTTGAAAACTCGTTCATATTATAAATGCCTCTTAACTTCTGTAATCTGCGTTGATCTTTACGTAATCGTAGGTCAGGTCGCAGCCCCATGCCGCTGCCTCTTCGTTACCTTCGTGCATGTCAACAAAAACGGTGACTTCGGATTCCTTCATGATGCGGACCGCAAATTCCTCATCAAAATCAAGCGGTACGCCGTGGTCAAAGACTTCCAGGCGGCCGGCTTTGCTTTCAAAGAACAGTTCGACATCATTCTGATCGAAGAGGGAACCGGAATAGCCCATGGCACATAAGAAACGGCCAAAGTTTGCGTCGCAGCCATAGATGGCAGCCTTGGAAAGATTGGAACCGACGATGGCGCGGGCCAGCGTTCTTGCGTCTTCCTTGGTCTTTGCATTGACGACTTTTGCCTCGAAGAGCTTTGTGGCGCCTTCACCATCGGAAGCCATACGACGAGCCAGATAACGGCAGACGCAATCGAGTGCAGTGTAGAATGCCGCGTAATCCTCGTTTTTCTTAGTGATCTTTTCATTTCCCGCCAGTCCGTTTGCCAGGAGAAGCAGGGTGTCGTTTGTGGAAGTGTCACCATCGACGGTGATCATATTGAACGTGTCCTTAATGACCGCGCTCAGTGCTTCCTGTAAAAGCTGCTTTTCGATATTCAGGTCCGTAGTCAGGAAGCCGAGCATGGTGCACATATTCGGATGGATCATTCCGGAGCCCTTGCTCATGCCGCCCAGCGTGACGGTCTTTCCGCCGGCCTCAAAGGTGACGGCGTATTCTTTGTTGACGGTATCGGTCGTCATGATCGCGTGAGAAGCATCCGTGCCGGCCTCGATGGTATCGCTCAGCGTACCGGCCATCATACGGACACCGTTTTCCAGCTTTTCTACCGGGAGCTGCATGCCGATGACACCGGTCGATGCTACCGCAACGCCCGCGTACGGAACATTCAGCATGGCTTCGACAGCCTTTGCGGTTGCTTCGCAGGCATCAAAGCCTTCCTTTCCGGTGCAGGCATTTGCAATACCGGAATTGATAACGACTGCATGGACCGGAGCGTTTGATGCAACGACCTTCTGGTCCCACTGAACACACGCAGCCTTTACCACGTTTGAAGTAAAGGTACCTGCGCTGACACACGGTGCTTCGGAGAATACCATGGCCATATCGGTACGGTTTTTATATTTGATATTTGCTTCGCAGCTTGCAGCCTTGAAGCCCTGTGCGGCCGTTACGCCGCCTTTGATCATATTCATGTTTTCCTCCAATTACAGCACCAGTCCGGTGGTTTCATCCACTCCGAGGACGATGTTCATATTCTGAATGGCCGCGCCGGAAGCGCCTTTGCCGAGATTATCAAAACGGGACACTAACAGGATGCGGTCTTCGTTGCCCTGAACGGAGACCTCCATCGTGTCGCGGCCGGCATATGCACCGCCGGACATGAAGCCCGCTTCATCGGCTGCGTCCGCATAACGGATCATGCCGTTTGTGTAGTAGTTTTTGTAAAGCGCACGGATATCGTCGATGCTGCCGTTCACCATATTCTTGAATAACGGAACGGTGACTTCCATACCTGCGTAGTAGGAAGAGACGATCGGGCAGAAGATCGGCGCAGCGGTAAGGCCGCAGAGCTTCTGCATTTCCGGAAGGTGCTTGTGTTTCTGGGTGATGCCGTACATACGAGGAGCGTCCAGAAGGACATCGCGTCCTTCTTCCTCATACTGAGCGATCATCTTTTTTCCGCCGCCGGAATAACCGGTCAGGGAAAATGCGGAGAGGGCGGCGTCCTTGGAGATCAGGCCGGCCTCCGTGAGCGGTGCCACCAGTGAAATGAATCCGCTGGCATGACAGCCCGGATTTGCGATCCGCTTAGAAACAGCGATCTTTTCGCGCAGGCCGGTGAGCTCCGGGAAACCGTACGTCCAACCGTCCATCGTCCGATGGGCCGTCGATGTATCAATAACTGCCGTCCGGTCATTTTCGATCAGTGAAACGGATTCTACCGCCGCCGCGTCGGGCAGGCACAGGAAGACCAGATCGGCTTTGTTTAAGGCTTCTCGTCTGGCTTCGGTATCCTTTCGTAATTCATCGGAGAGCGTGATCACTTCAATGTCTCGTCGGAGTGACAGCCTCTCATGTATTCTCAGTCCGGTCGTGCCGGCACTGCCATCAATGAAAACCTTTACCATCGTTGAAACCTCCTTCTTTATTTTGCGATATTACCCTATTCTAAAAGCAATATTAAATAATTATTATAATAAAAGCCGTCTCCATTGTCAATGAAAGCGGCTTTTATTCCATAAGAAAGAACAAAAAAGCAGGCGGTATGAAACCGGATCTCCGAACACTGTCGGAAATGCGATCATACCGCCTGCTGCAAAATTCAGTTTTATTGGAACGTATAACGTTCAGACCGAAAACGACCTTGAATTACAGTGCAAGGATGATGTTTTCGTACAGATCCGGATCAACGTCAGCCTTGTCCTTGGACAGGCTGATGATGATGTCAACGCTGCAAAGAGCACTGATCTCTTCCAGATGCTTAACGTATGCCTTGATCTGAGCCATGTCATCCTGAACCTTGGTATTTGCAAGGAAACCATCCAGGTAGATCTGCTGCAGGTCATAGTCCTGAGAAGCGATACCAAGGATGAAGCCGATGAACTCATCGCCGCTCTTTAACGGATAACGGGAAGCATCGATCAGACGAACCTTGTTATTCAGCTCATACATGTGTTTTGCGCTCTTATCAATATAGACGATATGGCCGGAAGCAACCTTAACTGCCTCGTTTGCCTTCTCTAATAAATACTTTGTTTTGCCTTTACCCTTCTCACCAACGATTAATGAAACCATGTTGTAATCCTCCTTTACTACGAACGTAGGGATTTATATGGAGTTATTATATTTCATTCCAACAAAAAACGCAAGGAATATTGACTTGTATTTGTAAAAAATATAAACTGTCCATAAAGAATAGTACCCTCAGGAGGTAAAAATGGACAAAACGATTTTAACATTGACCAAGGGGTGGCGTTTCCATTTGGGTGAGTGCAGCGAAGCCTGGTTCAAGGGCTACGATGACAGTGCATGGCGCAAGGTGATGGTCCCGCATGACTGGTCCGTTGAAGGCCCGTTCTCGAAGGACTGGTCCAGCGGTACGGGTTATCTGCAGGGCGGCATCGGCTGGTATCGCATCCGTTTCTCGCTCCCGGAAGAATACAGAGGAAAATCCGTACGCGTCATTTTTGACGGTATTTATAAAAACAGTCAGGTCTGGTGCAACAGTTATTATTTCGGAAACCGTCCGTTCGGTTATACCGAGATCTCCTATGACATCACCCATGCCGTAAACTTCGGCGAAACGGAGAATGTCATCGCAGTCAAGGTGACGCATACCGACCTTGCCGATTCCCGCTGGTTCACCGGCTCCGGCATTTACAGAAAAGTCACGCTCGTTGTGGAAGAGCCTGTACATCCGGCACTTCACGGCGTGCAGTTCTCCGCTGAAAATATTACCCGCGAAAGCGCCGATGTCAAGGTCGTTCACGAGGTCGTCAATACCACCGCTAAAGAGCAGAACGTCAAGATCCGCACCGCGCTCGTTCAGCGCGTGACCAAGAAGGTCGCCGCGGAGCTGACCGGTACGGTGACTGTTGCCGCAGGAAAGACAGCAAAGGTCGAACTGACCGGAACGGTGCAGAATCCGAGCCTTTGGAGCCTGGAAGAGCCGGTTCTTTATGTCATGGAATCCGTTTACGAGACGGAAGACGGTGAGTGCATTGCCGATGTGGAAAACGTCGGTATCCGTAAGATCTTCTTTGACCCGGACAAGGGCTTCTTCTTAAATGACGTTTCCACCATTTTCAAGGGGGTCTGTGTTCACCACGACGCCGGCGTTCTTGGTGCGGCGGTGACACCGGAAGTATGGCAGCGCCGTCTGGAGCTTCTGAAGGAAATGGGCTGTAATGCCATCCGCTGCAGCCATAATCCGCACATGCCGGAGCTTTACGACCTTTGTGACACCATGGGCTTCATGATGATGGACGAAGCTTTTGACGAGTGGGAGCAGGCCAAGAACAAGTGGTCTACCGGCCACAATGTTTACCCGCCCAAGCACGAGGGCTATTTTGAAGCATTCCCGGTATGGCACGAGGAGGACCTTCGCACGATGGTCCGCCGTGACCGTAACCATGCTTCCATTATTTTCTGGTCCATCGGCAATGAGATCGACTACCCGAACGATCCGTACTGCCATCCGATGTTCCAGACCATGACCGGCAACAACGACCATAACAAGCCGGCAGCGGAGCGCGAATACAACCCGAACAAGCCGAATATGGAGCGCCTGGCGGTGCTTGCAAAGGAGCTTGCGGACATCGTCCGTGAAGAGGACAGCACCAGAGCCGTCACGCTGGCAGCGGCGTTCCCGGAGCTTTCCACGCACCTCGGCTTTGTCGATGCCCTTGATGTCATCGGCTACAATTATAAGGAGCAGTTCTATCTGGAGGACCACAAGCGCTTCCCGGACCGCGCATTCGTCGGCACCGAAAACGGCGGTCATCCGCTCGCTTGGCAGGCTGTCACGGACAATGACTTTGTCTGCGGCCAGTTCCTCTGGGTCGGCTTTGACTTCCTGGGCGAGGCTCACGGTTGGCCGATCTACTGTTCACAGGCCGGCTATTTAAAGACCAACGGCGTCCCGAAGGATCGCTATTTTATGATCGCTGAGCGCTGGGGCGGTACGGCTGTAAAGACGGAGCTGTCCGAAGACGCAGCCGTTGATGTGGACATCAAGCTGTGGCAGGGCAGCGACATCCTGAATCTGCAGAGTTTTGATAAGGCCTCCATCGCCGACGGTTACATGTATCAGTTCGAGATCACCTTAAAGGACGCGGAGGGTCTTCCGACCAGGGACGATCACCTCTTCCGTGTGCAGGTCCTGGGCGCCGGCCGGCTGATGGGTATCGATACCGGCAACGTTTCCGACCTGACACCGTTCAGCGCTGATTACAGAAAGACCCTCGAGGGCAAGGCTGTGATCTACGTAAAGCGTACCGGTAAGGGCGATATCAAGCTGAACTTAAACTGCATCGAAGAGCAGAAGAGCATGCTGAAGGGCCGCGATTTCAGTGCGCTGATTGACCGGTAAATTCTGTTACAAAGAAAACAAAAGAGCTCCCCGTGCGGGAGCTCTTTTTATGCGAACACAGCCCAAAACGTGTGTCAAAAAGTGGCGGAAAAGGACGGGATTTGACAATTTTTTATCAAAAACCACTGATATCTGTTCGAAAATTCGACTTCTTTTGTCTTGCAAGAGGACATGGAAAATAGTATACTTATATGGATATTATAAAGGGGGCTGATTGCCATGATTAAGAATATTGAATTTGATTATTCCAAAGCCACAGGCTTTTTCAGCGAGGAAGAGCTGAACTCCGTGAAGGAGAAAGCAGCTGCTGCCCGCGATACACTTTTAAACAGAAACGGCGAAGGAAGTGATTTCCTGGGCTGGATCGATCTTCCGATCGACTATGACAAGGAAGAGTTCGAGCGCATTCAGGACGCAGCGCGCAGGATCCGTGAGGATTCCGAAGTCCTGGTTGTCATCGGCATCGGCGGTTCCTACCTCGGCGCACGTGCGGCAAACGAATTCCTGAATCACACTTTCTACAACAACATTTCCAAGGAACTCCGTCAGGGTCCGGAAATCTACTATGCCGGTAACTCCATCAGCGGTACTTACTTAAAGCACCTGATCGATGTCATCGGCAACCGCGACTTCTCCATCAACGTTATTTCCAAGTCCGGCACCACCACTGAGCCGGCCATCGCATTCCGCGTTCTGAAGGAAAAACTGGAGCTCAAGTACGGTAAGGCCGGCGCTGCAAAGCGTATCTATGCTACCACGGATAAGGCAAAGGGCGCACTGAAGAATCTGTCGGATTCCGAAGGCTATGAGACCTTCGTTGTTCCGGACGATGTCGGCGGCCGTTTCTCCGTCCTCACCGCAGTAGGTCTTCTTCCGATCGCCGCTACCGGTGTCAATATCGCACAGCTGATGGGCGGTGCTGCGGAAATGCGCAAGTTCTGTCTGGAGACTCCGCTTGAGAAGAACGACTCCATCATGTATGCAGCTATTCGTAACCTGCTTTACAGCCAGGGCAAGTCCGTTGAGATCCTGACGAACTATGAGCCGAGCTTCCATTACATGGGCGAATGGTGGAAGCAGCTGTTCGGCGAGTCTGAAGGTAAGGACCTGAAGGGCCTGTTCCCGGCAGCAGTTGACTGCTCGACCGATCTGCACTCCATGGGTCAGTTCATTCAGGATGGCTCCCGCGTTATGTTCGAGACTGTCATCGACATCGAGCACACCAAAGAGACCGTTTACCTCAACATGGAAGCAAACGACCTGGACGGCCTGAACTATCTGGCCGGCAAGGATATGGATTTTGTCAACCACGCAGCAAGCAGAGGTACTCTCCTTGCTCATACCGACGGCAACGTTCCGAACCTTCTGGTACATGTCAATGACCAGACCGCTTACACCCTGGGTCAGCTGTTCTACTTCTTCGAATTTGCCTGCGGCGTTTCCGGTTACATGCTCGGCGTAAATCCGTTCAATCAGCCCGGTGTTGAGAGCTACAAGAAGAATATGTTCGCGCTTCTGGGCAAGCCCGGTTATGAAGCTCAGCGTGAGGTTCTGGTCAAGAGACTGATATGATCTTCGATACACACACGCATTACGACGATACAAAATATGAGGATGACAGAGAGGCCGTTTTGGCCTCTTTGTCTGCCTGTGGGGTCGGACGCATCGTGAACATCGCTGCAAGCATGGCGTCCGTGGACACCACGCTCGCGCTTGCGCAGTCCCATGATTTCATTTATGCGGCGCTCGGTGTGCATCCGGACGAGGTCGGTGAGCTCACGGAAGCCGACATGGACCGTTTGACGGAGCTCGCCCTGAAATATGCTTACCGGAATGCCGGAGACCCGAAAAAGCCGGGGCTGAACAAGGTCGTGGCCATCGGGGAGATCGGACTGGATTACTACTGGGATGAAAGTCCCCGGGAGATCCAGAAGGAATGGTTTGTGCGTCAACTGGACGTGGCTCGCGCGGTCGATCTTCCGGTTGTCATCCATTCACGGGATGCCGCAAAGGATACCTTCGATATCCTGAAGGAGCATTGTACCGGGGAGGGGTGCGGCATCGTTCATTGCTTCTCCTACAGTAAGGAGATGGCACGCGAGTTTTTGAACCTCGGATATTACATCGCCCTGGGCGGTGTGACGACCTTTAAAAACGGCAGAGCGGCAAAGGAAGTGGCGGCATATGTGCCGTCCGACCGTCTGCTTCTTGAAACGGACTGCCCGTACCTGGCCCCGGTTCCGAACCGCGGCAAGAGGAACTGGTCCGGGAACCTTACTTACGTGGCGGATGCCATCGCGGAACTTCGCGGCATCACCCGCGAGGAAGTGGAAAACATGACCTGGGAGAACGCGCGTCGTCTCTACCGGCTGAATGATTGACAGAGGTGCTTATGGCGAGTCTCATTGACCCGAAAAATACAGTTGAAGTCCTGAAAAAATACGGATTTTCCTTTAGCAAGCGCTACGGGCAGAACTTTCTGATCGATGTGCATGTGCTGGATAAGATCATTTCCGCGGCAGAGATCACGAAGGACGATGTGGTCCTGGAGATCGGACCGGGCATCGGTACGCTGACGCAGGCGCTCGCTGAAAACGCGGGGCAGGTGTTTGCGGTAGAGATCGATGACGCCCTGATCCCGATTCTTGAGAACGATACGCTTGCGGCCTATGACAATGTAACCGTCATTCATAACGATATCCTGAAGGTGGATCTGAAGGCGCTCTCCGAGGAGAAGTGCGGCGGCAAGCCCTTCAAGGTCGTTGCGAACCTGCCGTATTATATTACGACCCCCATTATCATGGGGCTTCTGGAGGGCGATGTCCCGGTAACCAGCATCACGGTCATGGTCCAGAAGGAGGTCGCGGAGCGGATGCAGTCCGGTCCGGGTACCAAGAACTACGGTGCGCTGTCGTTGGCAGTCCAGTATTATTCAGAGCCGTACCTGGTGGCCAATGTGCCGCAGAACTGTTTCATGCCGCGGCCCGATGTGGCATCGGCGGTCATCCGGCTGACCAAACGTCCGGCGCCGGCTGTTGAGACTGCCAATGTATCGCTGATGTTCGATGTGATCAAGGCGAGCTTTGTGCAGCGCAGAAAGACGCTGGCAAACGGCTTGAAGAACGCGGAGAACCTGCATTTCTCGAAGGAGCAGGCGGAGAGCGCGATCGCTGTTCTCGGAAAGGGAGAGAGTGTGCGCGGCGAGACCCTGACGCTGGCTGAATTTGCAGCGCTGACGAACGCATTAAACGAGTATTTATAAGGCTTTTCGAGGCCTGGAGAGAGCATGAGAAGAACACTCACGGAAGATGAAAACTTCATGAAAAAGGCCCTTTTCGAGGCGAGAAAGGCGTACAAGATCGGGGAGACGCCCATCGGCTGCGTGATCGTACGGACCCATCTGTACGACGGCACCGAGCTGGAGATTCCGGAGATCATTGCGCGCGGTTACAACAAGAGAAACACGGAAAAAAGCACGCTTGCGCATGCGGAGATCAGCGCCATCCGGAAGGCGGCAAAGAAGCTCGGTGACTGGCGATTGGAGGGCTGCACGATCTACGTGACGCTGGAGCCCTGTCAGATGTGCGCCGGTGCGTTGGTGCAGTCGCGGATCGACCGTGTGGTGATCGGCGCGATGAACCGGAAAGCCGGCTGTGCGGGTTCCGTTTTGAACCTTCTGGAGGAGCCACGGTTCAATCATCAGGCGATCGTGGAGCGCGGTGTTCTGGAGAGCGAATGCAGCGGCCTCATGAAGCGCTTTTTCGCGGAACTCCGCGAGAAAAATAAAGGTTGACATAACGGCCGCAAGGCCCTATGATAACAAAAAACAGGCAGAGTAGAAGCATATGTGTCTTTAGTGCCGGAGGGACGGGGAGTTGTCCTTCGGACAAAAGGGTTATTCCGCAGTATGTGCTTCGCATCCCGCTGCCGTGTGAAAATCACGGGACAGGTCCCTCTTTTTTATGCGGCGATTCCGAAAGGACTGCCAAAATAAAAAGGAGGTATTTTTATGACCGTAAACACGAGCGGATTGTTCGGGAAAAACATTTTCCGGGCGTCCTATCAGGAGCTTTTCAAACTCAGGAAGCTGGTATTTGTGTCGATGCTTCTCGCGATCGTTGTGGTGCTGAAGACCATCGGCCTGAATAACGATTACGTGAAGATGGGGCTGAACGCGATCCCTGCCAATCTGGCCTATTACATTCTGGGCCCCATCGGCGGAGCGATCTTCGGCGCCCTTTCCGACATCCTCGGCGTGGTGGTGCTGGGCCAGTCGCTGAATCCTCTTTTGACCGTCACGGGTGCGTTAGCCGGTTTTATCGCCGGTCTGATCCTGTACGGTCACCCCATTCAGCTGTGGCGCATCATTCTTGCAGTCGTCCTGAAAGCGCTGATCTGCAGCATCTTCCTGAACACACTGATCATCAGCGCGATGTACGGCGTGGATTTCCGTGCATTGATCGTCTCGAGACTGTTAAAGAACGCCATCGAAGTGCCGCTGACCATCGTCGTGTATTACATCATTGTAAAAGGTCTTGAAAAAGCAGGGCTGTTCCGCCAGTTGCAGAAGCGGGAGGAGTAATTCATTTTGAAGAAAGTATCAAAGAAACAACTGATACTTCTGGCTGTCATTGCGATCGTTCTGGTCGTGGCATGGTGGGTCGGAAGAAACGGTTCGGATAACGGTGGGCAGTCCGGCACGGTCGCTTTTGAGACCGGTGCGGTGGAAACGACGCAGAAGGCAAAGACCACGGAAGCGGAAACGGCCGTAAGCAGTGCGGAGACCACGGAAGCGGAAAATCCCACGTCGGAGAATGCGGGTGAAAGTGAGGACGATACCGACGCGCCGGAAACAACGTCGGAAACAACGGCGGAGACACAGGCAACAGAGGATCCGAATGCCATCAGCGTTGAGTATGACGGTGAATACACGGACAAAGAGCATGTGGCGTTGTATATCCATTTGTACGGGGAGCTGCCGTCCAACTATATCACGAAGCAGGAGGCGGAGGATCTGGGCTGGGTATCCAGCAAGAAGAATCTGGCTAAGGTGGCGCCGGGAAAGAGCATCGGCGGGAGCCGGTTCGGCAATAACGAGGGCCTTCTTCCCAAGAAGAGCGGCCGGAAGTATTACGAGTGCGATATCGACTATGTCAGCGGCGCGCGCAACGCAAAGCGCATCGTTTATTCCAATGACGGTCTGGTCTACTATACGGAAGACCACTACGAGACTTTTGAGCTTCTTTACGAGTGAGGTGAGCCATGAAGAATATTGTGCTTGATTTCGGGACGATGGATTCTCCGAAGGCCGTTCATGATTTTCTGCGGGAGGCCACCGGATCCGAAGAATATTTCGGCAGCAATCTGGACGCGATGTTCGATGTTCTCACCACGATCGGCGAGGAGACCTGCATTACCGTGATCCGTGGCGGAAAGGACTTTGAAGAGAAGTTTATTGCTGTCATGAAGGATGCGGCGGAGGAGCAGCGGAGGCTGACGGTGCAGGAGGGCGAACAGGTCCGGGCAGCGCAGCAGGAGGCGAAGCCTGTCCGCAAAATACCGGAAGCGATCCGCCTTTTCAAGGAGAGCCGCAGGCAAAGACGTCGTAAAAAGGGCTGAAAATAAGGCTTTTTCAGCATTCACAAGAGGTGTTTACACGATCCTCGGGATTTTCAAACTTTTTTAAAAAAGTCGTTGACAAGTCCCGGGAATCGTGATAACATAAAAAGGCTTCAGAGATGAAGTGTTTGGCGAGGTAGCTCAGTTGGCTAGAGCACGCGGTTCATACCCGCGGTGTCAAGGGTTCAAATCCCCTCCTCGCTATTTTTTATGCCCAAAAATGCATACATAAATCGGCCGGGAATGTGTCCTTTGCACATGCCCGGCCGATTCTGTTTTTCTCCCTTTCTTTTCTAAAATTCAATATCAAAGCCAAGTACCAAGCCAGGTCCGAAACCACCGTCCACGGGACGGAAAACAAATTTCCACACATTTACAATTTCATCATTCTCAGTCAGCAAGTACCATCCAAACCATTCTCAAACCATTTCCTGTATGGAAGAAGTCTGCCCGACCGGGCCAAGATCCGTTGTCAAACACAAAGGAGACATTATGAAAACAGAAGAAAACAAGAAACGACGTGCCAGGGGCAGAGTCTGCCGCAGGGGCGTGACCATCGTCGGGATCGTGATCTGCGGGTTTGTTCTGCCGATTCTGGTAGTGAATCTGATCCTGCTTGCAAAAAGCATTTTTGAGCCGGAGGAAGTCCCGCGTTTTCTGGGACTTTCGCCGATGATCGTGGTCACGAATTCCATGGATCCGGCCATTTCCGCGGGCGATATGATCATCGTCCGCCGGGAAGATCCGGACCTCATCAATGTGGGTGATGTCATATCGTTCTACAACCCGCAGAATATCGAGAAAAAAGGCGTGATCACGCACCGGGTGATCGGCATCGAGGAAGAAGCCGACGGCACCCGCACTTTCACTACCAAGGGCGACGCCAACAACACTCCGGACCCGGTCCCGGTGCCGGAGGAACGGCTGGTGGGCGTCTATAAGGAATCGATCCCGTACCTCGGGAACGTTGCTTTATTCATGAAAACTCCCGGCGGCATGCTGCTCTGTGTGGTCCTGCCGCTCTGTCTGATCATGCTCTACGACATGATTCTCCGGCAGATCCGGGAGAAACAGGAGGCATCATACCGGTCGGCCACGAGGCCGGATGAAATAACCGCGGCTTTGCGAAGCAAAACGCTGTGAACTAACCGCGGCTTTGCGAAGCAAAACGCAGTTTACAAATTATTTTTAGGAGGGAACCTATGAAAAAGAACAAATCCATGCGTACGGCAGCGGCACTTACCGTTCTGACGCTCATCACGACCTGCCTCATCGGCGGTACCTTTGCAAAATACGTCACCATGGCGGGCGATAACGTCGCTGCGCGAGTTGCGGCCTGGGGCTTTGAGAAGGCCGGCGAGATCAGCATCGGCAATCTGTTTGCGGCATCCTATGAAAATGTACAATCCTCGAACGAGGAGCTTGTGATCGCACCCGGAACGACCGGTGAAGCGGGCTTTGGCTTTGCGTACACCTCGCCGGACGGCATTGCTGCGCCGGAAGTTGCGTATACCTTTACCGTCGATACGACCGGATCGGTCTGTGATGACGCGATCAAAGCGAACGACAACATTCGTTTTTATCTGGACGATGACACGGATCTTCTCACCTGGGATGAGCTGCTTTCAGCGCTGAAGGGCCTTTCCGGCGATGCTTCCGGTGTCAAGACCTACGAGGCCGGCAGCCTTCCGGCAGCATTTGCCGATGCGGCCGGTACGCATACCATCGGCTGGGTGTGGAGCTTTTACACAAGCGATGCCGCTGACGTCGTGGACACCGCAATGGGCAACATGGACGAGCTTGACGACATCGAACTTCACATCAGCATCACTGCAGAGCAGATCGACTGACCCATTCGAACATTTCTGGGAGTCCCTCGGGGGAGAGGGATGATTCCAACGTAGTTCCGATCAACTGACCTCAGGGCGTGCCGCATGCATCGTGGCAGCTGCGGCATGTTCCTACGGGTCCGGAGGGGCAAAAGCCCCGAAACAGGAGAAAAAATGACCTCAAACAGACTTCCGCTCATACGGGTAGTGCTCATGTTTGCGGCATTATCCATGACGATCGCGATCCTTGCGGACAACCGGAGTCTTGCGGGCTACCGGACGCAGGAATCGGACGGAGAGAAGGCGCATGTAGCGTCTTTTTCCATTGAAACCACAGATTTTGAATGTAAAAGCCCGGATGTACTGTTGGACTGCAACCGGGATGATGATGCGGTGATCTTCACGTTCTTCATACGGAACCATTCGGAGACCGCCGTAAATTACAGCGTGCGGGTGACGGGCATTCCGGAGAATGTCCTGTGCACGCTTCAGCATGAACGGGGGCTTCTCACGGAGAACGGCGGAGAGGCGGAGGTGCAGCTTGTCTTTACCGTGGAGGATCCGGAGGACCGCGCGATGGTGCGGATGATCCGGGGCGTATCGGCGGAGGTGGCCGTGGTCCAGGCGGAAACTGACGGCATGAACTGAGGGGAGGCGGAAATGAAAGGGAAAATCACGACCGGAATTCTGGTGTTGTATACGATTCTCGCGCTCCTCTTTTTCAGCGGATACGCGGAGGCGCGATACACCGGACAATGTGTCCGCGCGCTTCCTGAGGTAGCAGTCAAGGTGAAGACGCTGTACCTTCCGGTGCCGGAGATCACGGGGAATCCGGTCTATAGCGGGGAGATCCTGCGGCCGGAGCTTGTATGTCCCGAGGGAACGGAGGGACTTTTTGAGATCCTCGGAACAGCAGAGGCCGTGCAGGCGGGAACCTATGAACTGGTGTTGCGGCTGACGGACCCGGAGGGGACCGCCTGGTCCGACGGTTCCACGGAGGACCGTGTCCTCATCTGGTACGTTCTGCCGAGAAGTGTGCCGAAACCGTCGCTTTCGGAACGGACAAGGATCTACAGCGGTGCAACACAGGCACCGATTGTGACCGGCCTCGAGGAAGGCGCGGTCACGACGGAAGGAATGCGGGAGGCCTCGGCGGCGGGAGTCTATTCCGTAACGTTCTCACTTGCGGATCCGCAGAACACCTGTTGGGAAGACGGTGGAAATGCGTCGTTTTCCGAGGAGTGGGGCGTGTATGTCTGTCACATTGGCACGTTATATTTTACTTCCGTGCAGGCGGCATTTGAGACGAACAGCTCCACAACTGCCGCGCCGGTCGTACTGGATTGCGACTGGACGGAAAGCCCGGTCAATGCCGGCGGGACGAATGTATTTGACTTGAACCAAAAGACGCTGCAGGGGACGGTGGAGAACCGGGGGACCCTGACGATCTACGGCGGAACCGTGAAGCGGACTCTTTCCGGCGATGCGTATGCCCTGCGGAATGCGGGGACATTGACCGTGAGCGGGGGAACCTACGAAGCGGTGTCCACAGCGAGCGCGACCTCCGGAAAAGAAGCCTGGGCGGTCTATAACACAGGCGGGACAGCGATGCTGTCCGGCTGTACGTTGAAGGCTTCCGGTGCGAACACGGCAGTGTGCGGCTATCAGGTGTCGGGAGGGACGGTCACGTCATCGGCTGCGGTGAGCGTGACAAGTAATGCCTCGACCCACGGCGCTTATTATGCCTACGTTTCAGGTGGAACGCTGAATGTGAACGGCGGCTCCTCGACGGTCACGAACACGGTGGGCTTCACTTACCTTTTCCAGACGGCAGGCGGTACGGTCAATGTCTCCGGCGGCACCCACACCGGCAGCGCGGCTAAAAACGGAAATGCTTATCTGGCGACGTCCGGCACCATCCGGGTGACAGGCGGGAGCAGCACAATTACGGCAAAGACCGATTGCAACGCGGCGAACGCGAACGGAGGAACGATCACGATTTCATCGGGCACGCACACGGCACTGTCCTCCGGCGGGAAAGAGGCGCGTGGCCTGCTTCGTTCGACCGGACAGATCACGATGTCAGGCGGCACGGTACGCGCGGGAACATCGGGGACGGGCTACGGTGCGGCAAACACCACTGCCGATACGACGCAGAGCAAACTTCAGGTGACCGGCGGATCGCTCTATGTCAAGGCCGGAACGGCGTACTGCGTGCTGGGCGGCGTGACGAACGCGTGGATCAAGCTGACGTCTTCCGTGAAGTTTTATATCTACTATCGAAGTGCGCACAGCTGCGGCTCCTATTATACGGGGTCAGCGCCCAGGCACAGTGTCCTGACCACAACGAGCGTGTTCACCTATGCACTTTCAGGCCGGGAGGATACCGTGGATTTTGGGATCCTCACGGTCGATGGCGGCGTGCTGTACCTTGGCGGCTGCTGTGATACGGATGAAGTGCTGCTCCTGGAGAATGTGGCCGACGGCCGGTGGCATGCGGAGCTCATCGCGGAGAACGGGGAGAGCACCGGCATCCGGTTGTGGCGGGAGGAGGTGGCAGAAGATTTGTATGACAGCGATGTTCGACCGGAGATCTTAAACGGCGGATCCGGCATACCTTCGGTGGATGACGGAGGAATAAACTCTCGATACACCCGTCTCACATTTACCCCTTCATCTCTTGTTCTCAGTCTCCTTGGTGCGCTCCCGGAGACCGGTTTTTCCTACGATGTGGTCTGCGGATTCCGGGTGCCCGATGCGTTGGAGGCGGACAGGTACATCGGCCTGATGCTTCCGATGGCCGGACTTGTGCCGGTCGAGGTGCTTCAAAGCCCGCAGGAGATCCGGATCCGCGCCGTGCTATCGGACGGGGCGTACCTTGGCGCGCTCTATCATGCGATGCTTGAAAGCGGGGAGGAAGAATATGCGTACGGATTTGAGGATGTAGAAGAATAGCCTCTTTTTATTTGAAACCACGCGTGTTATAATCGGGAAAAAGCTGCGTCGGCAGCGGATCCGGAGGTCGCGGAATGAAGAAAGAAATCAAAAGTGAAGCGAAACTGTCCTTCTGGGAAGCAACGGGCATCATCACCGGTCACGGGGTGGGTTCGGGCATCCTTTCGGTACCGTTTTTGGCGTCCAGAAACAGCTGGTTCGATATCCTTTGGATCATCGCGCTGGTCTATCTGATCAATCTGCTTCTTCATTTCATGATCGCCGAGCTTTCCTGGAACAACGGCGGCGCGCAGTTCATCAAATGCTTTGAGAACGAGCTGTTCCGCGGCAAACTGAAGAAGATCCTTACCTATGTGGCGTTTGCGTGTCTGGGACTGTCCGTCATCGTGAATGTGGCCGGTTTTATCGCGGGTTCCTCGGCGGTGTTCCAGTCCTGGTTCGGCCTTCCGCCGCAGCTCGGCATGCTGTTATATTACGTGCTTGCGGGCTCCATCGTACTCTTTGGCATGAAGCTGGTGGGTATCTGTGAGAAATTCTCCGTTTTTGCGATGGTCGGTGTTATGGCGATCCTGTTCGTGGCAACGCTCATCGGCAAAAATGACGGATTCTGCAACCGTTTCATTGCGGCACAGAACCTGCTGGCGCTGTTCAGTATGGTTTCGTTCTCGCTGTCTGCGGTTATGTCGGTTCCGCAGGTCGTGAAGGGCCTGCAGGGCGATACCAAGCGGATCCGCGCGTCGATCGCCACCGGAACGGGCGTGAATGCGGGACTGATCCTTCTGGTCACATTCATGACGCTTCTGGCGTCCGGCGCCGAAGTTACCGGGGACGGCGCACTGGTCGATCTTGCCAATCATCTGGGGGGCTGGGTCGGCATCGTGGGCTATGTGTTCACGCTGCTTGCGCTGTCTACTTCCTTCTGGGCCAATACACTGAACCTGCGTGACATCATTGCCGAACAGGTGAAGCTGAACGTCCGCATCTGCTGGATCATCGCAACAGTGCCGAGCTTGATCATTGCCATCGTCGGTATTCAGAGCTTTGTCGGCTTTACGCGCCTTGCAAGCGTGATCCAGGTACTGACCGGCGTGGGTATCATCGTGGCATACGGCCGCTCCAGAAAGAGAAGCGAGGGTGCGCCGATCGTCGGAAGATTCGGTACGCTTCCGTTCCGTATCCTGGTCGTGGTGAGTTCGGTTCTTGCGACCGCGGGTGCGCTGATCAGTGTGAAGTGATAAAAGTCCTGCCGAAAATGCGCCGGACGGATAAGAATCGTGGCAGGCTGCTTAAAACCATATAAAAACGCAGGAAGAATGCGGGGTCACGGCCCCGCATTCCTTATTTTCGTTGACAAAGCACGGCAGCCTATGTATAATAATAAAGCCGCGCAGCCGGGGACCTGGCGATCCCTGAACCTGAAGCTTCCGCAGGGGTGATGTCGAACAGAGGGCGCTCATGAGCTGCCCACAGCAAGTGGCGTTTGATATCCGGGTCTTACGCAATAGGGCACTGTGAACCGTGTCAGGACGGGAACGTAGCAGCACTAAGCGGATCGTCTTATGTGACGTAAGGTCGCCTGGATAGAGCTAACTGCAGTGGTAACGTCGGATCGTTCGAAGCAAGACGCGCGGTTTTTATATTCAAAATCCACCCCGGAGGCGATATTTTTCGTCACCCTCAGAAGGGGTGATCCATTATAAAGAAATGCCTGAAGTCCTTGCCAGAGGACTTTTTTTATTGTATAATTTAATGATAAAGGCGGTAGTCTGCCCGTGTGAAAAGAATACCGCAAAATCAGAGAAAAAATAAGGAAATCAGATCCTGAAAACTGAAAGGAGAATACTATGTTAAGAGTAGGTATGTTAACCAGCGGCGGTGACTGTCAGAGCCTTAACGCAACGATGCGTGGTATCGGTAAAGCACTTTTTAACTACTATGGGGATAAAGTGGAGATCATCGGCTTCCTGGATGGTTACAAGGGCCTGATGCATAACGAATACAAGGAACTGAAGGCGAAGGATTTCTCCGGCATTTTAGATGAAGGCGGCACTATTTTAGGCACGTCCCGTCAGCCGTTCAAGATGATGCGCGTGGTAGAAGACGGCTTCGATAAGGTCGCAGCAATGAAACAGACCTATAAGGATCACAAGCTGGATTGCCTGTGTGTACTGGGCGGCAACGGCTCTCAGAAGACCTCCGCACTGTTAAAGGAAGAGGGACTGAATGTCATTGGCCTTCCGAAGACTATTGACAATGACCTGTGGGGCACCGACATGACCTTCGGTTTCCAGTCCGCAGTCAATATTGCTACCGATGCCATCGACTGCATCCACACGACCGCTGCTTCTCACAGCCGTGTATTCATCATTGAGATCATGGGCCATAAGGTTGGTCAGCTTCCGCTGCACGCAGGTATCGCAGGCGGCGCAGACATCATCCTGCTTCCGGAGATCCCGTACGATATCGAGATCGTCGCAAAGGCCATCAAGAAGCGCGAAGAGGAGGGCAAGCACTTCACCATCATCGCGATGGCAGAAGGCGCACTTTCCAAGGAAGATGCGAAGCTGAAAAAGAAAGAGCTTGAGAAGAGACGTGTTAAGACTCCGGCTTCCTACGATCTTGCAAACCGCATCCTTGAGCTGACCGGACAGGAAGTCCGTGTTACCGTTCCGGGTCACACCCAGCGCGGCGGCCGTCCGTGTCCGTATGACCGTGTTCTGTCCACCCGTCTGGGCGCTGCAGCCGCACAGCTCATCATCAAGGGCAAGTACGGTTACCTGGTAGGCGTACACAACAACGAGATGGTTCCGGTTCCGCTTGAAGACGTTGCCGGCAAACTGAAGACCGTTGACCCGAAGTGCTCTATGATCAAGGAAGCTAAGCTTCTTGGCATAAGCTTCGGTGACGAATAATTTTAACTAATATTTTCCGGACCCGGTAAAGGGCGGCAAAGCAGCCGGTCTTTACCGGTCTAAAGGAGTTTTATGGCATATACGGCTCTTTACAGAAAGTGGCGTCCCACGCGTTTTGAAGATGTGCGCGGACAGGACCACGTTGTAAGGACTTTGACGAACCAATTGAATAGTGACCGTGTGGGTCATGCCTATCTGTTCTGCGGTACCAGAGGTACGGGTAAGACGACCATCGCAAAGATCTTTGCGCGCGCCGTCAACTGCGAGCATCCGGTCAACGGAAGCCCGTGCAATGAGTGCCCCACCTGCCGGGGGATCCTTTCGGGGAATTCGGTCAATGTCGTGGAGATCGATGCCGCATCGAACAACGGCGTGGACAACATCCGTGAGATCCGCGAGGAGGTCAAGTACAAGCCTACGGAAGGCCGCTACCGCGTCTACATCATCGACGAGGTGCACATGCTTTCCACCGGCGCTTTCAACGCGTTGTTAAAGACGCTTGAGGAGCCGCCGGAGTACGTGATCTTCATCCTGGCTACGACGGAAGTGCAGAAGATCCCGATCACGGTCCTTTCCAGATGTCAGCGCTATGATTTCAAGCGCCTGTCGCTCGCGGAACTGAAGTCGCAGATCAGCGACCTTCTGGCGGCGGAAGGCGTGGAGGCGGAAGACACCGCGGTGTCTTATTTGGCCCGTCAGGCCGATGGTTCCTCCCGTGACGCCCTGAGCCTTATGGAGCAGTGCATTTCCCTGTACTACGGTGAAAAACTGACCTACGACCGCGTCCTGGATGTGCTCGGTGCCGTGGACCAGACCGTGTTCTCATCGCTCCTTCGCTGTGTACTGAGCTACGATGTGCAGGGTGCCATTCACGTGGTGGACGAGCTTCTTTCTACCGGCCGTGAACTGACGCAGTTCGTTTCGGACTTCACCTGGTACCTCCGCAACATCATGCTGATCCAGACCGAGGACCCGCGTGAGGATGTGCTCGGCATTTCCCGTGAGAATCTTTTCATGATGAAGGAAGAGGCCGGCAACATGGACATCAACCAGGTCATGCGGTACATCCGCATTCTGGGTGAGCTTTCCAATCAGATACGTTACGCATCGTCCAAGCGTGTTATGCTGGAGCTTGCGCTGATGCGTATGATGCAGCCCGCAATGCAGGATGATCTGGACAGTATTCTGGACCGGATCCGTTCCCTGGAAGAGCGCGGGGTGGCATCGCCCGATGCAGCCCGTTACGACGCGGAACGCATGTCGGCGGCGCAGCCGGCGGAACCGGTGGAGCAGCGGACCATCGAGGTCACGGCGGCTACCATGGAGGATTGCAAGCTCCTTGCCGCGGATTGGGAAGGCATCGTTGAGGAACAGGGACGGCTTCTCCGCTCCATTTTAGTGGGAACGCGGGTCGGCGTTTCCGATAACGACAGCCTCAGCATCTATTTCAAGGACCCGTATTTCTTCTCTGTGGCGGATAAGACCGGTCGCGTGGAAGAGATCCGCGAGATCCTTAAAAACAAATATGACAAGGAATTCAGAATTACCCTGAAATGCCTGAAGGTCAATGAAGCCACGCCCAGGGCGGTGCTCGGCAAGACGATCCCCGGCATTGAGATGGAAATTGAAGAATAAAGGAGACAACATGGCAAAACGCGGTGGATATCCGGGAGGAATGATCCCGGGCAATATGAATAATCTGATGAAGCAGGCGCAGCGCATGCAGGCAAAGATGCAGGAGCAGCAGGCGGAGCTGGAAAATAAGGAATACACGGCTAATGCAGGTGGCGGTGCGGTTTCCGTAACGATGAACGGCAAGCATGAGATCACTTCTCTGAAGCTTGCGGAAGAGGTCGTGGATCCGGACGATATCGAAATGCTGCAGGATCTGATCGTTGCTGCAATGAACGAGGTCAATAAGCAGATCGAAGAGGCAAACAATGCTTCCATGTCTTCCCTGACCGGCGGTATGGGTATGGGCGGTTTATTCTGACGGAGTTAAAATGGATTATTACGGAAGTCAGATCACAAAACTGATAGAAGAGCTGTCTTCGCTGCCGGGAATCGGCGCGAAGAGTGCGCAGAGATTGGCGTTTCATGTGATCAACATGCCGGAGGAGAGCGTGGAGAAACTGGCGAATTCGCTGGTGGAAGCCAGAAGGAACGTGCACTATTGTAAGGAGTGCTTTACGTTGACGGACGGGGATGTCTGTCCTATCTGTGCGAGCTCGGCGCGAAACCATCGGACGATCATGGTCGTGGAAACGACACGTGACCTTGCGGCCTATGAGAAGACCGGCAAGTACGAGGGCGTGTATCATGTGCTGCACGGCGCGATCTCTCCGATGCTGGGCATCGGCCCGGGAGACATCAAACTGAAGGAACTGATCAAGCGTCTTCAGGGCGATGTGGACGAGGTCATCGTGGCGACGAACAACAGCCTGGAGGGCGAAACGACCGCCATGTACATCAGCAAACTGATCAAACCCACAGGAATCAAGGTCAGTCGTATCGCCAGCGGCGTACCGGTCGGCGGCGACCTGGAATATATTGATGAAGTAACACTTCTTCGCGCCCTGGAGGGACGCGTGGAGCTGTAACGCGACGGGGGGACTCGCTGCAGGAGAGGAAGCTTATGAACAAGATTGAATTTCAGCGCAGGCTTGAAGAAGCGGAAATTCTGATTGCCAAGGGAAATTATGCGGAAGCGGTGAATAAATGCGATCTTCTGAATCTGGACATGATCGAACAGCCCAGACGTCTTCAGAATATCTCGAAGGCGTATGAAAAGTGCCGCAGATATGCGGATGCGGAGGACCTTCTGCTGCTTGCAAGAGAGCATGCACCGAAGAGTCGCGGCATTCTGTTCCATCTCTGTACGGTGGCTACGAAGGCCGGAGAGATCGAGGAAGCAAAGAATTATTATCAGGAATTCTGTAATACCGCACGGCATGATTCGGAGCGCTATATTCTGCAGTACCGGATCGCAAAGGCAGAGAATAAGCCGGATACCGAGTTGATCGGCATTCTGGAGGAGTATAAGAGGCTGGATCCGGATGACCGTTGGATGTTCGAGCTGGCGAGTCTGTATGCCAAGGCCGATGAGGTGGAAAAGGCCATCGATCAGTGCGAAGAGATCGAGCTCTGGTTCTCCTCCGGTAAGTACGTGCAGTATGCGAAGCAGCTGTATGCGCAGCTGACCGGCACGGAAGCGCCGGAAGAGGAAGAGGATGATTATGATGCAGACCAGTTCGTGGTCTATGCCGATGACATCGCAGCAGTGATGGATACGGAGCCTGCGGCAGAGGCCGCGGCTGAAGTGCCGGTTGCTGAGGAGGCGGAAGAGGCGGCTGCTGAAGCGGAAGATGAGGCGGAAGAAGAGCCCGAAAAGCCGGAAGCGGCGCCGGTGCTTTCCGATACGCAGGTCGTCCGTACCGGAACGACCGGAACAATCATCCCCGCGCTTGTAATTGAAGAAGAGGATGAAGAGGCGGAAACCGAGGAGGCGCCGGAGGAAGAAGGCGAGCTTGGCCTCGATGAAGTCGAGATCGATATTACGGACGGGAAGGAGCACATCGCCGCATTCATTGCAGCGGAAGAGAGCCGTAAGGCCCGTGCCAAGATGTCCACGGACCCCGAATACTGGGGCACCATCTCCTTTGATGAAAACGGTGAAGGAAGCGAAGAAGCGCCGCGTCAGCAGGACGAGCACGTGATGTTCTCCATCACGGCACCGGCTGAAGAGACGGTGGAGGAGACCGTTGAAAACCATACACTCGGCGATGTTTCCGAGGCTGTCGAAGCCGTGGCTTCCGCAGTTGTCATTGACGAAAACACCGTTGAAGCGGTTACCGAAGAAGAAATGACGGTCCTTCCGACGGATACCGTTGCGGAGATCTCCGCTGCACTTGAGCAGAATACTTTTGAAATTCCGGATGATGAAGAAGAGGAAGAGAAGCCTGTCAAAGGCCGCAAGGCAGCGCAGCCGGATCTTTCCGAGCTTTCCGTCAATTTTGAGGAAGAAGAACACACCGAGGAGCCGGAGATCCTTCCGGAACCGGAGAGTGAAGACTATAACGACTTCATGGTGGAGATGGAGCAGAGAAACGGAGACCGTAAGCTGTTCGGAAACCTTCCGATCGAGCAGGAGGTCACCCGTGACACCTGGCATTTCCTGGTATACGGTGAGACCAACACCCTGACGCTGGAATGCGCGAGGGAGCGGCTGACCGAGGTGGCCAAGGAGAATCCGAGCTGCCCGGAGAACATGCTGAAGATCAGTTCCGATAAGATCGGCGGTGCAAGCATCGTCAACTCCCTGGACCACTTCCTGGGCAATATGGTCGTGGTCGAGCAGGCCGCATCCCTTTCCGATGACCAGCTGGCGGAATTTGCCAAGGTCCTGGATCGCGATGACCGTTCCCTCCTTCTGGTGTTCACGGACTCCAAGGACGATATGATCGAAATGTTCCGTCGTGTGCCGCAGCTTGCCGATTCCTTTACCGCAGTCTTTGAGGGTAAGGACCTGACCCCGCGCGATCTGGTCAATACCGTGAAGGAATACCTGCATGATCAGGACGCAAAGATGACCCGGGAAGCCCAGGACATCGTCACGGATCACGCAAAGCAGATTTTGGGCGAGAAGAAAGGCTTCTACAAAAACAATATGCGTCAGTTTGCGGAAAAGGCCCTTGCGTATGCGGATAAGGGCGGATTTTTGGGACTGTCGGCCGGTAAGTGTGATGACGAGGGCTATCTGATCGTCGCTGAAAAGCATTTCAGAAAGGCGGAAAGAATATGAGCTGGCTGTTGATCGTTGTAATCGTATTTTTTGCTTTGATGGGATTCTCCGGATATCAGAACGGTGCCGTAAAAACGTTCCTTTCACTGGGTGTAATCATCGGTGCGCTGATCATTGCCATGCTTGCCGGACCCGCGCTGAAGCGCGTGTCCTGTGAGAATACGGAGATCGATGAAAAACTGTCAAACAAGATCGAGACCAAGATGACGGAGAGCATCGCGCAGGAAGCCGATATTGAACTCAAGATCAACAGCATGCATCTTCCCAAATTCATCAAGAAGATCTTACTGGCAAATCTGGAAGGCACTAACAATGCGTTTGAAGCGGGCGTTCGCAAGGGCTCCGAAGCCGTCGCGAGTATGATCCTTGTTCTGACGTTCGCCCTGATCACGTTCCTTGTGGCATGGGGCGTCATCGCTCTGATCGTTCATCAGTTGACAAAAGCAATGGAGCTTCCGGTACTCAAGCAGTTGGATGGCATTGCCGGAATTTTAGTCAATCTTGCGATTGCACTTCTGGTCCTGGACATCGGATTCCTTATTCTGGACTGCGTATCCATGACATCAGCGGGTATGTACCTGACCAAGCTGGTGGAAAAGAGCAAAGTGCTCACCGCGCTGAGTGATAAAAATATTGTCGCCATGATTTTTAATTCGTTTATGGCGGAATTGGAGATTTGACAAAAATTAAAACCACAAGCTATGGGATTAACAGCTAGTTGTTAGATAATTAGCATCTATTTTTATTTTTCAATGATGGGAATTCAAAACGGACC
>DCHF01000029.1:0-28645 GCA_002315555.1 Lachnospiraceae bacterium UBA1759 | reverse complement strand
GGTCCGTTTTGAATTCCCATCATTGGAAAAGTGGAGTCTATTAGTAAAAGCTGTTTTATTACAACGCACCATAGGGGCGTTGTAATATTTTTCGATTATTATTTGTTGATGGTATACGTTTGTTCTACGAGATTAATGCAATGAAGGACACTATCCTTGTGTTCTTCTGCGAGTGAGTTCAAAATGTTATCAAATGAACGACGTTGTTTTGGGGTGAGTTGTTTTTTGAAACGTTCTATTTCCAAATCGGTTTTATAGTGGAGCAGCTGAAATCTTGACGAGTTATAGTAAGGCTTCATCAGTTGATCGTATTTTTTAACTGAAATATAATATTTTGCTTCCATTTATCCTCCTTAACAAGCACGATATAAATACATTTTACTATACTTTGAATCAGTGCGCGCCAGGTGAGATGCTCCGATTGTGCCGGACCATTATGAATTTCTTCATCAACTTCCGGAGATTTTGAAAATAAATTTCCTGAATGAGCGAATAGTGGACCTGCAGTTTTTTCTGAGTAATGTTGCAGCTCTCAAGGAAACGGTGCATTTGATGGGCGTTTTCCTGATAAGAAAACTCCTCGGGGATGCACAGCATGGAACGTTCTTCGTCAAAGCGGTTTAACTCTACACTTAATGGTTATGACACTGAAATGTGGAATTTAGTGTTCCTGGAAGCTGACCTGTTGCTTAAACGACGGCTTGAAGAGTTGTTTAATGGAAATGTGGATGGACTAGACTACATCGAGTCTTATTTAAGTTGGGTTTCCGATTTAAATTTGATTAAGCAGATAGAACTTCTGTTTTTAGTGGATACTAATAATTCACCGACAGTTCTGATTGAAAGCAGTGTTGAAAATGAAGAAATTGTTTCTCGTGATTATATGAAACTTCATCATTTTTTAGCAACGCTTAAAGGGTATTACAGTTGGTTTAGGGCCCCGGTTCCGAAAGAATGGTTTGGTTGGGGTGGTGACCTTGCGCATACGTGTGGACAGGTGCAGTCTCTTTCAATCAATCGGTATATTGCTGCAATGAGGCTGATTGGACAAAGCCAAGAATCGGTATTGATTGAGGGCTGTTCCGAGGCTGTACACAGCCATTTTATGTATGCGGATATTGCCTCAGATATTGATGCGATTGGGGTTGCACACCAAGTGAACAATGTTACTGGGGACTATAGCGAACATCCTTTGACGGATGCTCTAGAAAGTTACTATTCGTCATCATACGGTAACCGTAAAGATATTCTTTTAGAGGATCTAGGGGTGCTAACCCCGAATCCTTCATTGATCGAAGTTTCGAATGCGCTTAATCAAAAATTAAATTATGCATTTTTGAATTATAGGAGTGTATTGGACTTTTGGGGCGATGGTGCAGATTCTGATGCGGTAGATGTTGTTTGTAAAATATTTGCGCAGTACATTTTGACTGAAGAATAAAACTGTATTAAAAGCATGCCGCCCTTATTGAATTATAAGGGCGGCGGAAAGGAATTTATGCTTTTTTTTCTGTGTACGTTATTTTTAGAACCATTAAGTGACAGTCCACTGGTTCATTTTGTTTTAGATGATGGCATTTGGACGCTGGGATTAACGTTGTTGTTTGTTCTTTCAGAAGTTATGGCATTGGTGTTGGTACTGCTTCGGAGCATACCCAAAACAAAGTGGAAAGTATGGTTGAGCGTTTTTATGACCTGCTTTGTATTGATTAACATATATCCCTTCATTTCATACCAGGTCAAACTGGATCATAGTGAGCCGATGGTGGGTAATGAGAATTCAGAAACCACTTGTATGTTATATGGTAAATACTATTGCCTTCCGATCAAAGTCGATGAACTATTAAACGAGGGTTGGGTATTTGATAGTTCTTGGGAAATATCTACGGATGTACTTGAACCTGAAGAAGCCCGATGGATCGATGTTGGTTGCTGCAAAGCGCTTGTTGTGAATCTTAATGATTTCAAATGCGGGATAACCGATTGTGATATCGTGAGGCTGGTGTTTTTGTCCAGACCGTTTCAGGAATTAAAACAATCTGGATACACGAAAGGTGATTTTGCAATTTTCCGTGGAATACTTCCGGAATCGAGGAAGTATCATGTCGTGAGAAAATACAATGAAGTTTTGGGGTACACTGAGGGCCGATATAATTATGATATATGTTACTTTATGCCGGATGTGGTAAGATGGGAGGATACTATTCTAGAAATTGGCTACCCCAAGAATCAACGGTATTCTTTGGAAATCAGCGTAAGTAGTATAAAAGTTTTTGAAATGAGTGAAATACCTGAAATTGCGGATTCGTCTGTGAACTTGATAAAAATGCACTGAATGTTTAGCAGTGGATTTCGAAAGAATCATGCTGTGACTTCTGCGCGCTGAAAGTTGACAAATTGAACGTCCCCGGTGTCACCTCGGTGACAAGCGTCAACGATAGCCTGAAGGTAGCAATGGGGAAAGCTGAAAAACAAAGACCGCCGGGCAATGCCCGACGGTCTTTGTTCGTGATGTTTAGTTACTGGGTTCTTCCCGCTGTTAATTACTCAACAGTGTACGGAAGAATTGCAACGTGTCTTGCTCTCTTGATAGCCGTGGTTAAAGCTCTCTGATGAGTAGCGCAAGTACCGGTCACACGTCTCGGCAGAATCTTACCTCTCTCAGAAATGTACTTCTTTAACTTTGCAGCATCCTTGTAATCAATAACACCGGCACCTTCTGCAGTACCACAGAATACGCAGACTTTTTTCTTTCTGCGAATCGGGCGCTTCTTGAAGGGTGCATCGGATTTAGCATCAGCTCTATTAAATGCCATAATGAACCTCCAAAAAATTAGTTGAACGGAAGTCCTTCGTCTTCGACTCCGTCCGGAATATTCATGAAACCGTCACCTGCATCCATAATCGGCGCAGAAGCCTGCTGTACAGGACGTGACTCGCTCTGCTGGAAACTTCCGGAGAAAGTGGAACCGCCATTCTGTGATGACGCGTTTCTGGACTCCGCAAATTCCTGCTCTTCAACGACAACATCGGTGGTATACACACGCTGGCCGTCTCTGTTTGTATACGAACCGGTCTGAATACGGCCCGTTACAATGATCTTTGTGCCCTGACGTAAATACTTTTCAGCGAATTCAGCATTACGGTCAAAAGCAACACACTGAATAAAGTCAGCAGTCTGGTCGCCGTTATCGGAACCGTTTCTTCTGGAGCCTCTTCTGTCTACCGCTACCGTGTAACGAGCGATTGCCATCTGGCGCTCACCCTGAGAGTAACGGACATCCGGGTCTCTGGTCAGTCTTCCGCATAAAATAACTTTATTCATAATTCATACCTCCGAGTCTTAGGCTTCCTGCTTAACGATCAGGAATCTGATGACCTGCTCCATGATACGAACTCTACGCTCAATTTCAGCCGGTGCAGTTGCCGGTGCTTCGAAATTGATGATGCTGTAGAAACCTTCGCTCATCTTCTGGATCTCGTAAGCCAGCTTCTTCTTACCCCAGTCATCAACGCTTACAACGTTGCCACCGAAACGGGTAACATACTTGCTCAGTCTTTCCATTACAGCAGATCTTTCGTCGTCTTCTAAACTTCCGTTTAATACAACTACTAATTCATACTTGTTCATCGTTTTTACCTCCTTATGGTCTCTGGCCCCCATTCTAAGACGGGAGCAAGGAAATGATATTACATCACGAACTATGATTATACTTGATGGGGATGGAAAAAGCAAGCGTTTTTTCTTGATTTTTCAAGGTTTTCGGGGACTTCGAAAGAAGATTATATTGGACAAACAACAGGCGATTGTGATATAATGCTGTAATAATAGGCGCATTGCGCTTACTTGAGGAAAAGGGAGCTGTATGCAGACGAAGAAGAAAAATGTTTTAAAGGCTTATTTCCGCTGGCCGTTCTATCTGGGCATCGTGCTGGCTGCACTTGCCGTGGGTGGATTATTCGTTGATGCACGGGTCGGAGCGCTGCTGATGATCATAACCGGCGTCTATTTCCTTGCAGCGGTCGTAAACTATATTTTATACCGCAGAAGTATTTTGAAAAAACTGGTGGATTTCGGTGCGGAATACGCGCAGGCACAGAATCAGATGCTGCGACAGATCGATCTGCCGTTTGCAATGTGCAATTCCACGGGCGATGTTTTCTGGAGCAACCCCGCCTTCATGAAGGCCTTTAACCTTTCCAGGAAGCAGGCGGCAATGACTTCGCTGTTCCCTGAACTGGAAGCGGTGGATCTGAAGACCACGGAGAGCATTCACGTTTCTTTCGGTGAAAAACGGTACGTCCTGAACCTGGCCCCCATCCATACGGAGAGCATCCAGGAGATGCGTGAGTTGGACGACGCCGATGACAACATGCTGTTCAACGTCTTCCTGCTCGATGAGACCGATCTTCTTTACTACAGACAGACCCTGGAAGAAGAGCGGGCCGTTATGGCGCTCATCTATTTCGACAACTATGAAGAGGTCATGAGCGGTATTGAATACGTCCGCAGATCCCTTCTTTCCGCACTGCTCGAGCGAAAACTGAATAAATACGTTTCCGGCATCAAAGGTGTTGTACGTAAGCTGGAAAAGGATCGTTTCTTCCTGGTCATGCGCCAGGAGGCTCTCTGGGAACTGCAGCAGAATAATTTCTCTCTGCTGGAGGACATTAAGACTGTCAACATCGGCAATGAGATGGCTGTCACCATCAGCATGGGCATCGGCCTGGGCGGCGAGTCCTTTGAGCAGAATTACGATTATGCGCGTACCGCCATCGAAATGGCGCTGGGACGAGGCGGTGATCAGGTCGTATTAAAGAACGGCAGCGATATCCGCTACTACGGCGGCAAGGCAAAGACCACGGAGCGCAACACCCGTGTTAAGGCGCGTACTAAGGCACATGCCCTGCGCGAACTGATCGAGGCCAAGGAAAGCGTCATGATCATGGGCCATCCCATCAGCGACCTGGACTGCATCGGTGCGGCGATGGGCATCTACCGTGCGGCAAAGTTCTCCGATAAGAAGGTGCACATCGTCATCGGCGATGTTTCCAGCAGCGTGAAGCCGCTTCTGGAGACCTTCCGGAACAATTCCGAGTATGAAGAAGAGCTGTTTGTGGACCGCGGCCGTGCACTTGAGCTTCTGGACCGCGACACCCTGCTTGTGGTCGTGGATACCAACCGCCCGTCTTACACGGAGTGCCCGGAGCTTCTGAAGCGCACCAATGCCGTGGTGGTCATGGACCATCACCGTCAGGGCCGTGAGACCATTGAAAACACCATGCTTTCTTATGTTGAACCGTACGCATCCTCTGCATCGGAAATGGTTGCCGAGGTCGTACAGTATTATGACGACCGTCTGAAGCTGAAATCGGCGGAAGCCGATGCCGTCTTTGCCGGCATCGTCATGGATACCAATAACTTTGAAGACAAGTCGGGTGTCCGCACCTTTGAAGCAGCGGCTTATTTGAGACGCTCCGGTGCCGATGTTACCCGCGTCCGCAAGCTGTTCCGCGACAGTATGGAGGATCACAAGCTCCGTGCCGAGACCGTACAGGCGGCCGAGGTCTTTGAAAAGGATTATATCATCAGTGTCTGTCCGAATCACGGAACCACATCGAACCAGACCGTCGTGGCCGCTCAGGCTGCCAACGAGCTTCTGGAGATCAGGGGTATCAAGGCGAGCTTCGTTCTGACGGAGTTTGAGAACAAGATCTACATCAGTGCGCGTTCCATCGACGAGGTCAATGTACAGGTGATCTGTGAAAAACTGGGCGGCGGCGGACACCAGAGCGTGGCCGGGGCGCAGCTCGTGGATAATACGATCGAAGAGGCCATGGAGAAGCTGAGAAGAGTGATCCGGGGCCAGGATATGTAAGGAGGAATATATGGAAGTTATCTTATTACAGGATGTCAAAAATGTAGGTAAAAAGGGTGAGAAGGTCACCTTAAAGGACGGTTACGCACGTAACCTGATCTCCAAGAAGCAGGCATCGGAAGTCAGCGCAAAGACGATCAACGATCTCAAGCTTCAGAAGCAGCATGAAGAAAAGGTCGCGGAGACCAAGCTGAAGGATGCGCAGGCGCTCGCTGAAAAACTGGCCGGTATGTCTGTTACCGTTACCGTAAAGTCCGGCAAGGACGGCCGTATCTTTGGCTCCGTTTCTTCCAAGGAGATCGCGGAGGCTTGCAAGAAGCAGCTGAACCTCGATGTCGATAAGAAGAAGCTGGTCCTTCCGGAGCCCATTAAGGAGCTTGGCACCACGGTCGTTCCGTTAAAGCTTCACGCACAGGTCACCGCATCCCTGAATGTAAAAGTAACCGAGGAGTGATCTTAAGAAGATCATAGAAGGAAACAATATGGAAGACGCTTTAGTTAAACGGGTCCTTCCGCATAGTATTGAGGCGGAGCAGTCCGTCATCGGATGCATGCTTTATTCGGAGGACGCCATCAGCGCAGCCTCCGAAATGCTGCGCGGTGATGACTTTTATCAGCATCAGTACGGCATCATTTTCGATGCCATTATGGAACTTTATCAGAACGGTAAGACCGCGGACATCGTCACGCTGCAGGAGAACCTGAAGAACAAGGATGTTCCGCCGGAGGTCTACAGCCTGGATTTCCTGAAGGACCTTTTAAATGCGGTGTTCACCACCGCCAATATTCGTGCATACTGCAAAATCGTCGCTGATAAGGCGCAGCTCCGCCGTATGATCAAGACTCTCGATGAGATCTCCAACGATTGCTATCTTGGCAAGGATGAGACGGAAGAGATCATGGGCAACACGGAAAAGCGCGTGTTTGATCTTCTTGAAAAGCGTACGGACAGTGTCTACGAGCCAATCGGCGACATTCTGCTCCGTTCGCTGAAAAACATTGAAATTGCAGCAAAGAACGGCGGCGACATCACCGGCTTGAAGACCGGCTTCACGGATCTGGACCGGATGACGAACGGCTTTCATCCGTCCGAGCTCGTCCTTATTGCCGCACGTCCTGCCATGGGCAAGACTGCGTTCGCACTGAACATTGCCGAATATTTTGCTGTTAAAAAGGGCTATACGACCGCCATTTTCGAACTCGAAATGAGTAAGGAGCAGTTGGCAAACCGTATGCTGGCGATGGAATCCCATGTCGACAGCCAAAAGCTTCGTACCGGCGACCTGACCGACCTGGAATGGGACGATCTTGTACAGGGCTCCGCAACGCTGGCCAATACGAACCTGATCATTGATGATACCCCGGGTATCACGGCCGCAGAGCTTCGCAGCCGCTGCCGTAAGTATAAGCTGGAGTTTGGCCTTCAGGCGGTCGTCATCGACTACCTGCAGCTGATGGCGGGTTCCGGTAAGAGCTCCGACAACCGTCAGCAGGAAGTTGCGGAGATCTCCAGATCGCTGAAGATGCTTGCGCGCGAGCTGGACATTCCGGTCATCGCGCTGTCACAGCTGTCCCGTGCATGTGAGTCCAGAACCGACCATCGTCCGATGATGTCCGACCTCCGTGAATCCGGTGCCATCGAGCAGGATGCCGATCTGGTCATGTTCATCTACCGCGACGAAGTTTACAACGCGGATTCCCCGCATAAGGGCATCGCGGAGATCATCTTAGGCAAGAACAGACACGGTCCGATCGGCACTGCGGAACTCGCATGGCTGCCGAGCCTCACCAAGTTCGTAAACCGGGAATACAGACAGAATCATGAGAACTAAGGAGAAGCAAAGGGATAATGGATAACAATAAAAGATTTCTTTTCACGTCCGAATCCGTGACGGAAGGACATCCGGACAAGATCTGCGATCAGATCTCTGACGCGATCCTGGACGCGCTGCTGGAAAAAGACCCGATGAGCCGCGTTGCATGCGAGACTTGCTGCACCACCGGCCTGGTCATGGTCATGGGCGAGATCACTACGAACGCGTATGTCGATATTCAGAAGATCGTTCGTGAAACCGTTGAAGAAATCGGTTATAACCGCGCAAAGTTCGGCTTTGATGCCAGCACCTGCGCAGTTTTGACTGCGATCGATGAGCAGTCCGCCGATATCGCACTCGGCGTTGACAAGGCCCTGGAAGTCAAAGAGAACCACATGACAGACGCGGAGCTCGATGCCATCGGCGCAGGCGACCAGGGGATGATGTTCGGCTACGCATCCGATGAGACCCCGGAATACATGCCGTATCCGATCGCACTTGCGCACCGTCTGGCACGCAGACTGACGGAAGTCCGCAAGAACGGAACGCTCCCGTACCTCCGTCCGGACGGAAAGACCCAGGTCACTGTGGAGTATGATGAGAATTATCATCCGGTTCGCCTGGATACCATCGTTCTTTCCACCCAGCACGATGAAAAGGTCACGCTCGAGCAGATCAAGGAAGATATCAAGGCGCAGGTCTTTGACGTGATTCTTCCGGCTGAACTGGTCGATGAAAATACCAGGTTTTACGTGAATCCGACCGGACGCTTTGTCATCGGCGGCCCGCAGGGTGATTCCGGTCTGACCGGCAGAAAGATCATCGTCGATACCTACGGCGGCATGGCCCGTCACGGCGGCGGCGCATTCTCCGGTAAGGACCCGACCAAGGTGGACCGTTCCGCCTGCTACGCAGCGCGTTATGTCGCAAAGAACATCGTCGCCGCAGGCCTGGCACACCGTTGTGAGATCCAGCTCGCATACGCGATCGGCGTCGCGCACCCGATGTCCATTTCCGTAAACACCTTTGGCACCGGCAAGATCTCCGATGATGAGATCATCGCCCTGATCCGTAAGAACTTTGATTTAAGACCGGCCGGCATCATCAAGATGCTCGACCTGAGAAGACCGATCTACAAGCAGACTGCGGCATACGGTCATTTCGGACGCACCGACATCGACCTTCCGTGGGAGAAGCTGGATAAGGTAGAAAATTTAGTAAAAGGATAAGCACTATCATGGCAGAGAAGAAATTTGTTGAGCAGATCACATCCCGTGATGTGGATTTTGCGCAGTGGTATACCGATATCGTAAAAAAGGCGGAGCTGATGGATTACGCGGCCGTTAAGGGCTTCATGGCCATCAAGCCGGCAGGATATGCGATCTGGGAGAATATTCAGAAGGAAATGGACCGCCGTTTCAAGGAAACCGGCGTTGAAAATGTTTATATGCCGCTTCTGATTCCGGAAAGCCTGTTAAAGAAGGAAGCCGATCATGTGGAAGGCTTTGCGCCGGAAGCAGCGTGGGTCACCTTTGGCGGCACCGAGCAGCTTCAGGAGCGCTTCGCGATCCGTCCGACTTCAGAGACGCTGTTCTGCGATTTTTATTCCAAGGACATCCAGTCCTACAGGGACCTTCCGAAGGTCTACAACCAGTGGTGCTCCGTTGTCCGTTGGGAGAAGGAGACCCGCCCGTTCTTAAGATCCCGTGAATTCCTGTGGCAGGAAGGCCATACCGCACATGCGACGGCTGAAGAAGCACAGGAGCGCACTATTCAGATGCTGAATCTGTATGCGGACTTCTGTGAAGAAGTGCTGGCGATTCCGGTCATCCGCGGCCGCAAGACAGACAAGGAAAAGTTTGCAGGCGCGGAAGCAACGTATACCATCGAGGCCCTGATGCATGACGGTAAGGCGCTGCAGTCCGGTACCTCGCACAATTTCGGCGATGGTTTCGCAAAGGCTTACGATGTGACCTTCACCGACAGAGACAACCAGCTGAAGCATGTCTATCAGACCTCCTGGGGAACCACGACCCGTCTCATCGGCGCGCTGATCATGGTGCACGGTGATGATTCAGGTCTTGTTCTTCCGCCGGCCATTGCACCGACGCAGATCGTGGTCATTCCGATCGCCGCTCACAAGGAAGGCGTTCTGGACAAGGCCCGCGAGCTGAAGGATCGCCTGGCCAAGAACTACCGCACCAAGATCGATGACTCTGAAAAGAGCCCGGGCTTCAAGTTTGCGGAAGCGGAGATGCGCGGTATTCCGATCCGCGTTGAGATCGGCCCGAAGGACATTGAAGCCGGCAAGGCAGTTCTGGTTCGTCGCGATACCCGTGAAAAGATCACGGTCGATCTTGAGAGCATCGAAGAAGAGGCCGGCAAGTTGCTGGAGACCATCCAGCGCGAAATGCTGGAGAACGCACGCGCTCACCGCGATGCGCATACCTATGTTGCACTGAACTATGATGAACTGACCGAGACGATCACTACAAAGCCGGGCTTTGTTAAGGCAATGTGGTGCGGCGACCGCGCGTGTGAGGACAAGATCAAGGAAGATCTCTCCGCAACCAGCCGCTGCATGCCGTTCGCGCAGGAACATCTTTCCGACACCTGTGTCTGCTGCGGAAAACCCGCAAAGACTATGGTCTACTGGGGCAGAGCATATTAATTTGAGGTAAGTGATGGCACCGAAAACACCGATCCGGCCCAGGGATGAGGACTTTGACGTCGAATCCCCGGTCCGCCGGAAATCCGCAGAAGAATTAAAAACGAAGCTGGAGCGCCGTGACCAGAGTAATGTGGTCATTTGTGCGATCCTGCTTTCCGCTGTGGTGATTGCTGTCCTCGGTATCCTGATCTTTTATGCATTCAAGGCGCATCAGCGGACAGTCGTCGGCGTGGTGACCGCGACGGAAACGGAAGTGGATTTCATGACTCAGACTGAGGAGACCACGACCACGCAGATCGCGATCACGATCGAAGAGAAGACCCGCGCGACGGTGCAGGAAACGGAAGAGACCGAAGCGGAGACCGAAGAAGTCGAAACGGAGGAAGAGCCGCAGGAAGCTTCGGAGAGCGTGGAAGAGACGGAAACGCCCGCGTTAACGGAAGTGGCAGAGGCAGCCGGCGAGGATCGTGAGTATGGCGGTGCGGTCTATCATATCGTGAACGGGGAGGCCATGCTGATCCGTTGCTACAGTACGGATGCGGTCATGTGGATGCCCTCTGCCGTGTATGACGCGCGGTGCGTGGAAATCGCCGATGGTGCTTTCGCGGACTGTGAGCATCTAACGGCCATCGAGCTTCCCGGCAGTTACCGGAGGATCGGTGCTGCGGCGTTTTCCAATTGTGTGAATTTAGAAACGGTTGTCCTGCCGGATTCGGTGACGGACATCGGAGAACATGCCTTCCTGGGCGATGCAGCGGTCACGATCGTATCCTCGGCGGGCAGTTATGCAAAAACATATGCAGAAACGGAAGGCCTTTCCTGGAATGAAGGGAATATGCTGACCGGTTATTAAGAGGCGGAATGAAGATCAAAGTCCCGGGGGATGTACAATTTATTATTGAGACGCTCGAAGCGCACGGGTATGAGGCCTATGCGGTGGGCGGCTGCGTCCGGGATACGATGCTTGGAAGGGAGCCGCAGGACTGGGACATCACGACTTCCGCGAAACCGCAGGAAGTAAAGGCGTTGTTCCGTCGGACGGTCGATACCGGTATCGAGCACGGGACGGTCACCGTCATGCTTGGGCCGGAGGGCTATGAGGTCACGACCTACCGCATCGACGGCAAGTATTCCGACAGCCGGCATCCGGAATCGGTCACGTTCACTCCGGAGCTTCGCGAGGATCTCCGCCGCCGCGACTTTACGATCAATGCCATGGCATACAACGAGCGCGCGGGCGTGCAGGACCTGTTTTCCGGTCGTGAAGATCTGGACAACCGGATCATCCGTGCCGTCGGCGAGCCGGAGGAACGCTTCCGTGAGGACGCGCTCCGTATCCTGCGTTGTGTGCGTTTTGCGGCGCAGCTCGGATTCGTCATTGATGACGCGACCTATGCCGCGGCTGAAAAGCTGGCTCCGACGCTCGATAATATCTCCCGCGAGCGTATTCGCGAAGAGCTTCTCAAGATTCTGGTCTCCGATCATCCGGATTACATCACGTTGTTAGAGGACATCGGCGCGCTGAAGACGGTCTTCCCGGAGTTCCGCCGCATGCAGGAGCAGAAGAACGATCCGTCCGGCACGGAAAGCGTTGCGGAGCACTCGCTTCGTGTCATGAAGGCGCTTCCGAAGGATAAGATCCTTCGCTTGACGGCGCTTTTCCACGACTGCGGAAAGCCGGATGTGCAGACGGTCGATGCAAGCGGCTGCCCGTGCTTTTCCGGTCATGAGGCCCGGAGCGCAAAGATCGCGGATCGGATCCTCGGCGAACTGAAATTTGACAATGACACCCGGAAAAAGGTGGTCCATCTGGTGGCAAATCACGGACTCCGCGACCTGGATGACCGTTATAAAATGCGAAAGGCCATGCACCTCGTGGGGAAGGAGGACATGGGGATCCTCCTGCATTTCACCGCAGCCGATGATGCCGAAAAGAGCCCGGACGGCCATACAGCCGTGCCGGAAAGAGAGGCGGAGCTTGTGCTCTACGAGGACATCCTTGTGTCCGGCGAATGCACGGAACTTTCGGAACTGGCGCTGACCGGCGGAGATCTGATCGCCCTCGGGATGAAGCCCGGCAAGGCTCTCGGAGCCGCACTTGCGGAGCTCCTTGAAGAGGTGCTGAAGGAACCTTCGCTGAATCATAAGGAGGCGTTAAGCACCATCGCCCGTGAAAAATTTGTGAAAGGCATTGAAAAGCCTTGATAAATATGATAATATGAACGAAATCTAAACCAAGGAGGATTTTGATATGGCATATGCAATTTCTGACGCTTGCATCAAGTGTGGTGCTTGTGAAGCTGAGTGCCCGGTTTCAGCTATTACTGAAGGCGAAGCAACTTATGTAATCGATGCAGACGCATGCATCAGCTGCGGTAGCTGTGAAGCAGCTTGCCCGGTAGGTGCTCCGGCAGAAGCTTAATCAACGATTATAAAAGCTGGCGCGATAGTTCTGCTATCGCGCCAGTTTTTGTATAGAGGGGATGCGAATGAACAAGTATATCGTTTTGTACAATCCGCTTGCCCAGAAGGGTCACGGCATGGAGAATGCCAAGCGCCTGGAAGGGCTTCTTGAAGACGCGGAGATCCGTTACGAGGATCTGACGGCCATTAAAGATTATGAGGGCTATGCGAGCTCGATTCCGGCGGACACCAAGGTGATCCTGACCGGCGGTGACGGTACGCTCAGCCGCTTTGTCGATGCGGTCTATGATATGGAGAAGCTGCCCGAGATCCTATATTTCCCGGCAGGCTCCGGTAATGATTTCATCAATGACCTTCATAAGGAAAAGAACTGCATGCCGTTCCCAATCAACCCGTACATGCACGGTCTTCCGACCGTTACGGTCAACGGGGAGACGCATCATTTCATCAATGCGGTCGGATTCGGCCTGGACGGCTATTGCTGTGAAGAGCATGATCGCCTGAATGCCCTCGGAAAAGACAAACCCTATACGCTGATCGCGTTCCTGGGCCTCATCGGTAAGTTCAAACCCGCAGGGGCGCGTGTCACGGTCGATGGTGTCACCAAGTCCTACAAGCAGGCCTGGATGCTGCCGGTCATGTTCGGCGGCTATTACGGCGGCGGTGTTCTCATGGGCCCCAAGCAGAAGCGCGATAACCTGAAGCATGACGTGACCTCGGTGGCGATCCATGACATCGCCCGGATCCCGACCCTGTTTTTGTTCCTGAGCGTTTGTAAGGGAAAGGGCGAAAAGTTCCCGAAGCACATCGATTACCGTGTGGGCCGTCATGTGATCGTGGAATACGACAAGCCGGTAGCGCTGCAGATCGACGGTGAGACGGTTCTGAATGTGACGCGGTTTGAGGTACAGGCATCGGACGAGGCTTGATTTTTGATTACATTTACCTGCGACCGTATTGTGTATGAGATCGACGAACGGGCGATCTTTTATATCGAAACGAAGCGGAACGGGACTATTCTCCACACGCTTCGCAGCGCGTATCCGACGCGTCGTGCGCTCGTCGAATGGGAAACGATTTTAAATCGCAGGGAATTTTATAAATGTCACGAGGGCTATCTGGTCAATCTCGGTGCGGTGAAGGGCTTCGAACGGCAGGGCGTTACTCTCACGGACGGTACGGTCCTGGAGGTCAGCCGGCGTCGTAGAAGTGCGTTTTACCGGGCGGTTTTCGACTATCGGGAACTTGCTCCGGGACACCCCCTGAAAGCCTGAAAAGTCTGAAAATCCTTGACATTTAAGGATATATGATGTATATATCTATTTTAGGATACAGTGTTTATCTGTTCTAATAACAATTGGAGGGATTTTTCTCAATGAATAAGAAAGAATTAGTTGCTGAAATCGCAGCAAAGACCGATTTAACCAAGAAGCAGGCAGAAGCAGCAGTAGATGCTCTGATCGCTACCGTTACCGATGAACTCAAGAAGGGCGAGAAGGTTCAGCTCGTTGGCTTCGGTACTTTTGAAGTTTCTGAAAGAGCAGCAAGAGACGGCCGCAACCCGAGAACCGGCGAGACCATCGAGATCGCAGCTGTTAAGGCTCCGAAGTTCAAGGCTGGTAAGGCTTTAAAGGACGCTATCAACGAGTAATTCATAATGCGTCTTGATAAATTCTTAAAAGTTTCCCGCTTGATCAAGCGGCGCACCGTCGCCAACGAAGCCTGTGATGCAGGCCGCGTTTCCGTAAACGGTAAGCCTGCAAAAGCCTCCCTTGATGTCAAGGTCGGCGATGTGATTGAAATTTCCTTCGGCACCAAAGCGGTGAAGGCGGAAATAGTGGAAATAGCGGAAACGACGAAAAAAGAAGAAGCGAAAGATATGGTTCGCTATCTGTGAGAATTGGAGGACCGATGCAGGGCGATGACCGGCATCGGTCTTTTTCTAACAGAGAAAGGAGGAAGTCATGGCAGGACGTTCAGTCAGAAAAGACAGAGCCAATAAAAGAAGCGTTACGCTCGCAGTGATCGTGACTTTCGTCTTTGTGGCAGTGTTTTCGGTGCTTATTCTGAATAAGTACCATGAAAATGAACTGCTTCGTGCCAATGAAGCGGCGCTTCAGGAAAGTGTTTCCCAGGAGGAAGCACGGAACGAGATTCTGGAAGAAAAGAAGGACCGTGATCTTACGTTGGAAGAGATCATTGAGCTTGCGCGCCAGCGCTTCGGTCTGGTTTTTTCAAACGAGATCATTTTCGTCCCAAAGGATTGATAAGAGCGAAATCGAGCAGGCAGCTGCCTGCTCGTTTCTTGTTTCATGCGGATGCGGTAAAACCGCAGTACACCGCGGAAAAGAGTGATGATGCAAAAGAAGGTACTGGAATTTATCCGTGAGAACGGCTTGTTTCATGAAAACGAGCATGTGATCGCCGCTGTTTCGGGCGGTGCGGATTCCGTGTGCCTTCTTTTGCTTTTGAAGGAACTGAAGGGGGAACTGGGCATCGGATTGTCCGCGGTGCACGTGCATCACGGAATCCGCGGAGAGAGCGCCGACCGGGATGAGGAATACGTGCGGGAGCTCTGTAAACAGCTGGAGGTTCCGGTCATTTCCCGGCATGTCGATGTTCCCGCGTTTGCTGCGGAGCACCGGCTGTCCGAGGAGGAGGCCGCGCGCGAGCTGCGGTACCGGGTGTTCTGTGAAGTGCTTGCGGAGACCGGGGCCGATAAGATCGCGATCGCCCATCACCTCGATGACCAGGCGGAGACGATTCTGTTCCGTATGATGCGTGGAAGCGGCCTGCGCGGGCTTGCCGGCATGCAGCCGGTCCGCGACCGGTTCGTCCGCCCGCTGCTTACGGTGACGCGGGGTGAAATCACTGCGTATTTACGCGAAAAAGGCGTCATTTGGCGCGAAGACGAGACAAATGCGGAGGATCATGCTTCCCGCAACAGGATCCGTCATAACGTGCTTCCTGCGATGCAGGGCGTGCGTGCCGATGCCGCGGAAAAGATTGCGGAGACCGGCGCGTATTTGGGCGAGATCGATGATTTCATGCGCGGGGAGGCGGAGAGATTCATTGCCGCGCACGTGAAATGCATGGCGGGGGAAAACGCGGAGATCCAAGCACTTCAGCTTCCCGAAGCCCCGTACCGGACGCTTCATCCGGCGCTGAAGCTCTATGTGATCCGCCTGCTTCTCGAAAAGATCGGCTGCCGTATGAAGGACAAGGGCCGGGAGCATCTTCTCCAGGCCGACGCCCTGATGGATCGCCGGGTCGGCCGGTGTGTTCAGCTGCCGGGAGACGGGTACATCGTCCGGGGATATGAGGGCATCACCGTTTACCGCACAAAGGAAAACGCGGAAAAACGGGGAGCGGCGGAGACTTCGCCGGAAAATGGCGGAATTTGTGCAAAAACCCGAATTTTTACAAACGAAAACGGGCTGATATATCCCGAAAATCAGTATACGAAATGGTTTGATTATGATAAAATAAAGGAACCTGTCATCATCCGGCACCGGCAGACGGGAGACCTGTTTTCCACGCTTCCCGGTACCAAAAAGAAACTGAAGGATCATCTGATCGATGAAAAGATCCCGCGCGAAGAACGCGACGCCCTGTATCTTGCGGCTTCCGGACAGGATGTACTTTGGGTGATCGGGTATCGCATGAGCGAGGCCTACAAGGTCACGGAACAGACAAAAACCATTATTGAAATAGCGATTTTGATCGGAGGAGAAGAAAATGAGCGATAAGATCAGCGTAATGATTCCGGAAGAGGAAATTGACAAAAGAGTACGCGAAATGGCGGCACAGATCAGCAAAGAGTTTGAGGGTGAGTCCGTTCATCTGATCTGCATCCTGAAGGGCAGCGTCATGTTCATGGCGGATCTTGCAAAGCGGATCACGATTCCGGTCACGATGGATTTCATGAAGGTTTCTTCTTACGGCGACGGCACCAAGTCCAGCGGTATCGTCCGGATCTCCAAGGATACCGATGAGGGCCTGGAAGGAAAGAACGTCATCGTCATCGAAGACATCATCGACTCCGGCAGAACGCTGGCGTACCTTTTAGAGGTTTTGGCTCAGCGCGGCCCGAAGTCCTTAAAGCTCTGCACCCTGCTTGACAAGCCGTCACGCCGCGTGAAGGAAGTACCGGTCGATTACACCGGCTTTGTCATTGAAGACAAGTTCGTGGTCGGCTACGGTCTGGACTACGCACAGAAATACAGAAATCTGCCCTTCATCGGGCTTGTGGAGGAACTTGGTGAATAATATCGCTCCAAAGAAAAACAGCATTATCGTTGTTTATCTGGCATTCATCGCGGTGATCATCGGATGTGCGATGCTCTTCTCCCGCATGTACCAGTCAACGACGCCTGTTTCTTACAATGCATACCTGGAATATCTGGAGAAAGGCTCCATCAGTGAAGCGGAGATCAGCCAGAATAAGGAAGTGCCCACCGGCAAGATCTCTTTCAGACTGAACGGAAACGGTACGACCATCTATTCCGTCAATGTTTCCGACGTCAACCTTGAAAAGGACGCTCTTCTTGCGGCCGGCGTCAGCCTGTCGCTCCGGGATGTTCCCGCGGAAAGCGTTTTCCTGACGTCCATCCTTCCGGTGCTGATCATGCTTGCCGGCATGTTCTTCATTTTTGCACTGATGACCGGCCGCCTGAACGCTGCCAACAACCAGAACCCGGCAAATACCTTTACAAAGAACCGCGCGAAAAAGTCCGAGCCCGGCCAGAATCCGGTCAAATTCAAGGACGTTGCGGGCCTTTATGAAGAAAAAGAGGAACTGACGGAGGTCGTTGATTTCCTGAAGGATCCCGCAAAATACACGGACCTTGGCGCCAGAATTCCGAAGGGTGTCCTTTTGGTAGGCCCTCCCGGAACCGGTAAGACCCTGCTGGCCAAGGCTGTTGCAGGTGAGGCCGGCGTTCCGTTCTTCACGATCTCCGGTTCGGACTTCGTGGAGATGTTTGTCGGTGTCGGCGCGGCGCGTGTCCGCGACCTGTTTGCCGATGCAAAGAGCAACGCTCCGTGTATCATTTTCATCGACGAGATCGATGCCGTAGCCCGTATCCGCGGTTCGGGACTGGGCGGCGGCCATGATGAGCGCGAGCAGACCTTAAACCAGCTGCTTGTTGAAATGGACGGCTTCACCGTCAACCAGGGCATCATTGTCATGGCTGCGACGAACCGTGCCGATATCCTGGATCCCGCGATCCTTCGTCCGGGCCGTTTTGACCGTAAGGTCGCCGTCGGCCGTCCGGATGTCCGCGGTCGTGAGGAGATCCTGCAGGTCCATTCCCGCAATAAAAAGATCGGTGATGACGTGGATCTTCACCGTGTTGCTCAGACCACGGCCGGCTTTGTCGGCGCGGATCTGGAGAACCTGATGAACGAAGCCGCGATCTCCGCAGCGAAGGCCAACCGCAAATTCATCCTTCAGAGCGATATCGAGCAGGCATTCATCAAGGTGGGCATCGGCCAGGAAAAGAAATCCAGGGTCATTTCCGAAAAGGAAAAGAAGATCACCGCATATCACGAAATGGGTCATGCGATCCTGTTTGAGGCACTTCCCGATGTGGGCCCGGTACATACCGTATCCATCATCCCGACCGGCCTCGGTGCAGCGGGTTACACCATGCCGCTTCCGGAGAACGATGAAATGTTCAATACGAAGGGCAGAATGCTGCAGGACATCATGGTCAGCATGGGCGGACGTATCGCTGAGGAGATCACCTTCGACGATATTACGACCGGCGCTTCCCAGGACATCAAGCAGGCAACAGAGATCGCCCGCAATATGGTCATGCGTTACGGTATGTCCGAGCGTATCGGCTTCATCAACTACGAACAGCAGCAGGATGAAGTATTCATGGGCCGTGATCTGGGTCATATGAAGACCTACGGTCCGGAAGTCACGAACATGATCGAAGAGGAAGTCAAGCGCATTATTGAAGAATGCTATGCGGAAGCAAAGAAGCTGATTCTTGAAAAGCGCGATATCCTTGAAAAGGGTGCGGCACTTCTGATCGAAAAGGAAAAGATCGGCAAGGAAGAGTTTGAGGCATTATATTATGGAGCAGAAAATTGACCGGGAGGCTCTCTTTACAGATGAGACTCCGCTTTTTCGATATCCTACAGAAGTGAAAGCGGGAGATGTTGTCACCTTCCGCTTTCGTGTAAAAAAGGATAATGCCGACGGGGTATTCCTCTGCGGGCGCTCAAGACGCCAGCGGATGGAGAAGAAAAAAACCGTCGGTGCATTTGATTTTTATGAAACCGCGATCGTTGCGGATAAAGAGCAGTTCATCTACGCGTTCCAGATCATTCTGGGCGATGAGATGGTGTTCTACAATCGCGTCGGTGCGGTCAAGCAGGAAGAGATGCATATTGAGCATGCGTTCCGTTTGATCCCCGGATTCTTCACGCCGGATTGGCTGAAGGGTGCGGTCATCTATCAGATCTTTGTGGATCGTTTCCGTAAAGGCAATCCGGACAGCGATGTTCTGACCGGCGAGTATTGTTATCTCAATGCTCCGGTCACGCACGTCGATGACTGGAACGCGCCGGTGGAATCCATGGATGTGCGCCGCCATTACGGCGGAGACCTGGTGGGCGTCATGGAGAAGCTGGATTATCTGAAGTGGCTGGGCGTTGAGGCCATTTACTTCAATCCGCTGTTCGTGTCCCCGTCCAATCATAAGTATGATATTCAGGATTACGACCACATCGACCCGCATTTCGTAGGCTTCAAGAACGACGAAGTCGAGCTTCTTCCCAAGGGAAGCAAGGAAAACCGCGAATCCACGCGCTATGTGAACCGCGTGACGGATCCGGAGAACCTGGAAGCGGCCAATGAATATTTCGCAAAGCTGACCGAAGAGATCCACAAGCGTGGAATGAAGGTCATTCTGGACGGCGTGTTCAATCACTGCGGTTCCGGCAATAAGTGGATGGACCGCGAGCGGATCTACGAAGGCAAGCCCGGCTATGAAAAAGGCGCGTTCATATCCGAGGATAGTCCGTATAACAGCTTCTTCCTGTTTGACGGAACGGACAACTGGCCGTATAACAAAGGCTATCTCGGCTGGTGGGGGCATGATACGCTGCCCAAGCTGAATTACGAGAATTCCCCGCAGCTTCACGATTACATCATGAAAATCGCGAAAAAATGGGTCGATGCGCCGTACAATATCGACGGATGGCGTCTGGACGTGGCAGCGGATCTGGGTCAAACGAGTGAGTATAATCACCGCTTCTGGCGTGATTTCAGAAGCGCGGTCAAGGAAGAGAATCCGGACGCGGCAATCATCGCGGAGCACTACGGAAACCCGGAGCACTGGCTGCGCGGCGATCAGTGGGACACCATCATGAATTACGATGCTTTCATGGAACCGGTCAGCTATTTCCTCACCGGCGTTGAAAAGCATTCCGATGAATACAATTCCTGGCTGCACGGCAACGGCCGGATGTTCTTCAGCGTGATGGCGGAAAAGATGAGCCGTCTTCCGATCGGTTCGCTGCAGACCGCCATGAACGAGATCTCTAACCACGACCATTCGCGCTTCCTGACGCGCACCAACCGTCAGATCGGCCGAATTGCGACGAAGGGATCCGAAAGCGCATCACGCGGTGTTTCCTATGCAACGTTCCGTGAAGGCGTTGTCATGCAGTTTACGCTTCCCGGCGCGCCGGCGGTCTACTACGGCGATGAGACCGGCGTCATGGGTTGGACGGATCCGGACAGCCGCCGCACCTACCCCTGGGGCAAGGAGGCGTGGGACCTGATCACGTTCCATCGCGACATGATCCGGATCCACAAGCGCTATTCCTGCCTGAAGACCGGTTCCTATAAGCCGGTGGCGCATGACCTCGGTTATGTGGCGTACGGACGTTTTGACGCGGCAGGCGCAGCGCTGACGCTGGTCAATCATAGTGAAAAGGACCGTACAGTATCGGTTCCGGTGTGGCTCATCGGCATGTCGATGAACGGCATGGTCGAGCGCATTATGCAGACCAATGACGCGGGCTATAACGTCGGCGTGAAGAAGGTCGAGGTCAAGGACGGCATGCTGAATGTGACGCTGCCGGCGTGGTCATCGACGGTTTATGCGGAGCAGTTTCCGTATACGGATTTATAAGGGTTCAGGGCCGATGTATAACTTCTGGTTATAGGTCGGCTTTTGTGAAGGAGGATACCATGGTGACATTACTGAACTGCATTGAAAGGATTCCGTCCGTTTTGGAAAACATCCTGGCACAGCGCGATGCTTCTTTTGCGCCGCTGTTTGATTACCTCGGGGACGAGGTGGCGCGCATCGACGAGATCCTGTTCATCGGCTCCGGAACCTCCAGCACGGCGGCGGTGACGTCCCGGCCCTTTGTGGAAAAGGTGTCCGGCATCCGCACAAAGACGGTTCTTCCAAACGAATACGCGGGAGACGGCTGTGTGCTGAATCCGAATGCATTGCATGTGTTTACGTCGCAGACCGGCACGTCCAAGGTCGTGTGCAGTGTGCTGGAAAAGCTGAACGGGCTTCAGATGCTGTCTGTCGCGCTGACCGGCGATGTTACCAGCCCGATCGCGGAGATCGCGCCGTGCCACGTGCTGATGAACTGCGGTCCGGAGGAGTATCTGATGCGTACCATCGGTTATACGGCCAGCGTGCTGGATCATATGCTTCTCGGTCTGATGCTCGGAAAAAAGCGCGGCTTCCTGACGGAGGCGCAGTATGATGCGTATATCGAGACGGCGCTGAAAGCGCCGGAGGACCATCGGAAGGTCACGGCCGATGTCAAGAACTGGTATCGAAGTGTGGAGCGCGGTATGATGCGTTCGCAGGCCATCATTTTCACCGGCGCCGGCCCGTTATACGGCGTGTCACTGGAAGGCGCCGTTAAGTTCTGGGAGATGCCGCAGATGATCTCCATCGGCTATGAACTGGAGGAAGGCCTGCACGGCCCGAACTACGGTTATTCCTGGCCGCATTGCGTCATCGTGTTTGATGACGGCGGTGAAGAATCCCATAAAGCCCGCGCCCTCGCGCGTTATATGAAGGACGAGTTCAAAAACGGTATTCTGATCGGGCCGGATCCGGTCGATGAAAAGGACCTGAAGATCGAAGCCTCCTGCGGCGATTTCCTGTGCCTGGCCTATTCCGCAGTGCCGCAGATCCTCGCGTATATGCTTGCGGAGGACGGCGGTCGCGATGTGACCGTGCCGGCAGATCATACGGTGATGTACAGTTACTTCAATACGCATTCAAAATGGTAATAAAAAAGGCTGTGAAAACGGGCTCTCAAGGGAGCGTTTTCACAGCCTTTCGTCTTTTTTTGGCATCAGTTTTCAAGCATGACTTCCAGCATTGCCGCGAATGCCTCGCGGTTCTTACCGGTCACAACAAAGCTTGCGTAGTTCTCAATACCGTCCGGGATGTCCAGAAGTCTTGAAATGTAAGAGTTCGAGAGCGAGACCGCGAAGGGAATATCGCCCGAGGCAGCTTTGTAATAGAGGATGCGGCCTTCGGAATCGAGCTTTTCGAAGAGCTCTGCGGGAAGGATCGTGCTGAGGTCCTCAAACGGATACTCCGGATCGTCCTGATCCTCGCCGTTGTACATGTAGCCGGTCATAAAGTCCGACGTTCCGACCAGGAAATCCAGATCTCCGGCGGACATGCGGGCCATGATCTTCTGAAGCTGGGTCATTGCCTGCTCCGCATTATCCGAAGCATAAGCAATACCGCCGATATCGATATGATACCCGGATTCCTCGACGCCCATCTTTTCACAGATCTTGAGACGAAGTTCTTCATAACCGTCCGTTTCGCTGATGGAGTAGGAATAGAACTCACCGGCGATAATGTTCGGCACGGAATTGTAAATGATGTTTTTTACCAGTGAGGTGACCATCCAAAGACCGATGATCGTAAGGACTATCGCAATTCCGTAGTACTGAATGATGTACTGGATCTTGTCCTTCATCGGGGCGTCTTTCATTTTCTCCCACTGGGCACGCGCGCCGTTCTTTTTTTCGTCGCCGTAAATATTAGCCATATCGTTTACCTGCGTTCTGTTAGATTTCTTTATGAAACCAGTTTATCATAGTCGGCGGTAAAAATAAATATCCGAAGTCGTGAAGTTTCTGTGACCGCGCGCCGTCATATTGACCTTGCCGTGGAATTGGGATATAATGTAATGACTTGAAATCGGTTTAGATGATAAGAGGTATTTATGAGCAAGATTTTTGATATGAATAACCCGGTATGGCAGTTCATCGGCAAGCTGGTGGATGCAACGGTGCTGAATATCTGCTGGTTGGTCTGCAGTTTACCCATCGTTACATTCGGTGCGTCCACGACGGCACTGTATTATGCACTGATGAAGGACACGGCCGATGAAGGTTCTCATTACGTGAAGGATTTCTTCAAGTCCTTCAAGCAGAACCTGAAACAGGGCGTCGGACTGGGGCTTCTGGTGCTGGTCGTTGGCGGACTTCTCTTTTTTGCTGTGCGTTTCTACGGCTCGCTGGACGGTACGTTCTGGGGCGTCGTGCGCGGCATCTCCATTGCCTGCCTGATGCTGTACACCTTTATGATCCAGTACGTATTTGCACTGCTTGCCCGTTTTGACAACAAGACGATCAAGCTGATCGTGAATTCATTCTTCCTGTCCATCCGTCACCTCGGCTGGACGGTGCTGATGATCTTTATTCTTGCAGCGGTCATTTTCGTGATCTTCTTCGTGCAGTTCTATCCGTTACTGATCATCGGTTACGGTCTTGTGGTCTATCTGGACTCCTATGTGCTGAATCACGTACTGAAGCCGTATATCGATGCCGCAAACGGTGTCGATGACACGAACAACGATCCGGATGCGTGGGAGATCCCGGATGAAGAGATCTCCGATGAAACGCCTGTGATCGAGGCTTTTGATGAAGCGGCAGATGCAGCGGAAGAGGTCATTGACGCAGCGGAGGAAGTTGTTGATAAGGCAGAGGATGCCGAATAACAGGGAAATAATCAGCTTCAAAGAAAAGAAGAGTTAGAAAGAGGATAAGAATGAGTAAAGTCAGAACACGTTTTGCACCGAGCCCGACCGGCCGCATGCATGTCGGTAACTTAAGAACGGCACTGTATGCCTACCTGATCACCAAGCATGAGAACGGTGATTTCCTTCTCCGCATTGAGGATACGGACCAGGAGCGTCTGGTGGAAGGTGCGGTCGATATTATTTACAGAACCATGCAGAAGACCGGCCTGATCCACGATGAAGGCCCGGATAAGGACGGCGGCTGCGGTCCGTACGTTCAATCCGAGCGTCAGGCCTCCGGTATTTATCTGGAATATGCAAAGAAGCTCATCGAAAAAGGGGAAGCCTATTACTGCTTCTGCGATGAAGAGCGTTTGAATTCCCTGCGTACCTCCGTCGGTGAGGACGGCAAGGAGATCCGCGTATACGACAAGCATTGCCTGAGCCTTTCCAAGGAGGAGGTCGAAGCCAACCTCGCAGCGGGCAAGCCGTATGTCATCCGTCAGAACAACCCGACCACCGGTACCACGACCTTCCATGATGAGATCTACGGCGACATCACCGTAGACAACAGCGAACTGGATGACATGGTCCTGATCAAGTCCGACGGTTTCCCGACCTATAATTTCGCAAATGTTGTCGATGACCATCTGATGGGCATCACGCACGTTGTCCGCGGTAACGAATACCTGTCCTCAAGCCCGAAGTACAATCGTCTGTATGATGCCTTTGGCTGGGAGGTTCCGGTCTATGTCCATTGCCCGCTGATCACCGATGAAGAGCACAAGAAGCTTTCCAAGAGAAGCGGTCACTCTTCCTTTGAAGACCTGATCGACCAGGGCTTTGTTACGGAAGCGGTCGTCAACTTTGTAGCACTTCTGGGTTGGTCCCCGGAGGATAACACCGAGATCATGACCCTGCAGGAGCTGATCGAGAAGTTCGATTACCGTCACATCAGCAAGTCTCCGGCAGTCTTTGACTACACCAAGCTGAAGTGGATGAACAGCGAATATATCAAGAAGATGGACGATGCCGCTTACCTGGAGCTTGCGGTTCCGTTCGTGAAGAAGGCTGTCACGAAGGACGTGGACGTCAACAAGATCGCAATGATGATGAAGACCCGTATTGAAGTCTTCCCGGACATCCCGGAAAAGATCGCGTTCTTTGAGGAAGTTCCGGAATACGACAGCGAGATGTATGTTCACAAGAAGATGAAGACCACGCTTGAGTCTTCTCTGGAAGTGCTGAAGGAGGTCCTGCCGATCCTTGAGGAACAGGAGGACTATTCCAATGACGCGCTTTATGCACGCCTTTCCGCATTCGTCGCGGAGAAAGGCTACAAGAACGGCTACGTTATGTGGCCGATCCGTACCGCGGTCTCCGGTCTGCAGATGACTCCGGGCGGTGCTACGGAACTGATGGAGATCCTCGGAAAAGAGGAATCCGTTAAGCGTATTCAGGCGGCCATCGAAAAGCTTTCCTGATTAAATCGATACAGCGGGATCCGGAAGGGTCCAATCATTTCATAAACAACACGGCGTCGCGAAAGCGGCGCCGTGAGTCATTTCAAGGGAAAATCATACACAAAACCATTCTCACATATCTCGGAAAAACCAAAACAAAAACCCCCATATCTTTCTGAAGCGGCCACAGATCCGCTTCAGACTCATCTCACCCGAAAGGAGCATTTATGAATTACAGCAGCGATCAACTGACGGCGATCCGGCATGCCGAGGGGCCGTGTATGGTCATCGCGGGGCCCGGCGCGGGCAAAACGGCCGTGGTCACGGAACGCGTGCATTATCTGGTAAAGGAGAGGGGCATCGATCCGGAAAGCATTCTGGTCATCACCTTCACCCGCGCAGCAGCGGCGGAAATGGAGAGCCGTTATTTGAAACGGAACGGAGAAAAGGATGGCGTGATCTTCGGGACCTTCCATTCGGTCTTTTTCCGGATCCTTCGTCAGGAATACGGCTTCACCGCCGATGGTATCCTGAAGGACGGCGAGCGCCTGAATCTTTTGAGCAGCATCCTCCGATCCCTGTACCCGCAGCTCGAGTTTGATGCGGAGATCCTGTCCGGTCTGCTGTCCGAGATCTCCCGGATCAAGAATAATCGGCTGGACCCCGCTGAGAGTACGTACGGCGGCCGGCAGATCCATATGCCCGAGGTTTTGACCCGCTACGAGCGCGAGGTGCACCGGAGCGGCCGCCTGGACTTTGATGACATGCTGGTCCTCACATGGAAGCTGTTCAATGAAAAGCCCGGCGTTCTTGAACGGTGGCGGAACAAATTCCGCTATATCATGGTCGATGAGTTCCAGGACGTGAATCTCGTGCAGTTTGAGACGGTCAAGCTGCTTGCCGCGCCGCTTGACAACCTGTTCATCGTCGGCGATGACGATCAGTCCATTTATCGTTTCCGCGGTGCGCAGCCGGAGATCATGCTGCGGTTTCCGAAGGAGTACCGAAAGGCGAAGGTGATCCGGTTGGAGACCAATTACCGCTCGGTGGAGGAAATCGTGAATGCGGCGTCCGCGGTGATCCGGCAAAACCGCGCGCGTTACCCCAAAAAGCTCCGCACAGGACGAAAGGGGCACGGCGAAGTTGTGATCCGCCGCTTTCGCGACGAGGCCGAAGAGTGTGAAGAGACTGCGGAGCGGATCCGCGCGGAGGAGAAGGAGGGGACGCCGCTTGAACGCGTGGCCGTCCTTGTACGGACCAATCACGGCGCCTCCCGGATTCTGAGCGTGTTTGTTGAACGCGGGATTCCCTTTGTCACCCGGGACAAGGTCCCCAACATCTTCCGGCATTATGTGTGCCGGCCGGTCTTCGGTTATCTGAATTACGTGACCGGAAACCGTACCCGCGAGAACTTCCTGAAGTTCATGAACTGTCCGGTGCGCGGGATCCGGCGGGAGGATCTGCGCCTGCCCGTGGTGGATCTTCCGGCGATGGCATCGACCCTCGCAGAGGACCCGGAGCGGAACTGGATGGGAAAGCGGCTGAAGGCATTTGAACTTCAGCTTCAGCTTCTTTCGCAGCTGAAAACACCCTTTGCGATGATCAATTATATCCGGAAGGGCCTCGGATACGATGCTTACGTGCAGGAGGAGGCGGAAGAAAAAGGGCGTGACATCGCGGAGCTTCTGCGCGTCCTGGACGCGGTGCAGGAGAGCGCGAAAGAGTACGGGAACATCCCGGACTGGTATGCGCACATCGCGGCGTATACGCGTAAACTGGACGATACACTGCGCGATCGCGGGGAGATGCCCGCGGGAAAGGTGATGGTATCGACCCTGCATGCATCCAAGGGCCTCGAGTACGATACGGTATTCATTCTGGACGTCAACGAGCGGGTCATTCCGCATGAAAAATCCACGGATCCGGAGGCGCTCGAGGAGGAACGGCGTATGTTTTACGTGGGGATGACGCGGGCCATAAAAAAACTCCACCTTTTTTCCGTGTCGGAACGATACGGGAAAAAGATGGAGGACAGTCGCTTTTTAAAAGAGGTCCGTTATTCGGACAAGGTGGTCTTCTTTACGTAAGCCAGCGGTGAATAACCGGTGTGCTCCTTGAAGGTGCGCGAGAAGTGATGGATGCTTGCATAGCCACAGAGCTTGGCGACCTCGGAGACCTGCAGATGCTTGTTGGTCAGGAGGTACTTGGCCTTTTCGATGCGTGCGCCGGCAAGGTCGGCCATCGGGGAAACGCCGAAAAAGTCATCATAATACTTGTAGAACTGGCTGCGGCTCAGAGAGACCATCTGGCACATGTTCGTGGAGGCCCATTCCTTGTCGCAGTTGGACAGGATGGTGTAACGAGCCTGGCAGAAAAGATCGTATAACGGTCTTCCGGCCTGCTCGTTCAGGCGCGTTTCCGTGTTTTCGCGGGCAATCTGGATCAGGATCTCCTCGAGCAGGGAAGCAGTACGCTCCTCGTAGAAAACATCGCGGGTGAAGAACTCGCTGTTGATCTCCTTCAGGAGGTCATCGATGGCATCCGCACAATCCGGCGTCATGAGCTTCATGGTCTGAATGCCGTACTTTTTAAGATCCGCCGGGCGGGCACTGAACTGCACCGTGCTGGCGCGGAAATCGCGGATGGCGCTGTAATCCTGGATATCCTCCGGGCCATAGAACAGGCAGGAACCCGGCATGGCGACCTCGATGGAGTCTTCCAGATACACGTGCATGGGCGTGACAAAGAAAACGAAGGTATACGCTCCGCTTCCCATCGGTCTGAATATTCTGGCGTAGTTTTCTTCTTCAACATTGTAGCCTGTATAGTTCACCGTGATCATTGACACACCTCTTTTCTTATCATTCAAGTTTAGGATAAAAACCTTGAAAAGTCAACTTTCCCGAACGGAAAAGAAATCAAAAAACAAGTTGAAAAAATAACGGAAGATGCCTATAATGTTAAATTAGATATGTTATCATGCCATCAGGGCGTCAAGTGCCCTAAAAAAGGGCACAAAGTGCTGCGGCATGACATAAATACAAGGAGGAAATCTAATGGCTAGAAAAAAGATTACCATGGACGGTAATACTGCTGCCGCTCACGTATCCTATGCGTTTACGGAAGTAGCCGGTATCTACCCGATCACCCCGTCCAGCCCGATGGCCGACTACGTTGACCAGTGGTCCGCAACCGGAAGAAAAAACATCTTCGGTACGACCGTCAAGGTAGCAGAAATGCAGTCTGAAGCTGGTGCATCCGGTACCGTTCACGGTTCCCTTGCTGCCGGTGCTATGACCACCACCTACACCGCTTCCCAGGGTCTTCTGCTGATGATCCCGAACATGTACAAGA
>DCHF01000040.1 GCA_002315555.1 Lachnospiraceae bacterium UBA1759 | reverse complement strand
GTAAGAAACGGCGAAGCGCTGGTACCGGTATTCAGTACCAGCGCTTCGCCGTTTCTTACCGGATAGGAAGCCTCCTGACGGAGCTGCGGATAGTGAACGATCACACGCGACGCACCTTCAACGGAGGTCTTCACCCGGTACAGGTAGAAGGCTTCCAGCATGCCGGCCGCCGTGGTCTCATCGAGGTACTCCTCCTTTAACACCCAGTCGATGACCGGGATCAGACGCACGGTATACTCCGAAAGACGCAGTTTTTTCAGCGCATAGATCTCGATGCGTTCGCGGTACAGTGTCTGGATCTCCTCATCGTCCGGGTACTCCGAAACAACGCGGCTGTACAGAAGCTCGAGCGGAATTCCCGCAGTCTCGCGGTTCTTGCCGAAGTATAAAATGACCTCGCGCGGAATCGAACCGGCATACTCTTTCGGTACGGATGCCAGATAATACTCGTAAAGTCCCGGCATCGTCACGCCGCGTTCAACGGCCTTCCTATACCATTCAAAATAGGCGGCACCTAGCGCGCGCTGCTGTAAATTGACATTGCAGACCGCCTGCAGAAGCTCGATGCTTCCGAAGATATTGTATCCGGTCTTCAGCACCTGCATGTACAGGGAAAGAAGCTGCGGATTCTTGAGATCGTGTGAAAGAACCTCAAAGAGCTTCTGTTCCGTAATGAGGCCGCGGCGCATGCCGAAAAGCAAGGTACGGAGTTCAAACGCGGAAAGTACGTTGATATCGCTTGTATTCTGATTAAACAGGCGTACCGATTCCAGAAGGACCGGCGTAAATTCCGGACACATGTTGAAATACTGGAACAGGAAGGTGAATGCCTTGGTATGATCCTTTTTGTACTCATCGTTTAAGGAGTACTCAAGATAATGCATCAGTGCGGTGCGGTTTCCGTCCATGAAATACTTGTGCGTCAGTTTGCGCGCCATTTCAAGGCGCTCCGCATCGTTCTGGACGGTAGAGACCAGATACAGGAACAGGCAGTAGGCATCCTTGTGTTCAAGGCGTTCCTTCTGCACACGGTCCTGGAAGCCGATGATCTCCGCCTTGGCCGTGCTCATCGCCCCCTGCTCCAGGCAGAACCAGGCGTAGACCAGGTGGACCATCGGGTCCTTTTTGAATTCCGATGCAAGCCGCATGAAGCGACCGGTGATCTCATTGATCTTTTCGCGCTCCTTATTCTCCCGCGCGATCTCATAGTCGATGAAAAGCTTGAGGATCCAGAGATTCTTCCGCTTCTCGCGGCTGACCTCACTTTCAGTCTTCTCCTCTTCCTCCTCTTCGGTCACATCGATCTCCACCTGTTTGACCGCTTCCGACGTTTCTGCCTTTACGGCGCAGCCCGCCGCATGTAAAAACTCGCCCAGACCGTAATCATCAAGGACATTGGACATATAGGTCTGATAAAGACCGGTCAGATGAAGATCCCGCATGAACGGCATCTCGGTGAATTCCTTCCAGCCAAACTCACGCGCGGCGTCCTTATAGTTCTCTTCCGCATATGCGGCGAACTCCTGCAGTGTCTCAAAGACATGCGGGTCCTGCTCCGCACGCATGGTGCGGACAGAGAATTCGTACGGCAGGGACATTTCACCGCCGTTATAGACAATGTCGATCTTTCCGGTGATGCGGCTTCCGTTCGTAAGACCCACCGTGTTGATCTCCAGGTTCATCTTGCCCGTACGGCCGATGGAAAGCGGCTGAGAGACCTTGACGCGCGGATTTCCGGAATAAAAGAACAGGTGCATCGGCACATTGTTCGCGGAGGCCACGCTGACTTCCATCGCCAGACGCTTATTCGGCGTCAGATTTCCGGTGAGCATTTCCGTTCCGAAAGTGACTGCAGGCGTCCGATATTCAATATTTCCTTTTGACAGCTGAAGCATGCGGCTTTTCATACACAATCTCCCCGGGTTACTTTCCTAAATACAGGAGCAGGCCCCAAACATAAAGGCCGATCAGCGCAAGGATCAGAAGAACACTTACGATGATTCCGCGCACCTCCATGTAGTGGCGGATCTTTTTGCGGTTTTTCAGTCCCGACACACCGAGAACGATGCTGACGACCGAGATCAAAAGCGCTGCGATCATGAGGATCCCTACCGGATAATCCGCATGCCCCGCGGCACGATAGCTCAGATAGACGGCCGTTCCGGCTGCGCCGAGCGCGACCAGGGACACAATGAAGGACAAAATGCCCTGCGCCGTACTGTTTTTCAGATCATTCACCATGGTGTCACGCCGTGAGATCTTAATTCGCTGCGTTTTACCGACACTTCCCAGGCGCTCTTCCTCTTCTATGATATCCAAACGGGACCTCCAATGAATTTACTTTGACTTTTGATAGAACGGGAGGACCTGCTCGAACCGCTGGCGGATCGCCGCCGGATTCGGAATGCCCTTTACCGTGTCCGTTCTTCTTGAAACGAACGCGGCCAGCTTCTGCATATACTCGTCCGGGGTGATGGTACCCTCGGCCACGTAGGTCAGTCCCTTTTCCCAGGACGCGGTCAGGTCCGGATTGAGCAGTTGCTTCATGGATGCATCCACTACATCAAACACGAGCTCGCCCTGCAGTTCCGGCGTCACGATCTGGGTCTTTTTATTGATCTTCAGGTACTTGATGGTCTCCAGCTTTTTCAGGATCTCCGCCCTGGTCGCGCTGGTGCCGATGCCGCTTCCCTTGATCTGTGCACGGAGCTCCTCATCCTCGATGAGCTGTCCGGCATTTTCCATGGCCAGGATCAGGCTTCCCGAAGAATAACGCTTCGGTGCCGATGTCTCGCCTTCCTTTATTTCAAATTTCTCCACCGGAAGGACCATACCCTTCTTCAGCGTGGGCAGGAGCTTCAGAAGCTCCGCATCCGTTTTTTCCTCCGGATCCGTGCTGTCCTTTCCGGTCTTCCAGACCTTCAGGTAGCCCTCATCCGCCAGAAAACGGAAGTTTGAGAAAAAGTGTTCGTTTTTACGTACCGTTTCCACGGCATACTTTTCATAACGCGCCGCCGGATAAAAGATGCAGAGGAATCTTCTGCAGATCAACTCATAGACCTGCTTCTGAACGGCTCCCAGACTGTTCAGTGCCGAAAGGCCCTGTCCCGTCGGAATGATCGCGTAGTGATCCGTGATCTTTTTATCGTCCGTGTACATGGATTTCTCGATACCCGTGTAAGCCTTGTGATCGAGGATCTCCTGAGCATACGCGCCGACCTCATTCAGATTCTTCAGTCCACCGATGTTTTTGTAGATCTCCTTCGCCACTGCGGACGAAAGCACACGTGCATCGGTACGCGGATACGTGACCAGCTTTTTTTCGTACAGCTCCTGAACGATATTCAGCGTCTCATCCGGACTCTTTTTAAAGCGCTTGGAGCACTCGTTCTGGATCTCCGCAAGGTTGAAAAGAAGCGGCGGATTCTTCTTCTCCGTCTTCTTTTCCGTCGAGGCCACGGTCACCTCGACCGGCGGCTCTTCGCTGAGCATCCGGATCAGTTCCTCGGCCTTTTCGCGCTTTTTGAAACCGTTTTCCTTATAAAGGTCCGGTCCCTCAAAGTATTTGGAGCCCTGCACGGCACGCCACTCCCCGTCGATGGTCCTCTCTCCGGCCTTAAACGTCCCGATCACACGGTAAAACGGTGTGGGGACAAAGGAACGGATCTCGCGTTCGCGGCGGACGACCATTCCGAGAACGCACGTCATCACACGACCCACAGAGATCACGGCCCGGTCGCTGTGCAGCGTTCCGGAGATCACGGTACCGAATTTTAACGTCAGCGCACGGGAGAAATTGATACCCATCAGGTAATCTTCCTTGGCGCGGAGATATGCGGAAGCCGCAAGGTTATCGTACTCGGAGATATCCTTCGCTTCACGGATGCCGCGCTTGATCTCCTCCTCGGTCTGGGAATCGATCCACACACGCTTCTGCTTCTTTCCGACGACATGCGCCTCCTGCGACACCAGACGGTAAATATACTCACCCTCGCGTCCCGAGTCGGTGCAGACATAGATCGTCTCCACATCCTTACGGTTGAGTAGTCCGGCGACCGTCTTGAACTGCTTCTTCACGCTGTCGATGACCTCGTACTTCCAGTTCTCCGGAATGAACGGGATCGTATCCATGCTCCATCTTTTCAATTTTGGATCATAGGCATCCGGATAGCACATGGTGATCAGATGACCGACACACCATGTGACGATATCCGTCTCGGACTCAATGTATCCGTCCTGCCTTGCGCCGCGGATCCCCAGCACCCGCGCAAATTCCTGCGCGACGCTGGGTTTCTCGGCAATATAGAGATTCTTTCCCATGGAACCCCGCTTATACAGTGGTGAAACGGAATACGGTCAGGGAAACGCTTTCGCGGCCGGCCTTGATGAACGGCTGCGGGAATTCCGGATGATTAACGGCATCGGGCATATACTGAGTCTCGAAGCAGACAGCGGCATTGCTGCCGTAAGATGCGCCTTTCTTGCCCTTGGGCTGATTCATGCCGTTGGAGGTGTAGATCTGAACGCCCGGAAGATCGGAATAAACTTCCATCTTGATGCCGGTCTTGTCACCGATGCACTCTGCGATCAGTTCCGCATTTTCCTGGACTTCATTGTTGTTGACAACAAAGTTGTGGTCGTAGCCGCCGCCAAAACGGATGGCTTCGAAATCGGAATCGATATCCTGACCGATGGTCTTGCCCTCGCGGAAATCCATCGGGGTGCCCTCTACGGACGGAAGCTCGCCGGTGGGAATCAGGTCCGCATCGGTCGCGGTGTACTGCTCCGCATACAGCTTCATGATATGGGTGCGGATGTCACCGGAGTCATGGCCGTTTAAGTTGAAGAAGGAATGGTTCGTCATGTTCATGACGGTATCCTTATCGGACAGGCCGTAGTAATCACACATCAGCTCATTGTCTTCGGTCAGGGTGTAGGTCACTTCGATGTCCATTGCACCCGGGAAGCCCTGGTCGCCTTCCGGAGAGTTGATGAAGAATACAACGGATTCGGAGTCTTCGGTCTTCTCAGTCTCATAGTTCCAGAGTCTGGTGCAGAAGAAGTCCGGGCCGCTGTGCAGGTTGTGCGCATTTACCGCCGGATGCCACAGCTTGTAGGTCTCGCCGTTTAAGGTAAAGGTCGCATTGCCGATACGGTTGCCGTTTCTGCCGATGACAGCGCCAAAGAAATTTCTGTTATGCTCATACTCTTCCGAAGTGTCGTAGCCGAGGACGACATCGACCGGGTTACCGTTCTTATCGGGAACGATCAGGTCCACTAAGGAACCGCCCACGTCGGTCAGAACCGCCTTCATGCCGTTCTTGTTGGTCAGGGTGATGAGATGGGTCTCTTCGCCGGTTTTGTAAACGCCGAATTTCTTGATTTCCATGTTTTTTCCTCCGTTTGTTTTATTATGCGCCGGACACGCTTTAATACTTAATCCTCCGGATAGAGATCGGGGCGAGCGGGGTCGATCACCTTCGATACATCCGTTAACAGGTCCGTCAGACGGTTCTTATAATTCTCCGAACCGAGGTCTGCATGGACCGCCTGCCACATGCGGGTTCCGTCCAGGTTTCTTCTGCCCTGGCGGAAATAATCATCGGTGCGCTGCATGTAATACGCACTGGAATCCACGTTGAAGAAATAGCGGAAGCCGTAGGAACGCATGGTCTCGTAACGCTCGTTGTAGCCGTCGTAATCATAGACCTGCCACGATACGGACGCCGGACCGAAGTCGTTGCCGTACGGGAAGACCAGAAGATCCGTGCTTCCGACGATGGGCTCGACCTCGCGTGCCCACATATCCGAATCCCAGACCACCGTCTCCATCGCCACCTGACCGAGGCGCTTGTGTCCCCAGGTATGGCTCCCGAAACGCCAGCCCATTTCCTTGATGGCATCGGCCACCTTCATCGCAGTGACCTTGTCCGCGGTGATGTTCGGATTGGATCCGCTGATATCCTCGCGCTTATACTTGTTGTTCTCTTCCGTAGCCTCGTAATAATCGCACTCGTCGTTATACCAGAAATCACTGGTACGGTAACCGAGTACACCGTTATAGCCGGTAACTGCCATGATCGCTCTTCCGCCGCGGTAGCAGAAATCCGGATGGAGCTCGATGAACTCCTCCAGGATCGGAAGGACGTCAAAGGAACCTGTGACGACCGTGCCGTCTGTGAGCGTCATTTCGTTCTTGACGCTTCCGTCTTCGGTAACGACCAGACGATCCGCAAAACCGTGGCCGGTCATGTATTCGTAATAATTGGTGTCATCCACGGACAGGATGAACGGCTGTTTTCCCTCCGGAAGAAGGATCGTCTGGTAGGACATCTTCTCCGTTCCGTCCGGCTGCGTTTCCATACGGACCAGGTCGTAAATATCGATCAGGACGTAGCCCTTTTCGTACATGTCCTCCAGAATGGCCGCAAACTCGCTGACCGTTGTCATCGCATCGTTGTAATCCTTCGCCTTCACACCGGCTACGCTTTCGTTAAACGCAAGCGTCGGATCCACGATCAGGGAATGGAAAAAGATATGGGTGACATTGTTATTGATCTTATACTGCTTTAATGCCTGCTTTTCCGCCGTGTAGGTGGCAAGTGCATCCGTATATTCCTTGATGTTACCGTAGCCCGTAATGCCCTTGATCAGGTCGATGGCGGTATCGTAATCATATTCGGCCGCCGCACGGTTCGCACGGTCCAGGATCTCGTCGCCGGTCAGGGTCAACGTGGGTTCTCCGCTGAAATGCGCGAATTCCACACCGGGCTCGATGGACAGGACATACGCCTCAAAGGCCTCCTGTTCCTCTTTCTGTTTCTTACGCTCCGCTTCCGGATCCGGCTTCGTTTCCTCCACGACTGTGGTCTCGGGGACCTCGGCAGTAGGCTCCGTTTCCTCTCCGTTCAGCTTTCCCGCCAGGATCTCTCCGGTCTTCAGGACCGTATCCTTCAGGTATTTGTTATAAACAAAGATCCCGACCAGGACAAACGCCGCAAGCGCAATGACCGAAGACAGAACAAAGATCGTTCTGCCGACGGCAATGTTTCTCCGCTGGCTGTTCGTCAGGTAGGCCGTACGGTTGCTCCGCGCACGCCGTGCACGTCTCCGCCGCCGGATTCCCTGTTTTCTTGTCGGCATAATTCCTCCGTTCCGTGAGGCTTACAGCGCCTCACCCTTGGACCACTGCGCTTCATACAGCTGTTTGTAGAAGCCGTCTGCGGCCATCAGTTCTTCATGGGTGCCCTGCTCCACGACATCGCCGTCGCGGACGACCAGGATCAGGTCCGCATTGCGGATCGTGGAAAGACGGTGCGCGATGATGAAGCAGGTCTTGCCCTTCATCAGCTTGACCATGGCACGCTGAATGCGGATCTCCGTGCGGGTATCGACGTTCGAGGTCGCCTCATCGAGGATCAGCATATGCGCATTTAACAGCATCGCGCGGGCGATCGTCAGAAGCTGCT
>DCHF01000051.1:90479-145963 GCA_002315555.1 Lachnospiraceae bacterium UBA1759 | reverse complement strand
AAAACATCGACGTGATCTCCACACCGGGTGTCGGTACGGAGTTCATCTTCAAGCTGCCGGCGTCAAAGGAACGGCAATCCTGATAAACAACAAAACGGGCGTGACCGATGTGCATCGTTCACGCCCGTTTTGCACGGTTTCATATTAAACATTAGTCGCTTTTCTGTATGCTTTCCGTGAGGTGTCTTCGTAAAGGCGGGGACAAAAAGCGCTGTGTCATCCGGCATCGTTTCAGCCGGTCATGCACAGCGCTTCTTTTTATTTATGGAAGTTCAGGATCGCATCGCAGACATGCTCGATGTCGTATTCCTTGATATACGCTTCTTCAAGCGGAAGCCATTTCTCAAGAAATTCCTGCGTGCGCTCGATACCCTCGCGCTCGATCAGACGTGCCTTCTGGGCAACCGGATCGATGGTCAGGAAATATTTGAGGTCATAATACGATACGAGGTCCGGATGCATGGAGTAGGGACCGTCTATGATGATGATATCATGATCTTCAACAACGACCGGTTCTTCAAAATCCATTGTAACATCGGAAAACGGCCGATATACGGCTTTTCCGGTCTCCTTCAGGGGAATTAACACCTCTTCCAGAAAACGCTCATGATCGACGTTCTCACCCGTCTTCGCATAGCGCTCTTCCGTACGCTGGTCTGCCTGCAGGAAGAAATCATCCATAGAGATGACCGGGATACGGTAGAGGGCATTCATATAGCCGGAAAAAGTCGTTTTACCCGCGCCGGAGCGTCCGTCCAGTGCGATCAGAACCGGGGACATATCTCCGGCTTCTCTCTTCTTCTTTACCAGCTCTTCAGCGGTGCTCATTACACCTTTGCCGCATTCCATCAGGTTCATAGATCAGTTCCTTTCTAATGCTGCCCGTTATGTCAGCTGTAGATCCTTCTGCATTCTTTCAGGCTTTCCATCGGGTCGACGGTCGGAAAATACTCAAAACCGATCATCCCCTTATAACCTGCCTTTTCTGCAGCCGCAATCACATTTTTATAGTCGGTCTCACCGAACCACGGCTCATGCCGCCCCGGTGCTCCCGCCGCGTGAAGATGGACGATGGTGTCCAGCTCCCCCGTAATGTTCGGAATAATATTACCTTCCATGATCTGCATATGATAGATGTCATAGACCATCTTTACATACGGATCATTCACTTCACGGATGATCTCCGCGCCTTCTCTTGATGTCGTCAGATAGTAGCCCTTATGATCCACATAGGAATTCAGAGGCTCCACCATCAGTTGAATGTCCTCCGCCTTTAAAAGCGGTACTGCGCGGATCAGTGTTTCCACGATGGCCTCGTGCTGGGCCTCTCTTTCCTTACCGGTATCCGGACCCACCTGCGTGATCAGACGCTTTGTCCCGATTGCATGTGCCGCTTCGCAGCTTCTCTTCAGCCCGTCGATGTAGATCTCCCGCCTGGAAGGATCCGTCATATCGAACTCCGACGTGCACATGTCAAACAGTTCCACTCCGCAGTCCTCAAGTGCCTTCCGGCTCTCCTTAAGATCCAGGCCCTGCCAGCCCCAGGTCTCCGCAGCGTCATAGCCCGCGGCCTTCACCTTGCGGACAGCATCCGCAAAACTCATATTCCCGAAGAAGCAGGGAACGGATACACAAAGTCTCATACAGCCATTCTCCCTCGCAAAAGGCGGGTATCATAAAATGCAGAAAAGGCCGGTCCCGCAAAAATGGCGGGGACCGGTCTGTTTCCGACTAAATTTTCTTAACTGAGGATATCCGATCAGCCCTTGTTTCCGCCAAGCATGACGTTGAACAGGATGCCGAGGATCAGTGCGGTAGCGATCTCAGTGATGGTGACTGAACCGAAGTTCAGTGCCAGACCGCCGATACCTGCAATCAGGATAACGGATACGACGAACAGGTTTCTGTTATCGTTGAGGTCGACCTTCTGAACCATCTTAAGACCGGATACTGCGATGAAGCCGTACAGGCTCATGCAGACACCACCCATAACACATGCCGGGATGGAATCCAGGAAGGTTACGAACGGTCCGAAGAAGGAGATCAGTAAGCAAAGGATTGCAGTGGTAACGATGGTAGCTACGGAAGCATTGCCGGTGATAGCCACGCAAGCGATGGACTCGCCGTAAGTGGTATTCGGGCAGCCGCCGAAGATCGCGCCTGCGAAGGAGCCGACACCATCGCCGAGGAGGGTTCTGTGAAGACCCGGCTCTTCAAGAAGATCTCTGCCGATAATGGAGGAGATGTTCTTGTGGTCTGCGATGTGCTCAGCGAATACTACGAGAGCAACCGGAACGTATGCAGCGATCAGGGAAACGATGTAGCTGCCGTTGATATCGGTGAAGCCGTGTACTGCCTGAAGGAAGGAGAACTTCGGAATTTCGAAGACCTTGATGCCTGCAAAGATGGAGAAGTCGATGACCTTGAGCGCGTCATTGCCGGAAGCATTGCCGATCAGAGTGAAGATCAGGGCAACCACATAGCCTGCGCAGATACCGATGATGAACGGGATGAGCTTGCCCATCTTCTTGCCGTATACGGAGCAGAGGCAAACAACAACGAGGGTGATCAGGCCGCAGATCAGAGCAACATAAACGCTGCCGCCTGCATCACAGGTCTGAAGGTCGCCGACTGCATTGCCTGCAAGGGAAAGACCGATGATCGCAACGGTGGGTCCGATGACCTGTGCCGGCATGATCTTGTTGACCCAGCCTGCACCGGCGAACTTAACGATGATCGCGATAACAACATAAGCGAGCGCTGCAAGAGCTGCACCGATGATGATGCCAAGGAAACCGCCTGCTACAGACAGAGCGCCTGAGAAAGCTGCAGCCATGGAGCCGAGGAATGCAAAGGATGAACCTAAGAAAACCGGGCTCTTGCCCTTAGTGAATAAGACATATACAAGAGTACCGATACCTGCACCGAACAGCGCTGCAGCCGGGCTCATTGCTACTTCACCTGCCGGATAAGAACCGGAGATGATCATCGGAACAGCGATGGTAGCAGCGAGGATGGCCAGAACCTGCTGAAGTGCAAAGACGATCATCTGACCGAATTTCGGTCTGTCTTCAACATTATAAACCAAATTCATTTTATACCTCCCTGGATAAAACAAAACACACGAATAAGTTCCCCTTATTCTTTTACCTTCGCCCTTCCGGACGCAAGCATCCTCCGGGCGATTTTCTTTTGAAATTATAACAAGCGCCCCCTTGATTTTCAATGAAATTCAAGGGGGCAGTTTCAAGATTTCCGTTTTGACGAAAAAGCACAAAACCTTCGTTTTTTTATTGTGCAAAAAACCGAGTGAATTCCAGCGTCAGGAGCCTGTGCGGCTCCAGCGTGAAGGTCACGCGGGGACCCTCGGCCGCTTTCTCGCGCTTCTTCTCTTCAAGGTCGGTCCGGTACACACAGGAAAAGCCGATGCCCGGCAATGTCATTTCAAAGCTGCCCGACTGCGCCGTACCGCTTTCGTTCAGGATCCGGACGATGACGCTGTCCCGCGCTCTTGCGCGTTTGAAGGTTGTCACGACAAGGCCCTCGCCCGTAAGGCGGAACGCGGCGCCTTCTGCCGGCAGTGCGGGCCGATTCTTCCATGGGCGTTCGTAGCCGCGAAGAACGGCCTCTTCCGGGGCGCGGTTTACGGCGAGCTCCGGTTTGAACAGGCCGCGCGAAAGCTCTGCCACGCCCTGCTCCGGGCTGTCCGCGGGGACCAGCGTCAGGTCAAAGGACAGCGTGCACAGATTCTGTGCCTCGTGCATGATGTATTCCGGGGTGACGGCAAAGTAGCCGGTATCGATGATATCGTTTGCCCGGAGAAGCGTAAGTGCGAGCGCGCGGCACGCGTCACCGGTACATTCGTATTCGTAGATCCCGCGCGCGCCTAAAAGGAGCGCCGCGCCGTTTTCAAAGGTGCCGCAGAGATCCTGCATCGGATGCGTGCGGTAGACCTTCCAGGAAGCGGAGGCATCCGGTTCAACGGGCCGGTACACGGTATCAAAGGCCTGACCGCTGAAGGACTGCCCGGCATCCGCAAAAGCCGTTGGAAACAGCACTCTCAGCCGATGGTCCTCGCACCGGTTCGCGACTTCCGCGCGGATATCCACGCGCCGCGCGTCGTGATACAGCGTGACCGTGAAGGTCACGCGGACCGTGTCCGTCTCCGCCGTGCGACTCGTACGGTCGATGCTTCCCGCGCGCGGGAGAGCCAGCGTGACCGTCGATGCAACGGAGGAAGCCATCGGTTCCTCATACAGCACACGGATCTCCGCCTTCGCATTCTCCGAAAGGATCACTTCCCGGTCGTCTGCCGGGAGCTCATGATCATATACGGTACCGGCATCCCCCGTATCCTCCAGAAGAAGCTGCGAGGGATAGATCCGGCCGGTTGCTTTATCCAGCATATCAAAGGTGCCGTTTTCATTGAAGGACAGGCGCAGGAAGGCGTTCTCGAGGACCGGAAGGCCGGAAGGTACGGGTCCGTTGCCGGAGGTTGCCTCTCCCGTACGCAGGATCTCCTCCGGCGTGTACGCCTTCTTCTCTCCGTTGTCCTCAATCGTCAGCCGCATAAATCCGGCCGCCGGGATCATCGGAAGGTCCAGCAGCACCTGCATGCGCGTCTTGGTATCGTACGTCGGATGGCCGCGGCGCGGATTGTAACGGACATCGCCCACCGGGGCGGATGAAAGGATCTTCATCGGCACAGGCGTCCCGTCCGGCGTTTTCAGGATCATACCGATGCCGCCCATGTGCGAGGGAACGTCCAGTGTATAAAGGCCCGTTCCGCCTGCGGGGCGCGCGGTCATATTGAACACAAAGACCGACGGTGCGTCATCGTAAAGGCTCATCAGATAGCGCAGGCTTCCGTCAGCGACCTGTTCCGCGAGCGACATCGCCGCGCCGTAACGTGCCATGACCTGCTCAAAGACCTCATCCACAGAACAGCAGCCCAGACTATCATGTGCATGGTTTTCAAGAACATAGAGCCACGCACGGTCCACGGCCCACTCCGGATACGGCCGGCCGTACAGCGATGCCGCGCAAGCAAGCGGCTCCAGCTTGCGGGTCAAGAGATCCTCCGACTCGTAATGCCGCTTTTTCTCACGCGGATGGAGCGCGTTCGTGGATTCCAGTACGCCCTCCTTGTTGATCATGAGTTCCCCGGTGACACGTTCGGGCGTGATGCCGCGTTCGCGGATATCCTGCCGCACCGCATCCGCATATTCCTGCGGTACGGATTGCCGGACTTCCAGGTCCGGGAACAGCGCACGGATCTTCTCCATGACCTCGAAAAGGTCCTCCTGTGCCCAGGAATGGTCAATGCCGTTCAGCCACAGTTCGTGCTTTGACACCGCCATTTTGAGCCGCATTTCGCGGATCGCGTTCACGCGTGATATCAGGCCGTCCCGCTCGAATTCCCGCCCGTCGATGAAATAGTTCCGGTCCTCTTCCTCCACCGGCAGGTCCGTGGCCTCGCCGTAGCCTTCGTTTGTGCGGAACATATCGACTGCGGTACCGTCCGGTGCCGCCCAGGTGAAGATGTTTTTGGAGTCCGCCGGTACGCCGCGCCAGGCAATGACGCCGTCAATGTCAAATCCCTTCAGTATCTGCGGAAGCTGGGACGTGTGGCCGAATTCATCGACCTCATAGGAGAAACGCATGGCGCCGCCCAGATCGTCGGAAAGAGCGATGCCGTACTGCAGATTGCGGATCAGGGCCTCGCCGCCCGCAATGTTCTCAAGCGGCTGCGTGTACCAGGGGCCGGGAAGCAGCCGTTTTTCTTTGACAAGCTCCGCTACACGATCCTTCATCTCCGGACGTACGGCGAGATAATCGCCGATGAGCGCATACTGGCCATCCAGTACGAACCGGTATTCCTTATTCCGTTCAAGAAGCTCCGTTAACCGGTCGCAAAGCCCGACAAGCCGCACCAGATACTTTTCATGCGACTGGTACCACTCGCGGTCCCAATGAGTGTTGGAGATGATATGTGCAACTTCCTTTTTGCCTGAATCCATATGATCCTCCGTCCCCGATATCGACTGAAAAGCCCCCATCATACGATGAGGGCTTTTGTATTCTTCCGTTATTTCCGCATTATTTTACGGTAATACCGGTGATGTGCATGTTCGGTCCGTTATACCAGTACATGAAGCCTTCGACGTCCACAACAGCGCCTTCTTCAAGGCCGCCGATGCGGTTGTAGAATTCTTCATCGGAACCGTTTAAGTAGTACTCCAGGCAGAACTCGTACGTAACGCCGTCCCTGGTCAGGGTAACATAGATGTCATCGCCCGGCTGGTCGTTCTTGTAAGCAACGGAAGAAACCGTCATATCCGTGATCATGACCTTCTGATTCATGTAAGCAGCAAGGTCTTCTGCGCCGGTCGCGTCAACCGCCGGAGCAACATATTCGGTGCCGTCTTCAACAAGTTCGAAGGTTGCATCAACAACTTCGATCTCACCGGACCACTCGCCCTTGTAACCGGAAACCTTGATCTTTGCGCCCGGAACAAGCTTTTCGGCATCCGCTTCATCACATGCAAGCTCATAGATAAAATAGCCGCCTTCGGCATCTGCCGCGTAAACGGTGATCTTGTTGTCCCACCAGGACTGGGTAGCCTGGACATAAGCCTCGATCACAACTTCGTCATCGACAGCGGCTGCAATGAACTCATCGTAGCTCATAACGCCTTCGGACTTTGCGTTGACATCGCCGGTGACTTCAACCTTGGTGATGTGCGGATTCATACCGTTGTACCAGTACAGGAAGCCCTCGATGTCCACGATCTGACCTGCTTCCAGAGAGCCGACAGCGTTGTAAAGCGCTTCGTCGCTGCCGTTTAAGTAGTACTCCAGGCAGAAATCGCACTTCACGCCGTTCTTGGAAACGGTGAGGTAGATGTCATCGCCCGGCTCGTCGTTCTTGTAGGATACAGACTCAACGGTCATGCCCTTGAAGGAAACGAGCTGATTCTGAATTGCAAGCAGTGCTTCGTCGTCGCCGATCTTGTCGGTCGCATCGGCAGCCTCTGCAACGTACGGATCGGTGAATCCCTCCAGAAGGACAAAGGAAGCATCGACGATCTCAACTTCACCGGCCCACTCGCTCTTGTAACCGCTGACGATAATGCAAGCGCCCGGAACGAGTGCTGCGGCATCCTCTTCGGAGCAGCTCATCTCGTAGATGAAATATGCGCCGTCTTCATCCGCCGCATAAACGGTGATCTTGTCATCCCACCAGGACTGGGTAGCCTGAACATAGCAAAGTACGGTGACTTCGTCGTCCATTGCGGCTGCGCAGTAGTCATCATAACCCATGGAATCGAAATCGAATACCGGGAGGTCATCCCCACCTTCAATGATTTCTTCTTCCGCTGCTGTTGTCGTAGTGGTCTCCGCTGCGGTCGTCGTGGTCTCTTCGGTCGCTTTCTTACCGCATGCCGCCATGGACAGAACCATTACGAAAGCCAGCACGAATGCTAAAACTCTTTTCATGTTTTTCTCCTCCTCTTCCGTGCTTTATGCACGGATGCTTTCCGGTCGCAGTCAAGCCGCGGTCCGGTTGAATTATCTTTGAACGAGGTGTCAAGACACATCGTCCGGGTTCATCTTATAATGAATAGCAGAGAAAATCAATTGTTATTCCGCCGATTTTTTCCGCCTTTTCGACGAAATCATTAATGCTTTTTGCATTTTTTCACCGTTGTGACCAGGAAGACTGCCAGAATGATGCACCACGCACCGGCAATGCCGAAAAGAAGCGCCTTTGCGGTACGCGGAAGCGGGCCCAGGTCCGTGCTGCCGGAGGCGGCCTCGACCTGGTCGAGCTTGTACAGCTTGGTCATTTCTTCATAGAGGCTGTCGATGAAGGCATCGTCCACGGTCTTCTTGCGCCGGACGCCTTTGGTCACTTCCTCGATCATCTGCCCCGCCGCATTACGAAGCGACGCGGAGCCGTTGAAGACCGGCGTGACGAACGTGTTTTCCGTGTTATTTACGAGGATCTGCGCCGCCTTGATCTTCACATCGTAGAACAGGCCGTTGTTCTCACCCGCCCGGGCGATGTAATCCTGATACTCTCCGTCCTGCTGTGCCTTCAGTGTGACCGGAACATAGCCCTCGGTCTCGGAATACGCAATCTGCACGGAATTCGTAAGAAGGTACTGCATGAACAGCCAGGAGGCCAGGACCTCCTGCGGATCCTCCTTGTTGAAGATGCAGACGGACGGTCCCTGGGAGATCATCTTCGGGTTTTCCGTATCGTACTGCGGGATCGGAAGGACCGCGGTCTCAAAATCGACCAACTGGTCTTCGGCGATGTCCAGAAGCGGTGCGTCGGAACCCATCCAGGTCGCGCCCGCGGTGGAATCGATTGCAAAAATGCACTGGCCCGCATTCAGGAAATTGGCCGGATAGCTGGAGATCTTGAAGGTGGAGAACGCCCCGGTCGCGGAATGCGTCGCGACGGTCTTCAAAAGGTCGCGGGTCTGATCGTTGAAGATCTCGATCTCGCCGTCCGCCGTGGAATAGCCGGCGTCCAGTTGCTTCAGCATCTGGATCATCATGTTGTCCGTGGATTTGTAGATGAACGGGATCATGACGTTCTGGCCGTTGACCTTATAGGTGCCGTCCGCATTCTTCTCCATGGCGGCTTCGGAAACCTCCCACACAAAGTCCCAGGTCAGGACCTCCGGAAGCTCATAGCCGAGGGCTTCCACGTAATCCTTGTTGACATAACAGGCCTCCGTGGAGCGCATGTATGGAAGCGCATAATAGTGACCGTTCAGTTTGCATTCTTCCAGGAATTCCGGAACGATCTCATCCTGACGGACCGAGTCGTAAAGGACCCCGGAACCACCCAGACCGTACTTTTCATCGGTGAACAGATCATCCAGGCAGACCACGGTGTTATCGCCCGTCATGTAGGTGGCGATGTGGTCCGGATAGGTGATGCAGACGTTCGGCGTCGTATCGGTCGCGATGTTCGTGATGACATCGTTGTAGATCTTGCCGTAGTCCGTGTACAGACGCATGTTGACGTTCACATTCGGATAGGCCTTCTCAAAACCGGCGATGGCCTGCTCATAGATCGCGGTCTGCGTCTTATTGGTATCGTTCTTTGCCCAGAACGTGATCTCATAATTCCTTGAGGTATCGAACTCCGCAGGCACCGTAAAGGCGGCGGACTCCTTCTTTCCGTGACATCCCGTCAGTGCGGGAAGACCGGTCAGCATCGCAAGCGCACCTAAAAGAAGGACCGTTTTTTTCAGCTTTCTCATCCCTTGGTACCTCCTCTCGAAACGCCCTCCATGATCTTTTTATGGAAGATCAGGAAGATGACGATGAGCGGAACGGAAATGACCACAACTGCCGCCATCATAGCCGGAATGTTTTCGCGGCCGAAGCCGTTTTCGCGGATCTCCTGGATACCGTTGCTGACCAGGAAATAGTTTGCGTCGTCGGTGATGAGGCGCGGCCAGACATAGGAGTTCCAGCATTCGATGACCTTCAGGATCACGATGGTGATGACCGACGGCCGGCAGATGGGGAGCAGGACCTTGAACAGGTACTTCAGGTCCGAGGTACCATCGACCTTGGCGGCCTTGTAAAGCTCGTTCGGTACGGCTTCAAAATTCTCCTTGAGAAGATAAATGTAGAAGACCGAGGTGACCGAAGGAAGGATCAGACCGGTAAACGTGTTCCGGAGATTGAGGGCCGTGATGGTCTGAAAATTCGTGATGATGACGAGCTCGTTCGGGATCATCATGAGCGCCAGAAACAGTGTGAAGGTCAGCGTCTTTCCGGGAAAATCCAGACGCGCAAACGCATAGGCGGAGAAAATGATCACGAGGACCATGAGCCCGGTCGTGATGCCCGTGAACACGATGGTGTTCGCAAAATAGCGCGCGAGCGGGACGGCGGTAAAGGCGTCGATGTAGTTCCGAAACGTAGGCGCAAGCGTGAAGAACTTCGGAATGTACTCGGAGTTATAGGCACTGTAGCTCTTTACGGAGGAAAGGATCATCCAGTAGAAGGGGAACAGGACCATGACCGCCCAGAGCGTCAGGAAGAAATAGACGGCCACATTCGAGACGATCTTTTTCACGCGGGCGCGGCGTTCGATCTTTTCAAAATCCATTTCAGTATTCATACGCGCCCCCCTTACTGTACTTTCTGCTTGCTGCTGATCATCAGGTTGATGACCGTGATGGTCAGGACGATGGCAAACAGAATGATGGCCGCTGCGGAAGCATACGACGGATAACCGCCGCTGTTGCCGTAGAGCATGTCATAGATGTAGCCGACCATCGTGTTCATGCCGGCGGCATTCAGATCGGTGCCAAAGAGCGCGACAGCGTCCGAATAGGCTTTGAACGCGCCGATGAAGCCGGTGATGACCAGGTAAAAGATGAACGGTGAGATCATCGGCAGGGTGATCTTGTAAAACACGCGGAAGGGGCGGGTGCCGTCGACCTGCGCGGCCTTATAGTAGACCTTGTTGACGGAAGCCAACGAGGAGGTCAGGATCAGGATCTTAAACGGCATGACGATCCAGATCGTGTAGAAGCAAAGGACAAACATCTTGGCCCAATAGGGTCCGTCGATGAAATCCACGGAAGACCCGCCAAAGGCGTTGATCAGAAGGTTGATCATGCCATCGGAATAGGCGGTCTTTTTAAACAGGATCATGAAGACCAGACCGACAGCCAGAGTGTTCGTAACGTACGGCAGGAAATAAACGGTCTGGAAAAATTCCTTCAGGGGCGTGATACGATTCAGACCCAGAGAGATCAAAAGCGCAATGCCGGTGGAAAGCGGCACGGTGATGATGACCAGGACGAATGTGTTTTTAACAGCCTGCAGGAAGTAGGTGTCATGCAGGACGTAGGAATAGTTGTACAGGCCGACGCCGAAGAAGGTCTGGGATGCGGAGTTGTAGCCCTCCTCGAACGAGTAGACGAATACATCGACGAGGGGGTAGACCATGAATACACCCAGGAAAAGGATCGCCGGAAGAAGGTACAACCAGCCCTTCATATTTTTATGTTCCATATGCGGTTCCTTTCTTATTCGGCGGTGCCGGTTTCCGCAGCAAACGGAATGTCCTCCTCCGCCTCCGGATCAAAGAGGATCCGTTCTTCGGTCTCGATGTCAAAAAGGCAGACCTTATAAGGCTTCAGGAAAAAGCGGACAGTCTCGCCGGAAATGCCCTTTCCGTCCTCCGCGCTGATGATCGCACGCACATTGGTGTTCTCCGATGCCGGATGGCCGGCAACGACGCTCGTGTCTCGTCCCATGACCTCGACGCGGCGAAGCTCCATCGTCAGGGAACCGTTATCATCCGGAATGAAACCCTCGGGACGGATGCCCACGTAGACCGGGCGGTCATCGACCGCGCCGACATTCATCACTTCCTCTTCCCCGATGAACAGCTTGCCGCCCCGGATCTCACCCTTGAACACATTGATGGCCGGGTTTCCGAGGAACTTTGCCACGAACAGATTGGCTGGTTCATCGTACACCTCCTGCGGTGCGCCGACCTGCTGGAGCACGCCCTGTTTCATAACGATGATCCGGTCGGAGATGCTCATTGCCTCCTCCTGGTCATGTGTGACGAATATTGTGGTGACGCCGGTCTCGCGCTGAATGCGGCGGATCTCTTCACGGGTCTGCAGTCTGAGACGAGCATCCAGGTTGGACAGCGGCTCATCCAGAAGAAGCACACGCGGAGTCTTGACTAACGCGCGGGCGATGGCCACACGCTGCTGCTGACCGCCGGACATCTCGCTCGGCTTACGGTCCATCAGGCCCTCGATCTGCACAAGCTTCGCGGCCTCAAGCGCCTTCTCCGCCATGGCCTCCTTGGTCATCTTCTCCTTCCCGCGAAGGTTCTCCAGCGGGAATATAATATTCTGCTGCACCGTAAGATGCGGATAAAGCGCATAGTTCTGGAAGACCAGACCCACGCCGCGGTTTTCGGGTTGAAGCTTGGTCACATCTTCATCGCCGAACAGTATCCGTCCTTCCGTGGGCTTCTCAAGGCCGCAGATCAGGTTGAGCACCGTGCTCTTTCCGCAGCCGGAGGGGCCCAAAAGACCGATCAGCGTTCCGTCCGGAACCTCGATATTAAAGTCGCTGACCGCTGTTACGAAACCACCGACTTTCTTATTGCGGTTCGGGAATTTTTTGGTCAGATTTTCAAGTACGATCTTCATATTCTCTCCTCTTTTTCCTGTTGATGAGGTGTCTTGACAGGTTATGTGGATATTATAGTTTTCCATCGGCAAATAGTCAACTTTTTGCGAGATGAAACCGCACTCTCCGATTGCAAATACGGGTGGGCGATGCTATGATGCAGGTAACACGCCGCAGGCCCGAAGGTCCGTGCGGCATACAGAAGGAGGGCCTCATGCCGAAGATTAAGACCCCGTTATTTCGGGACCCCATTTATGACGCACCGACGGATCCGACCGTCATCTACAACGAAAAAGAAAAGCTTTGGTATATGTTCTACACACAGCGCCGTGCGGCTGAGCCGATCATCGGCGTGGCCTGGGTGCACGGAACCAGGATCGGTGTGGCGACCAGCACCGATATGTGCAGCTGGCTGTACCGCGGCACGCTGGAGGGTCTGGACATCGAGCCCGGACACAACACCTTCTGGGCGCCGGAGGTACTGTACCACGACGGTCTTTACCACATGTACGTTTCCTATATCACCGGTATTCCGGAGAACTGGGAGTATCCGCGCGACATGCTGCACTATACCTCCGTGGACCTGTGGCACTGGACCTTTGACAAGGAGATCGACCTGAATTCGGAAAGAGTTATCGACGCCTGTGTTTATGAGACGGAGCCCGGCACCTGGAAAATGTGGTTCAAGGAAGAAAACGACCACTCCTTCACGCATGCCGCTGTCTCCAACGATCTGTACAACTGGACGGAGATCGGCCGCGAGATCACCGATTGCGCGCAGGAAGGCCCGAACGTTTTCGAGCTGGGCGGCATCAAGTGGATGATCAGCGATTTCTGGAGCGGCCTTGCGGTCTATAAGTCCGAGGATTTCACGCATTGGACCCGCTGCAAAAACATTCTTGATACCAGCGGCGATATCCCGACCGATCAGGGGCTGGGCCATCACGCCGATGTTGTCGTGAAGGACGGACGCGCGTTCATCTTCTACTTCTGCCATCCGTACAGCCACGAAGTACTGACTGCGGAGGAACGCGAAAAACTCTCACCTGCCGCCCGCTGTGCGGCCATTGTACAATGCCGCGAGTTGAAGGTGGTCGATGGCGAACTGGTCTGCGACCGTAATGAAGAACCGGAGATCTGATGGATGAATTGAATGTTCAAAGGCTGAATGCCCGAATGGACTTATAGCAAAAAAGGTGCCCCGAACGACCGCCGGTCGTTCGGGGCACCTTTTCTGTTTTCGGGATCTCCGCATCACCTGCGGACGTTCCTTTACGGTAAGATCTTTCCCGCTGCCAGGTACAGCTCGTACCACTCCTCACGGGTCAGTGTGATGTCCGCAGCCTTCGCAATGCCCTCAATGCGGGATGCGTTCATGCTGCCGATGATGGCCTGCATCCTGGACGGATGACGGAGGATCCACGCGATGGCGATGGCATTGACCGTGACCCCGTACTTCTCTGCCAGACGCTCCATGACCGCGTTCAGCTTCTCATACTTCTCACTTCCGATGAACACGCCTTCAAACATTCCGTACTGGAACGGAGACCATGCCTGCGGAGTGATCTTCTTTAAGCGGCAGTAATCCAGGATACCGCCGTCACGCATTACGGAGTTGTCGTGGCCCATATTGACGGTCAGGCCGGCGTCGATGGTCGGGCAATGTGCGATGGAGAACTGGATCTGGTTCGCTACGAGCGGCTCATCGAGTTCGCTCTGCAGAAGCTCCATCTGCCACGGATTCTCGTTGCTGACACCGAACGCAGTGACCTTGCCCGCTGCCTTCAGTGTACGGAAAGCGTCCGCAACCTCTTCCGGCTCATACAGCGCATCCGGACGATGCAGAAGCAGGATATCGATGTGATCGGTCTTCAGGCGCTTCAGGCTGCCGTCCACGCTGTCCAGAATGTACTGCCTGGAGAAGTCGAATGCAACGCCCGGACGGATCGCACACTTGGTCTGGATGACCATTCTGTTTCTGCGCTCCGCGGTGAGCGCATCACCGAAGATCTCTTCGCACTTGCCGCCGCCGTAGATATCGGCGTGGTCAAAGAAGTTGATGCCGAGGTCCAGTCCGCGGTCGATGAACTCGCCCACAGCCTTGGTATCCGTAAGCTCGGTCAGACGCATGCATCCCAGACCGATGCGGGAAACCTCCGGCAGCTGATCACTGATCTTTTTCATTAACATAGTTGTACCTCCCGGTTTTGCCGAAATTCTTCGGTTTATTCTTGTTGTATTACTTACCGTGTCATGGATGCCCCGGACAGGGGCTGTGTATAGGTGTCAGTATAGCCTCTTTCGCGGAAATAATCAATGACCGTGAGAAGCTTCTCCGAGCCTCAGCCCTTACCGGTCAAAGGCATCGGTATCAAACGCTTCCGCGTATTCGATGTACGGTCGTTCTCCGTCAAAACGAATGGGAAGGATCACAAAGGACGATTTGCAGTAGTAGGCCTTCATGTGTTCCGGCGGTGAAAGATGCTCCTCGCCGTCCGCGTAGTAGTGGTAATTCCAGCGGTCGCCGACGTAGACGAATTCGGTACGGCCGTGCACATCGACCGGCCAGACAAAGGTCGGCTGTGAGCCGAAGGTGGTTTCGTCGCCAAAGTCCTCGAGCTCGCTGAACAGGCCGTCGATCGTATCGCCCACGGCCCACTTGCCCTGGTTCGGCGCCCAACCTGTGCAGTAGGATGAAAGGAGGTAATATCGCCCGTCCTTTTTGAACATCGCCGGGGCCTCCCGGAACTCGCCCTGGAACAGGGTGTTCACGTGCTTGCGGACGTTGAGCATGTCATCGGACAGAAGGTAGATGTGCAGATCCGCGTTGTCGCGGGAAGCGCAGAGCCAGTAGACCGCGCCGTCATCGTCCTTAAACAGCGTGCAGTCACGGGACATGTTGCCGTAGGGGTTGAAGCTTCCGTGGTAGGTAAAATCGCCGTCCGGGGTGTCGCAGGAGGCGATGCAGATGCGCGCATCCCGGTAATTCACACCATTCTCGTAATGTGCCCACATCATATACTTTCCGGTCTTTTCGCAGTACAGGACCTTCGGGCGCTCGATGTTCACCTTGCCGCCGTCACCCCTTTTCAGTCTAAGCTCCGTCCTCGTGCGGATGGCTTCCGTTTTGCTGTCCGCGGTCAGAACATTTCCGCGGAATTCCCAGTTCACAAGGTCCCGGGAGCGGTAACAGGAAACATACGCATTGTCGAGGCGGTTTTCACCGTAAAGATAGTACATGCCGTCCGCAAAAAGCATGTGGCCGCCGTGTGCCTGCATATCCTTTCCGTCCGTATCGGTCCAGAGTTTTCCGTTTGGTTGAAGAAGCATATTGACCTCCCTGTTTTTAGGCTCCGATGCCGGACCGGTTCCTCCGGGAATCGTCCGCATCTGAGTCCACTATAGCACGTTCACGAAAAAAGAAAACGGAAGATTCCGTTTTCTTTTGAAATCTTCCCAAGAGGATCCTGTTCTAAGATTTTCGAAACGGCGCTTCTGTTCCTCTTGAAATTTGAACGGAGGAGATTATACTGAAAGACGGTGCGGTCGATGCCCCGCGGCTTTCGCCGGGCCCCCGCACGACTTTACCTTCAGAGGACCCTTCAATGAAACGTACATTACACCTTTTTACGGGCTTACTGATCTTTCTTTTCATCGGCATCACGCTGGCCTGGTCGATCTTCGTCGTTCCGCTTGAAGAAGCGCTGAACGCGACCCGCTCCCAGACCTCGCTTTGCTTCACCGTAAATGTTCTGCTCTTTCCCGTGGGCACGATCATTGCCGGAAGGCTGATCCGCAGGATCTCTCCCGCGAACCTGATCCGCATCGTTGCGGTGATCTTCTTCATCAGCTTCGGCCTGCTCAGCTGCGCGAACGCGCTCTGGCAGGTGTTCGTGCTGTACGGTGTCGTGGCGGGCATCGGCATCGGTATGGGCTACAACGCGGCCATCTCCACCTTCCCGAAATGGATGCCGTCGCGGCCGGCCACTGCAACGGGTCTTCTGCTCATGGGCTATGCCTTCTCCACCACCCTGTTTTCGCCGATCGTGAATGCCATCACCACGCGGTACAGTGTATTTCTGGCCTTCCGGTTCATCGGAATCGTCTGCGGGGCGATGCTTCTTCTCCTCTCATTCTTTGCGCGCGAGCCAAAGGAAGGGGAGCTTGAGGATGATGAGGAAAAAGCTGCGGGTGTATCAAAAGCTTCGGCTGCGAACCGTACCACTTTCCCCGATGTGGAGACCGGAGCAATGCTGAAAATGCGTCTCTTCGGACTTGCCTTCGTATCCGCGGTCTGCAGTCAGGGACTCGGACTTGCGATCATCAATCACAACGCGCCGATCATGCAGGAAGAAATGCTGGTCACCTCCGCGGTGGCGGCGACCATCGTCAGCGGCGCGGCGCTGTTCAACGGTTTTGCGCGCCTCGGCTTCGGCATTCTTTTTGACAAGCTCGGCCTGAAGCGTGCCATCTATGTGATCTCCGTGCTGCAGTGCACGGCCATCGTCCTGATCATGCTCGGCAGTCTGACCGGATCGCTGCTTCTTTATGTGCCCGGTGCCTGCCTGATGCTGCTGAATTACGGCTGCAGCGCGACGATGCTTCCGTCCTGCATCCGCTACATGTTCGGCAATAAAAACTTCTCTTCCAACTACGCGATGCTCAGTCTGGACAGCGTCATCAATTCACTCTTCCCGACGGTGATCGGTGTCATCCAGCAGGCCAGCGGCGACTATCGCCTGCCGCTCGTGCTGCTGACCGTTTTCTCCGCAGCCGCTTTCGGAATCAATGTGTGGTTTGCGCGGGAACTGACAAAATATAAAGAAAAGTGCGGCTCCTGAGTGCGAAGCACATAAAAACGCTGTGAAGACCGGGTATGGTTTTCACAGCGTTTTTTTTACATTTCTCCGATGAGTCTCAGGAAATCCTCTTCGGAAATGATCGGCACATTCAGCTCCTTGGCCTTTTTGTTTTTTCCCGAGGTCGATGTCACATCGTTATTGATCAGGTAATCCGTCTTTGAGGATACCGAGCCGGCGGCCTTACCGCCCAGGGCCTCGATCTTCTCCTTCAGCTCGTCACGGTTTTTGAAGTGAGCGACCGCGCCGGTGATAACGAAGGTCTTGCCTGCGATCGCGGATGCAGCGCTCTCTGCCGCGCGCTCCGGAATCACATCGTCGGTGATCTCCACCATTTCGTAAAGCTTTTCAAATTCAGTCCTGCGGTCGCCTTCAGCAGTATCCGGTCCGGCTGCCGTACCGGAATCCTCTCGCTGCGTGGTTTCACTCTGCCCGGTGATCACACCGCTCAGATTCTCCGCAGCCCATTCACGAATTGCCTGATCCATGACCGGACCGATGCCCTCGATCTCCGACAGATCGCGGCCGGCGGTCACATCGGCCAGGAAAAGCCGGGAGACGCACTCGCCGGGAGCCCCGCTCTGTGCGTAATAATTGTACAATAACCTGGCCTGGCCCTTTCCGAGGTTTGCAATACCAAGGGCATTGAAAAGTCCCGAAAAAGTGCATTTTTTTGCATTCTCGGCCGCGTTTACGAACTTCTGCCAGCTTTTCTCGCCAAAGCCGTCCATTTCCGCGATCTCCGGGTGTGTGTCCAACTTAAAAAAGTCCGTATAATCGTGGATAATGCCCTCATCCACGAACTTCTCGATAGTCGCCTCCGACATGCCTATGATGTTCATACAGTCGCGCTCGCAGAAGTGGACCAGCGAACGGATGCGCTTGGCCGCACATTCCGGGTTCGGGCATTTCACCACAAAACTGCGGGTGTTGCCACCGGTGAATTCAAGCTCCGTTTTGCTGCCGCAGACCGGGCAAATGTCCGGAACGGCATAGCGCGCGCGAAGGTCCTCCGGAAGTTCGGCGCCGTCCCATTCGCGCTCCTTGGAATCATTCTGGACAACGGCCGGAATGATCTTGTTCATCTTCGCGATCTGCACAGTATCGCCGAGCTTCAGATCCATCGACAGAATGTAGGAAAGGTTGTGAAGGGTCGCGCGATTGACGGTCGTGCCCTCGAGCTCGACGGAATCGAATTCCGCGACCGGCGCCAGAAGGCCCGTTCGGGTCGCCTGCCACTTGATGTCGCGAAGCCTGGTCTCCGCGGTCTCATCCTGCCATTTCAGGGCCATGCCCTTCATGATGTGCGGGTTGTGGCCGGTGCCGGGAAGGTCGCGCGAGTATGCGCAGTCACACATTGTGCAGACAAGGCCATCAACCGGAAAGTCGATCTCCGGCACGCGCTTCCCCCATGCGTCCAGCGTTTCCTTTAACTCTTCCACGGAGACTTCCGTGCGTTCTACCACATTGAAGCCCTGCGCCGCAAGCCAGTTCAGGCGTTCCATGAAGTCATCGCCGAGGTCGGTGAACGGCTCCCGGTCCTCCGCACTGTCCTCCTTCGCTACAAGGTCAAACGCGTAGAAACAGATCTCGCGCTGACGCATCTCGCGGGAATCCAGGAGCGAAATGGTCGCGTTTGCCAGATTGCGCGGGTTCTTGTACTGCTCTTCCGGCAAAAGCTCGGAATTGATACGCTCAAACTCGGTGTAGGTCATCAGGGCCTCTCCGCGAACCACCAGTTTGCCGCGGAAATCGATCGTCATCGGAATGCCCTTGATGTACGGCGCATTGTGGTCGATGACTGACCCCACCTCACCGTTTCCGCGCGTGACCGCATGTTCCAACCGGCCACCGTTATAATACAGCTGCACGGTGCTGCCATCGCACTTCCACATGACCGCGACCTTATTATTATGCTTCCGGTTGTGGATCTCCTCGTGGCGGGCGCTGTACACATGCTCCCGGAACCGGCCGATGTACTCGTCCACGTCCTTCGTCTTGGCCAGCGAAAGCGCCACATACTCATGTCGGAACTTGGGAAGCTCATCGACCGCTTCCGCGCCGGCGCGCTGCGTGGGGCTATCCGGCAGGCTCTCTCCGGTCACGCCCTCCAATGCAACCAGTTCGTCATACAATTTATCATATTCAAAATTGCTCATGATCTCCTCGCCGTTATAATACGCGGCAGAGGCGGCATTCAATCGGGTGATCAGGTCGAGCATTCTTTCTTTTTCCGTCATATTCATCTGTTTCCTTTGCTGTATATGTCGGTCCGGCGTTTGCGGCGGACAAAGCTTCGTTTTCCTGCTTTGATTATACCATTACATGCTCCCGGTTTTCAACCTTATCCCGAAAGCGTATCAGTTGTCTTGCGCCGGTTCTCCCGATACCACCGTGGTATAGGAGGGCACGCTCACATCAAGCGCCGCCTCCGATAAGATCTCCGACGCGCCTACCGTCCGATGCCCGGAATATTCACCGCCTGTCTCTCAAATAAAAAGGGACTGTATAAAATAAAAAGTCCGGCATCCCACATGCCGGGCTTTTTAATTGCTTTCAAAACACAAAACAGGGGCAGTTCTCACGAACTGCCCCAATGGCTGGTTCTATTCAACCGGCATCGCCGGTCAAATTATGAATTAGTCCAGATTTGTCAACGTACGCTTCTTAAACGTAATGTTGTCAAATACTACAGATGTAACTTCATCTGTCTTGTTGGTGCTTGAGTAATCAAGCGTTGTTCTTGCTGCGATCCAGATGCGTGCCGGATTGATGTAATACGTCTTGTCATTTGAAACGTAAGAAACATTTTCTTCCGTTTCACCGTATCTTGCAAGTGCACTGTCTACCCAGGATGCCTTGACCTTGGTCTCAACCAGTACATTATTACCGACTCTGCTCTGATATGAATCCAGCGCATTGCCGATGTAATCACTGTCTGAAGCATTCTGACCAAAGGCCTTCAGATAATACGTTACACCATTTTCAACAGCTGTAAAGTAGCCGGCATTTTCTGCCGCCTTCACGCTTCCCGCAGTATTCACTGCCGCGTTGTAGGTGGCCTGAGAGATCTCGTAGCAGTACCAGACATCGATCACCTTGGTACCCTGAATAACGTTTACATCGTTTACATAGAATGCAAACTTCTCATACTCTTCCGCAGCATCCGGATCATCCGTAAGTGAATCCCCTGTAGATGCAGCATCATCAAAGGTACGATAGATAACTTCAAGTGCAGAGTTCTTGCTGTCCTTATCCTTTACGATCGTAACACTCGGTGCCTGAGTACCGGCATTGTACGATGCGATAATAGCGTTGATGAAAAGCTGTGCTTCCGAATCACTGACACTAGGTGCCGAATGACCCATGCCGGTGTACATAACGTTGCCTACAGAATACAGATAATAGTTATTACGTACATCGTTCGGCATACCGTCATAAACGCCTCCCGCAAGTGCATACCAAACAACAAGGTCATTCGTACCGTCATTGTTGGTATCATAGTTGTAATCCAACTGATAATACTGACAGTGTGTTCGAGCTACAGTTAAGGTATTCAGGTTTTCTGAATAGTACGTTGAAGTACCGGACGTACTGTATCTATCTCTCGTTGTCGTTCCTTCGTCAATATTTACATTGTACGGATAACACGTGATCTGTCCCTGGTTGACCTGGGATACCGTTGTTACTTCATTCGTGGTGTCTGTGAGCTTTACAAAGTATTTACTCTTTCCTTCCACACCGTCGCCATAACCAAGATAACGTGCAATAAACGAATTGGTAAAGCCCTGTACCTCATAATAGGTATCGCCGGTGCCGATCGTTGACGGTTTTGATGCAGCGTCCTTGTTCTTTGTAACAATAGCAGATGCCAACGTGGAATCCATTGTATAATTGGAGCTCTTACTCTTTAACGCACTGATCTCGGTAACACCATAACGGTCCATACCAAGTTCATCACGTACCAGAAGGTTGATCTTATTACTCCAATTCTTCTCGGCAGTTGAACCATAACCATTACTGAACGACGTCGTATCGTGAGCAAACATAACGGACTTGCCGGCATCAATGAATAATAAGATGGCATTCAATGCTTTATCATTGGAAATATCATCATACATATCACTGAAACCGAAGATCAGCATATTGTACTGCTTCAGATAACCATAGAACTCCTGAGCAGACGCATAAGTAGCTGCCATATTATCCAGATCATCTGCAGAAATCGCGGTAATATCGAGGTCGTATAACCCCTGCGCTTTCAGGTTGCTGATCAGCCTTTTGAATGTAGCATTCGTCGTAAGATTTACGTTATCGCTATCATCCTTGCTCTTCATTACCTGAAGAACCTTGACCTTTGTAGCGCTATCCGGCTTGATTGCCGTGTATCCGACCGCTGAAGCATGGACCTTTGCAGAAGCACCACTCGCCTCATTCAATGAAACACTCAGCTTCCAGGGAAGCAGGCCAATGTACGTTGCCGGAAGCTCACGGGATACAGAATAACGGACACCGGATTTCAGTTTGTTTGCTGCAACCGTTTTACCGGTATTGGTTTCTGTAATGTCAAGACTATCCAACAGTTCGGTATCTAAATACTGACCGTCCGCATTAATATCAATGTACAGATTGACCGTATACTCACTGGTACCGCCAGTGGTCTCAGAAGTATTTGAGAATTCAAATTCATATCTCAGATAACGTCCCTGAGAAACATCCAGCCAGCTGATATTGGAAAGCACACCATTGCTGGTAGTGGATTCATACTTTGTCGGAACTGCGGTCATGACGAGGTTTACTCTCGGCATGTTGATGTACTTCACCAGCTTGTTGATCGTAGCAGTGCCATTGGTAGTCATCGCGTTGTTAAGCGCTTCCGTGCCGCCGGTGGTCTTGGTGTAGGTACGAACAGTTTCCGGATTTCCTGAAACATAGGTAACATCGTAAACATCCCAATATGCACCAATCCAGTAATTTGATTCGTATCTGTTCTGAACTTCATTTGATGCATTGCAACAGTACATAAACCATCTGTGATTCGGTGATGATTTCCAAAACAGCCAAGCGTTATTACTATACTGCGCAGTAAAAGCTGTGCCATTACCCGACAATGTCGCAGATTCCATATTCCCATAATATGCAAAACTCAAATACTTTGAAGTCGCAATATTCTTTAATTTATTATCATTATCAAATAGCCATACATAACTTGAATCAATAAAGTTACCGGATGTAATCGATAAACTATTGTCGGTCTTGATTGCATCGGCATCGTCAACATAAACCAGCATGTTCTTTGTTGTACTACTATCCGAACCAACAAGACAATAATACTTATTCTTTGTAAGATATGCATTATTATACACACCCGTGGCTTTATTACCGATCTTATATCCGCCTACCGTTGTCTCCGTTACAACATTCTCTGTATATCCGGCAGCAACACATGCATCGGTGCTTCCAAAACGCTGAACAGCCTGAGCTTCAGACAGCGTTTCCGTATTGCCGCTCTCGCCCATACAATAAGACATGAACTTATAGATATAGGATGAATCGTCAACATAAGTCTTGTTGATGGAAGTACCATTAAAGAATGTCTGGTCAAATACGACCGGGTAGCCGGCATTCGTATAATTGATCAACTCATTGTACTTGTCCTCGGTAATATCATTACCGGAGTAACGAGTCTGTACATAGTTAAGGGTTCCCGGGTTAAACTTATCCAAAATGCCCTTGAAACCGGGGGCTTTCGTTGAATCCATCTGAACCAGATCACCCACATGAGTATAGATCAACTTATTCATGGTGGTGTCATTATACGAAGTATAGCCGCCGCTCTGGTTCATCGAGCCGTTCGCATTCGCCGGTCCGATACAACCACCTATATAGATCATATCGTAGTTTTCGATCAGATCTTCCAGTTTACCGATGAACTCGGAAGTTGACATCTGAACGATTTCAATGTTCTGCAGTTTTGCAGAAGGATCACCATTGATGCCCAGCCACTGACGGATCTTTTCCTCAGTTAATGTACTATACTTGGTCGGTTCCAGGTCAAGAACACGAATGCTGTCCTTATAAAGAAGCACACGTCTGTCTGCAAAGTTCAGGATATACTTGACGATCGTCGCCTTTGAAACCTTAACAGTCTCAACGCCTGCGGAGTTTACAGAATACTCTTCGGTATAACTTTCACCATTTGCAGCATTGTAGAAGTTGTCGGTCTGAATTTCTTCCACGATGGAAGACATGCCCTTGAGGATATTCTCACCGTTAGCGGTAGAATTGCTCTTATACTCAAAGATCTGGTCCTTTAACGTATTGGTAACCATCGTACCGCCGGTCGTGATAAATACGTTCTTTGCAGCAAGACCGTTCGTTCCGGACGGAAGCGAATAATTCGCAGCCAGTGAGGTGTAAGAAGAATCCGCAATCAGCGCTGACGCATTCAGGAGGTCCTGAGCAAGATCCTTCATCTGCGGTGCAGTTGAAGTCAGCAGTGTAGCATCAACAATGGTCGGAAGACCTGCATTAATTGCATACTCATAGAGCAACGTATTAGTTTCTGTATGAATATCATTTGACGTGCTGTAACCGTTAACCTCGGTATATGCAGTCATATCGCCGAAGACAGACGAATTTGAAATATATAAAAGGTCAATAGAATCCAGAGAAAGCTGATTGTTGTTCAATGCTTCCTCTAATTCACTGATGGTCATGGTCTGAACGCTGATGTGCTCGATCAGTGCCGCCTGGTCTTCCAGAGCCGGATTCAGGCCAAAGATATCCTGTGCGAACAGGTCAGTGCTCTGGACAGTGGTGCGGTAGTAGAGCTTGTTCAGAGCAACGTTTGCCGTTGTACCATTTGCATCGTCCACCCAAATATACGCACTTGAATCATCACCGGGGTGCAATACAAAATCATCCACATATGCGGTTGCTGTCGCTTCTTCTCTGGTGATTCCACCCGCAGTATACTGCTTTGCTGTGAGTACATCCGCTGCGCCGGTATATGTGTAGGAATACGTCGGAATCGATGCATACCACTTTTGATCGGCAGCGTCCTGATTCCAGGTAAGCCATGAATGATCTGCAATCAAACTTGTATCCGCTTTTTCAGAGTAAACCGATATATCTGATACCTGTGTATCTGAAACAAGTACTACAGAACTGGTTACAATATCACCATTCTGAAGCACGTATGTTTCAAGATTCGTTCCTGTAACCTCAGTACCATCGCCCTGAACCACCTTAGTTACGGTCGGTGTGATGGTAATACCTGTCACATCTGTTTCGGAAGATGAACCGATTTTCAATGTGTTGGATGTGTATACATTTGTTTCACTGCTAGCAGTCTTAGCTGTTGCAGAAAAAGTAAGAGTCGAATCGCTCGCCTGAACAAGGTAATCCACATAGACCGATGAACTCGCCGTATCACCCAACGTGGTGATCGTAAAATTTTCAGTACGTGATCCGGTTAACGAGACCGGTACATTCTGAAGTTCGTCACTGCGTCTATTTGTTACTGTAATGGCAACACGAATAGTATCCCCTGTAGTGAGGCTATATGAATTCAATGCATCACCGGTAACTTCAGTTGTATCCGCTTTAGTTACTTTTTCGACATCAACGTCTACTGAAAGTGACGGTGAATAGAAATAGTCGCCGACTGTAAGTCCTTTGCTGGATGCAAGAACATACGAACCCTTTCTTTCCTCGGCATGACCACTGTTATTCGTGTAATAGTCAATTACTGCCCAATTATCAATGTCAGCGGGTGTATAGAGCTGCTCCTCATACTGAATCGCAGTGCTCTGGCTCAAGATTCCGTTCGTTACTAAACCGGAATACAAAGTATTAACTAAGGTGCTTCTTTCGCTTTCACTGCTCGATGACCGAAGTAAAGATTCCGCAATTTCCGGCTCTGAATTTGAAATATAGTATCCCATAGAAGCATAAGCCTCATCGGGCACCACTTCCAGAATTCTGAAATCATCCGTATCCAAATCATTTACGATTTGCTGAACACCATATAATCTTGAACTGTCTGCTCGAGTCGTGAAATTACCGGTGCCGTATAATGCACCTACCACAAGCCCCGCACTCAATAATACAGATGTCCCGGCTATGATTCTTTTTTTCACCTGAATAACCTCCTCTCGCGTTTTAGTATCTTGAAACCCAAGCACTGTTCGGATCGTCCTTCTTATATGACTTTGAATTAGTGATGCACTTCTCAAAGCCCTCGCAAATATCCTTAGCTTTGACGGTTGACCATGCTGTTTCAGAAACTCCTATTTTATCCGCCATATCTGAATCCTGGTAAGCGCTCCAGTTATTATTCCATACATACCATGTCGAGCCACTATTAGCTAGATAATAGGTTTTATTCTTTGCATAAGAATACGATTTAATGCCACCATTTCCATAGTATTTCACATTACGATTGTATTTAACAACGATGTAATAATCGATTCCGTCATTTGAATACCGGTCAACATCATATCTATAGAGCCAATCGTAATTATTATACCAGTTATCGTTTAAATCTGAATAAGCAACGTAAGCTTCAGAACTATCCCAGTAATACCGCTGAACTTTGTCCAACTGATTCTTCGTTAACATAGTCTTTCTCGGAACCAACTCGGTTGCTTTTGCTAATACAGTATTACTGTTTTTGATCTGAAGTCCAACGTAGATATAAGCATCAGCCGTTGTTCCCGGGGTAACCGATACGTCCTGATCTTTTGATGTATTGTTCGTATAATCACCGGTGAGACTATATCCATTGATCGATGTATCACTAGAAGAAGTCGCACTATTTACTAACTTCCAAACGAATACATAATCATTCTCATTTTCAATATTCGACGCCGATGCTGTATATGTGTACGAAGAACCGGATCCGCTTCTTGAAAGCGTCACGCTAACCTTGGGTACAGTAATCGTGAGTGTTTTAGATGCCGTTGTTGCCTGATCCCCTAAATAGAGCGTTGCTTTTACAGTAACGTTTCTATCGTTTGTATTACTTGTGTGGAAGTCTACAGGAATCTTCAATGTTGCCGCAGAATTCGTACCTGTACACTCCGGATTTCCATAACTTGAAGTAGCTTCCCAAATCACGCTGTATCCACTCGGTACACCATTTGCAGTGATTGTTGCGCTACCGCCTCTATTAACACTATCTTTATTGGACGTAATAGTAAACGCGCTCAGATCCGTCGGCTTGATCGTAAGCTGCACGGTCGCTTCTTTTCCGTTCAGCTCTGCCTTCACCGTAACAACAATGTTCTCTGAACTGATTGCAAAGTTCGGAGATAAAGTGAAGGTTGCAGTTGCTCCCTGTTTAGTGATCGACAGACCGGTGGTGGTAACATCCGCTCCGCGGGCAGTCTTTGCACTTACGATCGTCCAGTTCGTCTGATTTACATTAAAGAAATCGGAAGACTGTGAAACGGACGCTGTCAGCGTTCTCGTTACATCTTCTGTTGCATTACGATTAAGTGTTGCTGATGTCGGCGAAACACTGAACGTCACATCCGACGTCGGCAGATATGCCTGCGCATAATAATTCGAATAGCCCTGTAAAGTAGCCTTCAGACGAATGTATGAAAGCTTGCTGGGTTCCTTGCTGCTGATGGAGATCTTTGCAGTAGACGGATCCGTCGTAGACTTCGTGACGAAGGAACCGTTACCTGCAGTACCGCCAAACTGAGTCGGGTTCGTTGAGGTCGCGATAGTCCAATCCAGATCATAATCAACGATACCGGTTACGATACACTTGATGGTGCCTTCCGGAACGACCTGACCGGGCTTTACCGCATAGGTCTGCGGAGACATGGTCAGGGTGACCTTCGGAATGGAAATGGTAACAGATGCAGTGACGTCCGGATTATTCTTCAGGGAAGCCGTTACAACTGCAGTGTATTTGTAGTCAAAGGACAGACCGGTTCCGATGGTCAGATAGCCTGCGGAAACGGAAGCAGCGTTATTAATGGTGCCGAGGGAACTCTGTACAGCGACTGTCCAGTTGAAGTCGGACAGTTCACTTCTGTCAATAACATTGCCGTTCAGCTTAAGACCAAGCTGAATGCTCTCGCCACGATTTACTTCGTTGGAAGAACGACCGGTAGTGATTTCCAGTGCATTCTGACCCTGAGCGGTAGCATTACCGATATGAACCTCATAGATCAGCGCCATGGACGGATTCAATTCAGGATATGCCTGTACAAAGACGGTGCCGACCTGTGAATACTTGTCGATCTGAAGTACGCCGTCTGCACTGATGCTGGCCTTAATATTCTCACTTGCGATCGGAAGCATGCTCCAAACGACCTTCTTATCTCTTTCGGTTAAGTTGTTACCATCGACGGTAGCGGTCATCTGGATCTTGTTGCCGGGATAGAGGTCCATCTTACGATCGGAAACATGACCGTCTGCATAGGATGCAGCAAGGAATTCATTGTTGAGCTTCGTTAAGGACTGATTCTCGGTAAGGGTCATGTCTGCGGACGGCTTGATGGAGAAGTTTGAAAGCTCCTTGACCGCCACATAACGGGTATAGGAATACGGATTGCCGTCTTCGTCGGTTGCCGACAGATAGCACGTGATCTTCAGAAGGGTCATGGTCTTGCCGTTCTGATCCGTAATGCTGTTTAAAGTAAGCTGTCTGGGGGTAGAATTGCTGATATCTACCGGCCAGGTCTGAGAGGAATCCGCAGAGTCAAATACCAGGACATCATCGCCTGCGCCCTGCGTATACTGCGGAGTTTCACCGCTGAATGTGATGTTGCCGGAAGTCGATACAGAGTATACGGTCCAACGGTCAATGCTCTGGCTCGGATAACCGGAACCGGTAACTTCCGTAGTCAGCTTGACATTACCGTCTTTTACGATGGTATCGGCACTGGTGTAAAGCTTTACACCGGTGATCACGGTCTCGACTTCATTATCCACACGCGCATAGATCTCGCTCATGTTGGATGCGTTGACGGAAATATCGTTTCTTAAAGTGATGGTACCGTTGGTCGCATAAGTCTGGCCGTTCTTATCCAAAGAGAGCTTAACAGTGATCTTGCCGGTTGCATCATAATCGGAAAGATCGCAGCTGAAGCTTTCTACGCCTTCAGCAAACAGGTCCCACTGGCTGACGGCAGCAATATTAACGGCATCAGATACCGTGTTCACAACTTCGGTACCGGAAACCGTGGTCTTCTCCGGAACATTGAAACCGGGCTCGGCATAGTACAGCTTCTTATCTGCCGGGTTCCAACGAATCAGTAAAACATTAACAGTCTTGCTCTTTAAATGCGTGGTCGGATCAACAACATCAGCGCCCCAGTTGAAAACATAAAGGAGCTTATCCGTGATCTTGGTCTTCACGGCATCCGCTGCAAGGTCGGAAATCGCCAGCGCTGAAATTGCACCGTCATATGCGGACGGTGTTTTCTTTACAAGGCCGGAATCATTTAACACGAAATGATCACCTGCTGCATCGGCACTGGTGCGCACATTATAGCTGACACCGAGCGACGCGTCGATCACCGTTCCCTCGATCTGGTTCAAAGCCATCTGCGCTTCATTCTGTACACTCGATTCGTTGTTGTTCTTTGCATAAGAACGAACGCCGGTAATGATGAAACCACCGACTGCCGCAACAACGACCGCCAGCAGAGCGAATGCGACGACCATTTCGATCAGAGAGAAACCTTTGGAATTATTCTTTTTGCTGTTCAGAAGCTTCATGTAATGAATTCCCCCGTTTATAGTTCTCAATTACTCCATGCTGACTTTACCGGTCAACTGGTAACATGTAATCGTGTAAGTTTTTCCTGCGCCGCTGACAACGATCGTCTTGATAGCGCCGGTCGTGAATGCTCCGGTGCCTGCATTAAATGCAAAGCGAACGGAATTGCCGCTTGTCAGTTCAGTAGCAGCGCCGGTTGCTCCGGCATAAGTAAACTTAATGGCCGATGAACCGATCTTTTCATTCGTAATAGCCTGTGATCCGCCGCCTGCACCGTTATTGATGCTCTGCAGTACATACAGATCACCGTTTGCGTCGCGTGAAAATTCAACGTATCCGCCGCCGCAGGCCATCGTCTGCATTCTGGTATTCTCAAGTGCGGTCTTAACCTTTTCTGCCGTGGTTTTTGCACGTGTCGATGAGATCAGATGCAGGGAGTATGCCAGCGCGCCCATTGCGATCGCCATGATGGCAATGGTTACGATCAATTCTATTAATGAAAAACCGCGATTATCTTTCTTGTTCATAAAGTTATTCCTTTATTCAGACTTCCAGTTCTCATAAGTAACACAGTTACGAACGTCCGTCTTGTCTGTGCTGCTGCTGTTACCAAAGGTATAGTTTTCACCGCCCTTGAAGAAGTTCGTTACAACATATTCATTGCCGTTCTGAGCAACACAATGTAAACGAAGGACTTCACCGACAGCCGTTTCATCGGACTTTAATTCAACGCCGTCCGCAGCAACGGTAAGCTTACCGCTGCAAATGACGATACCGTTCCAGTCCGCGGAGATGGTGACATTGCCCTGCGCGATGATCAGGCCGTGACCTTCACCGTCTGCAAAGTTTGCAGTAACAAAGCTCGGGGTGACTGCAAGATCACCATTAACGATGAACGCCTTGGAGCCGCTCGATGCCGTAAACACAGCATACTGGGGAGCAGTACCTGTTGCGGCAACTAAAACCGCACCATCGGATAAAGTACCTGCAGCGAAGAACTCGTCGATCTTACTTGCTTCCTTGGAGCAGCCTGCCGGACAATACGAATCATGATGATGGTCATTGATCAAATTATCATATACGGAATACTTTGCTTCCTCTTCGGTAACGGTCGTTACAAGTTTGGAGCAAAGGGACGCATAGTTTGATGCATAACCGGAAAGTTCGTTGTAGATATTACCGGTGGAGTTCTCGGGATCCGAGTAGGTCGGGTCTACGGTCCAACTTAACGTGTTTCTATCGAAGGTTCCCGGGAGCAGATAGTTACCGTTGGTAACCATACGGGTGAGACCTAAGGTCTCTGCATCTGAAGTCACATTGAACGTGAATGCGTTGATATAACTATCCAGGTAGGAACGGAGCTTGCTACCGGTAACGCCGTCACTATTGTACATATCCAGGAAATAGGAAGCCGCATTGGTGTAGTCCGCAAAGTTCAGGTAGAGATAAACCGTACCACCCTGCTCCGGTGAGTAAACTTCTGAAATGCTTACACTGCCGTAGGAGGAGATGGAACGCTTCAGTGAAGGAATAACACTGTCAAGTGCGGTGTTCTTCCAGTCACCCGTTAACTGTCCGTACTGTGCGTAGGACATGGGGTTCGTCTTAATTCCGGCACACTCGGTGGGTACCAGGTAAGCGATCTGGTTACTCTTTACTGCGATGGAATCGCCGGTCTTAACATCGGAATTGGTCTGTCCATCCACATTGGAAGTGATGGAGGATGTGCCGACATATGCGGTACCGGCAATGACCAGCGTTTCGATCTGGCTCATATCAATGGTCGTTTCCTTACCATTGATAATGATCGCACTGCTCTCCGCCGCATTCAATGCACTCTGGATACCGGAACTGTATCCGTAATACTGGTTCGAGATCGTCAGCTTGTTTTCGGAACCGTTCAGGGTGATATCATCCGCAACATAGGTACGACCGTTTAAAGTGATCGTATTCTTTGCAGCCGTGCCGTTCGTGTCTGCCGTCAAACCGTTTGCCCAGAAAGAAGTGAAGGTGCCGGTTGAAATGTCAGCCTGACCGACCAGGTTGACATTACCGCCCGCAACAAGAAGTGAGGTGGCTGAATCCGACGCATCCATTTTAGCGCCGGCCTTCAGATCAATGGCCGTCTTGGTGACATCATCAGGAGAAATACCGGAGAATGCATTACCCTTTAACGTAAGGGAGCTGTTACCTGTGACAATGATGCCGTCATCTGCGATGTACGCATAGTCGGAAATGTTCGGCATGGAAGAAATCATTGCGAACTCAAGTGCCGGAACGGCAAGCTTGATATCCGTCGTAATGGTATTCTGATAGCTGCCTTCCGTATAAGTGACCTTTACATTACGAAGGACCAGACCGTCTGAAAGCGTCTTCAGTTCATTGGAGACCGGCTTTAATGCATTGGATGCATCATAGGACGTGGTTCCGATGGACCAGCTGCCCGGATAAGAGGTCTTTACCAGTGTGCGGAGATACGGAAGGCTGTAATTCGTATCGCTCGCATAGGTGATGACATTGTCATCGGGATCCTTTTCAATACCCTGACGAAGGATATCGACCATATTCAGAATAAACTCTCTCTTGAAGTTCTCTTCCAGATCGCTCACGCTGGCATACGTACCATAGTTTGACATAACGTAACTATAGGCCTTTTCATACTCAACGCTCATCTTGGTCTCAAGGTTTGCAACCACTTCCTCCAGAACACTCTCTGCAGTATAGAAGTTATCCTTGGACTTCTTATCGACGATCTTCATGTTGAAGTTGGAGTATGCAACGTACATGATCGTGACACCGAGCAGTGCCACAACCGTCATTGCAATGATGACGCTCACCAGTGATGCGCCCCGGTTATTTCGGAAAATACTATGTTTCATTTCACGTTTCTCCTAAAATCCTGTTACTTACTTGAATCCAGCACGGAGCCGTCAAAGCTTGTCAGAAGGTTCTCCGATTTCCCGGTGAACACTCTGCCGGTTGCTGTAGTGGTAAATGCGGAATCATCATGCTTGTAAACATCGACAATGACCCGGTACTGATAGGTGACAGTCTCCGCATTACCCAGATCGCCGCACTCCGTGGTAACGGTCGCGTTATGATCATCGATAATGAAACGGTCGCCCGCCAGGTTGCTGATGAACGATGTGTGAAGCGAATCACGCGCATCTACACCGATATATTCAGAGTGAATGAACATTTCATTCATGTCGACATTCGCCCGATAGTTTGCTTCGTTAAAATCCGAATAATCCGTACCTCTCATACAGATCAGATATACGTTTACATCCAGATTGATATCATTGTTGATGACAAAAGTATCTTTTGCGATGGCATTGCCATACAGCGGATAATAATACAGATAGATGGAGTCGATGCTGCCGTTTTCAACGTCCTTCGCCGCGGTTTCAGACTCGACGATGTAACGGTCTTCAGTTTCGGTAATACCGCTGCCGCAGTCGAACTTATACTCCAGGCCGACATAAACAGCGTTAACATTCAGCGCACTTCTCGTGATATTAATGGTGATCGTTCTGTTCATCGCAGACTTGATCTGCTCTTCGTTTCTGCGTGCGGATGCATGCGTTGCACGATATGTCTCGTTCGATGCCAGATAGGTATTGACCATGTTCTCGATGTGAGAAGCATTCTCTGCAAAATAAACACAGTCCTTGCGGTTCATGGAATTGATGTTCACATTCTCGCCGGACGTGTTCGGGATCATACGGACCGCCATATCATAGGTCTGAGTCTCAAGTGCAACAGAGGGCAGCACGAAATAATAACTGCCGTCTGCGGATCCGACAAATTCACCTTTGCCGGCAACGCCGGTAACATCGACCGCAGAGGGCGTCGTTGCCTCAGTATAGGTTGCCGCAGATGCATCATAACTTGCCTCAAAAGAGTTGCTGCCGACGCTGAAGGACTGCACACCTTTTCCGCGCTCATCCTGCGAATAGCCATAAACGGACATTACCATGTCCTTGATGGAACTTGCCTTGATCTCTTCAAGCGTATTCTGTGCGGCCGTGGTTGCACGCATGATTCTTCTTGCCTTGGCGTTCGTAGATGCAGCCGTCACGAAAGTGTGTAAAAGCGGTACTACGATGATGGCGAGAATCGCCATCGCAATTAAGATTTCCAGTAATGTAAAACCTTTATTGTTTTTTTCTCTTCGGTTCTTCATCATGCCTGCCGGCCCTTTCTGTTACAGTGTGTACATACACACGTTGATCTCTAAACATAATTATACAGCCGTACCGGGGACGTGGATCCCCGGTTGCGGCTTGCTATTACTCTTATTAACCCTCGGTAGTCTCGTCTACCGGTGTCTCATCTGCCGGAGCAGCTTCTTCCTCGACCTCTTCCGGAAGTTCGATCGTTCCGAAAATGTTATCCGTGCCCATATTCATGGACGGTACATACGGTTCAACGTAGAACTTGTCCGTTCCGGACATCGTATACTGGTCAAGAGTCATGGAGCCGGTCAGTTTGCCGGTCGTTCTGTCATAAGAAGCGGTTACAGAGTTGATCACGCGGCGATCATTCTGCGCCAGATTATGACGGATGACTTCCTTCAGACCTTCATAAGAGCACTGATAAGTCATACTCATCGTAGTGTCATATGCATGAACACCGGTCTGCTCTTCAAGTCCGGTCGAAAGCTCAACCGGAGAGCCGTAACTCAATGCGGAGTAGTAAACATCGGTGTTTTCCTGAAGCTCGACCGCATACATGATCTCATTCTCCGGGAGAACATCCGCCGGATAATGTGCAACGATCTCAGCGTTCTCTTCATCCATACGCTCGATCTCGGACTTATAGAAAGGAAGATTGTCTTCCAGTTCCTTTAAGCCGGCCTGCGTATCCTGCAGTTCCTTGAGTTTAGCGGTTTCCGCTTCTGCCTTTTCGATATTCTTCTGATACAGGAAATTATAGGAAAGAATTGCTGCCAGAATACCGACAAGCATGATCAAAAGACCAACGTCTCTCTTTGTGACCTTCATCAGTTTGCACCCCCTTCAGTTTCTTCCAGCTGAACTGACTTGTATACACAGTCAACCGTAAATGTTACCGGATATTCCTCTTCTTCTACAGCAGTCTCATCGATAACAGTGGTATCGTTTAAGCCGGTGGAAGAAACAACATCGACGGATTCAAAGGTTCTCAGCTGCATTAAAGTCTTTGCTGCTGCTTCCTTGGAATCACACTGAATGCTCATCGTAACACCGGATGCCGTAGCATTGAAGTTCAGTACCAGCAGGTTGCTCGGAAGCTTTTCTTCAAGCTCTTCGATGAACTCTACCAGATCCTCACTGCGGCTCTTGGTGCTGTTGTTGATCATGTTGATCTGCTCATTCAGCGTTACCGCTGCGTTGTATTCGTTGTAAACTTCCTCAACGCCTTCAGCCTTCATACGGTCGATGTCCGCCTGAACAACGGTTTCTTCAAGCTTGATGACCTGGATCGCTGTGAAGCTGATGAACCAAAGAGCAAATGCGGCACTGATTCCGGCTACGCCGATGATGATGCCGGCTACCAGCATTCCAACACCGTTGGAAGACTTCTTTTCGCCGTTTGCCTTTGCCTGTGCGCTCTTTTCCGGGATCAGATTCAGCGGTGCAAGACCTGCGCCGATACATGCTGCATAGGAGTTCAGGTTCATGCTTGCATTCTCATCCGCATGCTGGAAGGATGCATTTGCGAAATCCTGGAAGACCTTGACCTTCTGGCCCAGTTCGTTGGACATCAGCTTAGACAGACCGGAGAAGTCTGCGCCGAGGCCGGTCAGTGCGATGTTCGCGATCTGATCGTTATTATTTCTGGAGGAGTAGTATTCCAGAACACGGCCGATGTTGCCGATGAGGTAGCGGAGCGTTTCCGTTACTTCAACACGAGCAGCCTTCATTCTGTCATCGGTATCCTCTTCTTCTTTATAAGTATCTTCCGCGTTCAGGAAGCGGCGGATGATGGTCTTACCGGAAAGAACCTTGATGGCATCCAGATAGGAAAGGTTCTGACCGAATTCGCCGGCGTCACGAACTGCGTTGATGGTATCGGATATGCCGTAGCTCAGCGTACGCTGAAGAACGACCTTACCTTCTTTAACGACCGTAACGAAGGTGTTTTCTTCTTCAACCTTAACGATCGCATTGGTGTCCGTAGTAAAGGACTTGCCGACGGTCTGCATGATGGAATTACCGACGTAGTCCAGTGCAACGAGCTCGAGATCGAGGCTCTTTGCCATATCGTAGTAGCAGGTCGTCAGATCATTCGGAACTGCCAGTACGTTTAATTTATAGTTCTTGTCTTCCGGAGTGTTTTCCTTGCCCAGGACCTTGTAAACAAGGTGATACTGGGACATATCGACCGGGAAGAAGTCGGTTGCGGATGCATTGACGACCTCGGTCAGTCTCTTCTCCTTAACAAGCGGAACCTTTACGTCACGGCTTGCCAGGCGGCTGGAAGATACAACGAAAACGGCCTTTTTGGTTTTGATACCGTACTTTGCGCATTCCGTCTTGAACAGGGAGGAGAACAGTTCGTTTCTTGAAACGACACCGTCTCTGATGACACCCTGCGGGGTCTCAAAAGAAAAACAGTTATATATCTTGGTCTTCGCAACTTTGTAGTCCATCTCTACAACATTCGTTACGCCTTTACCAATTTCGATGCTCAGCACTCTGGTAGCCATAGGATCCTCCTAAGTAATTAATAAGCTCTTGCAAAGCTTACCGGATCTCCGGAAGTGTCCGGGGAAACGGTAAGACCTGCAGGATGCAGGTTTATATTTACGCGGCCGATGCAGCCGTATGATCAGTGGAACATTCCCAAATACAGGGAAATCAGTTTTTCACCAAACAGCGCAGCGATCATAACGCCGGCTGAAAGGTACGGGCCCATTGCCAGGACCTTGTCCGCTTTGGAGACCCTCATGCGGATGATGTGAATAACGGAACCCAGGATGCATCCCACAATGAATGCCAGAATGATCAGCTTCCATCCGAGGAACAATCCGCAGGTGGCCATGAGTTTGACATCGCCGCCGCCGATGGCTCTTCCTTTCGATGCCAGAAGCAGGATCTCAAGGACCAGGCTTACGGCAAAGAAGCCGATGACGTATTCCGCCCAGTCGGTGTAGTGCAATGCAAGGTGTGCAATGGCAAGTACGCCGATGGCGATCTGGAATCCGAAAGGAATCTCAAAGGTGCGGAAGTCGATGACGGATAATGCCAGAAGCATCGACGCCAAAAGGCTGATCAGCACCGCGTCTGCAGTGAATCCTTTAATAAGGAAGATACACACGTAAAGAATACCGTTTACAGCTTCGATAATGGGGTACTGCGGAGAGATCGGTGCGCCGCAATAGCGGCACTTTCCTTTGAGTGACAGCCAGCTGAAAAGCGGGATGTTGTCGTACCATGCAAGCTGGTGTCCGCAGGTCATGCAGTGGGAACGCGTCTTGACGAATTCCTCCTGCTTCGGGATGCGGAAGATCAGGACGTTTAAAAACGATCCGATCACGATTCCGAAAAGGAATATAATAATGTAGATAAAGGTGTAAATTAAAGCGTCCAAAGATACTCCCTGTAGTGAACGTCGGTCAACCGGTTAGTCACCGTCACCTTCTGCAAGCGGCAGATGGTAGTTTGTCATCAAATCGGACGGATCCATCGTAACTACGATGCTGTCCCAGTTCGGTCTGACTAAAACCTCAATTGTAGTTGCCGACTGCCATTTTTTTGATGAAAAGCTGATGGAATCACCGACCGACCCGGCCAGCTCCGCACGGAAGCTGTCATTCAAGTTTGTATCCGCAGCATTGTAAATCTGAAATTTATTTGTTGCTGCGTCGTACTCAAAAAGATCCCCCGTTGCCGGAATGTCATCATAAGCTTCCAGATCCGCCGCTGCCAGATACAGTGCGTTTAAAAACTCCCCCATCGCAGCTTCATCTTTTCCTACTCTTGCCTTCTCTACGTAACGGATCAGGGTCGGTGCCAGGATGCCCACCAGGACAGCCATAATGGCGATGACCACGATCAGTTCAACGAGCGAAAAGCCTTTGTTACTGTTTTTCATATATTCCCCTGTTATACTTGAATAACCGTTTTGTTTCACTTCCGTTCAAAAAACCATTATTCCACTCATCAAGTAATTATCCGCTGGTCAGTTTCTTTACGAAAGAAACATTTTTCGCAATGACTCGCATCACGGGGACCGCGCGATTTATTTCGCGTCGGAATTATAAACCGGTATCGAGGCCGGTATAGAGCTTGATCATCGGTCCCATTACCGCTGCAATAATCACACCGACGACTGCCGTCAGAAGCAGGATGATCATCGGCTCTAATGCTGCCAGCAGGGACTGTGTTGCAAGTTCAACTTCTTCATCATAATAATCGGACAGTTTCTGAAGCATGCCATCCAGATCACCGGTGTCCTCACCGATACGGACCATATGAACGACCATCATCGGGAAAATGCCGGAACGCTGAAGCGGCTCGGAAAGCGGAACACCCTTCATGACCTGCTCTTTTGCATCCAACAGCGCTTCACGGAAAAGCACGTTGCTCATGGTGTGTGCGGTGATCTCAAGCGCATCGACCAGGGACAGACCGGAACCGGTCAGGGTCGAAAGGGTACGCGCCATACGGGCTGCTGCAGACTTGACGGTGAAATCGGAAATTGCCGGAAGCTTAACGCCCAGATAACTGAAGAACGCCTGACCTCTTGCGGATTTACGGAAGATCGTAAATGCCACGATAAAGAGGATAAGACAGATCAGAATAATGATAATGTTGTCTTTTACGAAATTACTGATGGCCACGACGGCGAGTGTCAGCTTCGGCATCTCGATATCCAGGCCTTCGAACATCTTCATGAAGGTCGGTACGATCCATGCCAGCATAACGATGACAACGGCGATCGCAACAACGATAACGATGATCGGGTAGATCATTGCCTTCTTAATGGTGCCCTGCAGCTTGGAGCTCTTCTCGTACTGGGAAGCCATACGATCCAAGGAGTTCTCAAGAGAACCGGATGCTTCACCGGCATCGACCAGGCTGACCAGCATGCTGTCGTAATATTCCGGATACTGACGCATTGCGATACCGAGCGTTTCACCCTTCTGGATGGTGGTCGCCAGACCGTCGATGGACTTTGCCAGCCCCTTATTCGAAGTAGAATCACTCAGCATTCCGAGTGCATCAACGATCGTAACACCCGCACGCAGAAGACTTGCGAACTGTCTGCAGAACAGGGACATATCACGAACGGACGCTTTCTTCGTAAAGGAGACATTCAGGTCCTTATTTAAGAAGTTCTGTGCTGCGACCGAAACCGGTACCAGGCCCATGGCCTTTACACTTGCAAGTGCCGCTTCTTTTGTTTCTGCCTGTACGCTGCCCTTGACCTCTTTACCTTTGGTATCAATGCCTACGTATGTAAAACTATCCACGTTTCATTACCTCGTCATTTATAGTTGAAGTTTGCTTGTTTCCTTATCAGATAATGACCTTTCTGGTCATCGTTGCCGGATCCTGAGCGAAATGGATACAATCGTCAGCAGTGATCTGACCGCCCATGTAAAGATCGAGGAGGGCGTCATCCATCGTCTGCATGCCCAGACGCTTGCTGGTCTGGATCTGGCTCGGGATCTGGAAGGTCTTGTTCTCGCGGATCAGGTTGCGAATAGCCGGAGTTGCGGTCATGACTTCAAATGCCGCCACACGGCCCTTGCCGCCTGCCAGCGGAAGAAGCTGCTGAGAAATAACGCCTTCGATGACGTTTGCGAGCTGTGCGCGGATCTGCTGCTGCTGATGCGGCGGGAAGACGTCGATCACACGGTCGATGGTCGCGGCTGCGTTATTTGTATGTAAGGTAGAGAATACCAGGTGACCGGTCTCTGCCGCGGTGATCGCGGTGGAGATGGTCTCCAGGTCACGCATCTCACCGACCAGGATAACATCCGGGTCCTGACGGAGCGCGGAACGGAGTGCATCGGCGAAAGAAAAAGTATCACTGCCGAGCTCGCGCTGGTTAACGATGGACATATCATGACGGTGCAGGTACTCGATCGGGTCCTCCAGGGTGATGATATGACGGCGGTAATTGCGGTTGATCGTCATGATCAGAGAAGCCAGGGTGGTGGACTTTCCGGTACCGGTCGCACCGGTTACCAGGACCAGGCCGCGCTTTAACTGGCAGAGATCCATGACGCTAGCCGGAAGGCCGAGGGACTCCGGACGCGGGATATCATAGGGAAGGAGACGCATAACGATGGCCATGCTGCCGCGCTGATGGAACACATTGACGCGGAAACGGCTCTCGCCGGTCAGTGAATAAGCAAAGTCGACTTCGCTCTTCTCTTCCATGGTCTTCTGTAAATACGGCTTGCCTTCAAATAACGGCTTTGCCATCTCTTCAATTTCACCAGGCATCATTCTGTGATCGTCACGGTTGATCAGGTCACCGTCGATACGGAATGCCACCGGACGGCCTGCGGTAATATGAACATCACTCGCGCCGACCTTGATAGCCTCACGAAGGATCGTATTCAGATCCAATACCGGAATCATGTTTTCCATTTTATTCCCCTCTTTAATCAGCTGATTCTTTTATATCCAGTATAAAGCTTGTACTGTCCGATCAATTACTCTTCAAACGATACACGGAGCATTTCCGTTACGGAAGTGATACCTTCCTGAACATATTCGGAAGCCGACATACGAAGTGTGTGCATGCCGTCCTTGATGGCCTGCTCACGAATAGCTTCCGTACCCATATCCTTGGAGATGATGCGCTTCAGCGCCGGAGTGATCTCCATGATCTCGTATACACCGATTCGGCCGAAGTAACCGGTCTCACCGCACTGCGGGCAGCCGACCGGCTCGTAAATATTCACTTCCTGGTCCAGATCCTTCAGGAGCATCAGCTTCTTTTCATCGCGGGATGCCGGGCGCATTCTCTTACATGCCGGGCAGAGACGACGCACCAGACGCTGTGCCAGAATACCGACAACAGAGTCGGCTACGAGGTAGCTTTCCAGACCCATGTCGGTGAGACGGGTGACCGTTGCTGCGGAGCTGTTGGTATGGAGGGTGGACACGACCAGGTGGCCGGTGATGGATGCCTGAACTGCAATACCTGCGGTCTCGGCATCACGGATCTCACCGATCATGATGATATCCGGGTCCTGACGGAGGATGGAACGAAGAGCGGATGCGAAGGTCAGGCCGGCTTTGGCATTGGTCTGTACCTGGTTGATACCGTCGATGTTCGCCTCGACCGGATCCTCTACCGTGATAATGTTAACGTCTTCCTTGTTTAATTCGGAAAGAGCGGTGTAAAGCGTGGTGGACTTACCGGAACCGGTAGGACCGGTTACCAGGATGATACCGTTCGGGTTGGAAAGGATGTGATCGAAGACCTTCATTTCATAAGGCTTCAGACCAAGCTCGGACTTATCGCGCTGAAGACCCGTCTTCAGTGCAAGTCTCATTACGGCTTTCTCACCGTATACGGTCGGCAGGATGGAAGCACGGATATCGTACTCTCTTCTGTCAACAATTAAAGTAATACGGCCGTCCTGAGGTTTTCTCTTTTCGGCGATGTCCATTCCGCCGATGACCTTCAGACGCGCGATGATAGCCGGCAGCAGCTGAATGTCGTAGCTGGCCTTTTCCTGCAGCGCACCGTCGATACGGTAGCGGACACGTACCTTATTCTGAAGAGCTTCGACATGAATATCGGATGCACGCTGACGGGCTGCCTGCTCGATCATGTTCTTAACGAGAACGACGATCGGGGAGTTTTCGATGTCGGCGTTTGTCTCATCCTCTTCCATTTCCGCGAGCTGTGCTTTTCTTTCACTTGCGTACTGTTCAGCTGCGGTCAGAGCTTCTGCGTTTCCGTAATATTTATCGATTGCGATGTTGATCTCGCGGGTCGTTGCGATGCACGGCTCGATCTGGAGATTCGTAACGATGGTAAAGTCGTCGATCGCGTTGATGTCCATCGGGTCTGCCATGGCAACGCGGACAGTGTTGTCGTTCGCCATTTCAAACGGAATCATCAGATGCTTTCTTAATAACTGGCCCTCGCACATAGCAAGAATCTCATCCGAGATCTTATACTGGGACGGAGAAACGATCTCTACGCCAAGCTGGTTGGAAAGCGACTTGACGACGTTTTCCTCACTGGCGAATCCGAGTTCGACGATGATTTCACCCAGCTTCTTATCGCTTTCGTTTTTAACTTCAAGAGCACGATCCAACTGCTCCTGAGTGATTAGCTTTTCCGAAACCAGCATGTCACCGATTCTCAGTTTTCTGCTTCTTAAAAAACCCGGCATACGATCTCCTTTTGTGCCAAAAAGGCAGAAACCCCCTTTGACCCACTAATAATTACCCATATTTTAGCACAGACTTCGAGTCTGCACAACCAACATTTTGTCCAAATTTTTAAATTTATTAACTTTTTTGCTACTAATTTGTTGCATAAATGTTAATTTCCGAAAAAGTGCACAATGTTTTATTCTTCGGGGTACGAATCTTCGATATCTGTCACACTTTATAGGAAGAAAACTTTCGGTAACCGTCACCGGGCCCGGTATGTGAAAGACTGTTCCGGTCACATTTTTCAAAAACTGCCACAATTTTGTTTTCAATTGTTACAGAGTAATGAACGCAAGCGGCAGGGTCACCGCGCTGCCTGTTTTTTCCATCACAGGAGCTGCGAGCTTCTGTTCTCCGTATTTCGCACCACTTTGCCGTCTTTTTGCCGAAAAGCCTCAAATACCCAGCAAATACGCCAACTCCACGATTCGTAGAGCCGCTCTCCGCAGCGCTGTAGAGTTCTATTTGGCGGTGGTAGAGCCGCCTCCCCGTGCGGTAGGTTGTCATTTTGCGTGTGCGCGTGTTACCATTGACCCATAAAAACAGACGGACCGGGGTGCCGGAGACAGCAAAAAGGCATCACAAAAACACGGACATTTCTGTCCAATAAAAAAGACAATATTTTTGTTTGAAAAGGTCCACAATATTCGACATTTTACAAGGAGACTTTTATGTTGCAGATTTTTACCGACACGTCTTCAAACCTCACTGTTGCGCTCTTAAAAAAATATAATTTGCACCAGTTGTCTTTCAATCTTTCCGTGAACGATACACCGGTCGAATACCCCGAGGAACATGATTTTGACGGTGCGGCTTTTTACGGTAACATGAGAAAAGGAGCCGTAGTTTCCACTGCTCTGATCAATGTCAACGACTTCATGGAGGCCTTCCGTCCGATGCTTGAAGCCGGCGACGACATTCTTTACATCGGTATGTCCGGCGGCATCAGCGGAACCGCAAACGCGGCTCAGGTCGCTGTACATGAACTGGAGGAGGATTTCCCGGAGCGCAGGATCGTAGCGATCGACACTTATGCTGCATCCCTCGGCGAAGGTCTGCAGGCCATCAAAGCCGCAAAAATGCGTGACGACGGCAAGGGCCTCGACGAGATCGTTGCTTACCTGAAGGAGAGCCGCAAGACCATCTGCCAGTATTTCACGGTCGATGACCTCATGTACTTAAAGCGCGGCGGCCGTATTTCCGGTGCAAGCGCAGCCATCGGCAACATCCTGAATATCAAACCCATCCTGATCGGTGATGAGATCGGCCGCATCGTACTGAACGGCAAAGTCAAGGGCATGAAGATGGCGCTGAAGTCCATCGCGACAAAATTTGAAAATCTCTGTGCGGATATGACCGAAACCATCGGCATCGCGCACGCCGATAACGAAGCCGGTGCAGAGAGCCTTCTGGCACTGCTCCGTGAAAAAGGCTTTAAGGGCGAATGCATCACCGTCATGTATGAAGCGGTGACCGGTTCACACGTCGGCCCCGGTACCGTGGCACTGTTCTATAACGGAACACGCAAATTCTAACGCGCCTACATAAAAAAGACCGCCCTTCCGGGCGGTCTTTTTTATATCCGGCACTTGAAAGTGCCTTCGCTTTTCCTTGAATTACACCATCTCCGCAACCCGTGCGAGAATCTTTTCCAGCTTACCTTCTTCGTGCAGACGGTACAGCATTTCGCCGAATAAAGAGTTTGCCCATGCAAACCATTCGCGGGTGAACTGCGTGGGATCATCAGGCTGGAAGCTCTCATGGATGAAACCGGTTCCGGCATGTGTCGTCAGGATCATCTTAACGAGCCCGGCCTGTTCCTCTTCATTGTCCGTGGTCATGATCTGCATGCAAAGTGCGATATGCCAGATGTAACCGTCCGGCGTATGCGGACTGCCTACACCCTTTGCGTAGCTGCCTTCATAATAGAAGGGATTCTTTTTGCTGAGAACAAAGCTTCTGGTGCGGAGATACAGCGGATCCTGTTTGCCGCAAACGCCCAGATACGGAAGGGAAAGAAGACTCGGAACGTTGGCATCGTCCATCATGACGTAGTTGCCGAGGCCGTCGGTCTCATATGCATAGATCTCGCCGAAGTCCGGATCCTGGACGGTCGCACAACCGGCCAGACCTTCGGAGATCTCGCGGATCAGGCGCTCCGCTTCCAGCGCGAGCGCTTCATCGCCCATCTCACGCGCAAAGAATGCGGCGTGCGGAAGGACCTGTACCGCAAACAGATTGGACGGGATCAGATAGCCCAGAGTGCAGGCATCATCGGACGGACGGAAGCCGCTCCAGGTCATGCCGTTCTTTGCGACCGGTGCACCCTTGCCGCCGTGGCTCAGTGTATCGAGCGGCGGAACATCCGGGCGGATGAAATAATAATCACTGTTTGTGTGATCCTGTTCCGTAGTGAATACGCGAATGATCGTGGCCAGTGCCTTGTGGAAGTCTTCCGTCAGGAAGCTCTTTTTCCCGGTGGCCTGATAGAAACGCCATGCCAGAAGGATCGGGTAGCACAGAGAGTCGATCTCGTACTTTTCCTCCCAGACATGTCCGCAGGGCTGCGGCTCGTCCTTGGTCCAATGGCGGCCGTTATCGGTCTTGTTAAAGGAGTTTGCGTACGGATCGATGAGAATGCATTCCGCCTGACGCGCGATCAGCCCCTCAACAAGTGCCGCAACTTCCGGATCATCACAGAAACGGATGTAATGAAGGACCTGTGCCGTGGAGTCACGAAGCCACATGGCTTCAATGTCACCGGTGATGACAAAAGTATCGCCCGGCTTCACCGGCTGAAGCGTCGTCTCTACCGTATTGACAAAGCAACGCTTGAACATATCATAAAGTCCGTCAACCGCATTCATCTCCGGACGAAGCACTTCCAGGCGGTTTCCGATCGTTTCAATAACGCTCATAGTATTCCCCTTTTCCATTATCCGCACCAAATGATATATCAATCAATGCGTATGATATACCATTATAATACTTGCTGACGAAATTTCAATTAAAAAAGCAGAGATTTTCACGGACTTTCCCGCTGCTTTCCGATGAATGTGCCGCGTTTCATCAAAAACCTTTGTTAAAAAAGTAATTTATTGAATTTGATTATTTCTTATTATATAATCAAAATAGCGCCTTTCCGCAGGTTTGGTCCGGAGGATCCATGAAAAAAACACTTATACCGGTCATCTTCATATTCGGCATGTTCCTTGCCCTTTGTTCGGGGTGTGCGCACACCTCCGATCCCGTCCGCAGTGAATTCTTCTGCATGGATACGGTGATCCAGTTCATCCTCTATCCGGAAAACGGCGGAAAAAAAGCTACGGAGCAGGCACATGATGCACTTTCCTCCGCGGAGACCGAGGCCTACCGCATCGACGCGCTTCTCACGGACGTGATGGGCAGTATGAAAGACACCGATCCTTCCGCCGCGGACAAAAGCTACGCGGAAGATCCGAAGATCCTGAGCGATGAAGCGCTTTCTTCGCTTCTTGACCGCGCCCTTTCCGTTTCGGAAAACACGCAGGGAGCCTTTGATCCCACGATTTATCCCGTCGTCCGCGCCTGGGGATTCTACTCCGGCGAATACCGCATTCCATCGGACGATGAGCTTCGTACCCTTCTGGACGCTTCCGGTTGGGAAAAAGCCCGCGGCGCACTGGACAGTTCCGACGCTTCCGCCCTTCCCGTTCTGGATCTCGGCGGCATCGGAAAAGGCTACGCCGCCTCCGTTCTGAAGGCCCACCTGAATGATTGCGGAGTTTCCTCCGCCATCATTTCGCTGGGCGGCAACGTTTCTCTGCTCGGTTCCAAGCCGGACGGCAGCGACTTCACCGTCGGCATCCAGGACCCGGAAGACAAAAGCGTCTATTACGCGACCGTTACGCTCTCCGACACCGCCGTTGTCACAAGCGGCAGCTATGAGCGCTATTTTGAAAAAGACGGTGTGACCTATTCGCACATCATCGACCCCGATACGGGCCGCCCGGTGGACAACTCGCTTCTCTCCGTCACGATCGTCACGGAGGACGATGTCCTCGCCGACGCCCTGAGCACCGCCCTCTTCGTCATGGGAAAGGACGGCGCCGTCCGCTTCTATCAAAGCGGAATCTACGATTTTGACATGATCCTGATGGAAAAGGACCGGAGCATCACGATCTCCGAAGGCCTTGAATCCGTCTTTAACACCACGGAAGCCGCACCGGCGGTCGTCCGGAAATGATCCGGCCCGTCCGGAAGCGTTTCTCAATTTACGAAAGAAGGTCTGACACGAAAAAGAAGTTTCAGCTGACAACCAAAGCCTGGCTTATCATTTTTGCCGGTCTCATCGTCGTCCTGTTCCTTGTCCGGTACGGGATCCGCACCTTCGGAGGCACGGGAAAAGGCGAAAAAGCCGTCATTATCGTGGACAACAAGATCGTCCGCACCGTGGATCTTTCCAGGGACACCAAATTCACCCTGGACACCGGTTACGGAAAAAACACCGTCACGGTCTCAAACGGCAGCATTTCCGTAACGGAAGCCGACTGCCCGGATCAGATCTGTGTCACACACGGACCGCTGACGACGGACGGTCTGCCCATCATCTGCCTGCCGCATCTTCTGATCATCCAGTATGAACAGGACGCCGCGGAAGTCGACGCCGTCGCACAGTAAGCCCATGAAGCAGACTCGCACCACCCGTAAGATCGCCCTCACCGGCATCCTGTCCGCCATGGCCTTAGTGGTCTTCGTCATTGAAGCCCAGCTTCCGTCCCTGACGCCCATCCCCGGCATCAAGCTCGGCCTGGCCAATATCTTCACCTTGTTTGCCCTGTACTTCACCGGGCCGACCTGCGCATTTTTACTCCTAATCGTCCGTGTCACGCTCGGCAGCGTCTTTTCCGGTCAGATGAGTGTTTTCCTGTATTCGATGGCCGGCGGCCTGCTGGCATTCCTCGTCATGAGGCTCCTTTACCGGCGTCTCCCGGAAAGCCAGACCTTTGCGGTCTCCGCGCTGGGTGCCATCGCCCATAACACCGGTCAGATCCTGATGGCCGCGCTCCTCATGCGGACCCCCGCACTGTTCGCGTACCTTCCGGTCCTTCTGATCTCCGGTATCGTCACCGGTCTTTTCACCGGCTTTGCCGCACAGTTCGCGATCAAGGCTTTGAAGAAAAACAAAGCCTTGAAGCCCTATCTCGATTTATATTGATGCATATATGCACATCCGGCTTTACCGCATCATTTAAATACCCCGGAACCGCTGTCCCGCAGCCGTTTCAACCAATACACATTATTTACGGAGGTCATGCACTTGAAAAAGCTGCACGGGGTCCATGTACCCCACAACAAAAACACAGCCGGCATGAAGCCGGTCCGCCTTCCGATCCCCGCAAGTGTCGTTGTGCCCATGTCCATGGGTATCGGCGCACCGGCCAAGCCCATCGTCAAGCCCGGCGATGCCGTCAAGGTCGGCCAGATGATCGCGGAAGCAGGCGGTTTTGTATCCGCCAACATTCATTCCGGTGTTTCCGGAACAGTTAAAAAAGTCGCGGAAATGATGGGTGCCATGGGTCGGCCCATGCAGACCATCGAAATCGCTACGGACGGTCTTCAGGAGACCTATGAGGATCTTCAGGTACCGGAAGTCCACTCCCTTGAGGATCTGTTAAAAGCCGTCAAGGATTCCGGCGTAGTCGGTCTGGGCGGTGCAGGTTTCCCGACCATGGTCAAGCTGGCGGTCAAGGACATCGATCAGGTCCGCTACATCGTCGTTAACGGCGCGGAGTGCGAACCCTTCATCACGTCCGATACCCGCACGATGCTCGACCGCACTGACGACATGATGACCGCTGCCCGCGTGCTTGTGGAATACCTCAAGCCCGAGAAGCTGATCTTCGGCATTGAAAGCAACAAGCCGGAGTGCATCAAGTCCATGAACGAAGCCATTTCCGGCGAGTCCCGCATGGAGGTCAAGGCCCTTCCGCCGATGTACCCGCAGGGCGGTGAAAAGGTTCTGATCTACCACACGACCGGCGGTATCGTTCCGGAAGGCAAGCTTCCGCTCGACGCAGGTGCGGTCGTTCTGAACGTAACCACGCTCGCTGTCATCGGCCAGTTCTTAAAGACCGGTATGCCGCTCGTTGAGAAGGTCGTCACGATCGACGGTTCCGCAGTGAAGGAGCCCAAGAATGTCATCGTCCCGATCGGCATGAAGATGAAGGATGTCTTTGAAGCTGCCGGCGGTTTCACGGAAGAGCCCGCAAAAGTCCTGTACGGCGGCCCGATGATGGGCATCGCAGTCCCGGATCTTGAACAGCCTGTCCTGAAATCCACCAATGCACTCCTCGCCTTCAATAAAAAGGACGCCGTTCTTCCCGAACCGTCCGTCTGCATCCGCTGCGGCAAGTGCATCCAGCATTGCCCGCTGAACCTGATGCCGGCTGCCATTGAAAGCGCTTACAAGAAGGGCAACATGGAGCGTCTGGACGAACTGAAGGTCAATATCTGTATGGAATGCGGCTGCTGTTCCTTCGGCTGTCCCGCAAACCGTCCCCTGGTCCAGACCAACAAGCTTGCCAAGGCACAGCTGATGGCCTGGAAAAAAGCAAAGGAGGCGAAGAAATGATGCATAGCGTATCCTCATCACCGCATATCCACAGCGGCGAATCCACCAAACGCATCATGCTGGACGTGGTCATCGCACTGTGCCCGGCACTGATCGCTGCGGTCTTCAATTACGGTCTTCGCGCGCTGCTCGTTACCGCAGTATGTGTGGTCTCCGCAGTCGTATTCGAATGGGGCTTTGACAAGCTCGTGAAGAAGCCGAATACCATCGGCGATCTTTCCGCCGTCGTTACCGGTGTTCTCCTCGCATACAACCTGCCCGTGTCTATTCCGCTCTGGCAGGCCGTATTTGGCACTTTAGTGGCCATCGTAGCCGTTAAGGGACTGTTCGGCGGTCTCGGCAAGAACTTTGCAAATCCCGCAATTACGGGCCGTATCGTGATGTTCCTGGCGTTCTCGAGCAGCATGACGAACTGGGCTTACAAGCCGCTTCTTTCCGCCGATGTCGTCTCCTCCGCCACCCCGCTTGCACTCCTGCAGGCCGGCAAGACCGTGAGCGTGACCGATCTTCTCCTCGGCATGCACGGCGGCTGTCTCGGCGAGACCTGCATCCTCGCCCTGATCATCGGCTTCGTCTACCTTCTGGTCCGCAAGGTCATCACCTGGCACACTCCGGTCGTCTTCATCGGCACCGTCTGCGTCCTCAGCCTGATCTGCGGCACGGACCCGCTCACCCAGATCCTGTCCGGCGGCCTGTTCCTCGGCGCGATCTTTATGGCAACGGACTACGTCACCACCCCCTCCACCACCTGGGGCAAGGTCATCTTCGGCTTTGGCTGCGGCCTTCTGACCGTGCTGATCCGCCGTTTCGGCTCCTACAGTGAGGGTGTTTCCTTCTCCATCCTGTTCATGAATATTCTGACTCCGTATATCACCAAGTGGACAGCAAGCAAACCGTTCGGAGGTATTAAAGCATGAAGCAGAAAAATGATATCGTAAAAAGCGTTGTCGTTCTGACTGTGATCTGCCTTGTCGTCTCCGGCCTGCTCGCAGTTGTGAACCACTTTACCGCACCGGTCTCCGCAGCGAATGCCGCTTCCCGCGCGACTGCCGCACGTCAGGAGATCATTCCGGATGCAGTTTCCTTCACGGAAGTCGAGACCTCCGCTCTTGATGCCTCCATCGCAGAGGCTTACTGCGGCGTCGATGCTTCCGGCAATGTCCTCGGCTATATCTTCACCGCAAAGCAGAACGGCTTTGGCGGAACCATTTCCGTCATGTGCGGCATCGATGCCGATGGAAAGATCATCGCCGTAAAGACGATGGACGTCTCCTCCGAGACCAGCACCTTAGGCGGCAAGACCGCGGATCCGTCCTACACGACGCAGTACACCGGTGAGGATTCCTCCCTGTCCGGCGTTCAGGCGATCTCCGGTGCGACCATTACCTCCAACGCATACAGAGCTTGCGTTGAATCCGCCTTCACGGCATTCAATACGATCACGGAGGCAGGAAAATGAGTAAAATGCAGAATTTATTAAAGGGTCTCATTAAAGAGAACCCGGTACTGGTACTGATCCTGGGTACCTGCCCGACACTGGCGGTATCCACCTCCGTTACCGCGGCACTCGGCATGGGTGTGGCAGCAACGGTCGTTCTGATCCTTTCCAATATGGCGATTTCCGCACTGAGAAACGTGATTCCTTCAAGAGTCCGTATCCCCTGCTACATCGTCGTCATCGCCGGCTTCGTTACCGTGGTCGAACTTGTTATGGAAGCTTACACCTACAGCCTGTATCAGGCGCTCGGTGTTTACCTTTCACTGATCGTTGTTAACTGTGTCATCCTCGGTCGTGCCGAGATGTTCGCAAGCAAGAACGGCGTGATCGATTCCGCCATCGACGGAATCGGCATGGGCCTCGGCTTCACCCTCGCGATCGTCGCGATGGCTGCCATCCGTGAGGTCTTTGGTGCCGGCACCTTCATGGGTGCAAAGATTCCGTGGCTCTGCGAGAACCCGATCTCCATCATGACCACCGCACCGGGCGGATTCTTTGTTTACGGTCTTCTGATCGCGATCATCAATAAGGTTTCCAACGGTAAGGCCATCACAAAGACCGAATTCGGCTGTGCCGGATGCGCGGGCTGCGCGGCGGGCTGTACCGACCGTGAAGCGTGCCTTGCACTCGAGCAGGCCAATGATAAGGAGGCAAAAGCATGAAAAATCTGATTTTTGTTATTCTTACCGCAGCGATCACCAACAACTACGTATTAGTTAAATTCCTGGGTATCTGCCCGTTCCTCGGCGTCAGCAAGAAGCTGGATCAGGCCGTCGGCATGAGCCTTGCCGTCATCTTCGTCGAAGTACTGGCAACAGCTGTTACCTGGCCCATTTATCACCTGCTTCTGGCCGGCCGCATCGATTTCACCTACATGGAGACCATCGTCTTCATTCTGGTCATCGCAGCGCTGGTACAGCTGGTCGAGATCGTACTGAAAAAGTACGTTCCGTCCCTGCATAAATCCCTCGGTGTTTATCTCCCGCTGATCACCACGAACTGCGGTGTTCTCGGTGTTACGATGAACAACATCGCCGATGGTTTCAACTATGCCGATTCTCTTCTCACCGCAGTCGGATGCGGCCTGGGCTTCTTCCTGGCCATGGTCCTGTTCTCCGGTGTACGCAGCCTCGTTGAAGAATCCGAGCCGCCGAAGAGCTTCGAAGGTCTCCCGATCACCCTGATTTCAGCAGCTATTGTGTCCCTGGCATTCTACGGATTTGCCGGCATCATCACGAAGCTGTTCGGTTAAGGAGGTGCCGTTATGATGGAAATTCTGATTCCGATCATTGCCGTGACCGCGATCGGTCTGATCTGCGGTGTCGGTCTTTCAATCGCTTCTCATGTTATGGCCGTCAAGGAAGATGAGCGTTTCCCCGTGATCCGTGACTGCCTGCCGGGCGCCAACTGCGGTGCCTGCGGTTACACCGGCTGTGACGGTTACGCAAAGGCTCTTCTGGAGCCGGGTACCAAAACGAACCTCTGTGTTCCGGGCGCCGATGCCGTTGCCGCAAAGATCGCAGAGGTCTTAGGCGTGGAAGCGGAAGACGTTGTGGAGCAGGTGGCGATCGTCAAGTGCTCCGGCGACTGTGACGCAACTAAGAAAAAACACGATTACAAGGGTATTTCCACCTGTAAGGCAGCAAAGCTGTTCTACGGCGGAAACGGAACCTGCACCTACGGTTGTCTGGGATTCGGGGACTGTGCGGCGGTTTGTCCGCAGAACGCGATTGCTTCCGAAAAAGGTATTGCAAAGATCGATCCGGCCAAGTGTATCGGCTGCGGGCTGTGTGCAAAGACCTGTCCGCAGGGCATTATCCTTTTGGTCGATGACATCGAAAAAGCCGGCGTTTACTGCTCCAGCACCGCAAAAGGTGCGGATACCCGCAAGTCCTGTACAGCGGGCTGCATCGGCTGTAAAAAATGCGAAAAGAACTGCCCGTTCGATGCTGTTCACGTGGAAAACAACCTCGCCGTCATCGATTACGCAAAATGTGACGGCTGCGGTACCTGCGTAGCAGGATGCCCGACCGGTGTCATTCGTATTTCAAACTTACTCGGTGCTTCCAAGCAGTGAGCTTAGATGTATAAGAAAAAGCCCATGGAACGATGTTCCATGGGCTTTTTTCTGTTTATTTCTCAGTTAACATAACTTCCTGCAGGCTCCGTGCCTGTATAACCTCCTGTATGAGCTGCGTAATGCTCGAACTCACTCCGCCTCCTTTACGCTGCTGAGGAAGCCGATCTTACGAAGCGCCGGTCTCAGGGCCAGATAGAAGATCGTTGCGACAACAACGGCGACGATCGCATTGACTAACGTCGTTACTGCGGAGACCTTTGCAAGTGCCTTCGCAAAATCCTGAGAAAGGCCGAACAGGTAGCGCTTGTAGAAATAGCCGACGATCGGGTCCGCAATGACATTGAATGCCATGCCGGCTGCTGCGGAAACTACAGTCTTCCAGGTCAGTTTTGCTTTATTCTTTTCACGGTCGATGTGCAGCACCTTATGAGCAACAAGGCCGGTGATCAGGCCGATGCAGAGCTTGAGTAAAAACGTCTTCGGTGCGGATGTGATGTAACCGGTCAGAAGATCGCCGATAGTCATACCGACCGCGCCGGCCAGGCCGCCCCACAGACCGCCGATGAACAGCGCTGCCAGTACACAGAATACATTGCCGAGGTGGAAAGCGGTCTTTTCCGCAGAACCCGGAACCGGGATATCGATCTTGAAGAACGCAAAGCCTACGTAGCAAAGGGCTGCCATGATCGCCGCTGCGGAAAGGGTCTTGGCATCGATCTTTTTCTGCGGCGGAAGAACTGCGGTCACTAAAAGGATCACGCCAATGATGACCAGTACGATGCTGACGGAATATAAAGCCTTAGCGCCGTTCGTCGCTTCTTCGGCAACGGCTCCTCCGCGGGTCAGGATCATAGCGATCACACCAAGCACGCTAAGAGCACCTCCGCCAATAAGATTACCGATTTTGTTTTTCTTTGTGTTTTCCATAATTACCTCCTAAAACTCCAGGACCGATCTTTTTAAATGATCTGCTTGATTTTTAAGTCAGTATAGCGTATTTTGGTATTATTAAAAGTATCAGAAATGGAGTATTTTATAAGACCAGATGGAAAAGAATGACTTTTTTGACGCCGCACGGCCGATCTACATTCAGCTTTACGAGATCCTGAAAAAGGCCATCACGGACGGGATCTATCCCTATAACAGCCGCTTTCTGTCTAAGCGGGTGATCAGTGACCGTTACGGTGTCAGTCTGATCACCGTGGAGCATGCTCTCGCCCTGCTCTTTGAGGAAGGCTATCTGGAGTCACGCGAACGAAGCGGAAGCTTTGTCATTTTCAAGGAAGAGGATTTCATGCAGACGAGCGCGCAGGGAGTGGTTGATGTTTCGGCCACCGTGTCTTACGCCTCCACCCACGGTGTCCATTCTTCCGTGCCGGCCGATTTCCCGACCTCCGGCTATTTCAAGATCATGCGCCGCATCATTACCGATTACGGTGACCGTTTGCTGGAACGCGTGCCGCACGGCGGCGCGCCGGTCCTCCGGAAGGCCATCGCCGATTATCTGGGGCGCAGTCGCGGACTGAAGGTCCGGGCAGAGCAGATCTACATCGGCGCGGGTTCCGAATACTTCTACGGCCTTCTGGTGCAGCTGTTCGGTACCGAAAAGACCTTTGGCATCGAGTCCCCCTCGTATGAAAAGATCGAGCAGGTCTACCGCGCGCACAACGTCCCCCTGGATCTTCTTCCGCTTTCCGACAACGGCATCCGTTCCCGCGCGCTTTCTGAGAGCCCGGCCGATGTTCTCCACATCACCCCCTACCGCAGCTTCCCGAGCGGCATCAGCACCAGCGCCTCCAAGCGTCGCGAATACATCCGCTGGGCGGAATCTAAAAACGGATTCATCATCGAGGACGATTTCGAGTCGGAATTCACCCCGTCCAAAAAGCCCGAAGAAACCGTCTTTTCCCTTTCGCCGGGCGGCCATGTCCTCTATCTGAATTCCTTTACCAAGACCATCTCCCCGGCCACCCGTATCAGTTATCTGGTCCTGCCGGAACGGCTGATCCCGGTCTTTGAAGAGCGCCTCGGCTTCTACTCCTGCACCGTACCGGCCTTTGACCAGTATGTCCTGGCCGAGTTCATAAACAGTGGCGAATTCGAGCGACATATCAATCGTGTGCGAAGAAAAAAGAGAAGGGGTCTGCAGTAAAAGGCGAGTTTGCGAAAAAACGCAGAGCCGCATGCAAAAATGTCTTTCGTTTTATACCCTTCGATTTACTCCACGCTCTTCAGTGATTCCACCATCGGGATCTTCTTCAGCTTCATGTTGATGAAGATCGACACGATCAGCGCAAATACCACGGTGAGAAGCACGCTGTAAAGGTAGCTCACCGGGGCGATGTAGTTACCGAAGGTCACCGCATCCATCGAGACCGTGCCCATGATCATGTGGTGGATCGCGATGCCGACCGGAACGCCGACAAGCGCACCGATGACCGTGATGGCGATCGTCTCACGGTAGACATACGCATTGACCTCCGGGTCATAAAAGCCCAGGACCTTGATGGTCGCGATCTCGCGCAAACGCTCGGAAATATTGACATTCGACAGGTTGTAAAGGACCACGAAGGCCAGAAGGCCCGAGGAAATGATCAGTACGATCGTAATGATGCGGAGGGCGCTGATCATCGAATTAATGGTCTTCACGCTGACGGAGAAGAAGCTGACACCGGTGATTTCCTCCGATTCCATCAGGAGCTCGCCGACCTTGTCCTGCTCGTCCTGCGTGATATCATCGGTCGTGATCGCAAGCACCATGTTCTCCGGTGCTTTTTCACCAAATATCTGCTCATAATACGACGCGGTCATGTAGACATAATGGCCTACATAAAACTCGACGATCGCGCCGACACGGGCCTCCTTCCGGATACCGTCGCGGTTCTCCAGGAAATAGGTATCACCCTCTTTCAATTCGAGCATTTCCGCCGTCCGCTGAGACATGGCCACGCCGTCCGCGGGAAGATCGATCGTTTCCTGACCGCGGGATACCTTCCTCAGGTCGATGAATTCCTCAAACTTCACGGGTTCATCGGTGACGATGATCGTCGTTGCGATATCCTCGCGGTCCGATGTCGCCTCGAGCACCGTATTTGAATTTCCGGACGAGCTTGATACAAACAACGTATCCGTGAATTCCGGCTGACTGCCGACCCACTCGTGGGTCGCTTCCAGCGCTTCATCCGAGGCATCTCCTGACAGCGTGATCGTCGCGTCATAGCGGAAGATCTCGCTGAACTGCGTGGTCACAAGGCCGCTGATGCTGTCGGAAATACCGAAGCCGGTCACCAGAAGTCCGGTGCAGCCCGCCACGCCGACGAGCGTCATGAAGAAACGCTTTTTGTAACGGAAAATGTTGCGGATCGTCACTTTACGGGCAAAGGAGATCCGCTTCCAGAGGAAGGGAATGCGTTCCAGTAAAACCTTCCGGCCGATCTTGGGCGCCTTCGGGCGCATCAGTTCCGCCGGAACCTCGCGGAGGGCGGACAGGCACGCCAGGAAGGCCGCCAGAACGACGACCGCCGTGATGCCGCCAACGGAGATCAGGCAGAGCCGGTAATTATTGGCATGGATCATCGCCGGCATCTGGTAGGCAATGCCCCAGGAGTTGAAGATCACAAGCGGGAAGACCTGCAGACCGATGATACAGCCCGTCACGCCGCCGATGAGCGAGGCGGCAAGCGCGTACAGGATATAGCGCGAGGCGATCGCCCGTTTACCGTATCCGAGCGCCTTATACGTGCCGATCAGCTGCCGCTGCTCTGCGACCATGCGGGTCATCGTCGTGAAGCAGACCAGTGCCGCAACGAACAGGAAGAATACCGGGAAGATGGCCGCGATCTTGGTCATCTGGTCTGCGGCATCGCGATACTGCACGTAGGATTCCTGTGAATTCCGGTCCAGCACATACCATTTCCACTTGTCTGCGCCGTCCAGCACCTCCGAAAGCTTTTCTTCCGTCACTTCATCGATAGTATCCTGCAGTATCTTATCGATCTCCTCTTCCGTCTTTTCATCGACTGTCTTCCGGTAGTTCTCCTCCATCGCCGTTTTCAACGCGTCCGGATACTCTTCCGCAACGGTCTT
>DCHF01000051.1:0-90386 GCA_002315555.1 Lachnospiraceae bacterium UBA1759 | reverse complement strand
TCTCCTCCATCGCCGTCTCCAGCGCCGCCGGATACTGCTCTTTTACAGTCTTTTCAAGATTCTCGGAAAGCGCCTTTTCAAGCGCCGCCGGATACTGCTCCGCGACCGTCTTTTCGTAATTTTCCGCCATCGCCGTCTCCAGCGCTGCCGGGTACTGCTCGTTTACGGTCGTTTCGAAATTTGCCGTCATCGCAGACTCAAGCGCTGCCGGATAAGCCGATTCCACCGCTGCATCGTAATACGTGCTCATCGCAGTTTCCAATGCGGACGGGTACGCCGCTTCCACCTGCGCATCCAGGTACTGACTTTCCGCAGCTATGTATGCTGCGTGGTAAGCCGCCTCCACCTGCTGAGAAATCAATGCGGCCTTCTGTTCTTCGGTAAGATATGCGGACATCGGGTCAGCCTCGACCGCTGCCGTGACCTGTGCCGTCACTTCCGCTCGGACGCTTGCTGCAATGGCCGCCTTTACATTTTCAATCACCGCCTCGCGTGTCTCCGTCTCCAGCTGCGATCGAACACCGGCCTGAACCGCCGCCAGAACGGAGCTTTCAATGCCCCTTTGCACTTCGGTCCTCACCGCGGCCATCGTTGCCGTTTCGATGCCCTCCTTCACCGCGCTCTGTACCGCAGTCAACGTTGCGCTTTCGATGCCTTCGCGCACCGCGGAACGAACAGCGGTCTGCACCGCCTCTTCGATGCCCTCGCGCACCGCCTTCTCGACTTCTTCGCGCACCGCATCCTCAATGCCTTCTTTTACGGCATCCTCGACCTCTGTGAGCACCGTTTCCTCGATGCCCTCCTTCACGGCCTTTTCCACTTCCTCCGTCACCTGCTCCGTCACTTCCCTGGTGACCTCCTCGACGACCGTGTCCGTGACCTCGGTCCGGATCTCATCGGTCCTTGCCGCGATTCGCTCCGCGCCGAGCCGCTCCATGGCCTCAACGACCGGTGCCACTTTTTCAAAATAGGCATCGGAGAAGGTGTCGAGGTCGGAGGCACCATCGACCGTGACGTACACGTTCGTGTAATAATCGGACTTGAACGCAGATTCGGGAAGCCACATCAGATACGACACGCTGCCGTTTCCGATGCTTGTGGAGCCCAGGCCGAAGGAAATGCTGGTCGGGACGTAAACAATGCCGACGACGGTCATCTCCGTGATCGTGAGGCTGTCCGAAAGCGGGTCCGATGTTCCCGAGGACAGCGTGAGGACATCACCCACCTTAAGCGGCTGGCTCCGCGCAGTAGTCACGCGAACCACACACTCGTCCTCCTTTTCCGGAAGACGGCCGTCGTAGATCCGGAACCGGTTCAGATAATTTTCATTCCCGTCCGTCAGGTCCTCCGGGATCGATGCCAGCGCCGCTACCGCCTGATTTTCGTTCTCATCGCGGCGCACCAGCACATCCATCTTATAAGCGCCAAAAACGCCCTTTAAATCGTTTTCCGCACAAATTGCGTCTAAATCATCGTCCGTAAAACCGATCGATGAAACGAGCCGAATATCGCATAGTTTATTATCATCAAAATACTTATCCGCCGTCGCCCGCATGTTATGCGGCGACGCGCACACGCCGGCAAAAAAGGCCACACCGATCAGTACGATCGAAAGGATCGCCATAAACCGGCCAAAGGACTTCTTCACCTCGCGGATCAGGTCCCTGTTTTTCTTTTTCATACCGTCACCACTCGATGCTTTCTACCGGAACCGGCGTCTCATTGACCGTAATATCCCGCACCAGACCGCTCTTTACACGGATGACCTTATCCCCCATCGGGCACAGCGCCAGATTGTGCGTAATGATAATGACCGTCATCTTTTCCTTGCGGCAGGTGTCCTGCAGAAGCTTCAGGATCTGCTTGCCGGTCTGGTAATCCAATGCACCGGTCGGCTCGTCGCAAAGAAGCAGCTTGGGATTCTTGGCAAGCGCACGGGCAATGGCCACGCGCTGCTGCTCACCACCGGAAAGCTGTGACGGGAAATTCTGCCGCCGCTCGGACAGCCCCACCTGTTCAATGACCGTATCCACGTCCAGCGGATCCTTGCAGATCTCCGTCGCAAGCTCCACATTTTCCGTCACCGTCAGATTTTGGACCAGATTATAGAACTGGAATACGAACCCGATGTCGAACCGTCTGTAGGTCGTGAGCTGCCGCGGATTGTAATCCGAAATGCGCGCCCCGTCTACTATGATCTCACCGGAGGTCGGAGCGTCCATACCGCCCAGAATATTCAGAATCGTGGATTTACCTGCACCGGACTGACCGGCAATGATCACAAACTCTCCTCGTTCGATCGTAAAATCGATCTTATCGAGTGCTACCGTTTCGATCTCACCGGTCTTATATACTTTTCGGACATTTTTAAATTCAATAAAGCTCATACGGGACGGCCTTTCCTTGTTTTTGTTAAAATTTAATTATACCACCGCAATACGGGGATTCATAGAATTTTCACGAAACTCACTGAAGTTCACAGCTTCACGGGCTTTCACACTACTTAAGAATTTACGGAATCCCCCGCTCAAAGGCCGGAAAATGCAAAGCCGTGCCCGACCCACAGGTCGGACACGGCTGTCTTACGATTTGTATTATTATTTACTTCCGGGATATTCCACCGGAAATTTCTCCTGAATATTCCCCTTCGGTATTTCACTCCTCGATCTCTTCGCTCTCCGGCGGTCGGCTATCGTCCGCAGGAATGATCAGACTTTCCGGAATCTCATCCGCTTCCGGCATTACCCATGCATCCGGATCATCATCTTCATCGCCCTTAGCTTCATCAAACCAGGGCTTCAGGATCTTGTTCAGGAAATACGAATCCAGATAGACCACACAACCCACACCAAGCAGCATGACCGGCAGGAAATTGAAAAAGTCATAGACCAGAAGGCCGAAAGGAATCGCCATGAACAGGATCATGAGAAGCGTATATCCGAAGTTTTTGATCGACAGGTAGAAAGCACCCTGGATCGCCTTGGAAATCGTCGTATGGAAGTTTGCAAGGATCGCAAACACATACTGCAGGATAAACAGGTAGACCAGGAATGAAATGATGGACGCACCTTTCATGATGTTCCAGAAATTCTGCGAGCTATCGATGTAGTTGTATGCATACGCGGCTGCACCGAAGGAGGCGCCGACTCCGAGAACGATCAGCCCCAGAAGCAGGCCCTGCTTGAAATTCAGCTTAAAGGAACGGAAGTATGCCCGCACATAATGCGGATCCTCATCCATGACATCGCGCATCAGCGCGTAATAAAGCGCCGTCGTTGCCGGTCCGATGGTAATGACCGGAATACAGCACACCATGTAGATCAGATTGAGGACGATGGCATCGACGATCTTTCCCAGGAACCGGTATATCGGGTTTTCATAATTAAAAATTCGATCGAGCAATTTCTGCTCCTTTCTTCCCTGTCTTACGTTGTAAACAGCCTCCCGGCGAGGCATCCTCTCTCCGCATTATAGCACGCATTTCCGCGTTCTACAACCGAGAAGCACGCTCCGGCGGGAGGCTGTGTAGTATTACTTATTGATCGGAACCGCGCCTTCCAGCATATCCGTCACGCTGATCTCACCGTCTTTGATCTTGTAGGTCTTGATCTCAAACTTGTTCAGCGTATCCTTGAGCTCCAGGCCAAGGACAGGAAGCGTTGCGGTAAATTCAGTGCTCTCCGCACCCTGTGCTTCAAATACACGCAGGATGTAAACACCCTCCTCGCGCTCGCTCTCCTTGAGGCAGCTTAAGGAAACATTTGCCTTGTCGATGGAGATGAGAGCCTTGGGCTTCTCACCGTCACCGGACGGGCAGAAGGACTGCGCGTATGCGTTCTGATTGAACTGTGCAGCCTCACGGTCTGCGTTCAGAAGCATATCCTCGGTCTTACCGGCCATCAGGCGGAACTTGAAGTTGCGCTCGCCCTGGTCCATTCTCTGCTGGTACATCGGATCATGGAACGGCTCGCCCCATACAAAGGTGCCCGCGCCGTAGCCTGCGGAACGTACCATCGTCAGTTCCAGGTTACCGTCATAGTTGTAAGAACCGTAGGTACCGTTGTTCAGTACTACTAAAGAATTGCCATCCTGTGAAAGCGCTTCCCAGTACTGGCGGACGGTATCGCCGTAGGAATGCAGCAGCTTTTCGCGGCCAAACATGGTCTGACCGACCCATTCCGCTTCCGGAAGAGTGGTCGGAACATGCAGTTTCAGGCGCTTTTCGCTTTCTGCGTAATGGACCTTGACCGCAACCTCGAGCACACCGGTCGCCCTTTCGACGATGTACTGCATGACGAGGCGGGAATTGCCGTAAACCATATCGGCTTCGATGATAGTATTGACTTCGCCTTCATCGGTCACGCGGACCGGCTTCACGATGCCACCCTTGATACCGGTGAAATCGGTAGCTTCACCCATGGTCATCAGGTGGAAGCGGCCTTCCGGATTACGCGGCTGATGGATCGGGTTACCGTCCCACGGGCTGAAAGCGTCATTGTAAACCTCAACGGCAAATGCGCCCGGCTTGACATATTCCTTGCCATCCACAACGTAGCTGTCCACCAGACCGGTGCGCTCGTTGACAATGACATGACCCTTTGCGGTCTCGATGGTAAAGAAGCCCTTATCTGAGGTAAGCGTGGGTTCGGGACGCTTTTCGATGACATCGTATGCGACATCGAAGCGTGCAACGGAACCGGCCGGGATCTCCGTCTGGAAGACCACGCGCTTGATCCAGTCCATATAGAAGTTTGAAGATTCCTTTGCGGACTGGCAGGGGATCTTCTCGCCGTTCCGATAGACCACCGGATTGGAGAAATCGGTGTGCCACAGCTGAAGCGGCATAACGATCTCAAGGTCGATGGGCTGCGTATACGGGAACGGATGCGGGTTATAGACGATGACCGGAGAGCACTTCGGATCGGTGGGTTCCTGACCGGAACACAGCGCGAGGAAGTACTTGGATTTTAACTTGTTCATGATCTCCAGACCGTGATCCAGCTGGCGGAGAACATCGTCCTCGACCTTCTGGATGCAGGAGCCCGGCAGCGAATCATGGAATTCGGCAAACATCAGATCCTGCCAAGCGTCGTTGATCTTTTCGGTCTCATAGGTCGAGAGGCCGGCGATCTTTGCATGAGCCGCCATCTTCTCGACCATGACCAGGTCATTTTCCAGACGGCGATGCTGCTGCTTGATACGGATGATGGAGGTATAGCAGCCTTCCATTAACGGATTCAGGCCACGATCCACAACATGCAGATCCTCTTTATTGATCTCATCAAACCACTCATCCGGCTTGCAGTGATACAGATCTTCGCCCTTCTCCTGCTGTTCCTTGATGTAGTTTAAGTCGATTCTGGACGGGCCGCCGCCATGGTTACCGACGCCCCAGAAGAACAGAGCTTTATCCTTGCCCTCGTAATCCTTCTGCCACTCGGGAATGATCTCCGGCAGTTTACCGTAAATGGAGTTGTATCCGCGGTCGGAACGATGGACCTTGATCTCAGACTTGCCGTCCATACCCTTCCAGAGGAAGTCCTCATCCGGGAAATCATAGTTCTTTGCACCCGGACGGATGTTGACATAATTCTTATAGCCGCACTGCTCCAGAACCTGAACAAGGCCCTGAGCATGGCCGAAGGAGTCAAAGTTGACCGCTGTAGCCGGTGCCTTCTCGAACTTGTCCCAGAAGTACAGACGGCCACGCAGGATCTGACGGACGATGCTCTCACCTGCCGGCATATTGACATCGGGCTGCAGCCACCAGCCGCCGATGATCTCCCAACGTCCTTCCTTTACCTGACGCTGAATCTTTTCAAACAGCGCCGGCTCATGCTCCTCGATCCAGTTATACAGAAGAGCTTCATTGTGATTGAACACAAAATCCGGAAACTCATCCACAAACTTTGATGCCTGACGGAAGGTGGAAATGGCTTCGCACATACCGGACTCCCACTGCCAGAGCCAAACCGGATCCAGATGTGCATTACAGAACAGATACGTCTTCATTTTATCTCCTTTTCATCGCCTGCTTATGTCGATCGTTATGTAAGTTGCAAGCGTTTAAATTCAAATCCCTGCGGTTTCCCATACGGTTTCGGGCGATGGAGCGGTTATTTTTCTCCGTCCAGAACCATTGCCGCACAGCCCAGGATGCCCTGGTCGTCGATCAGACCCGGTGCCACGATGTAATTGTCGATGTCATCGATCTCCGGAATGCTGATGTAACCGTTCAGCATTTCCTTGACCTTTGCACGGATCAGCGGGAAAAGCTGCGTCTGCTTCATAACACCGCCGCCCAGAATGATCTTCTTCGGAGACAGTACCAGAATGTAGGTCATGATCGCCTGCGCAATGTAATAAGACTCGGTCTCCCAGACCTCGTCCATCTCAGCGAGCTCGCGCGCCGGCTTGCCCCAATGCTCTTCCAGCGCCGGGCCGGCCGCCATGCCTTCAAAGCAGGTTCCGTGTGACGGGCATTTGCCCTTATAAGTATCGCCTGCCTTCTGACGCATCAGAATATGACCGCCTTCCGGATGAAGCGCGCCGTGAAGCGGCTTTCCGTCAACGATCACGCCGATGCCGATGCCGGTACCGATCGTGATATAAACGCAGGAATCCACGTCCTTTGCAGCGCCCCACTTGCTTTCGCCGATGGCGGAGCCGTTAACGTCGGTGTCCAGATAAAGCGGTACATGCAGTTCGTTTTCCATATAGCCGATGATGTCGTATCCGCGCCATGCAAGCTTCGGAGTCATCAGAATATGACCATAGGTCGGAGAATCCTTCTTAACATCGACCGGACCGAAGCAAGCCACGCCGACTGCTTCGACCTGCTGGTTCTTAAAGTAGTCCGTGATCAGCGGCATCGTTACATCCGGGGTAAGGGTCGGAATGGACTGTCTGTCCAGGACCTCACCGTTTTCATTGATAACAGCCAGGACCATCTTTGTGCCGCCGGCTTCCAGTGCACCAATTCTTCTCATACGTTCTCTCCGGATAAGTGCTCCGGACCCTCCTTACTCATTATCTCCGGGCTGATACAGCGTGTACGGAACCGTTTCACGGGTCGGCAGCTGCTCGCCTCTTAATTTGTGTGCCATTAAACGCATTGCGGAAACGCCCATGCGGTACTGATCCTGCTGAACATACATCAGCTTGGTTATATCCTCCATATCGATGTCGCCGTCAAAACAAGCCAGTGTTTTCTCGCTTGACAGGCCCTTTTCCTTCAGCACCTGATAGAGAAGCGAAGCGATCTTATGCTCGACCGTGAAGTAAGCCGTGACCTCCGGATGACCATCCACGTAGCCGCATAAAAGCTCGCGGTACGGTTCGGTATCGACCTCGGTGTCCGTATCCTCCGGCAGGAATGCATCCATGTTCAGGCTGAGCAGGGATTCATCCAGCGGGACATTCAGTTCATTCAGCGCATTGCAGAAGCCTTCAAAACGGTCCGAAATGGTGGATGTTGTCAGGTAAGAGTGTGAAATGAAACCGATCTTGCGATGGCCGTTCTTTACCAAAATACTTGTCATTTCGCGGCTTGCGGCATAGTTGTCGGTGCAAACGGTCGGAATCGGGACGCCCTTCAGTCCGCGGTCGATCAAAATGACCGGGAACTTCTCCAGGTACAGCTTCAGGATGTCGGTGTTGTACACCTCACCCTGCGCGCACATCAGGATCAGTCCACTGACTCCGGCGGCCCGCATATCCTGCATGGCTTCCTTTTCCACCTCGACGGAACCATACGTCAGACGAAGCATCATCAGCATTCCGCGGCGGCGGCACTCGTATTCCAGTCCTTTGACGACATCCTGGCCGAAGGAGGAATCAAAGTTGTCCATGATCACGCCGATGGTGATCATCCCGCTGGTATTTTTCGGGGTATCGGTCTCCTCCGGCACGATCTCGTTTTCTGCTTCATTTTTCGATGCGTCGCTCTGAATGACAAACGTACCGCGGCCGGGTTTTCTCATAACGTAACCACGATCCGCCAGGATCTCGACTGCCTTTTTACTGGTGATACGGCTGACATTGTACTGTTCCGCGAGCTCCATCTCGGACGGAAGACGGCTGCCGACCGGGAATTTCCCGGAGCGGATGCCTTCCAAAAGGTCGTCCAGGATCTTTTTGTACAGAACCTCATTATTCATTTGATGTTGCCTTTGATAATGATTCATTTCACTATTGCCTTACGTTTTATTCTTGCGGCCGGCGTGAAGGATCACGCCGGTCTATGATTGATTTACTTTGCAATACGGATGGTCAGGATCTCAAATGCACCGAAATCGAGCGTCAGAACGCCGTCCCTGTTATCGATTTCCTGTTCCTTGTTCTCACGCATATCGCAGATCCAGGCCTTACCGGTAAATGCGGTGGTGATACTCGCGCGAACAGCGGCTTTCTTGGACTCGTAGAGGCGGATGATCACATCGCCGCTGCCGTCCTCGGCCGGCTTCATTGCTTCCATCACGATGTTCTTCTTATCGATGCCCACAAGACTGAAGGTATCGACTGTACCCTGTGCGGTCGTCATCGGGACGTTCAGGTCCATACCCTGAGCGACAACATCGCTATCGGCAAAAGTGCCGTCGAAAGCGGTAAATGCATAGGTGAACTCATGGATGCGGTTGTCTGCGCGCATTTCCGGGCAGGATGCCGCACGAAGAAGTGTCAGTTCAAGTGCATTATCGTTAACGCTGATGCCGTACTTGCAGTCGTTCAGAATGGCTGCACCGTGGCTGCCGTCAACGAGTGCGGAATAGCGATGGTTGCAGACCTCGAAGCGGTCCTTGTCATACTGTCTGGAGCGCTTGTTGGGGCGTTCAACATAACCGAACTGCATTTCGTTGATCGCGCTGTTCGCATAAACGGTGACCGGGAAGCTGACCTTTAACAGGCGATGCAGTTCCTTCCAATCCACGGTCGTGCGGAATTCGATGCGCTTTGCGTCCTTGGCAAGCGTGATCTCCTGCTCGAAAGTGGATTCGGAAATGGTGCCGGTGACCTTCAAAGCCACTTCCAGGCCGGAAGCCTTCTTGACTTCTACCTGAATATTCTGCGCGCCCGGAAGCTCCTGCTTGATGTAGTGGGAATCAATGTCCCATGCATCGAAGAGTCTCGGAACGTCCTTGTAAAGATGGAAACGGTTCATCGGCTCTGCCGCGAATTCGCGACCGGATTCCTTCAGGATGTAGCTGACGACCTCCGCATTCTTATTGAGTTTTGCAACGAGAACACTATTCTCCAGGATAAAACCGTCGTCGGTAACGGTGATCTTTGCGCCGTCCTCTGCCTTGGTTTCCGCAGGAAGAAGGGTGACCGCACCAACGGACGGAACAGTGACAAGAGCCACGATCTGACCGTCGATCGCTTCGGTCATAACTTCCCGGCCATCCTTGGTGACAGCGCCGTTCCTGTAAGCATCCGGAAGGACAACAAGACCTGTTCTCTCAAAGGACAGGGAATTGAAGACCGTAACGCCTTCCGCACCGTCGGTAACCGCTGCGGCGTATTTTGCCGCGCCGTCCTTTGCGGATGCGATGACTGCCTTGACGCGGGCATCGGCTTCCTTGTAGATACGCTCAATACCGGAGCCCGGCAGAATATCATGGAACTGATGGAGAAGAAGCTCTTTCCAAAGCGTCTCATTCTCGTTCAGGTCATAAGACGTGCCGTTCTTTTCCGCTGCGGTTCCCCAGATCTCCATGTCACGGAGCGCAAGCTCAGCCTTACGGTTGTTCTTCTTGATGATGGCCTGAGAGGTGTAGGTACCGCGATGAGCGTCAAAGTAAAGCTCGCCGGAATAGGTATTGGCCGGACCGCCCTTCTCTTCCATCTTTTCGAACATCTCTACCGGGCCCATCATGGTGACCTTCGGCGCGCCTTCCAGATTCTTCTCGCGGATCAGATGTTCAATGTGGTCTCTTGCCGGGCCGCCGCCGCCGTCTCCGTAGCCGAAGGGGATCATGAATGCATCCAGGTCACGGGCCTGCGTGCGGTTGTTCCAGACTTCGTTCATTGACGCGGGATCGGTCTGATAGGTATAGCTGGTCGGAAGGAATGCGGTGACCCTGGAGCCGTCAACGCCTTCCCAGGTGAAATAGTGATACGGGAAACGCTCACCTTCATTGTAGGACCAGAAGATCTTCTGTGTAACGAGGTACTTAACACCGCATTTCTTCAGGATCTGCGGCAGTGCGCCTGCATAACCGAAGGTGTCCGGGAGCCAAAGGACCTGGCTCTTAACACCAAGCTCTTCCTCGTAGTATTTCATGCCGTACAACAGCTGACGGACAAGCGCCTCGCCGCCGGCCATGTTGGTATCGGGTTCGACCCACATTGCGCCTTCAGCGATCCACCGGCCTTCCTTAATGGCTTCTTTAATGCGCTCGAAAAGCTCCGGATAGTACTGCTTGCACATATCGTAAGCAGCCGGCTGGCTCTGAAGATACTTGTATTCCGGGTACTCCTTCAGAAGACGGAGCTGCGCTGCAAAGGTACGGGAGGTCTTTCTGTAGGTCTCCGCCATCGGCCACAGCCAGGCAAGGTCCAGATGCGCATTACCGATTGCATAGAATTCAGGCGCAGAGGAGCCGTTCTCTGCTTCCATTGCCGGACGGAGGGCCTCTCTTGCGGCAATGTACGATGCAATACGGCCTTCACGATCCTGCTCAAAATCACAGATCAGAGTGAACTTTTCCAATGCTTCCGCAACCTTTGCGGCACGAAGAGAATTCGGATCCAGACTCTGATACAGGCTGCTCAGGCATTCCGCATCCATTAAGAGCTGATAAGCGGCCTCATTCCAGATACCGAAGGTGCAGTTTCCAAGCGTGCGGGCGTCATTGTCCGGAACCGGCTCTTCGTAAGAGCCCGGGAGTACCGGACCGGTTGCACAACCGCCGGACGGAGCTTCCGGATAATAGTGTCCGGCATAGGTCTCCATAACGATCTTGTAGGTGCGGCCCGCTTCTGCGGAGGTCGTAATAAAGTTGTCTTCAATGTACTGCAGCGGGTATTTTACCCAGGAAGCACGGTACGTACCGAAAGAAATATCGTCAACGAACAGCGTGCTCTCACCACCCGGCTGAAGATCCAGGCAGATGCGCTCGCCCTGCGCCGCTTCCGGAAGCGTGATCTCGCCTCTAAACCAGCAATACTCCCAGGTATTGCCCCAGGTAAAGCCGGGACCGACCTTGGTATAATCCAGGTTGGCAGCATCTTCATAGGACAGCTCATCCATGGTTCTTGCCGCTTCAAAAGGAATCTCTCCAAGCGGAGTATAAAGGTCATCCTTTAATACACGGAGCCAGTGACGCAGACGGTCTCTGTACTCAGACGTCATCGTATTCATTTTTTGTCTCCTCTTTAGGCTGTATTTGTAATACGGTGACTCTGAAAGGCCCTTTCAAAGCTGCCGTATTATAAATACAGCCCGCATTGCCTTGGTTAATGCCAACAGCAATGCGGGCTGATTGCTATGGCTTAAAAGCCATAAAATTTGAGATTAGTTCTCAGATGCGATGAAGCCATTCAGAGTTTCAACAAGCTTACCAAGAACTGCAGCGTAATCGCCACCGTTGTCGATGAGGTTGTTGTAATCGGTGTTCCAAAGCTTATCAGCGTCATCCTTCCACGGAGCTACGAAACGGCAAGCAACCTTATTGTCGGAAGCCATCATGGTCGTAACTGCGTCTGCAGCATCTGCATGACCAGCGTTAGAAACGGTGTCAAAGAATACCTGAGAAGATTCCTCGTGTGCACAAGCTGCAACCGGGCTAACTTCAAGAACAGTTTCGTAAGCGGTAGAAGCTAAGAACTTCATGAGTTCCCAAGTCTCGTCCGGATGCTCTTCGGTTCTGGCCTTGTTTGCAGACCAACCAACGAAGTCGTACAGGTTAGCAGTACCCTGAGTACCTGCCGGGCACGGAGCATAGCCCCAGTTCATATCCGGGCAGTTGTTGATGAGGGAGTTGATTTCCCACTGGCCGTACCACAGAAGAGCGGTGTTGCCGGATTCGAAGTTGGACTGGTTGTCAGAGCCATCATAGGTTCTGCCCGGGAGAACGCCATCAGCGATGTAGCCGTGGATCATTTCGCAGGTCTTAACAAGTTCATCATCAACGGTGATGCCTTCCGGAGATACGATTCTGTCAACGAACTTAGAACCGCCGTTAGAAACGGAGATCTGGCTAAGGCCGTAGATATCGGTCGGGAAGCCGTAGATACCATAGGTACCGGTCTTCTCGGAAACAGCGGTGATCATAGCGAAGAAATCATCCCAAGTCCAATCGGTGGTCGGGTAAGCGATGCCCATTTCATCCAGAACGTCCTTGTTGTAGAATACGCCGTAAACGTTAGCAAGACCCGGAAGACCGTAAACAACATCATTGTAGGTCCAACCGTCCATAGCGCCCTTGTAGAAGCCAGCTACGTAGTCCGGATTTGCAGCAACATAGTCAGCCCAGTTGTAGGACAGGCCCTTGCTGTACAGAGACAGACCACCGTCATGACCCTGCTGCATGATGTCAAGATCATCGCCAGCCTGGATCATAGAAACGATCTGAGTGCCGTAATCAGAGAAAGAAGAATCAAGAACCTTGACCTTGATATTCGGATGCTCAACGGAGAAGATCTCGTCACAAGCCTTCTGAATAGCCTCGTTCATGGTTGCGCTTTCCCAAGTTGCAACGTACAGAGTAAGAACATCATCAGAAGTTTCTTCTGCCTTGGTGGTCTCTGCAGCCTTGGTGGTCTCTGCAGCCTTGGTGGTAGTAGTCGTATCACCGCCCTTGCTTCCGCAAGCAGCAAGAGAAACTACCATAGCAGCTGCCATAAGACATGCTAAAACTTTTTTCATGGTACCCTCCTTTTAAGGTATGAAAGTTATTATGTAAACCGGATCTCCCGGTAAACATCAAAATGAATTACTTGACGCCGGATGCGGTCATTGAACCAAGACCTTCCATGAAGTAGTCCTGGAAACAGAAGAACAGAATCAGGATGGGCAGGAAGTAAAGAATATCCGCTGCCATGTAGATGTTCCATTCAATACCGTAAGTACCGGAGCCTAAACGTGCAATACCAAGTGCCAGTGTCCACTTTTCCTGCTTGGAGATGACGTAGAGTAACGGACCCATGTAGTCATTCCAGGTGCCCTGGAAAGTAGCGATTGCCATGTAGGCGATCAACGGCTTGGAAAGCGGCATAATAACACGGCCGAGGATCTGGAAGTAGGTCGCACCGTCGATCTTTGCGGCTTCATCGTAAGATCTCGGGATCGTACTCAGGAACTGCTTGCAGAGGAAGGTGTTGAACGGACCTGCCAGCCATGCCGGAAGAATGAGCGGAAGCCAGGTGCCGTAACAGCCCATGGCAACCCAGAAACGGAATACCGGCATTACGGTGGTCATACCCGGAATCATCATTGATCCGATGATCATGTAGAACCATGCTTTTCTGCCCTTGAATTTGAAACGGGCAAGTGCATAACCAACCATGAAGTTGGAAATAACAGAACCGATAATACAAAGGACTGCGATGAACAGCGTATTACCGAATCTTGATAAATACTTGGACTGTCTGACAGCCTCTGCGAAGTTCTCCCAATGGAAGACCTTCGGGATCCACTGCGGCGGAATAACGAAGATCGCCGCATTGTCCTTTAATGCAGTGCTGAGCATCCACAGAACGGGAAGGACCATCGGAATACCGAAGATAAAGATCAGGATGTATCTGATGATCAGGCTTCTGACTTCACGAGCTTTTTTACCTGTACGCATATCTTCCTCCCCTCTTACTCATTCTCGTAATAAACATACGTCTCAGACTTGCTGAATACGATGATCGTCAGAATCGCGATGATGACGAACAGGATCCATGCTTCGGCACAGGCGCGGCCAAACTTGGAAGCGCCGAATGCAGTCTGGTAAATGTCATAGTTGATGAAGTGAGAAGCATAGTTCGGACCGCCGCCGGTCATGATGGATGCTTCATTGAAGGCCTGCAGACCGCCGATAAGACCGGTGATCAGCTGCAGGAAGAGGATCGGAGTGATCATCGGGATCGTAATGTGACGGAACTGATGCCACTTACCGGCACCGTCAAGCATTGCCGCCTCGTATAAATCACCCGGAACCGACTGTAGGCCGGACAGGAATACCATCATCGCACCACCGACTGTCCACCAGCGGATGATACTTAATGAAAGAAGAACGACCTTTTCGTCGGTCAGCCAGCCGACCGCCTTGCCGCCCAGGCTCGTGATGACCTGGTTCAGAATACCGAAGTCGGACTTGAAGATAAACTGCCACAGGATCAAGGTTGCAACTGCCGGAAGAATGGTGGGCAGGTAATACAGAACACGGATGATCTTGATACCGCGCAGCTTCTTATTTAACAGAACAGCGAGCGCAAGACCGAGGATCAGCATGATCGGTACGTTGATGATCGCATACTCCAGTGTTACAAGAAGGGATTTCTTGAATACCGGGTCGAAGGTTAAAATGTACTTGAAATTCTTAAGGCCGGCCCACTTCGGCGGGTTGATGCCGTCCCAATCGCAGAAAGCACAGTATAAAGACCAGATCATCGGATATGCACAGAACAGCGGGAAACCGATCAGTGTAGGGATCATGAAGACATAGCCGTGGAAGTTTTCACCGCGCCACCAGGCTTTCTTTGTTTTCTTAACCGGAGAAGCCGCCTTCGCAGTCTTTTCTTTACTCATCCAGTTACGCCCCTTTCTTGAAAAGACAAATCAAAATGATATATCATTTCAATTCTTTTGATATTGACAGTTTATTGCGATTTTGCCTATAAGTCAAGTTTTTTCTTGTGTATTTTTTAGTTATTATTAATTAATTTTGCTACTTTTTTGTGGAACTTTCAATTTTTTGAGCGGGACTTGTATTTGATATATCAAATTTCTCTACATATTGTGGCCAATTGTTATGTCCATTACTTCAGAAGCCGCGAAAAGAGGTCCTCGAGGATTGCGTCGCGATCGATCTTATATACATAATGGATCAGTTTCCGCCTGGGATCGAAGCCGTAATGATGGTCGTATTCCGGAATCGGACTGACCTCGGCGCGGCCCTTCATCAGCTTTCCGCTTTGGTTCAGCAGCCACGCGATGGTCGTGATATCCCAGATGACACGGCTCCACGGACGGCCCTTGGCGTAGGAATCGGCCTCCTCCACCGTGTTCCGGCAGAGATAATCCGCAAGCGGACTCTTTCCGGCAAGCCAGTGCTTCAGTTCGCACTCCGTGGTCAGAAGGTGGTCCACCACGCCCGCACAAGGCAGCTGGACCAGCGGGACCTCGCAGCCAAAGACAACGCGGGCCGCCGCAACGTCCTGCTTCATGTTGAACTCGTGGGTGTCGGGCTCGGTAAGAGCATTGCCTCCCAGGAAGATGACAACGACGCGTTCGGCCATCGACGGATCCAGGAGAAGTGCCGACGCCACATTCGTGATCGCGCCGATTGCCGCAATATAAAGCGGTTCCTCCTTTGTATAGTTTTTGGAGATCTCCGCCATGACCTTTGCAGCTTCCGTGACGACCGGCGTATTTTCATCCGGCAGATACTCCTCCGCGCCGCGGTAAACGATGCTCTTCAGGTCTTCGCGTCCGTCCAGTTCAAGGAGCTTCAGGATCTCCCGGTAGCTCTTTTCCATGCCATCGGCAGGAGAAACGGACTTATCATTAAAGAAAGGCGCCGCCGTGATGGCCTTCACGTTCAGCATTTCCGGCGCATGCAGCATGTACGCGATCGCAAACTGGTCGTCGATCTCGTTATAGGTATCCGTGTCCAGGATCATGTCCACGGGTTTTACAGGGGTATCCGGTACTCCGGAAATCTTTCGGTCAAGCATGTGCAATCCTCCTTTTCATCTCCGCCGGGCACTTGTGCTGCGTAAACGGGCCGTACTGGCATCTCTTACACTCAAAGCAGTGCACATACGGAGCGCCGGTCAGGATAGCATCCGGAAGCGCCGGGTCCGCCAGAATACCGCGTCCCAGATCGATGGTATCGCAAAGATCGTTTTCAATAATGTAACGGGCTTCCTCCGGGCTCAGGATCGAATTTACGCAGGAGACCGGCACACGGCCCTTGAAATGCTCATGGAAACGGACGCCGAGCTCGCAGACCGCATTGTAAGGAAGCGTTTCGTCGCGTTCCATCCGGTCCGCATCGTCGATGCCGTTCGAGACCTGCAGGTAATCGCAGCCGGCTGCCACGTAAGCCTCACCGGTCTGAACAGACTCTTCCACCGAGCCTTCAAAGCCCGAAATGCGGGCCGCGATCAGGAAATCCGGACCGCAGGCTTCGCGGATTCCCGCAATGATCTCCGCGCCGAAACGCGCGCGGTTTTCGATGCTTCCGCCGTATTCATCTTCGCGGAAGTTCACCACCGGAGACGCGAACTGATTGATCAGATAGCCATGGCATGCGTGGAGCTGCACGCCGTCGTATCCGGCCGCTTTTGCCCGCACTGCCGCGTCGATGTACGCGCGCTGCATCTCATGTACCTCGTCGATGCTCATCGCGTGTGCCTTCTCTCCGCTTCTGGTATCGACCGCGGACGGCGCGATGACCGGACCCAGCTCCGGATTTCCGGTCATGCCGGTATGATTCAGCTGAATGATGACCGGGATACCCGCGGCGTGGACCGCCGCGGTAATGCGCTTCTGACTTTCCGTCTGCTCATCGTTATACAGGCCCATATGGCCGCGGCAGAAGCGTCCGCCCGGGACGATCGCCGTCGCCTCCACGCAGATCAGCGCACACCCGTGCTCCGCACGCTCCTTATAATGCTGCACCAGAATGTCCGTCGCAATGCCGGTATCGTCCGTAAAATCGAACTTGACCGTAGGTGCCATCGTGATGCGGTTTTTCAGTGTCAGTTTCCCGATCTTGATCGGGGATCCGATGTCTGCCATAATACTTCTCTCCTTATATAAGTGTTCTCATCCAGCGATCCGCTGATCATTCATATAACTTTTCACGCCTCGAGCCAGCTGCCGATCTCCTCCGGATCTGCGGAAAACAGGATCATGTCCATATCGTCCGCGGAGAAAAAATCTGCCTCTACCATCTTTTCAAACATTGCGCGGACCGGCGCGTAGTAGCCGTTCCGGTCAAAAAACACCGCTTTTTTCCGGAAAACACCGATGCGCGTCAGCGTAATGACCTCCGTGATCTCATCCAGTGTTCCGATGCCGCCCGGCAGCGCTACAAAAGCATCCGCAAGATCCGCCATCGTCTGCTTGCGATGACTCATGTTATCCGCCGTGATCAGTGTGGTCACGTACGGTTGCTCGCGGTCGCGGATGAAGGGAACGTCGCCCGGAATCACCCCGATGACCTCCGCGCCGCTCTTCTTTGCCGCCTCCGCAACATCGCCCATCAGGCCGGAATCTCCGCCGCCGTAGATCAACTCATGACCGTTTTCACCGATCCATCTGCCGAGCTTCTTCGCACTGTCCGAAAATGCCGGGTCGTTTCCGGGCGCCGAACCGCAGTATACCGCAATCTTCATCGCTCGCTCCTTTCTCCCATGCGGGATATGAAATTGTAATCCGTTCATACTTGTTACTTCCATTATATGAAAAGCCTTGGATTTTACAATTCTTTTTCGCTCGTTTCCCGATGTTGTTTCCGCAAATATTCCCCTTGACTTTAGCACTATACAATGCTAAAGTATGGAGTGCGTGACCAACGCTAGGAGGAATCTGCCATGCCAGTAATGGAATATCTTGAAAGAAACGCCAGACTGTACCCGAACGAGATCGCTTTAGTCGAGCTGAACCCCGATGAAAAGGATACCCGCCGTACGACCTGGAAAGAATACGAACTGATCGAATCCAACCGCTTTGCGCCCTATAGAAGAGAGATCACCTGGGCAGTCTTTGACGAAAAGGCAAACCGCATGGCAAACATGCTGATCTCCCGCGGTGTCAAAAAGGGCGATAAGGTCGCCATCATCATGTATAACTGCCTGGAATGGCTGCCCATCTACTTCGGCGTGCTGAAGACCGGTGCCATCGCCGTTCCGTTCAACTTCCGTTATGACGCGGAAGAGATCCTGTACTGCGCAGAGCTCGCAGAGGTCGATGTCATCGTCTTCGGCCCCGAGTTCATCGGCCGTATGGAGATCAACGCCGACCGCCTTTCCAAGGGCCGTCTCCTGATTTTTGTCGGCGACAACTGCCCGCAGTATGCGGAGAGTTACCGCGAACTCGTCGCGGACTGCTCCAGCATCGCCCCGGAAAGAGACATCACCGATGACGACTTCGGTGCCATCTACTTCTCATCCGGTACCACCGGTTTCCCGAAGGCCATTCTTCATAAGCACCAGAGCTTAACGCAGGCCGCTGAAATGGAACAGATCCATCATAGCACCGGCCGTGACGATACCTTCCTCTGCATCCCGCCGCTCTATCACACCGGCGCGAAGTTCCACTGGATGGGCTCTCTCGTTGCAGGCTCCAAGGCCGTTCTGTTAAAGGGCACCAAGCCCGCCACCATCCTGTCCGCCATCTCAAGTGAGCGCTGCACCATCGCATGGCTGCTCGTTCCGTGGGCGCAGGACATCCTGGATACGCTGGACCGCGGCGACCTTAAGCTGGAAGATTTCCATCTGAGCCAGTGGCGTCTGATGCACATCGGCGCACAACCGGTTCCGCCCACGCTGATCAAGCGTTGGAAGGAATACTTCCCGAACCACGATTACGATACCAACTACGGTCTGTCCGAATCCACCGGCCCCGGCTGCGTGCATCTGGGCTGTGAAAACATTCATAAGGTCGGTGCCATCGGTATTCCCGGTTACCGCTGGGAGTGCAAGATCGTCGATGAGAACGACAATATCGTCAAGCAGGGTGAAGTCGGCGAGCTTTGTGTCAAGGGCCCGGGCGTCATGACCTGCTACTACAACAATCCGCAGGCGACCGCGGAATGCCTGAAGGACGGCTGGCTCTACACCGGCGATGTCGCAATTCAGGATGAAGACGGTTTCTATTTCCTGGTCGACCGCAAGAAGGATGTCATCGTCAGCGGCGGTGAGAACATCTACCCCGTTCAGATCGAAGACTTCATCCGTAAGAACAATAAAGTCAAGGACGTTGCAGTCATCGGTATTCCGGACGCACGTCTGGGCGAAGTGACCGCCGCAGCCATTGAGATCAAGGAAGGTATGACCTGTACCGAAGAAGAGATCAATGAATTCTGCCTCGGTATGCCGCGTTACAAGAGACCGCGCGTCATTTACTTCGAGGAGATTCCGAGAAACGCAACCGGCAAGATCGAAAAGCCGGCGCTTCGTAAGCGTCACGGCGCAGACAAGCTGGTAGCGCAGGAAAACGGACTGTAATATCTTTCATAAAAAAGACCGGATATCTTGATATCCGGTCTTTTTTGAATCGCTGAACCAGCAGGCCTTGATCAACTGTTCCTTTCCACGCTTCCGTCCGGATTCCGCCGGAACTGCTTGGCGTAATTCCAGGCATAGACCGGATCCATCGGCGCGATCTCGTGGCCTTTATCGTGCATCAACACAAAATTGTAATAGTTCTCCGGCTTTTCGTCTCGAGTGTAAAAACGGTTCACCGTGTAATACTGCTCCGGATACTCCGGAGCGCCCGGGAGGATCTCCACAACATCGCCCGGGACGCCGGAAGGACAGGAATTCTCTGTCCCTGCATCGGCTGTCGCCTTCACCTCGATATTATTGAAGGTCTTCCAGAAATCATACTGGTACTGCTGCGTACTCATGTTGTAGACCGGGCAGGAAGGCTCGCGTGTTCCGTAGGTATACCAGACCGGCATGCGCATGTGACCGGCCTTCTCCTCCAGCGCGCGCTTCATTGCGGGGACGGAGTCGAGAGGCTTGTACATTGGCTTCCAGCGGTTGCCGGGCCAGTTGGAATCGATGTGGATCAGTGCCGCGATCTTTTCCGGATGCAGCATGGCGATCACCTGCGCCATACCGGCACCGTTTGAAAAGCCGGATAAGTAAACGCGCGTGGAATCGACCGGAAGCGTCTTGGTCAGATGATCGATCAGCTTTACCAGGTACACCTCATCCGCGTTGTATTCGGTCGTGCCGCAAAAGCCGTCAAAATTAATGTCCCAGCCGGCGGTGTTGGTGCCCCAGGGGTACACCGTGATAAAGTGCTCCTTCCGGGCAAGCTCGTGGAACTTGGACATGTGCGCCGCTTCCTCCGGATTCTCCGAACCGCCGTGGCAGAACACAAGAAGCGGCACGTTTTCGCCCTTCGGAAGGTCCTTCGGTACGTGCAGGAGCCAGGTGTGCCGGAAACCGTCGCCCAGAATGTCACTATTGATCACGAAAGAGAATTCATCGCCCGAAAGATCCGAATGCCGGCCCATGTCTCCGCCCTTCCCGGTATTGATCCTGCGCACCTTGGAGAAGGTGCGGTCGTAGACGCGCGCAAGGATCTCCGCAAAAGAGCCGGCTGATTTTACATCCGCCACATACGCGCAGGCATTGACCGGATTGATATACAGCACTTCATCTACAGCTTCCCGGCTTACATTCTCATCCGTAGCCGCCGGGGCTTTTCTTTCTGCCATTTCCGCCTGACAAGCCGTACAGAAATACCGTACGGTCTCTTCCGATGCGCCGTAAAGCTCTGCCGTTACAGGCACATGACCCGCCTGACTCACCGCGTTTTCCGGAATTCCGCCGCCGATGCCGCACACCGCTGCAATATCGGATGGCCGGGTCGCGGCAAAGGCATAGGCCATTGCCGCGCCGCCGTCCACGCCCAGAAGGCACTTGCAGTCATTACGTACCGTCCACTGCCGCAGCATCTCGGAAAGCTCCGGTATGCCGATCCAGTTCACCTTGATCGGGTCATCGTCCTCTTTGGATATCTCGTTGAGCAGCGTATTGATTGCCGAAAGATCGTCCGGACGATCCGGGTCCAGCGTATCATTCCAACCGTCCGGAAGCGGATTCGGAAACGCCAGCACAATGTGATGCTCCTCCGAAAGCGCCTGAAGACCATCGGCGAGCAGCTGTCGCACGGAGGCTTCGTCACCGTTGCCGCGAAGCACGATGAGTCCGGTCACCTTATGCGGCGTATGACGGGGATAGTCCGGATAGTACAGATACATAGTCCGGTCAATGCTTTTCACGTGCTTCAATATCAAGCCTTTTACAAACGCCATCGTGATCTCCTTTCGATTCATCCGTTTAAACGGACGTATGACTTTACTAACAGGAAAGTAATTGCTATACTAATTGCAGAAGCGGTGTATGGTGATCGCTCCCAAGAAGGGTTATATTCTTGTCATAAGATAAAAAACACTTCACGGAGGTAACGATCATGACATACACAATCAATAACGAAAATCTTTTTAGCAACACCGTCGCTTACGAGCTTCCGAACACGAGAACCTCTTCTTACGACTTCTCGGAACTCTCCCGCTGGCACAAGGCTGAGTGCACCTGCAATCTCGAGCAGGACCAGTTCGCAGCCCTTTGCACAAACGTCGGCCGGCACCATAAGAGCGGCATCACTGCTTTCTTCAAAAGAGCGGAAGGCAGACTGGAGGACCTCAAATGGAACTTAAACTATCTGAAAACATTCGCAGCTTTCGAAAGCAAAAAGGCCTGACGCAGGAACAGCTTGCGGAGACCTTCGGCGTCACGATCGGCGCGGTAAGCAAGTGGGAATCGGGGGCAAGCATCCCCGACATCCTGATCCTGATGGACATGGCCCGGTTCTTTGAAGTATCGATGGACGTGCTCCTGGGCTATGAGCTCGTGATCGATTCGGAAGATGAATACGTGGCACGTATTCGCACACTGCGGAACGAACGCCGCTTTAACGAAGCGGTCTCCGAATGCTCAATGGCCCTTCATAAATACCCGAACCACTTCCCGCTGGTACATCATTCCGCGTTTATGTATATGATCGCCGGCATTGATACAGGGAAAACGGAATACTATGACAGGTCCACGGAATTATACGAGCACTCATTGAAGCTGATCTCGCAAAACAAGGATCCGAATATCAATGAGTGGACGATCCGAAACGAGATCGCCCGCCTGTGTCTCTACAGAAAGGAGACCGAAAAGGCGCTGGAGCTCCTGAAGGCCAACAATGCCGGCGGCTTTAATGACGAAGAGATCGGTGAACTCATTGCCACGGAGATGGGTCAGCCGCAGGAGGGGCTTGAGTACCTGACCTCCGCCCTGGTCAACACCTGCGGGCGCATGCTCCGGATCACGTTGGCCTACCTGAACGTCTATGAGAAACTCGAGGATTTCGAGCACGCGGTGGATATCTGCGACATGGAATTACAGCTTCTCCGGTCCCTGCGCATTGAGGGTGAGCGTTCCCATCTCGATATGGAGATCGTGGAGATCCTCACTGCAAAAGCGGATTTCTACCATCGAATGGGTAATAAAAACACGGCCGAGTCAGTGCTTAAAGAAGCCTTTCAGGCAGCTGTGTACTTCGATGCAGCCCCGGATAACAGTTTTGACCACATCCGCTTTTCCCGTTATAAAGTTTCGGCCGTGGCCTTTGATGATTTCGGCAAAAATGCGGTCTCCGGTGTGCTCTCCTATCTGGAAAAGCAGGAGAATACGTCCGACCTGATCGACCTCTGGAACCAGTGGACCGGGGAGCGGGAGGTGTGATCTCTCCGATGTCATTCTGCGATTGGAGGTAAAACGGCTTTACAGCACCATCTTTTTCACGTTTTTATAGAAGATCTTTTCCAGTTCTTCCTCCGTAAAGCCGCAGCTTCGGATCGTATCCACCAGTTCCTTCTGTCCCTGCCACGGGCTGTCGCTGCCAAAGATCACGCGGTCCACGCCGATCTTTCGCACCAGCGCTTCAAAGGCCGGTTTCTCCATCAACCGCGGATAATTCTGCGGGTCCACATCCGGTTTTACGGCAAAAGCGGTATCGCAGTAGAACTCGCCGGCTTCCAGGATCTCGTCGATCCGGTCCCAATGCTCCCACGCCGCCATATGCGCCAGGATCAGCTTGTCCGGGTGCAGCGTGTGGATCACGTTTGCGATCGCGGACGGCGGAACATTGTCCCGACCCGGGAAGCCGATGTCCTTTCCCGCATGCGTCAGGACTGCCAGGCCATTTTCCATGCAGCAGTCGATGATCCGCATGAAGCGCACATCGTCGAAGTCCACATTTTGATAAACCGGATGGACTTTGATGCCGCGGATCCCGTCCTTCCGCAGATTGACGATGATTTCGCGGTAGTTTTCGTTCTCCGGGTGCATCGCGCCGAAAGAGATCAGCGCGGGATGGCGCTCATGCACCGCTGCCACCTTGCGATTGATGCCCTCTGTCTGGTCCGGACGCGTGGCGACCGGCTGGATCACGGAATACGTGACACCTGCCGCAGCCATTGATTCAAGCAGACTGTTCTCCGTGCCGAGGGTCATCGGCGGGGTGTTCTCCGCCGCTGCCGAAAGATTGACGATCACCTTTTCCGCGATCTTATCCGGGAAGGTATGTGTATGAATATCGATGATCATGTTTTTTATCCTTTGACCGGCGTTCCCGCAGCTTTTATGCGGAAGCGTCGGTCTTCTTAGTTGATGCTTCATTTATACCCTTTTGACGCTCTTTTTTCAAGGGTTCTTTCTGCCGGCCATCTCATCTGTTATCCGTCGTTTTTCCTTTGTTTCCCTTCAACGCCCCCGTTTTCGTATGCGATCCGTTCCTTTGCCATATTGCACAAAAACTCCGCTGTAATTTATACATTATCCACTATTGACTTTTGCACTGTACATTGTTAAAGTAATGATACGATAAATGCCATGACGAAGACCCAGTAGGAGTCGGGGCATCCGTTCAGAGAGCTGCCGTTTGGTGCGAGGCAGCCGGATCCGATATCCGAATTACCCTTCCGAGCAGCAGTCCGAACGACCATTGTCCAGTAGGATCTGACGGGGACGCCCGTTACAGCGTTGCGAATCTCTCAGGATCCGCTAAGGCCGCTCATGTGAGTGAGCGGTAAAAAGAGGTGGTACCACGGAACTTTCCGTCCTCTGTCGTAACCGGCAGAGGACTTTTTTATTCTCTGCGTCACCAAAGGAGCCTCCCGCTCCGTAACATAAAAAGAAAAAGGGGAAAACAAAATGGATCTTTTTATCAAAATCATTATGCTCTTGGTTTTCTTTGGCGTAATGATCGCAGTCGGCTTATATTGCCGCAAACACTCCACCGATGTTAACGGTTTCGTCCTAGGCGGACGTGCTGTAGGCCCGTGGCTTACCGCTTTCGCATACGGAACCTCTTACTTCTCAGCCGTTGTATTCGTCGGTTATGCCGGCCAGTTTGGTTGGAAGTACGGTCTTGCTGCTACCTGGGCAGGTATCGGTAACGCGCTTCTGGGCTCCATGCTCGCATGGGCAGTCCTCGGCCGCCGTACCCGTATCATGACGCAGCATCTCGATTCCGCTACCATGCCGCAGTTCTTCGGCAGCCGCTTCAACAGCACCGCTCTGAAGATCGCCGCATCTGCAATCGTATTCATCTTCCTGATTCCGTACACCGCATCTCTGTACAATGGTTTAAGCCGTCTGTTCGGTATGGCTTTCAACATTGACTATGCTGTATGTGTTATCGTAATGGCTGTTCTGACCGGTGTCTATGTCATCGCCGGCGGTTACATGGCTACCGCGATCAACGACTTCATTCAGGGTATCATCATGTTAGTCGGTATCTCTGCAGTCGTTGTAGCAGTTCTGAAGAGCCAGGGCGGCTTCATCGCAGCGCTCGACGGTCTGGCACAGATCAACGATGCCAACATCGCCCGCGGCGATACCCCCGGTATTTTCGCATCTTTCTTCGGACCGGATCCGGTCAACCTTCTGGGCGTCGTTATCCTGACCTCTCTTGGTACCTGGGGTCTTCCGCAGATGGTTCAGAAGTTCTATGCGATCAAGAGTGAAAAGTCCATCTCCAAGGGCATGATCATCTCTACCCTGTTCGCATTCGTCGTTGCCGGCGGTTGCTACTTCCTCGGTGGTTTCGGCCGTCTGTTCACGAACATGCTCAATGTTACCGAGAAGGGTGTTCCGGGCGGCGGTTATGATGCAGTCATCCCGACCATGCTTTCCACCCTGCCTTCCATCCTGATCGCACTGGTAGTCATCCTGGTTCTTTCAGCTTCCATGTCCACTCTGTCCTCTCTGGTCCTGACCTCTTCTTCCACCCTGACTCTTGACTTCATCAAGGTCGTTTCCAAGAAGGAGATCAAGGAAAAAGAACAGCTTCTGATCATGAGAATCCTCATCGCAGTATTCATCGTGATCTCTGCAGCGATCGCGATCTTCCAGTATGCGAAGGGCGCAACCTTCATCGCACAGCTCATGGGTGTTTCCTGGGGTGCTCTTGCAGGCGCATTCCTTGCTCCGTTCCTCTATGGTCTGTATTGGAAGAAGGCTACCAAGGCCGCTTGTGCAGTCAACTTCATCTTCTCTACTGTTGTCATGATCCTGAACATTTTCATCCGCAGCAGCTTCCCGAAGATGCTGCAGTCTCCGATCAATGCCGGCGCATTCTGCATGCTGATCGGTTTCATCATCGTTCCGGTCGTTTCCGCTTTCACCAGGAAGCCGGAGCAGGAGATGATCGACGATATCTTTGCTTGCTATGACAAGAAGGTCCTTGTAAAGCAGAGCGAAGCTATTGCTGATGGCGAAGAATAATTCATCCGCTGAATAAAAAAGCGCTGTGAAGATCGAAGGATCTTCACAGCGCTTTTCTTTTTCTTCTTAACTTACCGATTGTCTGCCATAGCTTCACGGTCGATTCTGAAATCAACGGACCGCTTCAGATATTCCATGTAATGCTCATCACGGCACATTTCCTTGCCGCTGGCATCGGACAGTTTGGCAACCGGGCGGCCGTTCACATACTGAAGCTTGATGACGATGTTCAGTGCCTCCGCAGAAGTGTCATTGGAGCAGAAGGTACCGATGCCGAAGGAGACCTTCGCACGATCCTTGAAGTAATTGTACAGAGACTGCGCACGGTCAAAATCCAGGCTGTCACTGAAAAGAAGGGTCTTGGTCTTCGGGTCCACGCCGTACTTTTTGATGTGTTCGATGATCTTCTCGCCCCAGGCGTAAGGATCACCGCTGTCGTGGCGGACGCCGGAGTAGTTGTTGACCATCGCACGTGTGAAGTCCAGAAGGAACAGATCCGTGGTCAGCGTATCCGTCAGCGCAGTACCGTTATCACCATCGTATTCATTGAACCAGTCCTTCATGGCATAGTGATTCGTGTATGCCAGCGGAATGGAGTCGATGCCCTGGTACATCTGTACGTATTCATGCGCATAGGTACCGATGGGGGTCAGATGATACTTCATGGCCAGATAGACGTTGGAGGTACCGACGCAGTTATTGGTCTCCTGCGCAAAACGGCGTACGACCTCATCCTGCCATTCTCTGGAAAGACGGCGGCGGCAGCCGAACTCGGCAAATTTGAAGGTGTACTTGCCGCTCTTGAAATCGTCGATCTTCTGATCCAGACGTTCCTTTGCGGAAACAAGAAGCTCCTCATAGTCATACTGCATGCGGAAGTAAACTTCATTGATGATCTCCAGAAGGAAGATCTCAAACTGCATCGCGGAAAACAGCGGTCCGCGTACTACAACGGAAAGCTCACCGTCTTCGGAAAGGCCGGTCTCCACATATTCACGGATCGGATGCCACAGGCGTAAGAATTCCACATAGTCATTTTTGATAAATCGAATCGAACGGAGATAATCCAACTCCTCTTTTTTAAAGCGGAGTGCGCACAGCCAGTCGATCTGGGCATCGATTTCTTCCAGCATTTCCGGTGTGAAAACAACATCGGTATTTCTGCACTTGAAGTAATACTCGCCGTTCAGGTCCGTGTGCTTGTGGAAGATGACCTGGTCCATATTGAACTTGTACAGGTCGGTGTCCAACAGTGATGTGATGATCGGTTCCAGTTTCATTTTATTTCCCCTTCATTAAATGCTTGCGGATTCCATGTTGTCCTTGGCGATCAGCATGGCCTCGCGAAGCTTTTCATACATCGGATGAAGGCGTTCATCCGCATATCTTTTCCATTCATCCTCCCGGTCTTCGGTCAGGAACTCGCGCATTTCCGTCGCGGAAATGCTGATCCGCTTCGGTACCAGAAGCTCGGCGATATTTTCTCCGTCTTCTCCGTCATACCAGGTGCTTCTCCTGGATTCCTTGCCGGAAACGACCACATCCGGAAGGCGTCCAAAGCTTTCCCGGGTCATTTTCAGCACGTAATCGCCCCAGCGGCTGTTATTCCCCACGCCGATATCCGGCAGCGGCTTCACGATGATCCGTTCGCCGAAGATCCGCTCCAGCATCTCTTTCCGGAGTTCATAGGAAAACGGATTCTTCGCGGTTCCCGATTCCTGTGCGGATCCCACAAAGATCCCCACCTTATCGCTGACCTTCAGGGCCGTTTCAATCATATCGATATGTCCGGCATGCAGCGTCTGGAATCTGCCGACCATCAGTCCGAGCTCGTAGGCTTTTCCGCTCATCTCTCATCCTCCCCGTCAAAGACGTCCATTGTTTCCTGCAACCAGTATACATTCACTTCCGCATTAATGCATTTATTTTTCTCGGTATTTCAGAAAAACTTCAGTCGTAGTCCCTGAAAAACCGCAGATTGTTCTCTTCATAGCCCTTCCGGTCGACCAGATAACTCATACCGTGGTCCGCGCCGGGCACCACAAACAGCCTCTTTTCAGATGCACAGGCCTTGTAGTTTTCATAGGTCATCTCCACCGGAACAAAGGAGTCATCCGTGCCGTGGGCAAAAATGACCGGCACCTTGCAGCGTGCAAGGGACCTGGGGGCAGTCCATTCATCGGCTTCCATGTTGATGCGCTGTTTGCATAACGCTTCAATAATGGGCCGCTGCGGGCTGTACAGAAGTTTCAGATTATCCTGCATGACATGCTTCCAGATGGCATCGGGTGAGGTGAATCCACAATCGGCCAGAATGCCGTGCACATTCTCCGGGAGTTCTTCCAGACCGGAAGCCATAAGGACAGTCGTTGCGCCCATCGACACGCCGGCCAGATACAACGGCAGGACCGAAGGCTTGTTGACGTTCAGCCAATGTCCCCACGCCGCGCAGTCGCGGCATTCCATCATGCCAAAGCTCATGTGTTCGCCGTCGCTTCCGCCCTGCGCGCGCTGCTCGCAAAGCAGCAGATTGCAGCCGCAGTCATGCCAGAACGGCGCGATGATGCCAAAGTCCGAAGACCAGGACGACCGCCAGCCGTGCATGCAGATCAGCGTACGCTTTGCATTTTCCGCCGGATACCAGTGCGCCACCAGGTGCGTACCGTCAAAGCTTTCCATCTCCACGGTCTCCGTTACCTTGCTTTCCAGGTCCGCCTTCGCGTTCATGAGGGTTGCCAGAAGCTCCGGGTCGATGACATAGCCCTCCAGCTTATCCTTCATACGGCTGACCGCTTCGGGCTCATCACGGTCCATCGCCTCCTTCATGAGGAGATTCAGGGTTTTATAGGTCATTACGGCCGCACCGCCCATAAGCGCCAGCGCACCGGTCACACCAAAGATCTTCTTTTCCGTCTTATCACTCAACATAATACATACCTTTCATGTGGGCACTCCGTACCTCGCAACCACACTATAACGCGATGTTATTAAAAAAGTGTGAACAGAATCACGAAAGCGGAGCTTTCATTACACATTTCCGGAATAATAGACACGGACTTCGTACGGGCGCATAGTAAAGCTTGCACCGTTTGCATTGACGCTGTTGTTGGTCAGCACGCAGTTCTTTGCGTCAAAGAATTCCTCCGGAAGACCGGTCAGAAGCGCGGGACGGACCTTCACCGCCTTCTCCGTATAGGACGCCACCACAAGCAGCGTCTTCCTGCCTTCTCTGCGGGTGTACATATACACCTTCCCGGAAAACTTCATGTATTCGCGATATTCGCCGTTTTTCACAACACTCAGGCGTTTTCTCAGGTCGATGGCCTTTCTGTAGAAATTCAGCACCGAATCCTGATCCTGTTCCTGCTCCGCTGCATTGATCTCCGTATAATTCTCATTCACGGAGAGCCACGGCGTCCCGGTCGTGAAACCGGCATTTTCCTCCGCACTCCACTGCATCGGCGTGCGGGCGGAATCCCTGGACGCCCGATGGTACAGCTTCAATCGCTTCTCCTCCGGCCAGTCCGTGTGCTGATTCAATGTCTGTACATCCTCGTACGCATCAATGCTTTCCGGGTACCAGTTGGTCATACCGAGCTCCTGCCCCTGATACACAAAGGGCGTTCCCTGCTGGAACATATACGATGCACAGAGCATCTTCGCGGATTTCACGCAGAAACGCTCGCTGCCGTAGCGGGAAACGACGCGCGGATGATCGTGATTTTCAAGATACAAAAGGTTCCATGCGCGGCCGTTCAGCTTCTTCTGCCAGTTTGAGAAGGCATGCTTTAACCGGCGCAGTGAGAACGGTGTCGGAATAAAGTCCAGGAACAGGCAGTTTGCGCACATGCACTGGAACTGGATCATCATATCGAACTCGTTAGTACCGCTTTCATCGACGTACTCGAGCGCTTTCTCAGGCGATACGAGCGGTGCCTCAGCAATCGTCATGCAGTCATAGTTGTCCAGAACCTCATGCTTGAACTCCTGCAGGTATTCGTGCAGATGCGGGCCGTGGTTATAATACCGGATGCCGCGTGCGCTTGGCATAAGCGGGTCATTCGGCAGGCCTTCCTTTTTGGAAATGAAGGTGATGACGTCCTCGCGGAAACCATCGACCCCTTTGGAAAGCCAGAAGTCCAGAATCCTTTTGACCTCCTCACGCACAAAATGATTGTCCATATTGAGGTCGGGCTGTTTGACAGCAAACAGATGGAGATAGTATTCCTGACGGACCTCATCCCAGGTCCAGGCTTTGCCTTCAAAGTGGGAATCCCAGTTGTTCGGCAGCTTGCCGTTCTCCGGGGCCGGGCGCCAGATGTAGTAATCGGTGTACGGGTCGATGCGCCTGCGCGACTTTTGGAACCACTCATGCTCATCGCTCGTGTGGTTGACCACCAGGTCCATAATGACCTTCATATCGCGCTTATGTGCTTCCTCGAGCACCTTTTCGAACGCTTCCATGCCGCCATACTCCGCGGAAATATCCATATAATCCGCGATGTCATAGCCGCAGTCCGCGTTGGGAGACGGATACAGCGGCGAAAACCAGATGCCGCCGATGCCCAGTGATTTCAGATAATCCAGTTTTTCAAGGACGCCCCACAGGTCGCCGATGCCGTCGCCGTTTCCGTCGCAGAAGCTTCTGGGCCAGATCTGATAAAAAACGCGGTCCTTGTACCATCTTGTATGTTTCATAGATTCCTCCACCTAAAACCGGTCAAAAGATCACTCTCCCGCCTCGGGAATACAATGCATCGTCGTCACATTGTACATCCGAAAGCCCTCCGCAGCACGGCAGAAATGCTTCAGACCGTACTCCGCGGAACGCAGGTTGAGATAGAGCTTCAGCGCATCCAGTTCGCTGCTGCCCTCCGGGTACTGGCTCTTATGACACTCAAGTGCCTCAAACTGTTTTGCCTTCCGTTTGCCGGTCTTCACGAATGCATTCGGGCGCGCGGTCATATAATAGGCCACAGCCTTGACCGGAGCAGCCTTGGCTCCGTAATTCTTATCCATAATGCCGGCATATGCCGCAAAGCACGCAAGCTCACGCACCGCGCATCCCACGTTCAAATGGTCCGCGTGGCTCTCAGAGCGCGATTCCGGGTCCGGTCCGAAAACGATGTCCGGCTGAAATTCGCCGATGACCTTTGCGATCTCGCACACCAGCTTCTTCTGTTCATAGCCATAGCCGTCACACAGGTTCAGGAAGCGGACATCGTCCACACCGAGCACCGCCGCGGACCTTTTTGCCTCTTCCTTGCGAAGCGCCGCAAGGTCTGCGCCTTTCACGCCGTTCGATGCGCCATCGCCGAAACGGCCGTCCATACAGATCAGAAAACAGACCTTTTTCCCCTGCTCCGCGAGTTTGGCTGCAGTCGCTCCCGCGCCGATCTCCAGATCATCGGGATGCGGTCCGATAAATAAAAAACGTTCAAAGGATTCGATCTTTGGATTCGGGACGGCGATCCTGATCGCCAGTTTCGTTAAGCCCATGTTCCCTCCTGAAACAGAACGGGCCGCCGCAGAGACGCGACAGCCCGGAAATATTATGCCTCTTCGTTTGCTCCAAGTTTCTTGGCTTCCAGTTCGTTGCAGATCTCCTCGTACTTTTCTTCATCCAGAATGAATTTCTTCTTGTACAGGAAATATGAAACCAGCATCAGTACACACGGCAGGACCGTCATAAAGACCAGAAGGCCCACGGTCTGTGAGTGCTGAACGCCGGCGATGACGTTCGCGATCGCCGCTGCCTTCTCGCTTTCCGCGATGGTACCGGCGTTGACCTCCTGCTCGATCGCAGAGATCTGATTTGTCTTATCCAGCACCTTGAAAACGATGTAGGACAGATTGATCAGCGCAATGATCAGAGCGGATGCAAGCTTCGTTACAAAGGGACGAAGCGATGTGATAATGGCTTCATCGCGGGTGCCGCGGGTCAGCTCGTTATACTCGACGGTATTGAAAATGGAGATCATCATGATCAGGTAGAAACAGTACTGACCGAAATTAGAGAGCATGTAACCGATCGTCACGAACCAGAACTTTACCATGCTCGCAGTGGGCAGGATCAAGCCCGGCAGCAGCATCAGTACATAGCCGATGACCGCGATGACTGTCATGATCGTCATGAGCGGTTTTCTGTGGATCTTTCTGGAGATCATCGGGTAGAAGATCATCAGGAACGCCGTAGCCATCATACCGATGGTGGAAAAGATCGAGTACAGACCGCCCTCGTAGCCGAATTCAAAGTAGACATAGGTGGAACCGATGCCGCCCAGGATCAGGCCGTTTCCGAGCTGCTGGATCAGGAAAATGATGGCGATCCACATCAGCTGATCGTTCTTCGTGAAAGTGTCAATGATCTTTTTAAAAGAGACCGGCGGAACCGGCTCATTGGAATAGTTGCGGTTCTCACGGACACCGAACAGCAGGAAGCACATGAACAACGGTGCCAGAATGCAGATGATCAGGGCGATGCGGCCATAAGCCGTCTGTGCGTTACCACCGATGGCATAAGCGCCGGCTGTAAGTACCGGGATCAGAATGGATGCCAGCGTACCGCCGATACCGGCGAACAGCGTCGCGCGGGAGGTAAACTGATTGCGGGCGTCCGCGTCCTCGGAAAGCGACGGCACCATACCCCAGTAGGAAATGTCATGCATGGTATAGGTCAGGCTGTACAGGAAGTACACGATACCAAAGGCCCAGATGAAGCTCCAGCCCTGCAGCTTTGTATTGAAAATAAACGCCACAACAAAAGAGGTGCTGATGATACCGATGAGCAGCCACGGTTTGAACTTGCCCCATTTGGTGCGGGTACGTTCGATGATATTGCCCATGATCGGGTCATTGACCGCATCGAAAATACGGGCCGCGACCATGATTCCGGTGATGGCCGCGAGCTGCGCAGCTGTCAGTTCACGCGTGAACAGGACGTACGTAAAAATATAGTTCGTAAACAGCTGGTAGATGGCATCGCGGCCAACCGTACCCAGCGGATAGAACCACAGGTTTCTCTTTTTGGTCTTCTGATCGTTCATTTACACCTGATCCTTTACAAAACTGATACGAATAATGCGGCTTCTCCGTTGAGACCTTCCGTCTCGCAGTGCAGACCGCTTTTTCTATATTCTAAATAGAAATGAATAATAAGTCCAGTAGTTTCCGAAAGATTTGAAATGACGCTGAAAGTACGACCCGCACAAACAAAAAGGCCGTCCGGATCGCGATCCGTGACGGCCTCTCATAAGTCAGATCTCTTCAGCTTCGAAAACGTTGTTTTCGCACTCGCCGATCTCTTCAAGAACCTTAAGGGTTCTGGTTACGTCGCACTGTCTTCCGAAGGTCTTTGCCTCCTCACGGACTGCGGTGCTGACGAAATGTCCGTCCGCCTTCTTAACGCTCTGAAGATATCCCTGCTCGTTGCTGTACTTATTGGTCCACTTTAAAATCTTTGCCATAATACCTCTTTTGTGATTTTTTCATAATTTTCAAATCATGGATTTGTGCGTTTTTTTACACGCAATTTGGAACTATAGCATATAAACAACATTTTGTCAACTTTTTCGACAGGAACACAAAATATGGAGTTCCCGAGGTCCCGCCTCTGTTCCTTACTTCACCTGCTTCAGCGTATACAGCATCTCCGCTCTTCCGTAATGCGCGTTATACGCCTGGTCACCTGCGCTCATGTCCTGCGTTTCAACCTCGCCGGTGATCTCACCGGAAAGCAGCTTGTCGCAAAGGACGATCAGATCTTCCCACATATCAAAGCTGCAGGGATTGTCTTCGATGGGTTCCGGACGGAACTGCCAGCGTTGGTCCAGGTGGCCGCCCAGGAATAACCAGGAATTATCAACGCCTATGGCTTTCATCGTGTCAATGGCTGTGCGGATCGTTGCGCGGTACTCGGACAGAATGTCGCAGCCCTCCAGCTGCATCCAGACGCAGCGGCCATTCGCGAAGGCATCGCCGGTGAAGAGCGCTTTGTGCTTTTTGTCAACGAAAATGACGGAGCCCGGCGTATGACCGTGCGCGTCCACGACCGTAAGGTCCAGGCCCGGGATTGAAATAACATCGCCCGGGACGATGTTGATTTCCTTGGAAAAGTCCACGCCTGCCATTTCCGGAATCAGATGATTGTCCAGCTCGGACATATAGAATTTGCCGAACTCGCGGATCTTCATCGTGTGGTCCAGGTGGCCGTGCGTCAGCACCAGCGTGAGCGGCTTATCCGTCACGGTGCGGATCACATCGAGAATGCTTCCCGGCGCCAGTCCGGTGTCGATGACAAAAGCAGCCTCGTCCGATTCATCCACATAGATCGAGCAGTTCTCACCGTCAAAGATCCAGGTGATCTCATTCGTCAGCTTGGTGACGGTATATTTATGCGCTTCCATAATCATGATTCAATTCTCCTTTTCCTGCCGGGACCGCTTTCCGGTCCGTTATTTGCTTACGTTATTTCTTTTATTATACACTATTTGCTCGCTTTTCAATGCACATTTTTCAGCCGGGATGCTATAATGAACAAAAATCGGGAACTGCGGAGCGCAAAACTTTTACGCCGCCTGTGTCCCATCGGAGGTAAAATATGGCTTCATTTCATCATGTATACATTGCCGCATGCGCCAAACCGGAAGAAGGCGGCGGCATCTACCACTACACCCTGGAGGGTGAAACGCTCACGCTGATCGAAAAGACCGATGTGGACCGTCCGATGTATATGGACCTGACCGCAGAGGATATGGAGATCATTCTTCGGAGCCCCATCGATGGCCTTCACGAAAGCGCGCTGGTCACCTACCCGCTTAAGGACAGCCGTCTTACGACGCCGGGTCCCATTCAGATGACTCTCGGCAAGGAAGGCTGCCACCTGTGCCGTTTCCACGGCAAGACTTTTGTGGCAAACTACTCCTCCGGCAGCCTCTTCGCGTCCGATGGTACCCTCGTCACCCACGAAGGCCACGGCCCGAACCAGCCTCGCCAGGATATGCCGCACACGCATTATATCAACGTCTCTCCGGACGGCAATTACCTGCTCTCCGTCGACCTCGGTCAGGATACGATCTACACCTATGACGACAGCCTTCGTGAGATCTCCTCCGCCAAGGTTCCGGACGGCTACGGTCCGCGCCACCTGGCTTATTCGGAGGACGGCAGGACTGTTTTCTGCATCAACGAGCTGGACTGCTCCGTCAGCGTTTTTGACTACGCGGACGGTAAGCTTACCTACAAGAATTCCACCTTCATGTTCGATGCCCCGCTGACCGTAAAGAACACCGCTGCCGCAATCCGCGTCTCCGGCGATCTGATCTACGCTTCCAACCGCGGCATGAACGATATCACCTGCCTGAAATGGGACGGAGAAAAGCTTACGGTCGTTTCCAAAACGCCCTGCGGCGGTGTCTCCCCGCGTGACATTCTTTTGGTCGATGACCTTCTCTTCATCACGAATGAGACCTCCGACAACGTCACGATCTTCAAGGTGGACGGTCCCGTGCTCACCAAACTGGATACCGAGCTTCCGATGCCCGGTCCGCTGGCAGTGGTCACGGATTAAGAATACTTGTCCGAGACGTGCGAGGCGGCCCTTACACCATCCGGATCAACTCTTCAAACACTTCCTCTGCGACCGCAAGCTTGTACGCAAGACGCGTGGGCTGCGGCTCCAGATCGACCTCATAACTCTTCGTGCCCTCCCCGGTACTGATCGCAAAGAACACACGCCCGGGGATGGACGCTTCCGCATTCGCCGGATCCACATTCCCGGTGGTCCCGGTCACCCCGATGCCAAAGTCTGCACTGTACGCAGTGCGGCAGGCATCGGCCATGGCGGCTGCGGTCTCGCGGGAATACACCGTATACCGGTCGATGGTCTCCGCCGGCACACCCGCGCGGATCTTGGCCTCGTTCGAATACGTGACACAGGCGCCCTTCAGCACCGCCGACGCCCCTTCCGTATCCGTGATGAGCGACGCGATCTGGCCGGACGTCAGACTCTCCATCGTCGTTACCGTCTTCTTCTTTTCGATGAGTGTTTCCGTCAGCGCGCGGTAATGCGCGCGGATTTCCTGTTCGATATAACTCTTCATTATCACTCCGTCTTTTCCGTCCTTTTTCTTCACTATACTCTCCGGCCCCCTCCGTGTCAATTTCGTGTCAATCACCCTTAAAATATCGGTATGCAAACGCACAAAAAACTGTTATGATAAAAATGATGCGGGCTGTCTTTTATGCATCGTCCGCAACGAACACTTATCCCGGAGGAACCGATGAAATTTATTTCCTGGAACGTTAACGGCCTGCGCGCGTGCATCGGCAAAGGCTTCATGGACTTTTTTAATGCAATGGACGCAGACGCCTTCTGTCTGCAGGAGACCAAGCTTTCCGCAGGTCAGCTCGATCTTGATCTTCCGGGCTACCATCAGTACTGGAACTACGCCGATAAGAAGGGCTATTCCGGCACGGCGATCTTCACAAAGCAGGAACCGGTGAGCGTCACGTACGGCATCGGTGTGGACGAGCACGACCATGAAGGACGCGTGATCACCGCCGAGTTTGCGGACTACTACCTGGTGACCGTCTACGTGCCGAATTCCCAGCGTGGCCTGGAGCGGCTGGATTACCGCGAAAAGTGGGAGGCAGATTTCCTTTCGTACATCAAGAAGCTGGAAGAAAACAAGCCGGTCATCTACTGCGGCGATCTGAACGTGGCGCATCAGGAGATCGACTTAAAGAATCCTAAGACCAACCACAATAATGCCGGCTTCACCGACCGTGAGCGCGCCTGCTTCACCCGGACGCTGGAAAGCGGCATGATCGACACCTTCCGCCACTTCTATCCGGACCGGACTAACGTCTACTCCTGGTGGTCCTACATGTTCCACGCAAGAGAGAACAATACCGGTTGGCGTATCGACTACTTTGTGGTGTCGGAGAGCCTGAAGGACCGCCTGCGGGACGCAAAGATCCACTGCGATGTCATGGGCTCCGACCATTGCCCGGTAGAACTGACACTGAACTGATTTTTTGGAGGATATATGAGCGCAAGAGTTTATTTTTCAAGAGAGATCACTCCCGAAAAGGTTGCCGAAATGTACAAGCTGGCCGGCAAAGAGCTGCCCGGAAGGGTTGCCGTGAAAGTACATTCCGGGGAGGACGGAAACCAGAATTTCCTGACACCGGAGTTCTGGAAGCCGATCATCGAGCAGGTAGGCGGTACCGTTGTTGAGTGCAATACCGCATACGACGGTGCGAGAAACACTACGGAAAAGCATAAGAAGCTGATCGTAAAGCACGGTTGGACCAAATACTTCGATGTCGATCTGATGGACGCGGAGGGTCCGGACATCGAACTCCCGGTAGAAAACGGTATTATGAAAACGAACTACGTCGGTAAGGATATGGCGAACTACGATTCCATGCTGGTTCTGACGCACTTCAAGGGTCATCCGATGGGCGGTTACGGCGGAGCGCTGAAGCAGCTTTCGATCGGCTGCGCGTCCGGTTACGGCAAGGGTGTCATCCACGGCGGCGGTGACATCAAGACGATCTGGCAGGCCTCACAGGATGTTTTCCTGGAGTGCATGGCGGAGGCAGCCGGAACCGTTGTCAAGTATTTTGACGGCAACATGGTCTTTGTCAACGTTATGAAGAACATGTCCGTGGACTGTGATTGCTGTGCCGTTGCGGAGGATCCGTGCATTGCGGACATCGGCATTCTGGTCTCACTCGACCCGGTGGCCATCGACCAGGCCTGCCTCGACCTTGTGTACGCAGCGACCGATGATCCCGGCCAAAAGCACTTCCTGGAGCGCGTGGAGACCCGCCACGGTGTCCATACCATCGAGAAGGCTGCGGAGCTTGGCTACGGTTCCAGAGAATATGAATTGATCGAGATCTGATGATTTGACACTTAGATGGGCTTCCTGCGGGAAGCCCATCTTACCCGGTAAAGGAGTTTGTTCATGAACGCTCAACAGAAAAAACAGGGATTTGATTTTGCCATGCTCGGAGTGATCTTTGCGCTGGCCGGTCCGACAATGCTCGAGCAGTTCATGCAGACGGCCGTACAGTACATCGACACGGCGATGGTCGGTTCCCTCGGCACGGAAGCCACGGCGGCCGTCGGCGCGACCGGAACGATGACCTGGCTCATCATGGGGCTGGTCGCCGCGATGGGCGTCGGCTTCCTGGCATTCATTTCACAGGCATTCGGCGCCGGTGAGTACGAGCGCGCGAAAAAAGCGGCTGCACAAGCAGTATTCGTGACGCTGACAATCGGTCTCCTACTGACTGTCGTCACGCTCAGCTTAAGCTCGCTGATCCCGCAGTGGATGCGCGTGGATCCGAAGATCCTGCCTAAGGCATCCGCCTATTTCCGTATCCTGTATTTCCCGATGCTTTTCCGCGCCGCAAGTATCATTTTCGGCACGATCCTCCGCTCTGTCGGTGACACCAAAACACCGATGCGCGTGGGCATCCTCATGAATCTGATCAACGTTGTACTCAATTATCTTCTGATCTACCCGATGCGGACGATTACCGTTTTTTCGCTTGAACTGCCGATGATCGGCGCAGGCTGGGGCGTGGAAGGCGCTGCTGCCGCGAGTGCGTTCGCGTATATGGTCGGCGGTGTGGCGATGACCATCGCCCTTTTTCGTCACGACTCGATCTCCCCGAAAGGACAGTCGATGAAGGCGGACCTTTCCATCCTGAAGCCCTGCCTCCGTGTGGCGATTCCGAACCTGTTCCAGCGTTTCGGTACATCGCTCGGTTACGTGGTCTTCGCGTCGATGATCAACTCCCTCGGCGATATATCCACCGCGGCACACACCGTGGCCAACACCGTGGAATCCGCGTTCTATATCCCCGGCTGGGGCATGCAGGCCGCGGCGGCAACCCTCGCGGGCAATGCCTACGGCGCGCGGGACAGCGAACGGCTGAAGCGGATCGCGAGGACCATCGTCCCGTTAGAGATCGCACTCATGGTGCTTTCAGGCAGCCTCCTGTTCATCTTTGCCCGGCCGCTTGTCTGCATCTTCTCAAAGGATCCGGAGGTCATCCGCCTGGGTACCACAGTCCTCCGCATGGTGGCAGTCTCCGAGCCCTTCTACGGGGTGCCGATCGTCGTGGAGGGCATGATGCAGGGCGTCGGAAAAACGACCGTTCCGCTTGTTTTCAACATCACCGGTATGTGGAGCATCCGCATCCTCGGAACCTTTATTTGCACCGTTTTTCTGGGTCTGGGGCTCATTTCGGCCTGGGCCTGCATGATCGGTCACAACATGCTTCTGTTCGTCCTATTCGGCATCCTGTTCCTGACCGGAAAATGGAACCCGATGAACGAAAAAAAGCCCGCCGTTTCTTAACGGCCGGGCTTTTATTTTTCTCTTAATCCTCGAAATCCGCCTCGTGCTCTTTGAAGAAATCATGCCAGATCCGCACGTTTTTGAGTTCTGTCCAGGACTTCACATCCACATATTCTTCATCCAGATCGTAGATCTTTGCGCGGCGAAGCGCCAGTAAAAACGGAGAATGCGTGGCGATGATGAACTGACAGTCAAAGTTTTCCGCGGATGACTGCAGGAACTTCACAAGCTCCGTCTGCCGTTCCGGTGACAGACTGTTTTCCGGCTCGTCCAGAAGATACAGACCGCCGTCCTGAATACGCTCCTCAAAGTACATGAGCGCGCTCTCTCCGTTGCTGTGCGTACGGATGTTGCTTGCCAGATTGTCTCGTACATAACGGGACTGTGTCTTGGAACGGGCTTCATTGACCTGCTTCAGACGGTCGTAGTCCGCAAGGGACTTCATTTGAAACTTTCCGAATTTTGCCTCCACGTATTCCTCAAACATCTGCTCGCGCTTCCTATCCACGCCCTGATTCAGTTCGCGGAGATTCAGCATAAAGTCAAAGACGTCATCGCTCGTGACAATGCGGCTGCATCGCGGGATCCGCCGCTCCGTCTCATAGGAACAGAGATCCGTGTAAGCATCAAAGAAATTGGAGCGGTTGTACAGCGTGTCCCGCTGCAGATTGAGCTTTTCCGCGATGACATTGAGCACGGTAGACTTGCCGGAACCATTGCCTCCGTACAGGATCGTGACGGGTTCCGGGTCCAGCATTTCCAGATGATGCTTCGATGTAACAAAAAAGGGATAGAACGTTTCGTAGCATTTGCGCTTGATCTCAAAGCGCCAGCTCATCTCCTCCTCTTCCGTCGGAAATTCAAAATGGGACAGATAGATCATTCTTCCTCTTTCTGCTCACGTTCGCGGATCATTTCCATTGCCTCGTTGTAAATACTTTCACGCCACTCGTCGCTGACCCAGGAAACCTTTTCGGTACCCTCGGTCATACCCGGGAGGATCAGGCCGCCGTCCACACGGAGAGTGGTTCCGGTAATGTAGGAAGCGGCATCGCTTGCGATGTAAGCAACGGCTTCACCCACGTCGCGGGCATTGCCCACGCGGTGAAGCGGAATGGATTCCTTAACAAACGGGGAATTCAGGCGCGGTGCCAGGCGCGGCGTTGCTGGCCAGATGGCGCCCGGAGCCACACAGTTCACGCGGATATTGTAAGCGGAAAGGTCCAGGGCGATGGATTCCGTCGCACGCTTAACGGCCGCTTTCAGACCGCCGTAGAGGTAATCATCGACATAGGCCATCTCGGCACGAGTAGAGGTGATAAATACGATACTGCCCTCGGTCTGATCCGCGACCATGTAACGCGCGGCAGCGCCTGCGCACAGCATGTAATTGCGAAGATTGGTCTGATACAGCGTGTCGATCACCTCCGGTGTAATGGCCAGAATGGAGGAACGGCCACCCGGATTTGCGGCGTTGCAGACCATGAGGTCGATGTGCCCGAGGTCCTTATGCGCCATGTCGAGCACCTTCTGCGGCATTTCCGCGATCTCCAGCGACGCCTGATAAACATAGCATTTCCGGCCCAGCGCTTCTACGGCCTGCTTCGTTTCGTTTGCGCCGTCCGCGTTGCTTTTATACGTGATTGCAACATCGTAGCCACGCTCCGCGAGCACGATCGCAACCCCCTGTCCGATATTATGGCTTCCGCCGGTAATCACTGCAGTTTTACCCATACCATTCACCTCAAAAACTTGATACATTCGTTTTATCACATCATCGAAGGCTTTTCAACCACATCAAAAACGACTATAATAAAGAAAATACATCCGCACACCGGAGGCACCATGAACACATTCGATCTGCACTGCGATACGATCATCAAATTATACTTCGGAAAATCCCTGCGCGACATGGCGGGGTCCCATATCAATCTGAATAAGCTGAAATCCGGCGGGACGATGGTCCAGTGCTTCGCCATTTTTGTCGAGTCCAATGAAGACGCCGCCATGATGGGGATCACGGACACACCGGAGGAATACCTGGAAAAAGCCTACCGGCGGTATATCGAGGAAACGGATAAGAATACGGACCTGATCCGCCGCGCGTATACGTACGGGGATCTGATCCGCAACCGGGACGAGGGCATCATGAGTGCCGTTTTGACGATCGAAGACGGCGTGACACTGAACGGGCGGATTGAAAACGTGGATGTCTTCCACAAGATGGGCGTCCGTATGGTAGCGCTGACCTGGAACTACGAAAACTCCCTGGGATATCCGAATTCACCGGATCCGGACCTTCACATGCTCGGCTTAAAGCCCTTCGGTAAAGAGGCGGTGGAGCGGATGAACGAGCTCGGGATCATCGTCGATGTCTCGCACCTCAGCGAGGGCGGCTTCTATGATGTGGCAAAGATCTCAAAAAAACCGTTCATTGCATCGCATTCCTGCCCGCGCGCGCTGTTTGACCATAGCCGCAATCTGACCGATGACCAACTCAGGACCATCGGAAACGCGGGCGGCATTGTCGGACTGAACTTCTTCTCCCGCTTCCTGCACGATGTACGGACGCCGGAGGAGGACTACACGAGCGTGGCGGAAATCGTGCGCGCACTGAAACACATTAAAAATACCGCCGGGACCGAAGCCCTGGCACTGGGCTCGGATTACGACGGTATCGGATGTCAGCTGGAATGGGGCGATTCCGCCGGGAATGCACTTCTTCTGGAGCGGCTTTCCGGGGATTTCACCGGCCGGGAGATCGATCTTCTCTCACACGGCAACGCACTGCGTGTGTTTAAGGACGTTTTGTAAACGCTTCATGTTCACGGGAAAGCTCCTGCGTAAGATCATAGACCGACCAGGTCAGATTGCGGGGTGTCACCACAGCCTTCAGGCTGATGGGGGCGATGCCCCGCTTTTTATATGCCGCGAGGAATTCGTCCATGCGGTCGCTTGAGAAGCCGTGCATGATGAGGAGCTCCGGTTGGACATACATGGGCGGGATCGTTACGGTGCCGGAAGCACCGGGTAAGGCCGGTACCGCAATATCCGTTTTTCCGCCGTTTCCGCTCGCAGGCAGAACGACTGTCGCAAGCGGCTTCTTCAGGTCCGCGTAAGTGATCTCCTTCAGGGCAATTTTCAGTTCCTGTAACAGAGCCGTAATCTGCCGCTTTTTATTTTGATCCGTGGTGTATAAAAGAATCGTTTCCATCCTCTTCTCCGTATTCCTGCAGGAAGAATCCCATAATAATCATCGATTCCCATGCAGGAATTCTCCTGTTTCAATTATTTCCGTACAGGGAGACCCTGCCTCGTCATTTTATATAATCCCTTACAAGCTCCCAGACCGCCGTGTCCTCCTGACCGAGCCGCCAGAACGCAACGCCCTTCAGCACATAGCCGGAGACCACGTTCAAACGCGTTTCCATCGACCGGAGATCCTCAAACCAGATCTCTTTCGTCACGCCGTCGATCTCCACGTGTCCGTGATAACAGCCCTTTTCCTCATCCCATTCCGCGTCCGCACAGGACTCCATCAGGGACGCGCAGTCACGCATGTAGACCTCGGCACGGCTCCAGCCGTTTTCAGTCTCCGCCCATGCGCGGGTGTAGAACGGTAATGCCATGATCAGCTTCTCCGCGGGGATCATTTCCAGAGACCGCGCGCAGGAGAAATCAATGAACGCTTTATCGGAGTTGGGACCCGGCTTTTCCCAGGACTCGTCGTATCCCATAATGATCACATAGTCGAGGATCTTTCCAAGCTCGGTGTGATCATATTTCAGATTCCAGGAGTAGGGTGAAAACGTATCGCAGGACAGGACGATGTTCTTCCTTATGCAGGCCTGTTTCAACTCGCGGATAAACTCGAGGTAATGCGGGACCAGATCCGCGGCCATGGATTCAAAGTCCAGATTGATGCCATCCGCACCGCAGGCTTCCACCGCTTCTGTCAGATTGTTCACCAGATTCGTGCGGGCGGTCCGGCTCTTCAGAAGGGCCTCCGTATCGCAGCCGCAGGTCATATTTTCGATCATGATCCAGACCTGAAGGCCGTTTTCGTGTGCCGTTGCCACATAAGCGGGATCCGCGCAGGAATTGAATTCGCCGTCCGCGCCGTAAAGGACGAACCAGGTCGGGGCAAGGACATTGACCGCACATTCGGCTTCCAGGTGCTGACGAAGCACGTCCAAGCCGTAGGACACGTTGTCGATGTAATCAAAGCCCAGAGAAACGGTGCCCTCGAAGGTCCGTCCACCGTAGTCCTGCTCCGTGAACGTATCGTTTGTCCGCACGATCTCGCGGCTCTCCAGAAGATGCTTTTTCCGGATGTAACCCATATGGCCGTCCTCGGTCAGGACGTACATCCAGCGGCCTTTTTCGCTTAAGATCAACACTTCCGTGCCGATGCTCTCATCCGTGATCACACGGCCGAATTTGCTGGAATCGGTCCGGAGGTCCGTGTCCTTTGCAACGATCGTCCCGGTGATCTTCTCTCCGTACGCCGTCCATATCCAGAGCCTCCGCGGTTGACCCGCGATGTTATACTCCCGGTATTCCAGGGCCGTATACTCCTTCACGGTCGCCAGCGCGATGTAAAGGGTGCCGCCGCGCTTGATCAGGACGCCGGAAGCATCGTCCGGGTGAAACTCTGACGTTTCCTGCGGCAGCGCATACAAAACAGCTGCTGTCTCCTCGTCATTGTAAAACCGGGAATTGATCTCCGCCTGCACGGTATCGAGCGGCAGGTAATAGGCGCCGTTTTCACGGAGGACTTTAAAATCCGCCCGGTCGCTGTTTAAAAACACGACCGTCTCCTCCGCCGTCACGCCGTAATATTCGTAAAGATCTGCTGTTCCGTTCTCCGGCAGAACGATCCATAAAACGACGGCCGTAAGCAGCCCGAGAAGCCCCGCAAGCGCCGTATACTTATATCGCGGCGTCTTGAGGAGCTCCAGCACGATCTTCAGATTTTCCATCCATTCTTTTACCATAAATGCAAAATGACCGGCCTGGAACCCTTGCTTCAGCCGGTCAAAAGCTTTTACAGTTCATGAAATGCAGCAGGCAGGATCCAAGATGTCCGAAACATTGAACAGGGACCTTTATAACAGATAACGGTTTTCGGGAATAACAATAGACCTTTACCATAAACAAAAACCATCAAAAGACTTTTAAAGTTGCCGCGCAAATCCATGTCTGAGGGTAGACCGCCGTTCTCCGGCGGATATCGTCAAAGTTCAACGTGGAAGGTCTCCAGGCTGTTGACCTTATCCAGGGCGGTCTGCGCTCTGGAAAGCTCATCGGAGATCTTTTCGTAGTCCGCGTATGCGGCCTGAATGTCGTAATTAGTGTAGCGGTAGTCAATGATCTGTGAGCCGTAATTCTGCTCACGCGTCTTCGGAAGCGCCTGCTTCATCGTGTTCAGCTTGGCCTTCGCGCGGCTGAGCTGCGGAATATAGACCAGCATTTCATCGATGGTCATGTCGAATCCCGGTACGACCGTCGTAACATTGAACACATTCAATGCATGCTTTAACGTACGGATCTGGTCCTCCAGGTCCTGCAGGGCTGCCTGTGTCTCCGCATAATCATACTCCGGACGACAGTCCTCCACATTCTCTCCGACCGAAGCCAGGAACTGCTTGCAGCTGTCCTCTTTTTCAAGAAGTGCCGTCTGCTCGTCATTTAATTTCCGAAGAAGCTTTGCCGCTTCCGCCGATGTCAGTCTCATACCGATACCCCCTTTTCAACTCGTTCCGTTAACGTATTCCGGCAGTGATCCGAATTCAATTTCAATGCTTATCCTTTATTTCACCTTCACATACTTACGAAGGATCGTCTTGAATTCATCCGCCGTTCCGCGGGTAAAGCCGTTCTTGTCAATGATGACCAGCTTTCCGGTTTTATAGCGGACCATGATCAGATTCCTGGTCTCATCCACGCTGCGGATGTCGCGATGATACATCTCCGTCGCGTTTGCCTTGTCCGCCGTGTGCATTTTCTCTTCATCGATCACGATGTGATTCGTGTATTCATCCGTACCGTTCTTTTCGCGGACGCTCTGAATATACGTCTGCTCACGGTTTTTCAGGCGCTTGGTGAGCTGCATGTAGTTAAACACCGCCACGATGATTGCAACAGCGCCGAACAGAAGACCGGTATTGCCGCCCACGACGGCGATCTGATATGCCGCAAGACCGACAAGGATCGCTGTGACGATGTACACGTAGATCATCATCGGACGGTTCAGCGGCTTCATGGCCTCATGAATACTTTTTTCGTTATAAAGAGTCTTGTTCTCTAACATGCTTTCTCCTTTTCCGGTGCGGCTCCGGATCGTAAAATTCTTTATTCTGCCGCGTTTTCGATCATTTGTTTCCGCAAAGTTCCCAGAAGGTCACGGCCGCTGCCGCTGCCACGTTCAGAGAATCCATTTCGTGCATCATCGGAATGATGGCGATGTGATCGCTCTTTTCCAGAGTCGCCGCACAAAGACCGTTCTCCTCGTTGCCGAAGAAGACCGCCAGCTTTTGAGCGTTCTTCAGCGCGGGATCACTGAGCGGAACGGCGCGGTCGGAAAGGGCCATCGACACGGTCTTAAATCCGGCGGCTTTAAGCTCCTCCATGATCGGGCCGGGCCAACCGGCGTGTTTATTACCCGCAAAGGTCCACGGAATGCGGAAGACGCCGCCCATACTGACGCGGGATGCGCGGCGGTACAGCGGGTCCACGGAACGGTAGGTGAGGATGACAGCGTCGATGCCGAGGGCGGCTGCCGAGCGAAAGATCGCCCCGACATTGGTCGGGTTCTCCACGTCCTCCAACACCGCAACGCGGGACGCGTTTTCCAGTACTTCGGAAAGCGACGGAAGTTCGCGGCGCTTCATGGCACACAGCACACCGCGGGTCTGTTTAAATCCGCTGATACGCGAGATCAGATCCAGAGGCGCGGTATAGACCGGGATGTTTTCCGTGTATTTCAGAATCTTTGCGACCGTGCGCTCTACCTCATCCGTACTGCCCTCCGCGGCGTCCGAAAAGCGTTCCTCCAGAAGCATCGAAAGGGGCTCGTAACCGGAAAGCAGGGCGCGAAGCACAACATTGGCCGTTTCCGCAATGAAAATGCCGGGTACGGGCTCATTGATATGTTTGAGCTGAGATTCGTTTTTTGCGGCGTAAACATTGAGCTCGGGGATATCCCGCGTGCTGACCGGAATGATCATGGCCCTCCTCCTTTCCGAACAGGAACATTATAGCATATTCCCCCCGCTTCAACAAAGGAAATCGTTCAAATTCATGATTTTTTCACAGGCGGTGCCCGGTGTTTCAAAATCGATGAAATCATACCGCAATCCTTGAAAAATGGTCCCGGTTGTATTATTATTCTAAATAAGAATTAACCTTGGAGGGTCTTTTATGAAACTCAAAAACGGAATCGATGTGCAGGATTTCCTGAACAGCGTTAAAAAGTGTGTAAGCGACGTCTATCTGAACACTGCGGAAGGCGATCACATGAATCTGAAATCCGCACTCTCCCAGATCGTTTTTGTTGCGGCTGCGGACAAGCTGGATTCACTGGATCTCAGTGTTGAATTCGATGCGCTCGATTACAACCTGATGAAGCCCTTTATCGAGGAATGACCCTTTGACCCATGTCATTTTATGAAAGCAAACGGAAATCATGGAACTCATGATCTTCGTTTGCTTTTGTAGTGTTATGAAGTCTTCCGTCAGACAGTATGAAAGCAGGCCCAAAGCATGAAGAGTCCCTTTTATGATGCGGAATGGATCACAGCAGAGGAGTTTGCAGACCAGCCCGTCATAAACACCTATCATAAAGAATATGCGGATGTCCCGGAGCCGGAATGCCCGGAGGAGTTCCGCAATTTTCATATGCTTACGACCGGAGAATTCGAGCTTTGTACGGTGCCGGAAAAGGCCATCGTCCGGGTCACCGCCGATGACTACTACTTCCTTTCCGTCAATGACCGCTTTGTCTGCCAGGGCCCCGCGCCGGGTTATCCCACGCGCTACCACTGGAATGAGACCGATGTGACGGAATTTTTGAAGCCCGGTCTGAACCGGATCACCCTGCATGTTTATTACCACGGCCTCGTCTGCCGTGCTTACACAAGTGCCGACCGCCGTCAGGGCTGCATTCTCGCCATTGTTGACGAGAACGGAAACACCATCGCGAAAACGGACAGCCGCTGGCGCTACTCGATCGACCGGTCCTACACCGGCACCGAGGTGATCGGCTACAATACGATCTTCAAAGAGGGGCGTGACCTGCGCGTGAAGCCCGAAAACGAACGGCCGGTTCGGGTGAAAAACGTGGATTACATCTTCGCGAAAGAGCCCGCTGTCCTGCTTCAGGTCTACGAAAGAGCCCCGGTCGTGACCGAACCGCTTGAAAACGGCGGATGGTTCGTGGATTTTGGGGAAGAGCTTACGGGAACACTGGCGTTCACCGCAAACGGAACCGCCGGAGAAAAGGTCCGCGTGCTGATCGGCGAAGAAACCGGGGACAGCGATGTCCGTGTCCGCTATAATATGCGCTGCTCCTGCGATTGCGACGAATATGTGATCCTGGACGCAGGAGTGAATCACTATCAGCAGTTCGATTACCGCGGCTTCCGTTATGCAGCCGTAGTGCCCGAAAACGGTGCCGGGATCACCGATCTACGGGCCCGGGTACGCCACTATCCCTTTGATGATGATTACTGCATTCTGGAGACGGAGGATGAAATCCTTCAGTCGGTATTTCAGATCTGCAAGAACGGCGTGAAATACGGTGCGCAGGAAGTCTATGTGGATTGTCCGACCCGTGAAAAGGGACAATACTCCGGCGATATGACCATCACAAGCGGCGCGCAGCTCGCCCTGACCGGGGATATCCGCCTTCTGAGAAAGTCCATGGATGACCTGATCCACTCTTCGTTCATTTGTCCCGGCCTGATGGCTGTTATCACCGCCGGACTGAATCAGGAGATCGCCGATTATTCGCTGCAATTCCCGATCATCGCCCTGCGTTATTATCAGTACACCGGGGACCGCGACTATCTGGCGGATTGCCTGGAGGTCTGCGAGCAGGTGATCGACTATTTCAAACAGTTCGCGCGTGCGGACGGTCTTCTGGAAAACGCCTATGATAAGTGGAATCTGGTGGATTGGCCCAAGAATCTGCGCGATGATTACGATTTCGATTCGGAAGCCCATGTTTCCGGCGTGCATAACGTGCTGAATGCATTCTACATCGGCTGTGTGCTGCAGACCGAAGAAATCCGCGCGATCCTCGGTGTCCAAAAAGAAAAAGACAGTCCGGCGCTGATCCGCGCCTTTGAATCGGCCTTCTTTGATGCCGGGACGAATCTGTATACCGACAGCGAGCACGGAAGTCATTCCGCGCTGCATTCCAATATCCTGCCACTCTTCTACGGCTTTGCCCGGAAAGATGCGGAGGAGCATCTGCTTCGCTTTATTTACGAAAAAGGCACTGTCTGCGGTGTTTACATGGCATGGTTTCTGCTGAAAGCACTGTGCCGTTACGGCCGTTATGATGATGCTTACCGCCTGATCGTCGACCAGGGGGTGCATTCCTGGTACAATATGGTGCGCGAGGGCGGAACGACCTGTTTTGAAGCCTGGGGAAAAGACCAAAAATGGAACACCAGTCTGTGTCATCCGTGGGCATCGGGCCCGATTCCGGTCCTGTATGAGGACATTCTGCCGAATAGGCCGGGGTACGGGAGAATCATTCTGAAGAAAGAAGAGATCTGACCGGGACGACGTTGAAAGCATTCCCCGGTTTTGACGTACCAACACCATATTCTGTACATTATGGAGAACATTATGGCTAACGAAAAAAACGTACGGAACATGACCGAGGGTTCGCCCGCGAAACACATCATCGCATTCGCGCTTCCCGTCTTTCTGGGCATGCTCTTTCAGCAGTTTTACAGTATGGCGGATACCGCCATCGTGGGAAGACTGATCGGCGCATCAGCCTTCGGTGCAGTCGGCTCTGCCGGCAGCCTCGTATATTTTATTTTTGGATTCTGCATCGGTATTATGACCGGCTTTGCCATTCCGGTATCACAGGCCTTCGGCGCCGGTGATTCCGCCGGCCTGAAGCGCGTCATCGGAAACAGCATCTGGCTGACCGCGATCATTGCCCTTATTATGACGGTTTTCACCACGTATTATGCGCGCGATCTTCTGATCCTGATGAAAACGCCGGAAGACATTCTGGACATCGCCAATGATTACCTGACCATTATCCTGATCGGCCTGCCCGTCACGATGCTCTATAACATCGTAGCGGCCTACCTTCGCGCCATCGGCAACAGCCGTGTGCCTACGATCTTCCTGCTGATCTCCTCCTTCCTGAATATCATTCTGGACGTGGTGATGATCATCGTGCTGAAGCTCGGCGTCCGCGGTGCGGCGCTTGCAACCGTCGCCTCTCAGCTGATCTGCGGTATCGCCTGCGTGATCTACATTTCGATCAAATGTGAGACGCTGCACATTAATGCCCGGGACCTGAAACCCAGCAAAAAGGCCATTTTGCTGCTGTGCAAGAACGGCTTCCCGATGGGCCTTCAGTACTCCGTGACGGCCATCGGTTCGATGGTCCTCCAGTACTTCATCAACCAGCTCGGCACGACGTACATCGCAGCCATGACCGCCGCAAACCGTGTCGGCATGTTCTTCTGCATCCTGTTCGATGCCCTCGGCTCCGCGACCGCGACCTACTGCGGACAGAATACCGGCGCAGGAAAGCCGGAGCGCCTGAACAAGGGCGTTCTGATCACGCTTTTGTTTGCCTGCTCCTACGGCGCGCTGGTCTTCGTCATGATGCTTCTGTTCGGCAAGAACCTTTCAATGATCTTCCTGGATAAGAGCGAGGTCGAGATCATTTCACTCAGTGCGGAATGCCTGATCATCATGAGTGCCTTCTATGTTCTTCTGGCTGTGATCAACGTTCTGCGTTTTGCCATTCAGGGCATGGGATACTCCTCACTCGCAGTCGTTGCGGGTATCCTTGAACTGGTTGGCCGTGCCGGCGCAGGCCTTTTCCTGGTCCCGCTGTACGGTTTCACCGGCGTCTGCTTCGGTTCGCCGCTCGCCTGGATCCTGGCCGATCTTTTCCTGATCCCGGCCTATATCTGCTGCGTACGGGCGATGAAAAAAAGATCCGCATCGACTGTTGTGTAAACACTATATGTGTTTGATATGCTGTATAAGTTTAATTCTGTATAAAACCGACGACCGCACATACAAAGAGACCGGATTCCTGCGAATCCGGTCTCTTTGTACCTTACGGTCTTTTTTATTTATTCACGCACTCCCGGGTCCTCGGAATGGTATCCTTCATCGAACCAGAAGCCCTGCGGATGCGTTTTGACGCGGTAGCGCCAATGCGGTGCCGGGAGCGGATCTACGGCACGGAGCATGGACGCGGAAAGCCCGGTCAGCATATCGGCCTTGATTTCCCGGTACTCGGGAGCATCCCAGAGATTTTCCTTTTCGTACGGGTCCTTTTTCAGATCATACAACCAGCCCTTGCCCATCATATCGACCTGAACATGGTAGTCGCCCTTCCAGAATGAGCGCACCTGACCGCACTGTGTGAACGAATTCAGACAGTCAAAACTGGTCATCTCCGGCGGGCATGCGCCTTCTTTAACCACGTCAAAGTCATCCTCGTCATCCCAGTAGAGGCCGGAGAAACCGCTCTCGGAATAAGCGGACGCGTATTCCTCTTCATGTATATTCTCGCCGGTCAGAAGGGGAAGGATCGATTTTCCCTGACAGCCAAACGGAAGCTCAACACCTAAGATATCACAGATCGTCGGAAGGATATCAACGATGCTGACAAAGGGATCGGAGACCTTACCGGTTTTGCGGATACCGCCGCCCCACCAGATCATCGGAATGTGGCAGAGGATGTCCGGGAGGTCCGTGCCCTTGCGGATCATGCCGCACTCGCCGACAAAATCGCCGTGGTCGGACAGGTATAACAGAATGGTGTCGTCCTCCAGACCGCGCTCCTTCAGCCCCTCAACAAGACGCTTCACCTGATCATCGATGAGGCGGAGCATGCCGTGGTAATTGGAGCGGGAACGGAGAATGCGGGCGTCGATATCATCGCCCAAAACCTGCTCCCAGATGCCACGCAGCCACTCGAAGCGCGGACCCTTTTGTGCAAGGTCGTTTTCCGTTACGTGCACGGGCGGAAGATCCTCGGGCGGGAACATGTCAAAATAGGGTTCCGGAACCTGGAACGGATTATGCGGCTCTGCGAAGGAGATCCAGGTGAAAAATGGCTGATCCTTCTCCATACTGTCGATGAATTTAAGCGCAGAAGAAACGTTACGATACGGGAACTGAGTCTCGAGCGCGAACGGTGTGGGCTCATGCATCTCCATGTGATCGGTCTTGCGCATGTAATCCGCAAATGCCCACTGCTCGGGCGTGGTATTGGTCTCGCCCTCATAACCGAGATGGCCGTTGGATTCGCAGAAGTCAAAATCAGAAAGCGCATGATGCGAATGATTCTTGCCACAGAGTGCCGTTGTATAACCGGCCTTCTTCAGGACGTCCAGAAGATCTTCCGTAAAGCATGCGTCCTTTGCATTGTGATTGGTGCGCGCGCGATGCGCTTCGGAATAACGTCCGGTGAACATGCTGACGCGGGCCGGGAGGCAGGTCGGGTTCGGCGTGTACGCACGCTCAAAATCCATGCCCTCCTGTCCGAGGCTGTCCAGAAACGGCATCGTATCCAGTTCATAGCCGCAGCTCTTACGGAGGTCGGCGCGCTGCTGATCCGCCATCACGATTATAATATTGGGTCTCTTTTTCATGTTTGCCTGCTTTCTTGTGTTCTTTCTATCAACCGCAGTGCGGTCTGCTAAATCCATTATATCCGCGATGTAAGATCGGTCAATGCCGTTATTCCGAAATTTCAAAAATCAGGATCTTCTCCCGCTCATCCATCCCCGGAAACAGGTCCGAACAGTCGATCTCATCGACAAACAGGAAAAGGTCCTCGTTCATCATGGCAGCTACATACTCATCGGACGGATAATAGAAAAACATCCGGATGGCGCGCGGAGTATCGTAATAGGATTCGGAGATCCGCGCAAGCACGGTCTTTAAAATCTCCACAGAAAACGGATTGAAAAAGTAGCAGGCATCCGCCTCTTCGGGAAGTACAAATTCCTCTGCCGACTGAAGCACAAAGGAGGTTCGGCCGGCCGCTGCCGCGGTCGCCCGGTTGTCCATCGCCCGTTCGTACATCCGCTCGTCGTACTCGATACCGATGCTGCGGCACTTGGTCTGATAGGACAGATAAAAATCCACCCGCCCTTTCCCGCAGCCGTAATCGATCAAGGTATTCTTTTTTCCGATGTACCCGCTTTCCGCGAGCCGCTCCAGCACCGCATAGGGCGTGGGCTCATAGGGATAGTGGAACGTGTCCGCGCGGGAGTCGTCGCGACCGCCGGTCTTGATTCCCAAAAGTTTGTCCCACTTTGCTTCATCCATTGCCATGTTCACTCAATTCCGTATACAAAAATCACTCACCAATTACCTCGAACTCAGCGGTAAGCTCATCACTCTTCACCAACCGGTAGGTGCCGGCCGTAAGCTCATCATAATTGGAAATATCGCAGGTGATCTCCACAGTGCTTCTTGCCTCGAGTTCAGTCGCGATCTCAATGAACATCATCTCTTCGATCGGCTCGACCCGGACAAAGCCTTCGTCCGTCTTCTTTTCCAGATAGAAATATTCCGCATAGAAGGTCGCTTCATCCGTATTATTGATGATGCAAGCGGTGATCATCTTTCCGGGAATATCCACGCCGGTCACGCGAAGAAGGACCCCTTCCTCTTCAACCGGCATTTCATCGGCTCCGGTATTCACCGTTCCAACATCCAATGTCGCATCCGTCTGTCCGGTCACTGTTCCGACATCCAATGCCGCATCCGTCTGTCCGGTCACTGTTCCAACATCCAATGCCGCATCCGTCTGCCCGGTCACTGTGTCGACCGTGTCTTTTTTGGCCGCGCAGCCCGCCAAAAGAAGCAGGGCGCTCACAAGCGCCATCGCCCGTAATATTTTTCGATTTTTCATATCACTACCTCACTGTCCCGATTCATTGCAGCAGCGTTTTCACCCGATTCCGTCTGTACACGCACCTTTTCGAACGGATGCTTCATACAGACCGTTTCTCCCGCACCGCCTTATCTTAACAGACCGTTTTTTTCAGCGAGGGTTGCATTCTATTTCACATTGTTCCCCTGTATGCTCACACATTTACCGTGTCAGTTTCTTGCACCAGTGTCCGAAATTTACCTTAATGGCAGCCGGAATGCATTTGAAAAGCTGGTCCAGATTCAAGCAGATGACCACGATGACCGGTGACGCGTTCAGCACGAACGCTGCAAACAGAGATAGCGGAATGACGATTCCCCAGATGGAAATCAAATCGACCTTCATGAGGAACTTCGTGTCGCCGCCGCCCTTGATGACACCGCTCATGGTCGGCATTTCATAGCACATCCCGACCATGACGATGCAGAGGATATTGATGAAAATACGTGCCAGCGAACGGGCCTCGTCGGAGAAGTTATAGAGGGACAGGACCGGTGTACTGAGCGCGAACAGAACAAGTCCGCTGAACACGCCGATGCACAGGAACAGCACCTGGAACGTACGCGCATAGGACTGAAGCTCCTCTTCGGTCTTGCCTTCGCCAATGGCATTTCCAATCAACACGCCCGTCGCGGATGCCTCGCCGATGGCCATCGTCTTCACCATCAGGTACAGGTTCGACGCCATGCTGTTTGCCGCGATGGCCGCCGAAGTAAGGTGGCCGAGGATCGCCGTCTGCATAGCCGTATTCAGGCCCCACAGGCTCTGGATCAGAATGACCGGAAGCGATACGCGGAAATAGTCCTTCACAAGCAGCTTGTCAATGCCGAAGAAATCCCGCACACGGATCTTCAGCGCCTTCTCGCGGAAGGCCAGGTAGCATATCAGGATCACGAGCTCGACTGCACGCGCCGTCATCGTTCCGATGGCCGCGCCGCGCACACCCATCGCCGGGAATCCCAGATGTCCGTAAATCAGTACCCAGTTGATGCCGCAGTTAATAAATAACGTGCTGATGGAAAGCACCAGCGCGATCTTGACGTTTTTGGATGAACGCAGAAGCGCCAGAAGCAGCGTGGTCACACAGAACACCGGGTACGTGAATTTGATCAGGCTGATGTAAGCCGCGCCTTCCGTGATGATGGCATCGTCCGGTGAAAACAGGCCGATGATCCCGCGCGGAGTCACCGCCACCGCCGTGAATAAGACCGCCATGATAAACACGCCGAGCCACATGGCCACAGCCGCGACCTTCTTCATTTCCGCGATCTTTTTTCCGCCCCAATACTGCGACGCCAGAATGATCATACCTTCGCCCACGCCCATCAGGATATTCTGATAGATGAACTGCACCTGATTTGCGGCTGTCACGCCGGAAAGCGCCGACTCCGCGTAACGTCCCAACATCAGATTATCCGCCAGATTGACACCGAGGGTGATCATATTCTGCAGAACGATCGGCAGACAGAGGAAGAAAAATGTTTTGTAAAACTTTTTGTCTCGAATCATATAAATGTGCTCTCTTTCGGAATTCCGCTCTGCTCCTTCAGCGTTTTTCAAGCGATTTCAAAAACCACTCAAAGATCGCGCTTCCGTCCACGGTGTCCGGACGCGCGTTCTGATAGCACATGCGCTCCGGATGGAACTGAACGGAAACGACCGGAAGGCTCTCATGCTCAAGAGCTTCCGCTACGCCGTCTAAGCCGCGCGCCGTCACAGCAAGGCCCTTTCCGGGCTCATTGACCGCCTGATGGTGGCTGCTGTTGACAAAAAAACAGTTTCCATAAAACGATTGCAGAAGGCTGCCCCTGAAAGCAGTGATCTCATGCACGTTGTCTTGCTCATTGATCTGTGTATGCGCAGCTTTTTCCGGAATATCCTGGATCAGCGAACCGCCAAAATAGACATTGATCAACTGATGTCCGCGGCAGACGCCAAGCACAGGCTTTCCGGCCTTAAGGAACCGCTCCAGAATCTCAAACTGGAAAGCGTCCAGTTCCCGGTCGATTCCTTCGCTTCCATCGACCGGCTCGTTGTAATACTCCGGGTCAATATCTCCGCCCCCCGGCAAAAGAAGCGCGGCGTACTCCTCTACAGAAAACGCCTCTAAAGAATGCACGAATTCTCCGCAGTACATCAGCCCGAGCTTTTCCGCCGTCCGGTCCACCGCATTTCGATAATTCTCCCGCTCCTCAAACATCGGAATGGCTATCTTCTTCATGATCAGTTCCTCCGTTTCAAACAATTCCGGATCTCCGGTAACTGTTTCTTTCCGTCAAAAAAGGGCTTCGCGGCTTGACCCGCAAAGCCCGATTTGATATTCAGTTTAGCACACTTTCCGCTTCTATGGGAGGTGTTTTCTTATTTTTGATCAGCAGACCTTAATGTGACTTCCGGCCTCGGTCTTTTCAACCTCCAGCACGGAATGGATCGTGCTCTCCAGAATCTGCACGTGGCTGATGATACCGATCATACCGTTCGCCTTCTGAACGCTGCCCAGGACATTCATCGCATCGTTGATAGACGATTCATCCAGCGTACCGAAGCCCTCGTCGATGAACAGTGCCTCAATACGTACGCCCGTCTGCTGTGCCACGGAGGACATGCCGATGGACAACGCCAGCGATACCAGGAATTTCTCACCGCCGGACAACATACCCACGCTGCGGCCTTCCTGCTCCGGACTTCTGCGGTCATGTACCTTCAGTTCCAGGCCGCGCTTGTTTCCGGCGCCGCGGTCATCGGTACGGACCAGATGATAACGGCCGTCATGCACCTTGCCGAGCATACGGTTTGCTTCTGCAATGACCTGACCGAACATGATGCTGAGCACGTAGCGCTGCAGGCCGATACCCGTATCACCGCGCAGCTTTCTTGCAAACGCCATGTCGCTTTCCGCTTCCGTGATATTGGCTGCGTGATGCTCGTATTTCACCTTGAGATCCTTATACTTTCCGGTGAGACGATCCACCGTCAGCTTGATCCGGATCTTTTCTGCACTGTATGTGCGGCTCTCTTCCGTGATCGCCTCCTGACGCTCCTTAAACTGTGAAGCATCCGGTTCCGTCTGCTCCTTCAGTTCTTCCTTTTTCCCCGCCAGTTCTTCCGCACGGTTCTTGACTTCCGTGTCATATTCCGTGATTTTGCGGCTGATCTCCTTCCGCACATCTTCCGCACGAAGATCGGCGCATACGGTCTCCACATCGGCATAGCCCTGTCTGGTCAGTGCCGCCGTAAGTTCGTTTTCCGCCGCGGTCTTTTCGGTTTCCGCTTCGGTCTTTTCCTTCTTCGCAGATTCGATACCTGCCTTATATGCAGAGAGAGCCGTTTCCTTTGCGGTCTTTGCATCGGTAAGGACCTTTGTACGGTCCTCATAGGCCGTGATCTTTTCGCGGCATTTTTCAACGGCCGTGTCCAGTGCCTTGAGGTCGCCGATGCCCTCGATCAGATTCTTCTCCGCCGCAATCAACGCCTGCTCCGCTGCCGTCTTTTCCGATGCGGCTTTTTTCTCCGCATCACCGGCGGTCTTCACCGCAGTTTCAGCCTTCTGCCGATGCTCTTCTTCCGTATTCCAGGCCTTCTTCGCCGTTTCCGCCGCCGTTTCCTTCGCTTCCACCTGCTCCTTGCTCACGGAATCCTCCGCAAGCTCCGCCGGTTCCGGATGATGGATACTGCCGCAGACCGGGCACTTTTCACCGTCCGTAAGCTCGCTTGCGATCTGTCCGTAGATTCCCGCGAAGTAACAGTCCCGATACGTTTTTGCCTCTTTTTCCGCTTCATCAAAGGCATTCTTCAGATCGACCGCCTTCTTTTTTGCGTTTTCCAGTGCCTCTTCCGCGGTCTTCAGCGCGCCATCGGCCGTCTTCCAGGAGGCCTTCGCCGTGTTCGCGGCCTTCTTCAGTGCCGCAAGCCCTTCATAGGCGCTGCGCTTCTCCGTCATCGCGCCGATGCTCTTCTGCAGCTCTGCTACCGGTGACTTTGCCGTATGCAATGCAAGCTCCTCCGCTGCCTTTCGCTGCGCTTCTTCCTGTGCCGGAAGCCCGTCCTCCAGCTTTTTCAGTTCGTTCGAACGTTTGGTAAACGCCGCCGATGCTTCATCCTTCTTTGTAATGAAGCTGCGCACGGTTTCCGCCTTCTCCGCCTTCTTCAGTTCTTCCCTTGCGCGGTCTGCCGCGGGCTTGACCGACTCCAGCTTGGCGATCCGGGCTTCGATTGCATGCAGCGACTTGAAGCGTTCCGCAAGCGCCGTGTCATCGTTCAACTTTTCCTGCCGCTTTGCGCCGTCAAACTCCCGATGCTTCTTCTCCAGCTCGACGCCCCCGGCATTCAGCGCATTGATCAGCGTCATAAGGTCCTCGGGCTTGCCGAGTTCGGGTCCTTCTTCACTTAAGGAGATACGGATCTCCTCGCTCTCCCTTGCAAGCGCATCGATACGTGCCTTTGCCTTATCAAAGAACTTCTGCGAAAAACGGCTCCAATCCTCCGTCCCGAAGATCTTCTGAAGGATGGCCTCCTTATCATCGGAACCGGCGGTCAGGAAACGCTCGAACTTGCCCTGCGGAAGAAGCACGACCTGACGGAACTGCTCCTTGTTCAGGCCGACCAGTTCCTCTGCCTTTGCGTTCAGGTCCTTTTCCTTCGGATTCTCAAAAAGCGGCGCAAAGGTGCCGTCATCCCGCATAATCGCCGCATCGTACTTTTCCGAACGTGCACTTCGCTTCAGCACATAACTGCGGGTAAAACGGTACACATTGCCCTGCGCTTCAAACAGGAATGTCACATAGGTATCCGTGGTCTCTTCGGCCTGGTTGCAGCGCCATTCCTTAAATTCGTTACGGCCGTTTTTTACCTTGCTGTCTTCACCGCTGCAGCCGCCGTAAAGGGCGATTGTCATCGCGTCAAAGATCGTGGTCTTTCCGCTGCCGGTCGGGCCCTTGATCAGGAAGATCCCACCCTCCGCAAGCTTTGTGAAATCCACCGTTTCTTTTCCTTTGTAAGGGCCAAAGGCCTGCATTTCAAGATATAAAGGCTTCATATTCAGTCCTCCGTGCCGCATTCTTCCAGCACCTGACGGAACAGGTCCAGAAGATGCTCGCTCGCTTCTTCGCCGTTACTGCTGTCAATGTAAAACCGTTTGAAGACCTCGACCGGATCCGTTTCCAGCTCGCGGAGTTCCTCGAGCGTCATACGGGTGCCGCCGTTCAGATCCTCAAACTCCTTGCCCATGATGTCAAGCGCCAGCGGGTAGAGTGCCCGGAGCGCCGCACCGCTCTCCGTACCGACGAACGTGTCCGTCACGTTGATGCGGACGTAACCGTTCTGTACCTCGGCCGCGAGGTCCGGATGCATCAATTCCTCCATCGTTCCTGTAAGCGTGGTCCAGCAGTGCAGAAGCGGAAGCGGGACGATCTCCTGCGTCATGTTCTCCGTATCGATGATCGTGACGCTCTTCTCCTGCGCCTCCTCCTTGCCGAAGGAATAGGGCATCGGAGTGCCGGAATACCGGATGTGCTCATTCACATTATACGGACGATGGATATGCCCTAACGCCACATAATCGAACCCGTCAAACACACTCGCGCTGACCTGCGTCGCAAAGCCGATCTCCGCGGCGCGGTCGCTTCCGCCAAGCTCAACACCGGAGATGAAGGCGTGTGCCACCGCAAAATGCTTCTTTCCGGGGACAAAGTCCGCGCGCAGGGATTCGGTGACAACGCGGTAAGCATCGTCCATGCTGCGGATGTCCGCGGCCTTTTCCGGGAAGAGGCCGCGCACCTTTTCCTCGGTGAACCAGGGAAGAAGGTAGATGTCCGTGTCCTCAAATTCCACCTTGCGGGGTTCTCTCGTAAGGGCACCGGATACGCTGAGACCGGCTTCCTTTAAAAGCTCGCTGCAGCTTGCCAGGCGCTCCGCACTGTCGTGGTTTCCGGCAACAGAGATCACCTGCACGCCGAGGTCGCGGCAGATGCGCGTCATCGCGTAGTCGTAGAGGCGGACGGCGTCCGCGGCTGCGACGGAGCGGTCGTATACATCGCCCGCAAGGAGCACCGCATCGATCTTGCGTTCCGTAATGATCTCACAGATCCGGTCCACAAAATAGCGCTGGTCCGAAAGAAGAGAATGTTCGTTTTCCGTTGCACCGAAATGCCAGTCGGATGTGTGTAAAAACTTCATGTAAAACCTCCGGTCTAACGATCGTATCAAAAAGTGACGGTCAAAAATCAGGACCTTTGCGGGTCCTGCGCTGTTTACAATGGTACTATAGCATAATTGCTGTCCGATAATCGGTACACCATATAAAAGAGCCGGTCACATTCGCGACCGGTTCCGGAATTATTCATTTAGCGTGTAGATCAGGCGTGCCTGCCTGGCATCACCGAAATCGGTGAGGATCCAGCCCTGCGGCTGCTTCCGCTCTTCCGTAAGCCAGGTCTCCAGCTGCTTGTTCAGCTTGTTCGCGAAATAGTACGGGTGGCCGTATTTCATTGTGCCCTTGGTGCTCAGGAAATTGATGAGGACATCGCCCGAGCCTTTCTCGATCTTTACTTTTTCCGCAGTTTCGGTAAACGCGTTCCATTTATCCTCTACGCCGTAGCAATAGCGGTCCTGCACGTAAACGGTATAGGACCCGTTCTCATTCGCCGCCACATTCAGGCTGACATCGTCATGGCCGCCCTGATCCTCCCAGATCAGCGGAAGCCCTGCGCGCACACCCAATCCGGCCTCGTCTTCATAGCGGCGGAACAGGACGATCTTTCCGCGCGCCTCGGAGACCGTCGGCATCGAATCCGTGAACAGCACATAACCCTTGTATTGCTCAAGTTTATCATTGAGCAGATTCTCAAAGGACTTCAGCGTTTCATCGCCATGCTCATATTTTACGACAAAGACGATCGTTTCCGAAGGATTCTTCTTCAAAAATTTGGTACATTCCTTCAGCAGACGGTCCGCCTTGTACCTGGTAAGACCGTTCAGGCAGTAGGTGAAACCGTGCATCAGGTATAGTTCCTTGCCCTTCCGCGTTTCCGTCACGCCGAGGCGGATGTCCAGATAGCGGTAGCCGTCTTTTAAAAGTCCGGTGATCGATTCGCTCTGGCATCTTGAAAACAGGGCGATCTGCACCGCATTCGTCACGGCGTCATGCACACCCGGAAGCACCACGTCGGATAAAAGCATGTCATCCGGAAGCGTTTCCATCCAGGTCGATGCACTCTTCTGCCGCTTGGGAAAATGATTTCCCTCGAGTGATGGCAGCACCTGCACCGCACCGAACAGCCACAGAAGGATCCACAGGACCAGCGCGAGCGGCACCAGGATCGTAAACTTTTTCTTCTTCGTTTTGTGGCGGAACGTCTGCATTCCGGCCAGCGCGCCGATCGGTCCGCCGATGTACGCAAACAGGATCAGCGTCTTTTCCGGCGTCCGGTATTCGTTCTTTTCAGCCTTCTTTTTATCACGGCCGTAGGCGATGAACGCCACGATATTGATAATGACAAAATACGCAATTATTAAAATGATCAGGATGCTTCCCATGTTTCTTTCCTTTAATTCTTCTCTCGGATCGCACTCAGCCGTTTCATCACGTCATTGGTCCCGCGCCCAAAATAATCGTGCAGGATCCGGTACTCTTTGAAGAGTTGCTCATATACCGCGACCGCTGCCGGATCGGGCTGTACCGCTTCCGGTTCCGTATGTCCCATCGCCGATGCCGCCGCCCGGAGGTCCCGGTATCCGCCGCTCTCTTCTCCCGCTGCGACCGCCGCAAAGATCGCCGACCCGAGAGCCGAGCACTGGTCCGATTCTCCCACGCGGATCTCCCGGTTCAGAACATCCGCATAGATCCGAAGCAGCAGGCGGTTCTTTTTGGAAATACCGCCGCAGGCATACAGCGAGCGTACGGGGACGCCGGACGCTTCAAAGGTGTCCAGAATCTCACGCATGCCGAATGCCACGCTTTCGATCAGCGCGCGGAAGATCTCCTCCGGCTTTGTTTTTAAGGTCATTCCGAGGATCATGCCGGACAGGTCTACATCGGACAGGACCGAACGGTTTCCGTTCCACCAGTCCAGCGCCAAAAGACCGGAAGCGCCCGGTTTCAGCTCCGCAGCAAGTCCCGTCAGGTACTGAAGGACCGGCACACCTGCTTCTTTCGCGGCGTTCCCGATGTATTCGGGAACGCCGTTTTTCTCAAACCATTCAAAAAGATCGCCCACGGCACTCTGACCGGCTTCATAACCGATGCAGCCCGGCAGCACGCCGTCCTTTACCGCACCGAAAATGCCCGGAACCGAAGCCTTTTCTTCCGACGCCAGGATCAGACAGCAGGAGGTGCCCAGGATCATAAGCGCCGCTCCGGGCTCGGTGATTCCGAGCGCGGGATAAGCTACGTGAGCGTCGATATTTGCTGCTGCGACCGGAATTCCCGCGGGAAGGCCGATGCGCGCCGCGACTTCGGGAAGCAGACCGCCGGCGGACGCGCCGGGAAGCAGCCGCTTACCCTTCAGTTTATCATAAGCCGATCCGAATCCCGGGCAGGCCGCTTCCAAAAAGGCGCGGTCCGGGGTACCATCGGCCGGATCCTCCAGCATTTTATAACCCGTCATGACCTGACTGCGGACCGTATTTCCGGTCAGATGACGCACCAGCATATCGCCGGCTTCCTCAAAATTTTCAACCGCATTCCAGACCTCCGGAGCCTCCTCACAGATCTCCAGAAGCTTGGGGAGCATCCATTCCGCATTGATGATCCCGCCGCAACGCGTGCGGAAGGATTCTTCACGCTCATTCATTAAAACCGTCAGTTTTTCCGCCTGCTTTTCTGCATGATGATGCTTCCACATCTTCATCCAGGCCTGCGGATTTCCGGAAAACGCGGGATCCTTTGCAAGCGGTACACCCGATTTATCCATCGGAATGAACGTGCTGCAGGTCACATCGAGCCCGATTCCGATGATTTCCTCCGCCGGCACGAGTTTCCGGGCCGTCAGCCGGGCAATCGTATTCTCCAGTACCGCTTCGTAATCCGCGGGGTCTGCCAGCGCAAACGTATCCGGAAGCGCGGTACCGCAAGGCAGTGCGCCGGTGATGACACCGTTTCTGTAATTTTCCGCTTCCTGACCGAGTACCTCTCCGGTCGCTGCGTCGCAGAGAACGGCACGCCCCGAAAGCGTGCCGAAATCCACGCCGATCACATATCTGCCCATACGGACTCCTTTAGTCTTTCAATTCCGGATTTGTCATCACTCCAGACAGCCCTGTGCCACCGCACGCATGCGAAGGTGGAAATACTGCTCCATATTGGGCTGCAGATTGTGCATGTAAACAATGGAAACGCCCTCGGAAGGATCGGCCTCCGCCCAGGTGCCGGTGCCGCCGGTCCAGCCAAACTGGCCGATGGAACCGTTGCAATGTCCCTCATACTTGTCCATCAGCGTACGCACGCCGTAGCCGTAACCGTAGCCGCAGTTGTAAAGATCGCTGAAATCGTTTTCCAGAATTTCCCTGGACAGGGTGTTCGTGGACATCAGCTCGATGGTCTTCTTTCCCATGATCCGTTCGCCGTTATAGACGCCGCCGTTTGCCAGCATCTGCATCAGCTTCGTGTAATCGCGGCTGTTCGTGATGACACGCTGGAAACCGGAGACCGTTCCGAGCGGACCTGCCATGCCGGCTTCGCGGTCGGCGGGCATTACGCGGTAGGCATCGGGATCGCCCAGCTTCTTGCCGGGTGCAAAATAATAATTCTTGACGAGGCGCTCCGCAAGATCACCGAAGATAAAGTTTGCGGAAGAATCCATGCCGAGCGGCTCAAAAAGCTGCTCCTTGATGACGAGCTCTGCCGGCTTTCCTTCAATGACCTCCAGAAGGCCCGCGGTCAGTTCGCTTGCAAATCCGTACAGCCAATGGGTTCCCGGCTCGAAAGCGATCGGCACCTCGGCCACAGCCTTGATCTGCTCGCGCAGTGTATAGTATCCCTTGTCGATGAGCGGCTGCATCTTTTCCGTCATTTCACGGGCCACCGGATGTGCCACGGTCTGGCCGGTGAACATCTGGTAGGGCATGCCCATCGTCATGTTCATAATGTTTTTAATAGTGATCGGCTTTTCCACCGGGACGATGTCTACTCTGCCGTCCGGCTGATACACACGCTTCATCGTATTCTTCCATTCCGGGAAGTACTCATAAAGCGGGTCGGTCATCCGGAACTTGCCCTGTTCAAAAAGCTTCATGGCCATGGTGTACATCGCCACCTTGGTCAGCGACGCCTGACGGAACACGTTGCGGTCATTTAACGGGACCTTGTTCTCCACATCGGAGTAGCCGAAATAACCGTCGTACAGGATCTCGCCCCGCTTTGCGATGGTGCAGGAACATCCCGGAAGGCCTTCATCCACGAAACGCTGTAAAAGTTCATCAAGTTTCTTGAAATCTCCCATGTGTCCCTCCTTACTCGGCAAGTCCGTACGCCGCCTGGCGCACCAACAGGTGATAGTAGTTTTCCATATTGGGCATTTGGTTGTGCATGTAAACGATGCCCAGGCCTTCCGCCGGATCCGCCTCGCACCAGGTGCCAAAGCCGCCGGTCCAGCCAAAAGCGCCGGCGCTGCCTGCGCAGTTTGCCTTCTCACGATCCACCAGCGTACGCACGCCGTAGCCGTAACCATACCCGCGGTTGTAGATGTCATCGAGGGCCTTGATCTGCGATTCGTTCAGGCCGTTCGCACGCATCATGTCGATGGTCTTTCTTCCCATGATCGTTTTGCCGTTGTACTGTCCGCCCTCGGAAAGCATTTGAAGCAGGTGGGAATAGTCCTCAACGGTGGAGAACAGACGCGCCCAGCCGGCTTCGTGCTCTTCCCCCGGGATATGTTTGGAATCAAAGGAGCAATACTGATACGTTCTTGAATTGTCGGCATGGCGGGTGTACATACGCACCATGCGGGACTCGATATCGTCGAAGAAACGGGAGCCGGTGTCCTTCATGTCGAGCGGATCAAACAGGAATTCCTTCATGACATCGTCGATGCCCTTTCCCGTTACCGCTTCGATCAGCGCTGCGGAGATCTCGCTGGAGAAACCGTAGATCCACTGCTCGCCCGGTTCCGCCGCGAGGACCGCCTTGGACATCGCGCGCACGTGCTCACGGTTCGTGTAATGACCCTGCTCATTCAACGGCTTCATGCACTCCTTCATGGAGATCATCGTGACATTGCGTTCATCGGACGGATTCTTGGGCATCGGGCCGTTGCAGTACGGCAGGCCGCACTTCATGGAAAGGATGTCGCTGATGCGCATCGGCTTTTCACACGGGACGATCTTTACATCGCCGTTACCTGTGCGAACCGCCTTTTTCAGATCCCTCCATTCCGGCAGATACTCATAGACCGGATCCGTCAGGTTGAACAGCCCGCGTTCGTACAGCATCATACAAGTGGTGTACATCGGGATCTTGGACATGGAAGCCATGCGGAAGACCGAGCGGTCGTTCATCTCGATATTTTTCTCCGGATCCTCGTAACCGAAGTATCCCTCGTAAAGCGTTTTTCCGTGCTGAGTAACCTTGAGGCCGCAGCCGGAAAGTCCGCCGTCAACAAAGCGCTGAAGCAGCGCGTCAACATCTTTTTTACTTGACATAAAACCCTCCGTATTAAATTGTCCGTCCGTTTTTTGTTATATTCAGCATAACATATAAAACCACGGATTTCATCTTCATTTATTGCATTAGTCGTTTTTTTATACAGCAAAAAGGAGACGCGGGCAGCGTCTCCTCTTCTTAATATGCTCCTTACTCCGCCAGGAAGCGGTCCACGACCTGCTGGCGGTACATCGGCGAAAGCGATGCAAAGAATGCGGAATAACCGGTGACACGTACCACAAGTTCCGGGAAGGCTTCCGGGTCCTCATGTGCAGCCAGCAGCTGTTCCCTGGACAGGCAGTTCATATTGATCAGCGTTCCGCCTTCCTTTTCGTGTGTGTAAATGAGGGATTTCAGAGCGTCGATGCCGCCGGTCTTTTTAAGAAGTCCGGTGTCAATGTCCAGCTGAAGCGGTGCGGAGTTGCCGTAGCCCGGCTGGGTGCGGATGACCGCCTCGGATTTCAGCACGTAGGAGAAGGAATCCACGCCCTTGGCAAAGCCCGGATCCGGCTCGGAATTGTGGGAGATCGGGTCCTTCGCGTGACGGCCGTTCGCCGACGCGCCGAGGGTCTTTCCGTACATGTAAACATCGCCGTGGGAGAACAGACCGGGAATGGTCTGCAAACCGTGAATGGGCGTGTTGCTGCCCTTGCAGAGGCCTACAAACAGGTCGCGGGTGCGGATGGCCCACTTCTCCGCCGGTGATTCCGGATTGCCGAAGCGCTTGATATTCTTCAGCATCAGGCGTTCACGCTCCGCGTTTTCGTAGTCGGTATCCAGGAGTTCATAGAGGCGCTCCCATGTAATGCGGCCCTCCTGTTCCACACGCTGCTCGATGGCGGCGAAGGAATCGGCCACGGTCGCAAGTCCGATGCCGTCGATGCACATGCTGATAATGTCCACACCACCGCAGGAGGAATTCACACCGCGTTCGATGGGTCCGTCCATAAACAGGTTCAGCACGATCTCCGGGCGATTCCGCTGCATGATCTCGTAATGGCGGTCAAAGCCCTCTTTGATAGCATCGACCATGACCGTCAGATGTTTTACAAAAAGCTCCCAGAGCTTCTCCGTGGACGGCTCGTCCTCCGCCTTCAGGTCCTCCATGGCAAACTGCATGGCCATCGGCATATTGATGCGGGTAACGTCCTCAAGCGGGTATTCACGCCCCTCGATGGCACACCAGTTACAACCGGACTTGACCTTCAGACGGCCGAGCGGCTCGGAATGGCCGTTCCGTACGTAGCCCTTGGTGATGCCGGTCTCCAGCGAATAATCGGGGCCGGTGCCGTCCTCCAGCGTATTCTCGAGCGACTTCACGATCAGGGCTTCCGAAAGGTCATCGGGGCCCAGATTTTCGTGCACGCGCACGGCGATGTTGGCCGGGATCTTCAGCTGATGCATCGCCTCCAAAATGACGAAGGACAGATGGTCCGCGGTCTCGCGGGTGCCGTCCGGCGTGAGGCCGTTGATCTGCGAATAATGCGTGTCGTTGAACAGCACGCTTGCAATCATCCAGACCGCCATGCTGTCATTTAAGATGCCGCTTTCCATGTCGCGGTAGTAATACGGACGGAGCACACGGTCCAACGAGCCCAGTGCACCACCGGCGTAATACATGCGGTCGATGCTCTGGAAATGCGCGATGAACTGGCAGGCCTCGCGGAAGGTCTCCGGAGCCTCGTGCGTCAGCTTTCGGTTGATGCGGGCGATCTCATGGTAATTGGCTTTGTGGAACGGATCAGTCTCCTTTTCGGCGAGGGATTCCGCCAGGTCGGCATGCGCCGCCACCCAGTCGATGACGCCCTCCAAAAGAAGCTCTTCGCCGTCGTAGTAGTCCGTATCGGCGGGATCATTTAATTCACGGTAGAAACGGACCTTGTCGAGGAGACCCTTCCAGCCCAGATCGAGGCCGATCGTGAGGTCCGGGCAGAGGTGGTTCATCGCGCCAAAGCCCGGCTGAAGGATCTGATACTTTTTAAAGATCGCGGTCGCATGCTCCGGAATGTCCTCCTGAATGAGGCCGAAGGGGATCCAGTTACCGAGTCCGCCGATCCAGCAGCCGGCCAGCGCGCTGTCGCGGTTGATGTACCTGGGTTCCTCGGTCAGGAAGCGCTTGAAATTGCGGCCGATGAGCCGGCAGCCGTGGACCTTGCCGTCCGCGCAGACATCGGGAGTGAATTTGAAATCCGGGAAGTCGATGAAGCCGTGGTCATCGATGTCGATGCTGCCGTGGTTTTTGATCTTCACGCGGTTGATCTCCACCTTGTCATCGTGTAGCTTGACGATCATATCGTGGTACTGCGGGTCCACGGTCACGGTCGTGTTTCTTCTGAGTTCTCTGTTCATAGGGATGCTCCGTTCGGTTTTTTTTATGCTAAAAAGCCGTATTGTTTCTTCAGTTCGTCCATTTCCTTCACGGTCGGGGAATACGCTTCGATGTAAGGCAGCCGCAGCGCTTTGTATTTCGAAATGCCCAGCGTGTGGTATCCCAGAAGCTCAGCCCGTATCTCCGGATATTTGCTCAAAAAAGCCGCAATTTGAGGAAGTTCCCCGTCATTTTGGCCCGGAATATAAGGCACACGGACAAGCGTCTTACAGCCCCGTTTTTGAAGCTCTGCGAAGTTCTCCAGAATCAGGCGGTTGTCCACGCCGGTGCAGGCCGTATGGACCGCCGGGTCCATCGCCTTAATATCGTACAGGAAAAGACCGGTGTAGGGGATCACGCGCTCGTAGGAGCTCCACGGGACGTTGCCGCAGGTATCGACCGCGGTGTGGATGCCGTTCTCCCTGCAGAATTTCAGCAGGTCCTCAAGCGCATCGATCTGCAGCATGCACTCGCCGCCGGAGAAGGTCACGCCACCGCGGGACTCCTTAAAATAACCTTTATTGCGCAGGATCCGCGCTTTCAGCATCTCCGTATCCACCGTCTCTCCCGCGCGCACCAGCGATTCGGAAAAGCATTCCTCCACGCATTTCATGCAGCGCACGCATTTTCCCGGGGCGATGTAATGCTGCCCGATCGCGATCCCGCGCCGGTCATCCGGCTCTTCGGAACCGTCAAACACGCGATGCGCTCCGGTCGGACAGACCTTAAAGCATTCCCCGCAGCCGATGCACTTTTCATCATAGATCATGATCTCTTCATGCATCGTCAGCGATTCCGGGTTGTGACACCACTTACAGCGCAGGGAGCAGCCTTTGAAAAAGACGACGGTCCGGAGACCCGGGCCGTCATCGATCGAAAAATCCTCAATATTGAAAATGTTTGCTTTGATACTCATAATTCCTCAGATCGTGACCCAGCAGCCTTCATTCGCAGACTTGCAGAGAGCATCCAGGATCCTCTGGCTCTTGACACCGTCGGCGATGAGGGCATCCCATCCGTCACCGTGGCCGGCCATCAGGTCGGCATAACACTGCATCTGGTCCACCACGTATTCCTCAGGGATCTCCAGGCGGATATACTGTTTTTCATCGGAGGACTCGTCATAATAATCCAGCGTATCCACACCGTCCTGAAGGGCGTCCAGGCTGTAAACGAACGCGCCTTTTTCGCCGTAGATCTCAATGCGCTGGTAGTTTCCGCGGCCGGCGGTGAATCGTGATATCTGGAAGGAGCAGGCTGCGCCGGATTCGGTCTCGCAGAGGTAGTCGGACTGATCGTCGACATCGACAGGGCCCATGCCGCTGCCATCAAGCTTTTCACGTTCGTGGACAAAGGTCTTGTGATGAGCGACAACGTTTTTGTATTCCTCGCCGGTCATAAAGCTGACCAGATCCAGAACATGGCAGCCCAGGTCGCCGAGCGCACCGGTACCGGTGTGTTCCTTGACAAAACGCCAGACCAGCTTACAGTTCCTGTCCGGAAGGCCCCAGGCCTGGTAGTACTGCGCGTTGATGTGGTAGATCTTGCCGAGCTTGCCCTGTTCAATCAGGGCCTTGGCATAACGGGCGGCTGCCTTGTAACGGTAAGAGAAGCAGACCATGCCGGTGACGCCGCTTGCATCGACCGCCTTCTGAATAGCCTCGGCCTGCTCGAGATTCAGCGTGATGGGCTTTTCGACACAGAAATTCCTGCCCCGTTCCGCGGCATAAACAGCCATCTCCGCGTGGAAATCGTTCGGAGTGGAAATGTCCACAATGTCGACGTCCGGGCAGTTGATCAGGTCATGATAATCCGTGAAGCAATGATCTTCCGGGATGTGATACTCTTCCGCCTTCGCCTTCAGCTTTTCCGCGTCGATATCGCAGATCGCTACCAACTGAAGATCCGGGCTTTTCATGATGCCCGGCACATGCACCCACGTTGAAATGCCGCCAAGACCGATCGAACCTACACGTAACATAAGCAAACCTCCCAAGTAATATTTCCGGGCAAAATCGCCGCCCGTTTATCTTAATTGCACTATAGTACGGATTTCCGTCAATGTAAATGCAATTTTTGATTAAGCTTCCGGAGTCAGTACTTTAAAAGCATCGGGTAACCTTCCTTAGCCAGGTACAGGTCGATCCAGTTCAGATCATACATTTTGTAGATGAAGCAGGATTTGACGAATAAGTCCAGCCGGTTAGAGGGGCTTAAAGCAAAGCCGGCGCGGGCCAAAAGGTCCGTGGCCTGCTCCAGGTCCAGTTCCAGTCCCAGGCAGAAAATAATAGCCGTGTTTTTTGTGGGCTGGTAGTTCGCATTGCTGCGCACCTTGGAGAACATCTGCTTGGACAGGTTCAGTTTTTTGTAGAATTCGGGGTCGGAAAGGCCCGTCTTGTCCAGGTATTCAAAGAATTTTTCCTGAAAGGTCTGCGCGTCCTCGAGTTCAGGAATGACCGGCTTGGCCGATGCTTTCTCTGCACTCTCGAAAGAAGACATCGACGGTTTCATCATCGGGCGGGCTTCAAATGCGTTGTCCCGGATCGAAGAGATCGATTCCGCACGAAACGCCGGCGCTTCCGCGCGGCGTCCCCGTCTTCTCCAACGCCCCGGTCTTTCATACTCCGGTTCGTAATTCGCTTCAATGTAGTTCTCGATGTCCTTAAAGACCTGCAGCGAGATCTCGTACGCCTCGGTATCGTAGATCACCAGAAATATCTCCATTGTGTGGTGCATGGCATAGGACTGAAGCGCGTTAAACGCGATCTGCAGCCCCTTATCCTTCGGGAATCCGTAGACGCCGGTGGAGATCAGCGGGAACGCGATCGACGCACAGCCCAGTTCCTCCGCCGCTTTGATGGACTTCTCGTAACAGCGGGTCAGGACCGCCTCTTCGTCGTGGGTACCATCGAACCAGACCGGGCCGACGGTATGAATGATGTATTTTGCTTTCAGCTTGAAGGCCGGAGTGACAGCGACTTCGCCCCGGGCAATGGGACCGATCTTCTCCCGCTCCGCGAGCAGTTCATCGACGCCGGCGGCATGATAGATCGCGCTGTCCACCCCGCAGCCGTAGGTGGCGGCGGGGTTCGCCGTGTTGACGATGGCATCGGCCTTAACTTTTGTAATATCGTTTCGAATCACATGAAATGACATAGCTTTTCCTCCTGTCGCGCCTTCCGTTTGTTCTTAAAAGCATTATATCACGGGAATGCAAGAGGCGATAAAAAAGAGCGGCCGCTCCTTTTATCACTTATTTGTTTGCCGCTTTGAGGAGTTTAGTGTTCACCCGGGTCGTGACCTCCAGATAATATGCCTGATCGGCGCCGGTGAGTTCATCCGCGTCATAAGCCTCGGCCGCTTCCGCAAACTCCTGATACTTTGTCAACATCTGCGTATAGTTTAACAACTGCGACACATCGGAGGCATCGTAATCCTCCATGAACTCGCAATACTCATCCATGCAGGCTTCATAGCTGTCCAGGAAGGCTTTCAGTTCCGGATCCACCGTTCCCGGATCCTTTGCTTCCTCCTCTGCTCCGGTCGTTTCCACCGCAGTTGTTTCTGCCTTCGTAGTCGGCTCTGCGGTCGTCGTCTCCGCCTCGGTCATCGGTTTTTCCGTCGTTTCCGACTTCGCAGTTGTCTCCTGCGCTACGACCGCTGCCGTCGTTTCTCTTGCCGCCGTCTCCCCCGTTTTGTTTGAACGATTGCCCCAGATCATCCATATCGCATAGACGATCCACGCCGCTACGATGATACCGATGCGGACCTTTTTGTCCAGTTTATTGTTCGGCCGCAGCATCAGGATCGTCAGCGGGACCGGGAAGATGAAGATCCAGCCCAGCACCCAGAGCCAGGTCTTCCTTTTCTTTCCCGTCCCGGAATTTTCCACATTCCAGGTATGGCCGCAATCCTTACAAACGCCGACCGTTTTCAGGATCACCGCCGTTCCTTTCTTGTTTTTGACTTCCCCCTGCTTTTCACGCTCAAATGCCACATTCGTACTGCCGCATTTCGGACACCCCTCTTTATTTAACAATTCCTGTTCCTTCTGCATTTCCGCCGTGATCTGTGCGCCGCAGAATTTACAGACTCGTTTGCCGTTCTCGATCTCCGCTCCGCAATTCGGACATTTCATACCCGCAATTCTCCTTCTTGATTAACTTTCATTCTTTAGTTCCGTGATGAAACCGACCAGTGCATCCATCGATGATTTCGAAAGCCCCATTTGTCTTCTTACGATTTCCCCGGGGTCCTCCCGGACCGAAATTCCCAGAAGCTCATCCGTACTGACATCGAGTTCGGTCGCGAGCGCTATCAGATTACGTAATTTCGGTTCGATCTCACCAAGCTCCCAGCGAGCTACCGCCGACCTTGAGACGCCGATCCTTTCAGCAAGTTCCTCTTGAGTGACTCCCACTGCTTCCCGTGCCTTACGTATTCTTTTTCCGATCGAAATCATGATGCTTTTCATCTTTCAATGATAAATCAGCAAGCTTTTGTTTACCATCACGTGCGGGTAACACGCCGTTACTTACAGTAACATTTCTTTTCTTTTTCATTTCAACACCTCCCGACAATTTTTTCTGCTGCTGCAGTTCAGTCACTCATTACAGGCGGTGTTTATTTCGCGACGCGAGGAACACCTCTCCTCATGACCGTCCGGGGCCGGTATCTCTGCAACAAAAAAGGAGACGAACGCCTCGTCTCCTTTTTCTGAAATATTCAAATCGTTTATTCCTCCGGCCCTCCGGTCGTCTTGTCATAATACGTATCCAGAAAATGATACCGGACACCGTCCTTTTTGTACTCGATGACCGTATCCAGATTCACATTCTCCATGCTCTTGAAAATATTGGCCTCCACGAACGGATTACTCTCCTTCAGCTTTGCAATGAGCTTCTTGGTCTCCAGACGCTTGGACGACGTGGTCCCGTCCTCATGACAGGTACTGCAGGTCTCCGTGAAATGGCAGGCGCACTGCAGGAAATGCAGATCGTTATAGTCCCTCCATTTGCAGATATCCGCCTCGCGGACCAGATACAGCGGCCGGATCAGTTCCATCCCTTCAAAGTTCGTACTGTGCAGCTTGGGCATCATCGTCTGGATCTGCCCGCCGTGAAGCATGCCCATAAGGATCGTCTCGATCACATCATCGTAATGATGTCCCAGGGCGATCTTATTACACCCCAACTCCCGGGCCTTGCTGTACAGGTAGCCTCGTCTCATTCTTGCGCACAAATAACAGGGATTCTTATCGATCGTATCGACCGCGTCAAAGATCGTGCTTTCAAAGATCGTCACCGGGATCCCGAGCTTCTTCGCATTGCTTTCGATGAGCTTTCGATTCGCCTCGTTGTACCCGGGGTCCATCACCAGGAAAGTCAGTTCAAAGTTCATCTGTCGGTGCAGCTTGATCTCCTGGAACAGCTTTGCCATCAGCATCGAGTCCTTGCCGCCGGAAATACACACGGCAATATGGTCACCCTCGCGGATCAGTTCATAGGTCTTACAGGCCTTTGCAAACGGTGAAAACAGGGACTTTTTGAATTTCTTGCGGATGCTCTCCTCCGCCTTCTTCCGGCTTTCTTCCGTATCCTCATTCCGCAGACCGTCCATCAGAAATGCGCTGTACCCGCCGGAAAGACTGTAGCTGTCATAGCCCAGATCCTCCAGCTCTTCCGCCACTTCTCTGGATTTTTCACCCCGCTGGCAGTAAACGACGATCAGTTTGTCCTTCCTAAGCTGTGCGAGACACTCGTCAATATCTTCTTCAAATTGTGAGAAAGCAATATGTACGGCGCCGGGCATCATTCCGTAAAGGATGCTGCCCTCGTCCCGGATATCGATCAGCTGATACCGGTCCCTGGGTAATTCTTTCAATTCACTGAGTAATAATTCCTTCATTCGTTCCGTTACCCCAGATATTTTTTTCTGAAATAGTTCAGAAGCGGCTGTGCGGTCAGGGGTTTGCCGCAGACGCGTTCGATGGTCTCAAGCGATGTATACAGACCGCCGTACTGATAGATATTCTCGCGGAGCCAGGCCGTGATCTCTTTCACGCGGCCCTCTCTTAAGATGGTGTCCACATCGCCCAGGTCACGCTCGAGTGCTTCCAGGAACATACCGTCATAGATGCTGCCGAGCAGGTAGGATGAGAAGTATCCGATGTAACCCGCGGACCAGTGAAGGTCCTGCAGAATGCCCTCTGCATCGTTTGCCGGACGCACGCCCAGAAGCTCCTCCATCTTATCGTTCCACATTTCCGGAAGCTTGTTGACGTCCACATCCTCGCGGAAGATGATCTTTTCCAGCTCATGGCGAAGGACGATGTGCATGCAGTAGGTCACTTCATCGGCCTTGGTACGGATGCAGCTGGGATGCACATAATTTGCCTTACGCACAAAATCGTGCAGCGAAACATCCGCAAATTCCGGCATGATCTTCTGAATGTCGTCATAGATCGGAACCCAGAAATTCTCGTTACGGCCGATGATATTCTCCAGGAAGCGGGACTGGCTTTCGTGCAGACCGGCGGAGCGGACGTGCTCCACGTCGGTGTTTTCATATTCCTCCGCCACGCCCTGGTTGAACAGGCCGTGGCCGCCTTCATGGATGATGGTGAATAATGGGTCGATACCATCGTCCTCATAATAATGATTGGATACACGCACATCGCTGCGGCCGGAGCCGGAGGTCAGCGGATGTTCGACTTCCGTCATTTGACCGGCCTCAAAATCAAAACCGATGTAGTTCAGAAGATAACGGCAGGCTTCCCGCTCGTGATTCAGGTCATACGTTCTTTCAAAGGGCGTGTTATCGATCTTTGAGCGTTCGATGATCTCCGGCAACATCTCCTTCAAACCCTCCTTGACCTCGTCAAAAACGCGGTCGATGATCTCGCAGGTCATGCCTTCTTCGCCTTCATTGATCAGTACGTTATACACGTCCTCACCGGGGTTCGTGATCGCCGCCTTTTTCTTGGCATTATCGATCTCCCGCGCCAGATACGGCGCAAACATCGCGTAATCATTGGTGCGTTTGGCCTGCTGCCATGCATGATTGGATTCCGCACGGTCATGAACGACCTTCTTGTAAAAATCCGCCGGGATCTTGATGAAGTTATCGTACATCTTCTTGCGGCTCTTGATGGTATGCTGCCACTTCAGCTCCAATTCATCAAAATTTTCCGGTTTTGAAAGTTCCTCCAGCATCTGGCCGTATTCCTCTGCGGTGGACATGGCAAAGACCTTGGCACTGAAGAAAGACAGCGCATCAACATGCTTCGGAATCCCCTTCTTCGGCGTGGCCGTTTCCATATCCCAATGGATACGGTTTGCCGCCAGGGAATACTTGCCCATCTCATCATAATAAGCTTTAAATCTCTCAAAGATCGCGTTGTCCATTAATCATTGTCTCCTTCTGCCGCATTTAATGCTTCTCTTCTCTTTTCGTACGACTGCGCAAAGACCGTCCACAGGTCCGTGAAATTCGTACACTTGTCACCGATCTCGCAGACCGGCTTCCGGTCGGTATCGAAGATCGTGAGGACCCGCTTTTCCTTTCCGTTCTCCACGGCGATGCGTGTGTTGTAGAAAAGGTCATCGACCTTGCGGTCGATCGTCTTTCCGAGCTTACGGATCGTAATGCTTCCGCTCTGCTCGATGGTCACCAGAAGCCGAAGGTCACTGAGGACCATCCACACACCAAAGCTCAGGAAAAAGAGTCCCAGCGCGGTGAAGAACAGTGAAAACCTGCTGACGCCTTCCGTAATAAAACCGACTGCGCTCATAAACAGCGCGCTGATTCCGATGATCATGACCAGCCACGAATTGAACGTTTCCTTAAACGGCTTCTTCACAAGGACCGGATACCGGACGTAATGTGCCGCTTCCGGTGTTTCTATGTTCCGCTGATCCCGCATGTTGGTCAGACCATATGCGTTCTGAATATCGAACTTCCCGAACTCGGAGACCGTGACGCGCGCAATGCGCGGTGCGTCCTCGCTCGCGGGAGCCTCGACTGTCACTTTAGTCACATAGACCGCGCACCGTTCACCGTCCTTCTTGTCCAGGTAGACCACATCGCCGCGGTCCGGCTGCGCCCCCGACAATGTGCCGGTGACCGTCGCTTTCCGTCCGCTCTTTTCCACCCGGGCGATGTAGAGCGCAAACCGTCCTTTATAGTTTGAAGTTCCGCCCAGGTGCTTCTGTTTCATCTCGCGCCGAAGCGGCCGTGTTCTCCCGATACGGAAGCTGACAAATACGATGACCGACCAAATAGCGATCACGCCAAGCCCGATCAGAGTCTGTTCCCATCCACTCATTTTAACTCCACTTTTCCGGGTCTGCCGCGTATTCGTCGTTCATCCACTGAACGCACTCGGCTTTTCCCGCTTCGCTGAACGCGAAGTTCTTCACCGTAAACGCCTCCTCCGGCTGCACGTCCGATGCGAACGGTCCCTTCCAGATCTGCGCCTCCAGCATAAAATCCGGTTTTTCGCCGACCCGGCGGATCCTGTACCGGAGCAGCTTGTCCGAGCCGGTGTAAACACCGCCGGCCTTAAAGAACTCCAGAGAATGTACTTTTGCTGCGTCGATCATAAAAACCTCTCCGTGTGCATGTCGCACATATACCATAATACGGCTGAATCCTCAGCCGGTGATCAACCGAATACCATCCCGAGCACCAGACTCCAAATACATAAACTGGGCAGGGAAAGCAGGGTAGAAAAAATAACCATTTTGGTCGCAAATTTGGGCTCCATGTCGTACTTTGCGGCAAGAATGCTCGTCGTTGCGCCGGCGGGCATTGCCGTCAGAATGACGGCCACTCCTTTCACGATGCCGGAGACCGGCAGGAAATAAACAGCCGCAAAAACGATCAGAGGAAGAACGATCAGGCGGTGCATCGTATACAGGACCACGGTCTTATCCACCAGGCTCTTCACATCGATGTCCGCCAGGATCATGCCGATGACCAGCATGGAAAGAGCGGTGTTGCATTGGCCAAGGTAGGAGATGCTCCTCGTCAGCGGGTCCGGAAAGCGGAGGCCGGTCAGCATCAGCACGAGGCCGATGGCACACGCCACGATGCACGGGTGCGTCGCAGTTTTGATCAGCGTCTTCTTCCTGTCCGTCGTGCCTGAAAATGCCGCGATACCGTTTGTCCACATCATAATGCGAAGCGGGATCAGAAATACCGATGCCAGCACCAGACCGTAGGAACCGTAGATGCCCTCGGCGATCGGATTGCCCAGAAATCCGGAATTGGAGCAGATGGTACCGTACTCCAGGCATTTCCGCTTGCCCTCCGGCTGTTTCCGATACATAAGCCGTCCGTAAAACACGGACAGTATCTGGATCAGGACCGAGATGACCAGCATGACGATGAGCTCCGTGCCCATGCCGTCCTCAAACTGCACCATGAAGGCCTTCAGGATATTGGCCGGGAGGACCACATAGATGACCAGATTCGTCACCGCAGCCTGACCTTTCGTGTCGATCAGCTTTATTCTTTTGATCAGGAAGCCCACTGCCACCAGGAGAAAAATGGTGATCTGGAGCTTGAGCACTTCTGCCATAAAAACCTTTCCGCAGGGATGATCACAGCTTCTTCTTGCTGAAGTCGATGACCTCCGCCTTTCCGTAACGATAGCGGTCTCCGCCGCCGCCAAAGCCTTCCGCGCCATCGGACCAGCCAAAGCCCGCTGCGGATTCCAGCTTCTCTGCGGTACCGGCGATCATGTCGCGGTCCAGTTTGATGAAATCGTCGATGTAGGATTTGACAAGATGCGTACCGTTATGTGCTGAATTGATATAATCAAATTCAGCCTCACGTTCCTTCAGCTTGAGCATAGAGGCAAGATGCTTTTCAAAATTGCCGCAAAGGACCTGGCCGGCTTCCAGCTCATCGCCGGTGTACAGGATGCGCTCGGTCTTATCCAGGATGGCGATGGAGCCGTCGCTGTGCGCACCGATCTTGATGATCTCCAGCGTATGGTTGCCGAGTTCGATGACATCGCCGTCACTTAACACGCCGCACTCATAATCCGGGTACGCATGCGAATCCATGATAGCCTTAAGCTCCGGGCCAAAAGCGCGCTTGCACTCATGGGTCGCAAACTCGGACATCCAGCACTTGGGCCAGAAGGAATTGCCACCGGTATGATCAAAGTGTCCGTGCGTATTGATGACCATCAGCGGCTTGTCAGTGATGGTCTCCACAAAGGCGCGGAAATCGCCGTAGCCGTAGAAGGTATCGATCAAAACAGACTTCTCGTCGCCGGTCAGCACATAGGTGAACTGCTTCCCGTTCATAATGGTCCAGGTCTTCTCCCCGGTCTGAAACTTTCCGTAAATATAGCCGTGCTCGTCAACGTTCGGGTTCTTCATACTATTCCTCCTGCGTACTTTCTTCGATTTCCTGTGTTTCTTCGGATTCCACTGTTTCCGCAGTTTCCTGCGCTTCCGCATTCTCCGCTTCCACCTTCTTTACGCCGCGTTTTTCATTGATGCGGTCGATTTCTTCTTCAATTATATCACCAAAGGTCTTATCATCCAACTCCAGACTTTCCTCCGCTGCCGTGGACTTGTCCGCAAACGCATCAAAGACCGCCTGCTTCTCTTCCAGAAGATCCATGATCTTTTCGTCGATGGTATCATCTCCCAGCAGCCGGTACACCAGCACATTTCGTGCCTGTCCCATACGGTACGCACGTGAAATCGCCTGATTCTCCGTGGACGGCTTGAACTGCGGCTCGCAGAGAATGACCACGGACGCCGCTTGGATATTGAGGCCCGTTCCGCCGGATTGGATCTGCGCGGTCAGCACGGAGCCGGCCGGTGCGGCATTGAATTCATCGACGATTGCCTGCCGCTGCTCGGGCGGTACCGAGCCGGTGATCGGGCCGATGCCCTTCTCTCCCGCAAGCTCCGTGACCTTGCGGATCGTATCCAGGAAGAACGAGAACACCAGCACCTTGCGGCCATCGGCCTCTGCCTCTTCCACGATCTCCCGCAGGCGGATCGCCTTGGATGACTTACTGAGATCGTCCATGTTCCAGGACAGTCTGCGTGCATCGGAATAGCGCTTATTCAGGATCGCCTCCTCGTACAGCCGCTCCTCTTCCGGAAGCAGCGTGCAATATTCCTTGGAATCGATGAGTTCGGGAAGTTCGGTCAGAACATCTTCCCTTTTACGCCGATAGTACACCGGCGCCACCTTGTCGCGGAACTGCTCCGCGGTGGACATAAAGGCGATCTTGGAGATCTCCCTGGTCAGCTCCGGCTGGAGAATGCCGATCAGGTTGATCATTTCATCGACCCGGTTCTCAAGTGCAGTGCCGGTCATGAACAGCAGACGTTCCGCGTTCTCGCAGATGCGCTTGACGTTCGCCGTACGCTGCGCCTGCGGATTCTTGATGTAGTGCGCCTCATCGACGACCGCCATGGAATAGCGGAAGTCGTCCGCCAGCTGAAGCGCGCCCGTTGTTTCAAAGGTCGTGACCGCAACACCGCCAAAACGCAGCCAGTCCTGAAGCGCCGCCTGACGGTCGTTTCCGTGGACCTTGACCACACGCAGAGCACTGTGCTTTTCGATCTCACGGCACCAGTTGGTCAGAACGCTGGCCGGGCAGACGACCATAAAATGCACTGCGCCGGTGTTCTTCAGGGATACCATCGCCGCAATGGCCTGCACGGTCTTACCAAGACCCATTTCATCGCCCAGAAGGACGCGGCCCTGGTGAAGAATATATTTGACGCCCCACTCCTGATAGCGGCGGAGCGTACATTTAAGGCCATTCGGGAAGAGGCACTCGTCGCGGATCTCCAGCGCGAGCTCTTCCGGAAGGCCGTAAAGATCGTCTCCGTCTCCCAGAATGCCCGGGATGATCTCCTCCAGGAGGGTGTTATAGCGGATCGGGTCCTCCATAAAATCAGCCCAGGCCTCCGCCGTCGGTTCGTTTGTGGTCGTGTTGATGCGCATTATCAGTTCATCAAACTGCTGCGCGACCGGGCTCTTGATAAACGCGTCCAGGTAGCGGAACCGGGCGATGGTCCCTTCCTTCTCCGCCTTATCGCGGAACGCCCATGCCACACCGTTCGCAACACACTTCAGATCCTCATAGGAGGTCATCACATTGGTCCGGTACTGACTGTTTAACGCCGCCAACGCGTCGATATCCTCTTTCTTCCGCCGGTACGAATACAGCGCGGAGATCAGACCCTCCGTAAAATTGTCGCGGTCATCGGCATTCAGCCGGATATGCACCGTTTTCTGCGCTTCCAGCGCCTGCTCGCTAACCATATTCTTGATCACGACCGCGGTCTCGTCACCAATACCGTTGATCTTCTGCACACTGTAGGTCGTCGCGCGGTAAACATCCGCGATGGTATTGAAACCGGCGTCCTTCATGGCTTTTATACGAAAACCGTTTTTGTTTCGATTCAGGGTATCGACCGGGATGCCTTCCAGAAGCTTGACCGTTTCCCGGACAATGAGCCGTTCCGCTGCCGCGCGAACCGCTGTGCGCTTATCCTCCGCACTCTGGTCCGCACTCGCGGTCCGTTTCAGAATATCACCGGCCGCACCGGTCACGCGACGGACCTCGCGGGATTCGTTGCCATCGGCGAAAATATCCGGACTCGCGATCTTCAGGATCTCCAGGAAGCCCTCGCGGTCCGCAAGGAAATGCTGCTCCGCATAGGCGCCGCGTGCCGCTTTCAGATCATTCAGATGTTCGGAAAGATACTTGCAGCTGTTGCCGTACGCGCCGATCATCAGCTCCGCTAACTCATCAAAAGCTTCCAGTGCCTCGTTCCTGGACTTGCCGGACATAAACAGCCACTGAAGGCCGTTCTGACCGGAAGACAGGACGCGGATATCGGCCTGGATCTTGGCATTCATGGAATTCTTTGTGGCAATCGCCTCACTCACGGTTGGAACGATCTCCCGGTAATGATCGATGGCCTCCACAAGTTCCATCATATCCGGATCCGTGATCCTCTCCCCGATGCTGCGCCCGGAAAGCTCATCATCAAGAACCGAACGGAAGGTACCGCACAGCACCATTTTCCGCGCGTGGTTCACGATCTCCACCATCACTTTTTCCGGGTAATGTATGATTTTGTCGATGTCCGTAAGAAGCGCACGATGGTAACGGATCAGTTCCTTCGCTTCTCCGGTGGAATATGTCTTTTTCATAATAAAAAAATACCCCATTTCAGGGGTAAAGTCAATTTGCGCTTTTGTGTGGCATAGAAAAAGGAGCTGTCGGACTTTTCAATCTAACAGCTCCCTTAACGATCGATCGGTTCCTTTAACATTCGTTCAAACCTCTCTTTCTACAGATTTTCGATCAGCGTAAGAATTATTTCTTTCTTACAAGATATTCAGTTGTCCTTTGGAATCCCCTCCTTCATATGTATTTGAATCATTTCGGGATAAGCGGCTTACTTAAGCCATTGGACCGTCCTCCTGTTTTTGAAGTATTCTCTTCTTGTTGATCTTTAGTTTCTGTAACATTTCTGTTGTCATTATCGTATATTATTTGTTCATAAATTACAATAGAAATAATAAACAAATATTTTTGTTGTGCATTATGCACAACAGAGAAAATTATAAAGCCGCCCACAAATTCCTTGCATTCCGTTTTGTGACGTGCTATAGTGAATCTGTTGGGCGGCTTGAAAAAGCGGCTTTTTTGTTGCTCCGGAGGACTGTCAAGTGCACGGAGCATTTTTTATGATTTTATTCCGAATACAGTCGATCGTGTTTCAGGCAAGATATCCCTTTAAGACCTTTAACGTTGCATACACACCGTCCACATGACTTCTTTCGTAGCCATGGCTTGCGTACACGCCCGGGCCGATCAGGCCGTGCTTCAGATCATAGCCGGCGCGAAGCGTTGCCTCCACATCGGAACCGTAACGCGGATAAACATCGAGCGCGTAATCCGCGCCTTCCGCTTTTGCCGCCAGAACCAGCTTGGTGGTGACATCATAGTCGTAGGGACCGCCGGAATCCTTCGCGCAGATGGAGACCTGACGCTCGGTACACTGGATGCCTTCGCCGACACAGCCCATGTCCACACTGATAGCCTCGGTGACATCGGACGGGATGGAGGTGGAACCGCCGTGGCCGACCTCTTCATACACGGTCACCATGGCGTATGCCTTACGCTTCAGAGTCATTCCGCCGTCCTGGATGAATTTTGCAAGGCCCATCAGAATCGCCACGGACAGCTTATCGTCCAGGAAGCGGCTCTTGATATAACCGGACGATGTGATCACGGATCTGGGATCCGGGCATACAAAATCGCCCACATCAATGCCAAGCGCCTTCACGTCCTCCTTGGAGGCCACCTTCTCATCGAGAACGACTTCCACGGAATCAAAGGTACGCTTCACATCCGCAAACTCGGTATTTACGTGCGAGGATGCATTCTGAAGCTGGATCGTGCCTTCGTACACGCCCCCAAAACGGGTGTAGATGCGAACATTCTCCGCTTCAACGTTGTTTGCCTGCAGTCCGCCCAGGTTCGTGATCTTTAAACGGCCGTTGCCCTTGATCTCCTGAACCATCGCACCGAGAGTATCGGTATGTGCCTCAAACAGCACGCCGCCTTCTTCATACTCCGCCGGAGCCGGGTACTCCACCAGGACCGCGCCCTTGTTGGTAAGCGTCGCCTTGCAGCCCAATTCTTCAAATGCTTTCTTCACAAAAGCCGATGCATTCTTCGTAAAGCCCGTCGGGCTGTCGATGGAGAGAAGCTCCATCGCCTTTGCGGCCGCAAAGTCCGCATATTCTCTTGTCAGTTCCATATCATTCCTCCTTCATGGATAAGTTTGATTTCAAATAAGCTTCCGCCGCCCAGAAATGGACCGGCAGCGGGCCGCGGCAGACCGTGAGGTCCAGTGCGTCGCATGCGCGCCGGAACAGCTTTGCCAGGTCCTTCGGCACCGTTTTTCCGGCCTGCGCCGTAACGATCACCGCATTCGCGATGTCCTGAATCGTAAAAAAGGCATCCGGATCCTGCGATGTGCTGCATGTCCGGATCCGGTCTTCCTGTTTCAGTTTTTCAAATGCCGCTTCGAGGCCCGAAGCCGCACGCAGCATATAGCGTGCCGTTTCTTCCTCCAAAAGGCGGTACTTTTTCCGCCACGCTTCATCCGTTTCCAGCATTCTCAAAGTCCGTACCGATGCCATCATCTGCTGCAGCGCGTACAGGTGCCAATAGCCGTTCGCAGTCTCCGGAAACTCCATCGAGCGGGCATAGGCTTCCTCGCGATGCGCGTGATAGCGCTCCAGAAAACGATCGTCCCGGGATGCGTAAAAGCCCGCAAGTTCGATCATCGGAAGGCGGAGCGCCTCATGGTTTCCAAGCTTGGCGACATCCCACATCCGCCCGTGCAGGGCCGGTGTATTGTCATCTCGTAAAAGGTCGTAGTCATTTTCCGGTGTCACGTTCCGCAGGGTGCGTTCCGCAACCGCCGTGAGGACCGCGGTCAATTGCCGCCGTTCTTCTCCGGTGCAGAACGCGGAGCAAAGATAACGGACCGCGCCGGAAATGTACATCGTGTACTGGTCGCGGGAAGAATCCAAATAGTGGCTCTTTCCGTCACAGGGCAGGATGTTTCGCGGAATGAAGCCGGGCGTGTACGCGGCTAAAGCGCATCGGATCATACCGCGGATCAGTTGGTGAAGGACCGGATCGGTCATTTCCGGGGCTTCCGTAAACTCCAGGCAGGCGTCAACCATCGTCCCGGCGTACAGCATGCCGTCTTCCGTTCCCGTCGCGTAACCGTTCGGGTTCGGGACAGAACAGCGTGCGTCCTCCGCCGACGGATACGCATCATCCGGCATGGTCGGATGGTCAAAGATCGTGTCCGTGGCCGGATGGATCAGCTTTTCCGTCACATATTGCCAAAGCTCCGTCATATGCGTACTCATACTGTGCCCTTCATCATTCTCCGAAATACAGCTGATAAAGTCCACGCGCCTTCAGTTCCTCATAGAGCTTTGCGCGGAATTCCTGCAGCATACCATCGGCGATGTCCACATTCTGCGGAATATTCGGCCATTCTATGCCCAGGTAGCCGCCCAGAGACTTCAAGCCGAACTGCAAGCTTCTCCGGTTGGACGGGTCTGCCTGAGACGCGCCGATGAAGAACGGCAGACGCTCGCGGGATTCATCCGCCAGGCGGTAGCGCTCAAGAAGCGCCTCATCTGCGTCGCCGAGTTTTCCTTCGTTTCCGGCCTTGATCAGTCCCGCAAGCTCCGTTTCGGAATTGATGCCGCAGACTGTCACCTTGACAAGCGGGTTCCGCAGATTCCAGCGGATGGCCTTGGTGCCGATCTCCGGATCCCGGCCAATGGTATCGCCCGCCGCCTCATTCAGCACAGCCTCCGCGTTCGGAAGGTTATTGACCGCGGCGAACGGAATACCGTACTCATACCAGATGAGCGGCTTCATGGCGACAAAGGCCGCGTTGCCGGTGTAGCCGTCAAACGCACGCTCAAACGCGCGGTTCTTGTAGTTGTAAGCAAGCATGATCAGTTCAAATTCCGGGAAGCGGTCCGCTGCGACACGTGCCAGCATATGGTCGTGGCAGGAGAAGCCGATCATATCAAAATCGCCGGCCTTTTTGCGGTCCTTCAGATGCCCCAGAAGTTCCGCGCAGAGGTTCTCGTCATAATCCTCCTCCAGCGCGTTGATCATGAAAGAATTAAAATGGTGGTCAGGCATCGAACGAAGACGGTCGTCCAGCCATTTGTCCACGTACGCACCCGGCGTCATACCCGTCGCTTTGGATCCGCGGAACGCACCAAGCACCATGCTGTTCACATGGATTCTGTCGCGGATGCCCAGATCCTTTACGGAGCGGGAGAACATATCGACCTCATTGCGCCAGGTCGTATCATAATAAGTGATGCCGCTTTCAAACGCTTTTTCGATATAGCCGCGGCGCGCGCGGACTTCCGGTTCCGCGATCTGAGCATAGGTCTCTTCAAACCGGCCCTCTTCAAATTTAGAGTAGTGGCCGCCCACACCCACAACGGAAACCTCTCTTCCGCCAAGCATTACTGTATTCATCCTGTCCTCCGATTATTTAGCCTGCAGTCCCAGATAGTTCGCAATGCCGATGGCATCGCAGATACCGAACTGGACCAGCTTGTCGTTACTCGTGATAAAGCTCGTGTCGCGGTCCATGAAGCAATGCTCCACGATGATGCCCGGAATACCGCGGTTTGCGGCGTGGCGGTTGATCGCGTAATAGTCGAGCGGGTTGCCGTACTGGTCAAAGTAACTGTTACTTGCGGTGGTAATGCAGCCCAGATTGGTCAGGCCCATACGGCTTGATATCTGAGTAAGAATGCTGTTTCCGAGCGCACTGGAGGCCGCTGCCACGTTCGGCTGATACGAGACAAAGGCCAGGCATCCGCTCGCCGTATGGGAGTTCGATGCGTTGAAGTGCTGGCTGACCAGGATCGTGGCGCCCTTATCCTGCGCAAACTGTGCACGCTGTTCAAGTTCCACGCCGTTATTCGTGGAGAAATACTCCATGTTCTCGTGCGTCAGGTAGACCGTGACGCCGGTGTAGTGGTTGAGCAGGTAGTCACGCGTTGCTTTCGCGACGATGTTATTGATGACCTCCTCGCGGACACCGTTGTAATATGCGCCTGCGTGCGCGCTGTCATGGCCCGGGTCCAGAACGACCACGACATTGGCTTTTTCCACATGGACATTACAGGTCGCGGTCTTGCCGCCGGCCTTAGCCGTGATTACACAGTCGCCGCCGCCTGCTGCGGTGACGGTACCGTCGCTCGCGACTTTAGCCACGCTGCTGTTGGAAGAGGAATAGGTCACACCCGCGGATGCATTGGACGGGGTGACGGTCGCTTTGATCCTGGCCTTATCACCGGCCTGTGCAAAGCTCAACGAGGTCTTATCCAGTGTGAGACTTTCCACGTCGATGTATTCGGTAACCGTGACTGATGCCGTCGTACTGAACGAGCCACAGGTCGCAGTGATCGTGCAGGTACCCGGGGCGATGGCTTTCACCGTTCCGTTTGAAACCGTTGCGACCGCAGCGTCCGAGGTGCTCCAGCTGAGCGTCTTATTGTCCGTGGTATCCTCCGGCAGGTAATGCACGGAAAGGCTCGCGGTAAAAGTCTCGATCACGCTGATCGCGCTCTGATCCATACCGATGCCGGTCATCGGGGAAAGCACATGGACGCGGCAGGATGCCGAATAATCCCCGTGCGATGCGGTAATGATCGCGTCACCGGCCCCGACTGCGGTAACGGTGCCACCGGAAACCGTTGCGACCTTTGCGTTGTCACTGGCCCAGTCGATGGTCCTGTCTTCCGTCGTATTTGCCGGCCCGACCGCTGCGGAAAGCTGACCGGTCGCACCCTTATTCAACGTCATCTCCCCCTGGGAAATGGAGACGGAGGTGACCGGAATGATCACGGTGATCGCGCATTCCGCGCTGAATTCACCGCAGGTCGCCTTAATGATTGCGGATCCCGCGTTCACAGCCTTGACCGTGCCGGTCTCATCGACCGTGACCGCGCCCTCATTGGAGCTGGTCCATACGGTCGTGGTGTCCGCGGTGGTATCGACCGGGAAATAGGTGATGGGGATCTGCACACTGTCAGGATAGCGGAGCTCCAAAGACGTTGCGCCGAGGGCAATGCTTTCCAGCGGGATCTCCACGTGTACAGTGCAGGAGCGGGTGAACTTTCCGGCCGTGACCGTGACGGTCGTGTCGCCGGCATCCGCTGCCGTAAACAGGCCGTTTGCATCGATCGTGCCGACGGTCTCATCGGAGGAAGTCCAGGTCAGTGTCTTATCATCCGTGGTATTCTCGGGGACGACGGATGCAGTAAATTCATGAGTGTCGCCGCGATTCATCGTGATCACGGTATCCTCATCCGTAAAGATCAGGTCGGTCATCGGGGATGTGACGCGGATCACACAGAAGCGGCGGAAATCACCGAGCTTCATCGTAATGCTTGCCGTACCCGGGCCGTTTGCGGTCACGTGGCCGGTCGCATCAACGGATGCAACGGATTCGTCGCTGGAGTAGAAGACCAGCTCGTCCGTCAGGCGGGCATTTGCCGGTATGACGGCATACGCGAGGTCGTATTCATCGTGGATCACAAGGTCTGCGTCCGCCTCCATGCCGATGCTTTCCAGTACCGCGTAGACCGTGACTTCGCAGGACTTTTCCTGTGTATCCCAGGCTGCGGTGACGGTTGCCGTTCCGGGGCCGACCGGGGCGATATTGCCCGTGTCATCAATCGTTACCACGCTCTCATCCGAACTCCGATACGTCAGTACTGCCTCCGCGTATTTCTCTTCCAGTTTGGAAGCGATCTTCTCATCGGTCGTGAGGATCTCCGCCGTGAACTGCGCCGTTTCCCGGACTGAAAGCTCGATGCTCTCCGGGCTTGCTGTCAGTTCATATGCTTCTTCCAGAAAGTACTCCCGCGGGTCGATCAGAATCGACAGCACTACGCCGACGAGTGCCAGAAACAGAACGCACGCACCGACAATATAAGCAATCTTCAGTTTTGAATTCTTATACTTGATTTCCACATCCATAATGTCTTTCATTCTCCATCGCACGAGTCACGTGCTGTCCCGGCGGACTCAGCCGGCCTTCTTAAACACAAACCCTTTACAGTATACTATATAAATCAAAGGATATCCAACCTTTTCTTGGAATTCGGACACTCAAATCCGAGAAATACCACGGTTTTTCTGTCAAGATCGGTTGATTTTATCGTGTACATTTGGTATCTTATTATGCGTGGCTTTACGGCCATAAACTGAACGTCACCGGCAGCATGCGTACTCGTATCTGCTTTACATCCATAACACAAAAGGAGAACAACATGAAAATTGCTGTAACCTATGAAAACGGCAACGTCTTCCAGCATTTCGGAAGAACTGAAAACTTTAAGGTATACACGGTAGAAAACGGCGAAGTCGTAGACTCCGTTGTTATGAATTCCAATGGCATCGGCCATGAAGCACTGGCAGGCCTCCTTGCGGAAAACGATATCGCAGTCCTGATCTGCGGCGGCATGGGAAGCGGCGCTAAAGCAGCTCTTTCCGAGGCAGGGGTAACGGTCTTCTCCGGCGCCGAGGGCGATGCGGATGAAGCTGTACAGGCATTTCTTCGCGGCGAACTGAACGATGCCGGCGTCAACTGTGACCATCACGACCATGAAGAAGCTGAAGGTGGTTGCGGCGGCGACTGCGGTTCCGGTTGCGGCGGTGGCTGCGGCGGTTGCGGCGGCGGTTGCGGCGGCGCAAGACAGCCCATGTTTGAGGGCACCAATGTCGGCAAGACCCTGCGCGTTCATTATCAGGGTACCTTCAATGACGGTACCCAGTTCGATTCCTCTTACGACCGCGGCGAGCCGTTAGAGTTCGTTTGTGGCGTGGGCATGATGATCCTCGGCTTCGATAAGGCTTGTGCCGAAATGGCAGTCGGCGACATCGTCAATGTTCACCTGATGCCGGCAGAAGCTTACGGTGAGCATGATCCGCAGGCAGTATTCACCGTCAACATTGCCGAGCTTCCGGGCTCAGAAGGTCTTGAAGTCGGTCAGCGCGTGTTCCTGTCCAACATGTACGGACAGCAGTTCCCGGTCGTTGTTACAGCTCGCGATGAGGAAACCATCACATTTGATGCCAACCATGAAATGGCCGGCAAGGAACTGAACTTCAAGATCGAGGTCATTTCCATCACGGAATAAACAGGAATTGCTGAAGCGATTCTTAAAAAGGAAAAAGCGGCATGAAACCGGTTCGGTTTTCATGCCGCTTTTTATACTGTTTTGATCCGGACAGGATCTAAGATGATGCGTTAATTCCGTGCTGTCTCATTGAGAGAATAAACTGAAACTCATTTCTGTAATGAGATAAGTCCTGCACAACTGGACATTTTTTCAAAACGCATTGTTGGGAAATGCCCCTTTAACTCATCGAATACAAAATAAAACTCATCATCATCCCATTCATCTCCGGCTTCACCCATGCATTTATGAAGTTCAGCACGAGTTTCAAATGCTACATCACCGATGTAGATACATCCTTCTTCGTTCAGCTGTGTAAGAAGTGTTTTTATAAAACTTACCTTTTGTTGATCCATCAAATGGTGAAGAGAATAGGTAGCAATGATGGAATCATATTTTTGATGCAGCAAAGGTTCTGACAATCCATTGGAAAAGTCACCTTGATACAATATGGCGTTTGGCATTTTCTCCTGTGCAAGTTCAATCATCCTATCAGAAAAATCTTGTCCATATATCATGCAACCATTTTCATAAAGCTTAGTGGTCAATGTTCCTGTTCCAAATCCAATGTCCAGGATATTCTTCGAAGGAGCACTTAAAACCCGGTTGTAGATTTCATTAAGAATTGCTTTGTAACCTGCAAAAGGGTATGTTCCATCCTCGTCAGACAAACCTACACTTTTATCATAATCATCAGCCCATAAGTCAAAACCTTTGCTACTAAGCATGTGTTCACCTCATCAAAATTATGATTTTATATTTTCTTTATAAACCCATCAATTAATGAATTAATACATTCTGGCTTGTCTGTATTTGAATTATGACCAGCATCATCAATCCATTCAATCTGTATTCCTGTGTTCTTATGCCAAGCTTTGTTGTATCTAATACAAGAACCTGCATGGTCTTTTTTCCCGCATATCAATAATGCCGGACACTTTATTTCATACGGCAGATCATTCTCCATAGCCTCAGCCAAAACCCTGAAACCGTGGCCCGCTATTTTAGAATAACGCTCTTGATTTTCATTATATTCAAGCATCATATCCAGCATCAGTTTTCTTCCATACTCTGTTGTTGCGACGCCATTAGTTCCAGACTTAAGTAATGATTTCCATGGGTATTTCCTGTACACCGGCTCCATTCTTTTAAGAAGCCATATCTCCATTGCTGTAACATACTTTCTTTGCAGTGGTGCAGAATCTATTGATATAAAGCCTTTCAGCTTTTCACCAAATAACTCAGCATACATTTGACCAACATAGCCACCCATAGATTGTCCTACAATCACCGGCTTTTCTATTTTTTCTTTTTCAATAATCTCATCAAGCCAAATAGCTTTGTCTTTTAGGGTGAAATCAAATGAGAACGGCCAAGAACCAGCATGAGCAGGTGCATCCCAAACAAATACATTTACTTTAGCTTCAAAATATTCTATTTGTTTTTCAAACAATCTGTGATCAGCAGTAAGCCCTGGCAAAAAAAGCAATGTCGGCTTAACATTACTTATTCTTTCAGTTACCCAATAATGGATTTTTCCACATCTGGTTGTATGTATTTTTTCTATCAAATCTCTTTACCCTCTCTTTAATTCAAAAAATAAGAATTTACAATAATAAATTTGAATTTCTTGTTCCAATGATATCACATTGAAGTAGAATATTCATTAGGTATTACAGAAAGCGTTGTTTCTTGGAAAAGACAGGGGGGACGGTTCTGACAGCAGAACCGTCCCCCCTGTCTACATCATATTTGAACTATATATCCATTTCACATTCATAACATGTGAGTACTTTTCCACGATATTCTTCTTTGTCTGATTTTCCACTTAAATGCATGCCACATTTTTCCATTACTTTCCGGCTTCCAATATTTCCTTCAAAAAATCCGGCAATCACCTTCTCAAAGCCCATTTCTTTAAACTCATTAATGGCAGCACTAACAGCTTCCGTTGCAAATCCTTGCCCTTTATATGCCGGGTCAATAACATATCCGACTTCAATGGTTTCATCATTATGCCCGCAGTCATTTACAAAACCAATCAAATATTCGTCCAGATAGATTCCATATTCAAAATGTGTGGTATCTTCAATTTGACTGAATTCAATTATCTTGTCCGCCAATGCGTAGAATTGAGATTCTTCGGAGTAATCGGGAACCATAAATGTTGCCGTAATTTCAGGGTTCTGCATCATTTCAACGAGACGATTTCTGTCTTCTTTCCTATATGGATGTAGTGTCAATCTTTTTGTTACAATACACTCTTTTTTCAGTATCAACCTATTCATA
>DCHF01000036.1 GCA_002315555.1 Lachnospiraceae bacterium UBA1759 | reverse complement strand
CCGTTTGACGGGTGGTCATGACTTGTACTTTCTGACGGAATCGCTCCGTTTTGAATTCCGCTCGCTCTGTTACGCTCGGAAGCGTCTCAGATTCTCGGAAAGCTTCATGTTTTCGCTGTAATCCACCTGAACGGTGACAACGCTTGGGACGTTTTGTGAGAAAGCCTCATTCAGTGTCGGAATCAGATCCTCCGCCTTTTCCACGCGGTAGCCTTTGCAGCCCATCGCTTCCGCCAGGGCTTTAAAGTCCGGATTGGTGAAGGAAACATAGCAGCTCTCACCATTAAACTGCTCTTCTTCCTTCCACTTGATCAGACCGTAATGGCTGTCCTCCCAGATCAGGGTGACAAAGGGCTGTTTCTCTCGCACGGCGGTCTCCAGTTCCTGGCTGTTCATCATAAAACCACCGTCGCCGCAGACTGCAAGTACCTTTTTACCGGGATTGAGGAGCTTGGCCGCAAAAGCACCGGGAACCGCAAAGCCCATGCTGGCAAAACCGTTGGAAATCAGGCAGGTATTCGGATTCTGACATTCGTATTCGCGGGCGATCCACATTTTATGCGCGCCGACGTCGCTTAAAAGTATGTCCTCCGGACCCATCAGTTCCCGGACGTCCGCCAGTATGCGAGCGGGTTTCATCGGATAATCGTTGCTGTTTGCAAGAGCTTCGTGGTCGTCGCGCATCGCCCGGCGGACCTTCAGCATTTCAACAGGGGCCTTTACGCCCTTGACCTGGCGAAGGAGTTCGTAGATACTCTCGCTGATCTCGCCGACGACCTCAACGGCAGGCTGGTAATCGCGGTTGACATCGGCCGGCTGGGTATCAATGTGAATGATCGTCATTCCTTGGGTCGCGTCCCATTTGGACGGTGCGCATTCCACGATGTCATAACCGATGGCGATCACGGTATCGGCCATCCGGAAAGCTTCATTCACAAAATCCTTCTGCGGAATGCCTACAGTCCCGAGGCTGTAAGGATTATCTCTGGAGACGACGCCCTTGGCCATCATGGTATGGACCGCAGGTATATGAAGCCGGTTGACCAGTTCGGTGATTGCGGCGCAGGCTTCGTTCCGGACGGCCCCCGCGCCGATAAGGATGATCGGATTCTTTGCGCGTTCGATAAGCTTTGCCGCAGTCGAGATATGCTGCGGGTTTGCATACGTCACCTGCGGGAGTTGACGCATCAGCGGTTTGGCATTCGCAGGCATCTTCGCAATGTTTTTCGGGAGGTCGATGTGAGTTGCGCCGGGCTTCCCGCTTTCTGCGTATTTAAAGGCCAGACGCACGATCTCGCCGACAGTATCGGGGCGGATGATCTGTTTGGTTCTTTTGGTGATGGGGGTGAACATGCCTTCCAGGTCTAAATACTGGTGGCTGGTCAGCTGCATGCGGTCGGTGCTGACCTGTCCGGTGATGGCAACGAGCGGCGCACCGTCCAGGAAGGCGTCCGCAACTCCGGTGACCAGATTTGTCGCGCCGGGTCCCAGCGTTGACAGACATACTCCGGCCTTTCCGGTCAATCGGCCGTATACATCCGCCATAAAGGCGGCACCCTGTTCATGGCGCGTAAGAATAAAGCGGATCCCGCTCTTTTGGATGGCAAACATCAGGTCCAGGGTCTCTTCGCCGGGAATGCCGAAGATCGTGTCTACGCCTTCATTGACCAGTGCATCGACCAGGACCTGGGCCGTATTTTTTGTATTATCATTTTCCATAATGTACCTCATACTATTGAAATTTTCCGCTGTACCGGATGTATCTTCTTTTCCTGCAACCGACGGATAATATCAAAACAAAAAGACGCTCTTACATATTTGTGTAAGAACGTCTTTGCTCTTTATGCTTTGTTTATAGAAAACCGTTACCTGTCAGCCGCCGAGGTATGCCTTACGGATCTGATCATTGTTCAGAAGATTCTTTGCGTCATCGGCCAAAACGATCTTACCGGTCTCCAGAACATAACCGCGATCGGCGATGGAAAGAGCCATCTGCGCGTTCTGTTCAACGAGGAGAATGGTCGTGCCGCTCTTGTTCAGGGTCTTGATGATATCGAAGATCTCATCGACCAGGATCGGAGCCAGACCCATGGACGGCTCATCCAGCATGAGAAGCTTGGGCTTACTCATCAGCGCACGGCCGATGGCGAGCATCTGCTGTTCACCGCCGGAAAGAGTACCGGCGATCTGATGACGACGTTCCTTTAAGCGCGGGAAACGATCGAAAACGATCTCTTTGCTGGCTTTAATGGAACTGTTGGGCTGCGTGTACGCACCCATGTCCAGGTTCTCTTCCACGTCCATGCCCTGGAAGATACGTCTTCCTTCCGGTACATGAGCAAGACCGAGGGACACGATCTTGTCCGCCGGTGTCTTCATGAGATCGGTACCCATGAAATTCATGGAACCGGTCGTGGACTTTAAAAGACCGGAAATGGTATGTAACGAGGTGGTCTTACCGGCACCGTTGGCACCGATCAGGGAAATGATCTCACCCTCATTGACCTCAAAGCTGATGCCCTTGATGGCATGGATGCTGCCGTAATATACGTTGATATCATTCACTTCAAGCATTGCCATATTAAGCCTCCTTCTGCTTGCCGAGGTAAGCTTCGATTACTTCCTGATTGTTCTGGATCTCGCTCGGGGTGCCTTTCGCGATGATCTTGCCGTAGTTTAATACGGCGATGCCTTCGCAAACACCCATGACCAGATTCATATCGTGCTCGATCAGCATAATGGCGATCTGGAAATCGTCGCGGATCTGACGGATCGTGTTCATGAGCTCGGCGGTCTCCGACGGGTTCATACCTGCGGCCGGCTCGTCCAGAAGCAGAAGCTTCGGATCCGTTGCCAGTGCGCGGACGATCTCAAGACGGCGCTGTGCACCGTACGGAAGGCTGGAGGCCTTCAGATTTGCCATATCCTGCATATCAAAGATCTTCAGAAGATCCATGGCTTTTTCATGTGCTTCCTTCTCGTTCTTCCAGTAACGCGGCATACGGAGGATACCCTCGATGGTCGTGTACTTGATGGAATTGTGAAGGCCGAGCTTGACATTGTCCTCAACTGTCAGGTTGTTGAACAGACGGATATTCTGGAAGGTACGGGCAATGCCGGCTTTATTGACCGCTACGGAATTCATGCTGGAGGTATCTTTACCGTCAAGCAGGATCGTACCGGTGGTGGGCTGATAAACTTTAGTCAGTAAGTTGAAGACGGTGGTCTTTCCGGCTCCGTTCGGGCCGATGAGACCGGCGATCTCTGTTTTACCGACAGTGATATTGAACTCTTCTACTGCGTGAAGACCGCCAAAGGTGATGCCGAGGTGCATGGCCTCAAGAACGGGTCTTTCATTGACGTCACGTTCCGGAACGATCGATTTGCTCGGATACGGAACCATTTTAGTCTCTGTTGCCATGTCTTATGCCTCCTTTCCCTTCTTCGCGGGCTTGTTCTTCAGCATCTTCACCTTAAGCACAGCCATTTTGGACTGGATGGCCGGTGAATTCTTGAAGATCATGACGACGATCAGGACGATCGCATATGCCAGCATACGGTAATCGGCAACTGCGCGGAGAAGCTCCGGAAGCAGCGTCAGAACGGCGGCTGCGATGATGGAACCGCGGATATTGCCGAGGCCGCCCAGAACGACAAATACCAGGATCAGGATCGAGGTGTTGAAGTCGAATTTGGTTGCGAGCATCGTGGAATAGTTCTCGGCGAACATGGTGCCTGCCGCACCGGCGATCGCTGCGGAAATGACAAAGGCCATGAGCTTGAACTTCGGAATGGAGATACCGATGCTCTGTGCGGCGATCTTATTGTCGCGGAGTGCCATGACGGCACGTCCGGTCTTGGAATTGATCAGGTTGAAAACGATGATCAGCGTAACTAAAAGCAGCACGGTTGCCATTAAGAAGGTGGCGATGGGCTTGATACCCGTAAGGCCGATGGCGCCGTTAATGATCATCTTGCCGTCTTCCGCAGCCTTGATACGGTTCAGCATCGAGAAATGCAGACCCTGTGAATCCAGTGACACATAGACGTTCGTGAAGATACTGCGGATGATCTCGCCGAATGCCAGCGTAACGATGGCCAGATAGTCACCGTTTAATTTAAGTACCGGGATACCGATGATCACACCTGCAATCGCTGCGAATACCGCACCGACCAGCATACCGAGGATCAGACGGATGATCGGGCTCGGAATCGCGGATTCCATACAGGCGATGGCTACCGCTCCACTGAATGCACCGACGGACATGAAGCCCGCGTGACCCAGGGAAAGCTCACCGAGGATACCGACGCACAGGTTTAAGGAAACCGCCATCGTCGCGAAAACGCAGATCGGGACCAGCTGACCGCGGACCAGGTTAGAGACCGCACCGGCCTTTACCAGCGTCTGCATAATTGCGAATGCCAGGATGACGATCGCATAGGTTACAAAATTCTTACGCGTGGTCTTGCTTAACTTGCTGAAAATGTTTTTACGGGGTTCTTTTGTTGAATTCTTCATACACTGCCCCCTTATACTTTCTCATGGATCTTCTTGCCGAGGATACCCGTGGGCTTGACAAGAAGGACGATGATGAGCGCAAGGAATACGATAGCATCCTTGAGCTCGGTCGAAATATAGGCACTGCCTAAAATCTCCAGAACACCCAGTAAGATACCGCCGATGAAGGCGCCCGGGATGGAACCGATACCGCCGAATACGGCTGCAGTGAAGGCTTTGATACCGGGCATGGAACCGGTGGTGGGCTGCAGGTTCGGATATGCACAGCACATCAGAACGCCCGCGATGGCTGCCAGTGCGGAACCGATCGCAAAAGTCATGGAGATCGTTTTATTCACATTGATACCCATCAGCTGAGCTGCACCCTTGTCTTCCGAACATGCACGCATCGCCTTACCGAGCTTGGACTTGTTAACGAAGATCGAAAGTCCGACTACGATCAGCACGCACACGAGGACGATGACAATGGTGACCCAGGAAACGGAAAGCTCCCCGTTAAAGAGCTTAATGCTTCCCGTGATAAGCGTGGGGAATACCTTCGGGTTGGCCGACCATAAAAGCTGAGCCATATTCTGAAGGAAATAGCTGACACCGATCGCCGTGATGAGAACCGCAAGGCTGGTTGCCTGTCTGAGCGGCTTGTAAGCCAGTTTTTCAATGACAACACCCAGAACCGTACACACAACGACCGCCATCAGAATACCGATGACAGGGTTCAGATTAAAGCTGTAGATCGCAAAGAAGCATACGTACGCACCGACCATGATGACATCGCCGTGAGCGAAGTTCAGCATTTTTGCAATACCGTAAACCATCGTGTAGCCGAGTGCTATGATGGCATATACGCTTCCGAGGCTGATTCCGTTAATCAGATTGGAAAGGAATTTCATCTAAATCACCTCATCAAAAAAAGTTTTCCTTATCCGAAAAGAGGACTGCCATAAATAACAGCCCTCTTTCGTGATAAAGATGTTACAGGCTATTCCTTTTGGGAATTCCTTAAGATCTTACCGGGATCAGTCTAAACCGACGTAAACGCCGTTCGTGATGACCATACCCTTCGGGTCCTTGGTAACATAGCCGTCTTCAGACCAGGTCATGCCGGTACCGGTGATACCGTCAAAGGTCATGCTGTTGAACTGCTCAACTAACTTGTCGCAGATATCGGAAGCGCTCATGTCAGCGGTGATCTTGCCGGCCTGAACTGCTTCGTAGATTGCATATACACAGTCATAAGCATCTGCAGCGAACTGGTTCGGGATCTCACCGTACAGTTCGTTGTACTTGTTAACGAAGTTTACAGTCTTCTCATCGGTAGAGTCTGCAGAGAACGGGGTAAGAAGCATAACGCCTTCTGCAAGAGAGGTATCGAAACCTTCAAGGGTAAGGATACCGTCCATACCGTCAACACCGAATACGACCGGAGCGTAATCAACGTTCTTGCACTGAGCAAGGATCAGAGATGCTTCCTGGTAGTAGATCGGAAGGTACAGAACATCTGCGCCTGCATCCTTTGCTGCTGCGATCTGAACGGAGAAATCAACGGCGCCGGTAACGAAGGAAGATTCGGAAACGATCTCAAGACCTTCGGAAGCAGCCTGCTCCATGAAGGTATCATAGATACCCATAGAGTAATCGATATCACTCTGGTAGATTACAGCGACCTTGGTGCCGAGGTTCTTGGTCTTGATGTAGGTAGCGGATGCGGAACCCTGGTTCGGATCTGCGAAACACATCTGATAGACGTTCTTGCCGGCCTTAACGATGTCTGCGTTGGAACCGGACGGGGTGATGAAGAAAATGTTGTCATCAGCAGCCATCGGAGCGGTTACAAGGGACGGACCGGAAGTAACACAGCCAAGGTATACCTGCATGCCCCAGTCGGTCAGTGCGTTGTAAGCATTGGCAGCGACGGAAACATCGTGCTGGTCATCTTCGTACTTTAATTCGAAAACGGTCTTGCCGGCCTTCTCATTGATCTCATCAACAGCAATCTGAGCTGCACGCTGGCAAGCTAAGCCATAAATAGCTGCGCCGCCGGTAAGCGGACCCTGACCACCGATCTTGATGACGGTATTCTTGGAAGATCCGCTGTTGCCGCAAGCGGTGAGACAGCTGACTGCAAGAACTGCTGCAAGAAGCATAGCAATTACTTTTTTCATAATACTCTCCTCCAATTATGATAGATTGCCTGTATATTCACAGGATATTCACATTTTAGTTATTTTTTCTCCCGTAGTCAACTTGAATTTTTAACAATAATCGACTAAAGAGGGCGATGACTATTGTATATCTGTATAATGAATTGACGAAAAGGGGGATAAATAAACTAAAAATATGTGACACCATAACAAAAGGCGCCAATTCCACAGGGAATTGACGCCTTTGTCAATGTTTTGACTAACATATCACATTTCATTCAGGTTGTCAATAAGAGATGCAAGACGAAAAACGTCGATCTCTCCTTCTGCCGCCGTGCCGTTCAAAACACCGCGTGTAAGCGAAGAACCGAACAGCTCACCGAGGACACGGGTATACTTTCCGGCTTCTCCGTAACCGATGACGGCGATCGGGAAATCCAGATCCTCGCAAAGGTCGTGCGTTGCAAGAAGCAGACGGTAAACGTCCTTTTTCCCGGACGGCCGCACACCGATTCTGGCGATGTCCGCACCGAGCTTCTGCATGTAACGCACACGGAAATCCATCTCACCGACGGTCAGCACCTTTAAAAAGGCGTTATTCGTACCGACGACCGGAAGATTATGCTGATGTGCGTAATTGATCAGCTCCGTGGTCCGGTATTCCGATACGCAGCATTCAATGTCCACAAGGTCAATGAGCCGCGAGTCGATGGCCAGCTTCACGATGGAGATATATTCCTCATCGCGGACATGCAGCACACCGCCCTCGTCCTCCGTCCGGAAGGTGAACATGAAGGCTTTGCTTCCGATGTTCATTCGGATGGATTTCAAAAGCCGCAGCACGGATTCTGTCTTTGTTCGGTTTTCAAAAAGATCGGCGCGCCATTCGATGATCTCCGCGGGGGACCCGGCTGCCTGTCTGGCCTGATACAGAAGCTCCGCTTCCGTCTCCCCGGTCAGTTCCACGCAGATTTTCGGCTTCCCGCTGCCGATTTTCAGTTCTCTGATCTCAACCATAAATTCCGCCCGTTTCAGGGACTCTCCTTATCAAAGCTTTGCTTCCAGGTTCGCGCGGATGGCATTCATGAAATTCGTGGTATTCGTGATCTTGATATCCGGCAGTGTTGAAAGAAGTGCCAGATCCTTGGTCATGATACCGCTCTCCACGGTTTCGATGACAGCCTCCTCAAGCTTGTCCGCAAATACGGAAAGCTCCGGAATAGCGTCCAGTTCGCCGCGTTTTCTGAGTGCACCGGTCCATGCAAAGATGGATGCGATGGGGTTCGTGAAGGTTTCTTTACCTTCAAGGTATGCGTAATAATGACGCTGCACGGTTCCGTGAGCGGCTTCATATTCGAAATTGCCTTCCGGAGACACAAGAACGGAGGTCATCATGGACAGTGAACCGAATGCGGTCGCGACCATGTCGCTCATGACGTCGCCGTCATAGTTCTTGCAGGCCCAGATGTAACCGCCCTCGGAACGGATGACACGCGCTACGGCGTCATCGATCAGGGTGTACATAAAGGTGATGCCGGCTTCTTCAAAGCGGGTCTTGTACTCTGCTTCGAAAAGGTCGTTGAAAATATCCTTGAAACGGTGATCGTAGATCTTGGAAATGGTATCCTTGGCACCGAACCAGAGATCCTGCTTGGTGTCCAGTGCGTAGTTGAAGCAGCTTCTCGCAAAGCTTTCAATGGACTTATCCGTGTTGTGCACTCCCTGCATGACGCCGGCACCCGCAAATTCATGGACAGTCTGCTTCTGAACGCTGCCGTCTTCCGCAGTAAACACAAGCTCGCATTTGCCGGGCTTATCGGTCTTGATCTCCACGTTTTTGTAAATATCACCGTATGCGTGTCGTGCAATGGTGATGGGCTTCTTCCAGGTCTTGACGTACGGCTCTACGCCCTTAACGATGATGGGTGCACGGAAAACGGTGCCGTCCAGGATCGCACGGATGGTGCCGTTCGGGCTCTTCCACATTTCGGTCAGATTGTATTCCTTCACGCGTGCGGCGTTCGGGGTGATGGTCGCGCATTTGACGGCTACACCGTACTTTTTGGTGGCCATTGCGGAATCGATGGTGACCTGATCTTTGGTCTGTTCGCGGTATTCCAGTCCAAGGTCGTAATACTCGGTCTTCAGGTCGATAAAAGGCGTTAAAAGCACATCTTTGATCTGCTGCCAGATCACGCGGGTCATTTCATCGCCGTCCATTTCGACAAGCGGTGTGATCATTCGAATCTTTTCCATAATTTTTCTCCTCAAACGAATGTATGTTCACTATAGCACTTTTGGGACGATTTTGCAAGATTTCCATGAAAACCGTTAAAAACGGTCCGAAATTGGGAAGAGACGTACAAAACCGACCGGTTTCGATGGGGCATCCCCCACTTTCACCTTTGCTTTACGCGTAATCAGCAGGTGATATTTACTTAAACGACAGCTGTTTCGCGGTCTTTCACGGCCGTCAGCTTTTCCCGAAGCAGTTTTTTGAACGCATCGCCCTCATCGTTCATCGGATTGTGTCCGGAATTTTCAAACCAGACCAGCTCCTTTTCGGGTGCTTCGATCATATTGAACCAGTCCTCCACCAGTACGGAAGGCGTATTCTGATCCAGCTTGCCGTCAAAGATGTAGATCGGGGCTTTAAAGACTGTGCAGGTCTTTTTGAAATCCGTAGCACCTACTTCGGCCCACATGGTCTCGAGGACCACTTTATGGCCGATGATGAGTCCCAGGATGTCCTTTACGGTGTATTCGCCGGAAAGAAGCATCGGCTTTACCATTGATGAGGAATAGCTTCTCTTCTTTGCGCTCGGTGAATATCCGCCGTATTTCATCATGATGTTCCGTTGTTTCATCATGCCCTTGTATCCGCCTTTGTAGCATCCCTTTACAGGCGCACCCAGCTCTTCCAGGATCCGGACCGATTTTACATCGCCGGCTTCTTTTGCGGCATTAAGCGCGAACTCGTAACTGATGCGTTCGTTTTCCGCGCCGTCGACCACCTGGCCAAACCCCACAAAAGCCGCCACATGCTCCGGATAACGGTTGAGAAGATATGTGCCGAGCTCCGAACCCCAGCTTCCGCCGATGACAAAGATCTTGTCCTTATGAAAACGCTTGCAGAGATATTCCGTAAGCGCCCGGGCATCTTCCACCAGCTGATCTACGGTCAGGGTCTCCTTCTTCACTCCCGCGTAGGAACCGCCGCTTCCGCGCTGATCCCATCCGACGATGGTAAATGTATCCATCAGGTCCGCGTGGTCGAGTAGCACCGTGTGGCGGTTGCACACACCGGGGCCACCGTGCAGAAACAGAAGTACACTCTTCGTTTCATCGTTTGTGCGGATGTGGATCTTCTGCTTAAAGCCGTTCAGTTCCACATAGGATCTTTCATCAAGCATGCCGTTCTCTCCTTTCCGAATGCTCATAATGAGCCGCTGTGAAGCGTTAAAGTAAATAATTAAATAATTTAAATCAAAAATGCGGATTTTGCAAGAAAAATCGGCAGAATCTGCGATTTGATCCATGTACAGCCCGATCATCGGGGAACCTCGTCCTTGCGAAAAGACCTCTATCATGCTAAAATAACGCCGGAGGTAACGCCATGAACAAAAAAGATTTACTTGAGATCAAAAGACGATTCAAAAAGGAACAGGCCACGTTTTCACGCATTGCCGGCTGCTATGTGGATGGCAATAAGAATAAGGTCTGCTCGTTTAACGAGCCCTTCCTGAACCAGGAGGACGATGTCTTTTATAAATATCTGGAGATCGCAAACAAAACGCTCTCAGGCACTCTGAACAACAATCTTCTCAACCTGGAATTCCCGCTTTACGAAGAGGTACCCGGCGGACGCCAGCAGTTTCTCATGGGGATCCGCGAATGCGGCCTGACAAACGACGCTCTGCTTGATTCCTGGTATGACATGGTCATTTCCCAGACGGAGATCACCGGTAACTATCTGATCCTTCTGTTTGCCGATGCTTATGATGTGCCGATGAAGACCAGGGATGATCTGAACCTCGGCGAATCCGAGGAGATCTACAAATATATCCTCTGCGCGATTTGTCCGGTGATCCTTTCAAAGCCGGGACTCAGCTTCCTGGAAAAGGAGAATCGCATCGGCGCGCGTATCCGTGACTGGGTCGTCGGCGTACCGGAGACCGGTTTCCTGTTCCCGGCTTTCACCGGAAGAAGCACGGACATCCACGGTGTCCTCTTCTACACGAAGGACGCCAAAAATCCGCACACGGATCTTATGGAGAATGTCCTGGGCTGCGGAAGCGTCATGACGAATACGGAAAAGAAGAATGCATTCCATACCATCGTCCGGGAGGTGCTCGGACCGGATGACGAGGATACCGAGGACAAGCTTCTTGCAATCCAGAAGTCCATCAGTGATATGAATGAGGAGTATGAAGAAACATATGAAGATGTGGCCGTAGAGCCGATGACGCTCACGCACGAGACCCTCTCCCGCGCGCTGTCGGAAAGCAAGGTGCTTCAGGAAAAGGCCGATAAGATCGTGGATTTTGTGGACCGCACGTTCGGAGAATCGCTGCCGGAGGCGGCATCCGTTGTGGACAGTCACGCCTTAAAATCCGGCGGATTGAAGCTGGAGAATAAGGAACTGATCCATGAGCTTGCGGAAAAGACGCTGGAAGCGGAACATCTGAAAAAAGAGCTTGAGGAAGAGAAAAAGCATACGGTCGCACCGGGACTTAAAAAGTGCCTGCGCCCTTTCAAAAATGTGGACGCTGAAACGATCCTGAGCTGGGTGGACGACGAGCGTATCTTCCGCTACTGGTCCGTGGACCGTTATCCGTCCTATCCCGCAAAGCCGGAGGACATGATCGAGCTTTACCGTGCGTCCGGGGAAGACACGGATAACTTCTATCCGATGACGGCATTTGATGACAAGGGAGTGTTTGGCCACCTGATCCTTCGCTATGTGGATGAGGAAAAAAAGCATGTGCGTCTTGGATACATCGTGGTCGATAACACCCGCCGCGGCCAGGGTCTCGGAAAGATCCTGTTAAAGCTAGGTGTCGGTTACGCAAAGCAGTTCCTTGGCGCGGAGCGCATCACACTCGGCGTTGTTGACCGGAACCAGGCCGCCGCAAAGTGCTACGAAGCCGCCGGTTTTAAAGAGGATTCCGCGCAGGCCGTCGAAACAATCGAGATGATGGGCGAACGCTGGAACATCATCGGCATGAGATACGAAGGATAAGGCTTTACAGAAGGATTTCCGGAACTGAAATTCAGCCGGAAGTATTCAAGTTATGAAAACTGGTCTATAGAAAAATGGACTACAATGGAAATAGATCCATGTAGAAAGGCGCCGGAAAAATCAGAATGATTTTTCCGGCGCCTTTTATGTTCCTACTTCTCTTCTTTTTTCTTAAATATCCGGAAGATCCGCTTCGGAATATCCTGTACAAAAACGATACCGAAAACGATGGCAAACACGATCTTCATCGCCAGGAATCCGTAGTGGGAAGCCTGGACGGAATCGTTCATGATCAGGTAATAGGCGGTCCAATATATGCTGCCGCCGGGGATCAGTGGAAAAATGCCGGTGATCAGGAAGACCGTTGCCGGACATTTGCGGATACGGGCCACAATGCGGGCCAGGATCGCAACGACAAAAGTCGCGCAGAACGTGGCACCTGCAGGGCTGAAGGCGGCGTAACGGTTTAACAGAAGATACACCAGCCAACCGGCCATGCCGGTAAGACCGCAGGAAATATACTGTTTTTGCGGAGTGCTGTAAAGGATCGAGAAGCCGATGGTACCGCCGAGTGCGGCTAAAAGCTGAATGATCATACCACACCTCCGAACAGATAGCGAAGGATCAGGAAGGTCACGCCGACTCCGACCGCAATACACAGAAAACCGAGGGTCGCATCCAGGAGACGGACTACACCGGAGATATAATCGCCGTCCGCAATATCACGGACGCCATTGGTGAAAGCCACGCCGGGGATCAGAAGGACCACGGCGCCGATGATCATCTGACCGAGCGTATGCCCGATCCCGAGCTTATTTAACCCGATACAGATCACAGTCGCGATCATGCTGCCGAGGATATTGCCGGTGATCTTGGAAAGATACGGCTGATAGACATACAGCATAAACAGCCAGACAAAGAAGCCGGCGATGCCGGAACCGAGTGCGTCAAACAGCGATCCGCCAAAGAGAACGGAAAAGCATGCGCTGCCGAGGACTGCACCCGCAAGCTGGATCATTTTGTGCTTCGGTTTACTGTCGCGGATCTCGGAAAGAAGCATCTCCGCCTCATCGAGTGTGTACTCTCCGTCCGAAATGGCACGGGAGACGCGATTGACAGCGACGATACGGTCCAGGCGGGTCGCGCGCATCGGAATATGCAGCACCTTGGCAAAGCTTCCGGGCCATTTATTGTCCTCATCCCAACCGGTCGTGAAGATGCCGTTCGCGAGGACAAAGAAATTGTCATGATGCACACCGTAGTGCGCGGCGATGCGGACCATCGTCTCCTCGACGCGTGAGATCTCGGCACCGTTTTCAAGAAGGATGCGTCCGGCCTTTGTGGCCACGTCCAGTACGCGGCTGACGTTCTGCTCTTCTTCGGGCTGTGCGATATTCGGTTCGGAATTCATTATATTTTCCATCGGTTTGATCCATGCTCCATATGAGAGATAATATAAGAACACATTCACTTTTGTTCCGACAACCAAAATAACACAACCCGCTGTTAAAATCAATTAAATTAACAGCGGGTCATTGTGCGTTTATTTTGAAAGAAGCATGCGGTCGTTATCCAACGTCTTGCCGGAACGCTCGCGGAACATGTTCAGAAGATCGTTTACGGTCGTGTTCTTCCGTTCCTCTCCTTCGATGTCCAGGATGATCCCGCCCTGATGCATCATGAAGGTGCGGTTTCCGAGATCCAGCGCGGACTGCATGTTATGTGTGATCATAAGGCAGGTGAGGTGCTCTTCTTCAATGATGGACTTGGTCAGTTCCAGAACTTTCTCCGACGTCGCGGGATCCAGCGCCGCTGTGTGCTCATCCAGAAGAAGCAGCTTGGGCGGGTTGATCGTGGCCATCATTAAAGTCAGTGCCTGACGCTGACCGCCGGAAAGAAGGCCGACCGGCTGCGACATGCGGTCTTCAAGTCCCATATTGAGAAGCGCGACCTTTTCACGGAACAGTTCACGATCCTTTTTGGAGGGAACAGAGAGCCATCCGCCGTGACCGGCTGCGAGGGCCAGGTTCTCTTCGATGCTGATATCGGGTGCGGTACCGAGCATCGGATCCTGGAAAAGACGACCGATACGTTTTGCACGTTTGTGCTCTTCCATCATCGTAATGTCCTCGCAGTCCAGCGTGATCTTACCGGAGTCCGTGTAGAAGGTTCCGGCGATCGCGTTGAATAACGTTGATTTTCCCGCCCCATTCGCGCCGATGATGGAGATGAAATCTCCCTTCTTCACATGTACGGAAAGGTCGGAAAGTGCCTTTTTTTCATTTATAGTTCCCGAATTGAAGGTCTTGTTGATCTTTTCGATCTTAAGCATCCTGTTCACCGTCCTTTCCCGCGCCCTTTTTCAGCTGCAGCTTACGATACAGAAGGGGGAAACGGCTCTTTAAGTACGGGCCGGAGATCGCCATAACGACGATGATCGAAGAGATCATCTTCAGCATATAGGCCGGCATGTTGAACCGGAGGGCGATCGTATAGACCAGGCGGAAAATGAACGCACCTACCAGTGCACCGACGATCTGGACCGGAATTTTCTTATGGCTGAAGAACGTGCGGCCGATCAACAGGGACGCCAGCGCGATGGTGACCATGCCGGAACCGATATCGATATTGACCGACTTCTGCGCCTGCGCCATCAGACATCCGGACAGTGCGGTGAAGGTATTTGCCACGCACAGGCCGATGATCGTGGTAACGACAGGATTGATGGAGGATGAACGGACCATCGCCGGGTTGTTGCCGGTGGCGCGGATCGCCAGACCGATGCGCGTTTTTAAGAACAGCGCAAGGAATACGGAAACGAGAACGACGAAAATCAGAACGACGATCAGTTTATAATGACCTGCAAGCGCAGTACCCTGAAGCTTGTTCTTCAACATTGTAAACAGCGTTACCGTTTTGTTCATGTTCAGGATCGAGGAATTGCCCATGACAGCGATGTTCACCGAATAAAGCGCGGTATTTACGATGATACCGGAAAGCAGGCTGTCCACACCCATCTTGGTCTGTATGAACGCGGTCGTGAAACCGGAAAGCAGGCCGGCCGTCATGGCTGCGGGGATGGATAACCAGGGGTGTCCGGAAATCGCTACTACCGCACCGACGGAAGCGCCGAGGGTGAAACAGCCGTCGGTCGAGAGATCACAGACATTCAGCATGGAGTAACTTAAGAATAATGCAAGAACGGTCAAACCGCCGGTGAGACCGAGCTCAAGCGCGGTCTCACCGAGGTCTAATGCACTTTTCAGGATGTCTAAAAACATGTGCGGAATCCTTTCGAATCAGACCGCGGGACGTTTCGGCTCCGCTTAAGTCCGATCGTATGTCAGTTCATATCAGTTTTTGAGGTCATCAAAGCTTTCAGCGGTGGTGATGGTCTGGACCTTGATGCAGTACGGCTGGAATGCCTTTTCGATCGTTGCGTAATCAAAACCGATGAGTTCGCAGGTCTCGGTATTAACGGTAGCGGTACCGTTATCGAAGGTGAGGACCTTGGTGGTCTTCGGATCATCGCCGTCAACGAGGATGCCCTTGACCATATCGGCGGTCTCGACACCAAGCTCCGCGTAGTCAACGCCGTATCCGACGAATGCGCCGTTTAATGCGAAGGAGTCTGCGCCGGTGTAATGCGGGATACCTGCTTCCGCCAGCTTTTCGTAGATGGAAAGTTCAGCGGTCATAATGGTGTTGTCTGTGGGGGTGAATACAGCGTCGATCTTATCGGCAATGATCGCGTCAGCGGCAAGCTCGACTTCGGTAACGTTCGTACCGGTGTATTCCTTGTAAGCGATGCCCTTTGTGTCCAGATATTCCTTTGCTGCTGCGATCGGAGTTGCGCTGGAATCCTGGCCGAGATCATACAGAAGGCCGACGGTCTGAACGTCCGGATCAGCGGCAAAGATCAGATTCATGACGGCGTTGGTGTCCAGGTAGTCGGAAGAACCGGTGATGTTTGCGCCGGGAGCGTCCAGAGAGTCAACGATGCCGGTACCGACCGGATCGGAAACTGCCGCAAATACGACCGGGATCTGATTATCCTCGGTAGCAGCCTGCATTGCCATAGCGACCGGAGTTGCGATACCGATCATCAGATCAACCTTTGCGGTAATGAAATCGGCGATGATCTGCTGCAGAACGTTGGAATCTGCATTACAGTTCTGATAAACGATCTCAAAGGTCACATTGTTTTCTTTACCGAGCTTCTCAAGCTCTGCTTCGATGTTATCGCAGATCTGGTTTAAGGAAGCATCATCGACAAAGTTGCAAAGACCGATCTTATAGGTCTTCTGCTTTGAAGTATTGCTACCTGAATTACCGCATGCGGTAAGTGACAGCACTAAAACGGCTGCAAGTAAAAGGGTTACGATTCTCTTCACTGAGTTCTTCATTTCTTTCTCCTTATGGAAATTATTTCGGTAGTGAAACGGGACCTGCCGTGAAAATAAAAAAACCTGTCCCAGCAATTAAAACTGCTGGGACAGGATAAATCTCCTGCGGTGCCACCCGGCTTGATACAGCTTATTTGTGTATCCTCTCTTGCATACTACCATATGCCGACCTTTTTTAACGGAGCGTCCTCTCCGTCTCCCATACTTTGCTTATGCATTTCCGTTTGCCCTCGAAAGTCCATTCGTTTCTGTATCGTTTACCGCAATTACACCGCCTGCGGCTCTCTGAAAAATGAGTGACAGAAATTACTATTCTTTCTCATCGGTTTTGTATGAACACTATAGCGCTGTAAAGCGATGATGTCAATACCTTTTTACGAATATTAGTCGGTGAACCAGCCGAGATCGCGTGTACGTCCGAGATCCCATGCATTCGTGTGCGCCATTCCGCCGTTTACGGTATCGAAAAGGGTCTTATAGGACCAATAGATGTAACCGGAACCCTTGTTCCACTGTTCCAGCTGCTTGTCGCAGATGTAACGGTAATACTCCTTCTGCTCAGACTTATCCTCGATGTCAGCCGCGATCTTATTATTGACACACCACTCGCCGCATACGACCGGGAAATACTGCTCCATTTCCTCGATATCCTTACCGACGTTCTCCAGGAAAACATCGTACGCTTCTTTACCGGCCTGATCTGCCCAGTCTAACATCATCAGATACTGATGGGTGTCAAGAACGACATTATAGAAACGTTCGTCACGCATGAAGTCCTTCCATGCGGTCATGATGAAAGCGTCATGGAAAACGATGTATTGATCATCCTTCAGGATGGGACGCATGCGGTCATAGGCTTCTGTATAGAACTCTTTCAGGAATTCCAGCGTCAGCGGTTTGGACTTGGCCATCAATTCGGGATCGTTCGTAACGGTGCGATCCGCGAGGTGCATTCTATCATAGACTTCTTCCACGACCGGCTCATTCAGGATCTGGATGCCCCAGAGAGCCTTACGGTCGCGATAACGCTCCGCAAGACGCGTCAGGACGCTGTAAACGAACGGTACATCATTCTCGTCCTGCGTGAATGTCAGAATGTTCTGCATGCCGCCGTTGTCAAATGCGTTCTGGCAGCCCGGTGCGGTATGAAGGTCGATGAGGATCTTAAGGCCGTACGCTTCCGCCCATGCAAAGGCTTTGTCCAGTTCCTCGATGCAGCCGATGAACGGTTCCACATCGCCGAAAATAAAGAACGGGACCGGGATTCTCAGTAAATTGAAGCCCCAGGATGCGATGCGGCTGAAATCACGCTCGCAGATATATTCGTTTCGATGAGTGCGGATGCGCTCTTCGTAGATTTCGGGTTTCATCATACGCGGAAGATGGTATTCATCCAGCGCTTCGGTACCGCGGAACATTGCCGGATTCATCCAGCGTTCGAGTACGAGCCAGTTGCCGAGGTTTACGCCTTTGATCTTTTCATTTAACTTATTCATGAAGATCTCCTGTCTGTAATGTGAAATAAAAAGCCCATAGATGATCCATGCCCCCGGTGTTCCCGGGGGCATGGATCTTTTCATCGAGCCGTTAACGAATCGTATTCCGGTTCAATTATTTGTTCATGTTTTCGATGTAAGCATCGAGCTGAGCCTGGTAAGCTTCACGAACCTTTTCAACACCGGCCTGCTGCAGCTTCTCGTTGAATTCAGCGATACCGCCTTCGATACCGTTGGTGTTCAGACCGAGTTCAAGCGGTGACCAATACTTCAGCATAACATCATTGATGTTAGCAAGTTCGGTGTCAAGACCTGCCGTATCAACGGTCAGAGAAGAGAACTTCTCCCAAACGTCGTTTTCAGCAATCATCTTTTCCCAGGTTTCATGCCATTCGTTCCACTCTGCCGGGGTACCTTCGGTATCGCGGGTAAGACCGGTGGTTCTGACAGTCCACATACCGGAAGTAGAGTAAGTATCCGGATCAAGCATGGTAACGGAACCATCCTCGTTTAACTTATAGGAGGTACCTTCGATACCATAGTAGAATGCGTCATAAGCTTCCTGGTCGGAGGTGATCAGGTTCCAAAGAGCAACTGCTCTTTCCGGATTCTTGGAGCCGGACGGAACACAGACAGCATCCTGAGTGAACGGAAGATGTGCAGCGTACTTGTCGATATCCTGGAACTGCCACTGGAAGTCGGAAGCGCCGAGGTTGGTCTTCTGCTGGTAGCCCTGGAAGGAGTCTACGTTATGGCAACGCATGAATGCGGTACCCTTATCAGCGGAAGAGTCGCCAGAAGTATCGGACAGGCAGGACTTTGAGTAGTAGCCCTTTTCGTTCCATCTTGCCATCATGGTAAGGAATTCTTCACAGGTATCAAGTTCGGTGAAGGTCTTCAGGGTCGGATGCTCTTCGGTCGGATCATAGTAGAAAATACCCATTTCACGATAACCGAGAGAACGGCACCACATGGAGTCGTAGTTAGAACCGTTGGAGCTCATCTCAAGCGGAAGGATTTCCGGATAGTTTTCCTTACAGAAATCGCAGTACTTTTCGATGTTCTCGAAGGAATCAAGGACGATGCCCTCAAGTTCGGTGCCTTCAAGGATGTCGGTACGCCACAGCGGGCCCTGGCCATAGTAAGTAGCCCACAGGGTCGGGATGCAGTACATCTTACCGTTAACAACGGTCTGAGCCTTTGCTTCATCGGTAGCCTTAGCGTAGTTATCCGGAGCGTAGGTGGGCCAAAGCTCATCAACGTTCTTGAATGCGCCCTGCTGTGCGAGCTGGGAATATCCTAACCAGCCTGCGCAGTAGATCAGGTCTACGGCTTCGCCTGAAGAAAGTAACAGATTGTACGTGTTCTTGTAGTCAGACCACGGAATCCAGTTGATCTTCAGCGTGCAGTTCAGCTTCTCCTTGAAGATCTTGTTCATGTTCTCATCAATGATATCCTGACCAGCCGGTCTGTCAGAGATGAAATACATAACGATCTCTACTTCTTTCGAAGTATCGAGTTTTCCGGAATCGGTCTTGCCGCCGTTACCGGAGCCGCTACATGCGGCCATTGACAGGATCATGGCAAAAGCCAGGACCATAGCCAATAATTTTTTCATGCTTATCCTCCTTTTATTTTAGGTCACACATAATATGTGACCGTTAAGCACATGTATATCCCGGATCAACCCTTGACAGAGCCGATCGTGATACCTTTGACGAAATAGCGCTGTACGAACGGGTAAACGAGAAGAATCGGGCCCGTAGCGACAACCGCCATCGACATTTTCAGCGAGTTCTTTGGCATGTCTTTTACGACGATGCCGGACAACGCGGCGACTCGTTGCATCGCCTCCGTTTTCTGCAGCATGTTGTATAACAGATACTGTAACGGGAATTTGTCCTGATCATTGATGTACAGCATTGCCTGATACCAGTTGTTCCAGTAACCGAGAGCCATGAAGAGGCCGATGGTTGCCATACCGGATTTCAGAAGCGGCATGATGACGGAGAAGAAGATCTTGTACTCTCCCGCGCCGTCGATCTTTGCGGATTCAATGATTTCAAAAGGTACTGCCTGACAGAATGAACGCATGATCAGAAGATGGAATACGCTGAACATGCCCGGCAGGATCAGAACCCAAAGGCTGTCACGAAGATGCAGATAACGGGTGATGAAGATGTATGAGCAAAGCATACCGCCGTTAAACAGGGTCGTGAAATAGAAGAAGAACGAGATCTTGCTTCTGTACTTGAAGTCTCTTCTTGATAAAGCATAGGAAGTGATCGTGGTGATCACAAGTCCGAGGAACGTACCGATGACCGTTACGTAAATGGACACACCGTATGCCTTCAGGATGGTTCCGGGAACCTTGAACAGAATTTTATAAGCTTCTAACGAGAAATCCTTCGGAAGCAGGCTGTAGCCGTGGAACAGAAGGTAATTCTCACTGGTGAAGGAACCGGATACGACGATGATGAAAGGAATCAGGCAGATCAACGCCATTAAACCGACCACAATATAAGCGATCGTGTAAAATGCGGAAGTGGAAACACTGTTTTTGATCTTTTTCTGAGGTTTGATATTATTAGCCATATTCTTCCTCCTCCCTTAGAACAGCGCGTAGTCTTCTTCGACCTTGCGGGTGATTCCGTTAACGACCATGATAACAACGAAACATACAACGGACTGATACAGTGAAGCTGCTGCCGTCATACCGAGGTTCGTGCTGGTGGTCAGGGCACGGAATACGTAAGTGTCGATAACGTCGGTCGCATCGTAGAGCTGACCGTTTGCGCCTACTAACTGGTAGAACATTTCGAAGTCACCGCGAAGGATTCGGCCGACCTGCAGAAGAAGCATGATGACGATCGTCGGGCGGATACACGGAAGCGTTACGAGACGGATACGCTGGAAAATGTTCGCGCCGTCGATTGCTGCCGCTTCGTAGATCTCCTGGTCAACACCGGTGATTGCCGCAATGTAGATAACGGAGTTATAGCCACACCACTTCCATGCATTGAATGCACAGATGATCCAGGGCCATACACCGGGGATCGCGTAGACATTGACACGCTCCTTGCCGGCTGCGGTGATCAGGTTGTTCATAAGACCGGTTTCATAGTTGAAGATGGCGAGTGCGAATGCACCGACAAGAACCCATGAAATGAAGTACGGCAGGAAGATCAGGGACTGGGTGATCTTCTTGTACACTTTGCCGCGGATCTCGGAAATGAAGATCGCGATTACAACGGCAAGTGCCTGAGAAGTCACAAGGTTCAACAGATTGTAGAGAATGGTGTTCTTGGTGAGACGCCAACCGTCACCGGATACAAACAGGAAACGGAAATTTTCAACACCGTTGAACGGGCTTCTGAAAATGCCGAGGTCAAAGCGGTAGTTCTTAAAGGCAAGAACAAGACCGGCCATCGGGGCATATGAGAAGATGATCGTAAGCAGTAAAGCAGGTACGATCATTGAAAACAGCGCTCTGTTCTTTTTGAGTTCTTTTAAGAATTCCTTCATAAGAGCTCCCCTTTCTTGTATTCTCCAATTGTTTGACAGATAAACTGCTTTTCACATGGAGTTCACACAATTAGATATTACAAGTAAAAAGAATATTAGTCAATCAATATTTGTATAATATGTACAAAAAATCAATAAAAGTATCGTTTTTTATATATAGTGATTACATAATTCGGATCTGTTACAGAAATGTTAATAAAAAAAACGATTTCGAAAAATACATATGGCATATAAATCCACGATCTTGTTCATCCGGACAAAAGAAAAAGGAGACGAACAAGTCGTCTCCTTTGATACTCTGCTATAGTGATAAATTACATCATGCCCATTCCCGGGTTGCCTGCAGGCATTGCCGGAGCCGGTTCCTTGATGGCTGCTACCGCTGATTCGGTAGTCAGTAAGGTGGATGCTACGCTGATGGCGTTCTGTAATGCGGAACGGGTGACCTTGGCCGGATCCACGATGCCGGACGGAATCATTTCAACGTACTTGTCGTTGTAAGCATCATAGCCGATGCCGTCTTCAGCCTCATAGACCTTGTTGATGATGACGCTGCCGTCCAGACCCGCATTGTCTGCGATAAAGAATAACGGTGCCTGAAGAGCCTTCAGTACGATCTTTGCGCCGGTCTTCTCATCACCCTCCAGGGTGTCGATCAGCTTTTCGACTTCCTTGGAGGCCAGGATGTATGCGGTACCGCCGCCGGATACGATGCCCTCTTCCACTGCCGCGCGGGTCGAGTTAAGCGCATCCTCCATACGAAGCTTTGCTTCCTTCATTTCGGTCTCGGTCGCGGCACCTACGCGGATAACGGCTACGCCGCCTGCCAGCTTGGCAAGACGCTCCTGAAGTTTTTCCTTATCGAATTCGGAGGTGGTTACATCGAGCTGTGCGCGAATGGCAGCGACACGGTTTGCGATCGCAGTCTTATCGCCGCAGCCGTCAACGATGATGGTGTTTTCCTTCTGTACTTTAACGGACTTTGCACGGCCCAGAAGCTCCATGGAAGCATCCTTGAGCTCAAGACCGACTTCTTCGGAAATGACCTGGCCGCCGGTCAGTGTCGCGATATCCTTTAACATTTCCTTTCTTCTGTCGCCGTAACCCGGAGCCTTAACCGCAACTACGGTGAAGGTGCCGCGGAGCTTGTTGACGATCAGGGTGGTCAGTGCTTCGCCTTCTACGTCCTCTGCGATGATCAGAAGCTTTGCGCCGGACTGAACGATCTGCTCAAGAACCGGAAGAATGTCCTGGATGTTGGTGATCTTCTTATCGGTGATCAGAATGTACGGATCATCGAGGGTCGCTTCCATCTTTTCCATATCTGTGCACATGTAAGCGCTTAAGTAACCACGGTCAAACTGCATGCCTTCCACAAGGTCCAGCTCGGTCATCATGGTCTTGGATTCTTCAATTGTGATGACGCCGTCCTTGGAAACGCGGTCCATGGCATCCGCAACCATTTCGCCGACACCGTCATCCGCTGCGGAGATCGCTGCAACACGTGCGATCTGGTCCTTGCTCGTGATGGGCTTGGACTGTGCCTTGATGGAGGCGACTGCGGTCTCAGCGGCCTTTTTCATACCCTTTCTCAGGATGATCGGATTTGCGCCTGCCGCCAGGTTCTTCATGCCTTCCTTGATCATGGCCTGCGCAAGAACGGTTGCGGTCGTAGTGCCGTCGCCGGCTACGTCGTTGGTCTTCGTAGCGACTTCCTTGACGAGCTGCGCGCCCATGTTTTCAAAAGCATCTTCAAGTTCGATCTCTTTTGCGATGGTAACACCGTCATTCGTGATCAGCGGAGAACCGTAGGTCTTGTCGAGAACGACGTTACGGCCTTTCGGGCCAAGCGTTACGCGGACGGTATCCGCAAGTTTGTTTACACCGGCTTCCAGGGCTTTTCTTGCCTCGTCACCATATTTGATTTCTTTTGCCATATTCGGTTTCCTCCTGATTATTCAACGATCGCCAGAATGTCGCTCTGACGGACGATGGTATATTCCACACCTTCGATCTTTGCCTTGGTTCCGGCATACTGAGAGGTAATGACCTTGTCTCCGGTCTTGACTTCCATGCGGACTTCCTTGCCATCGATCATGCCGCCCGGTCCCACTGCGATGACTTCTGCCATCTGCGGCTTTTCCTGCGCACTGCCGGGAAGTACGATGCCGGACTTCGTGGTCTCTTCTGCTGCAACCTGCTTTAATACGACTTTGTCGCCAAGCGGAATTAACTTCATGTAATTATCCTCCTTATTTGGACACCGGATTCGCTGAATTATTGAACATCCGCGGATCTTTTGTGCATAAATTGTGTTGTAATAGCACTCATTATGGTTGAGTGCTAACTGACTTTATCATAATATCACATTTCTCTCGAAAATCAAGTCTTTAATTGTGAAAAAAGTGTTATGCGTCTCCTTCCGCATTGTCCCGGTTTGACATTTTTAAATGCTTGTGTTAAATTATCTTTACAGTCTTTGGACTCATCTTGATCCGATCATCAAATCTTTTTTAAATCCATTGGGAGAATAAAATGAAACAGAAACTGAATACGCTTCCCGTAGGCGAACTGCGTAAGATCGCGGCTGAAAAGGGAATCACCGGCGTCACGACGATGCGTAAGGGAGAACTTGTGGAGCGCCTTGCGGAGATCTTTGAATCCGAACAGGCAAAGAAAGAAACGGAGGAGCCGGTTCGAACCGAAAGCAGCCGGACCGAAAACGCCCGAACCGAAAGCATAAGAACCGAGAATACTCGAACAGAAAGCATAAGAACCGAGAATACCCGTACCGAATACGCGCGTCCGGAAGCTGATCCGCGCTCCTCTTCATATAACCGCACGCCCAAGAACCTCTCCGAACTGGACAGCGGCGAAAAGGCGGAAGGCATCGTGGAGGTCATGGCCGATGGTTTCGGCTTCATCCGCTCCGGCGGGTACCTGCCCGGTGAAGACGATGTTTACGTTGCGCCGTCGCAGATCCGCAAGTTTAATTTAAAGACCGGTGACTATATCGCCGGCAGCAAGCGCATTAAAGGTGAAAATGAGCGCTTTTCCGCCATTTTATTCATTGAGAGGATCAACGGCATGTCTGTCAGCGAACACAGCCGTGTGCGGCCTTTTGAGTCGCTGACGCCCATCTTCCCGCACGACCGTCTCCATCTGGAAACGGAAGGCGGTGAGCTTTCCATGCGCATTGTCGATATGATCTCCCCGATCGGTAAAGGTCAGCGCGGCATGATCGTTGCCCAGCCCAAGGTCGGCAAGACCACGCTCTTAAAGCAGATCGCGCATGCGCTTCAGAAAAACCATCCGGACCTTCATATCATCATCCTTCTCATTGACGAGCGTCCGGAAGAAGTTACCGATATGCAGGAATCCGTGGTCGGCGACAATGTGGAAGTCGTCTACTCCACCTTCGATGAACAGCCGGAGCATCATAAGCGCGTGTCTGAAATGGTCATCGAACGTGCAAAGCGCCTTGTGGAAATGAAGCGTGATGTCGTGATTCTGCTCGATTCCATCACACGCCTGACCCGTGCATACAACCTGACGGTCACCCCGTCCGGCCGTACCCTTTCCGGCGGACTGGATCCGGCCGCGCTTTACATGCCGAAGCGTTTCTTCGGCGCCGCGCGCTGCATGCGTGAGGGCGGCTCGCTGACGATCCTCGCAACGGCCCTTTTAGAGACCGGCTCCCGTCTGGACGATATGGTCTATGAGGAATTCAAGGGCACCGGCAACATGGAGCTCGTTCTGAACCGGAAGCTTTCCGAACGCCGCATCTTCCCTGCGCTGGACATTTTAAAATCGTCCACAAGAAACGAACAGCTTCTTTTTAATGAGCAGGAATACGAAGCATCCTCCCTGATCCGCAAGGTCACCTCCTCAGGAAAACCCGAGGAAACGGCGGAGCAGATCCTGGACCTGTTCGCATCGACAAAGACAAATGATGAATTTGTACAGAAGATCAAATACATCGTGTTTTAATGAATAAAAAAGCCCCGGGACCCTTTGTTCCCGGGGCTTTTGTTAATTTCATGAAGGACCTCCGCATAAAATTTACGGACCGTATGAAACGATCCGTAAAACTGATTATTTGATTACATTCTTTCCGGTGCTTCAAAGCCCAGAAGATCAATACAGGTCTCCAGAACGCTCTTCGTCAGGACAAGTACGGAAAGGTACAGATTCTTCTTTTCGGTATCCTCTTCCTTCAGAATCTGCGTATCGTGGTAGAAGCCGTTGAAGGCATCGGATAGCTGGTAGATGTAGCTGCAGATCTTATGCGGTGCAAGCTCCTCTGCTGCGTTCTCCACCATATCCGCAAAGCCGCAGAGATTCTTCATCAGGGCCTTTAAGCAGGCATTGCCGGAAGCATCCGCGTTGAAGGTCGGAGCGAACGCATCCGTGATCTCCGTTCTTCTCAGGATGGACTTGATACGAACGATCGTATAAAGAATGTACGGACCTGTATTGCCCTCGAAGGACGCAAAGCGGTCGATGTCAAAGTTGTAATCCTTGGTGGCCTGGTTGGAAAGATCGCCGTACTTGATCGCGGCAAGGCCGACCTGCTTAACGGTCTTTTCATCAAGCTCGGATTCGTCGTAACGCTCCTTCATCTTCTCATAGACAGCGTCATTGATATCGCTGATCAGCGCTTCCAGGCGCATGACACCACCCGCACGGGTCTTGAACGGCTTGCCGTCCTTGCCGTTCATCGTGCCGAAGCCGATGAAATTCAGCCTGGTGTCCTCTTCCACCATGTGCGCTTTGCGTGCGACACGGAAGAACTGCGTGTAATGAAGATCCTGACGCTTATCCGCAAGATAGATCATCTGATCCGGATGATAGTCGTTCATACGCCAGATGATAGTCGCGAGGTCGGTCGTTGCATACAGGGAAGCGCCGTCGGACTTGACGACGAGGCACGGGGGGATCTCGGTCTTATCGGTATCTTCCGCGACATCGACAACAAGAGCGCCGTCGGAAACATAGGCAATGCCCTGATCCTTGAAGGATTGGATCATATCCGGAATGTACGGCTGAGCGTCTGATTCGGCCTTCCAAAGTTCAAAGGAAACGTTCAGGTTTTCGTAGTTCTTCTTTAAGTCATTTACGGAAACATTGATGATATGCTGCCAGATGGCACGGCACGCCGGATCACCTCCCTGAAGCTTCAGGGTGTTGTCATGAGCGCGCTCGGCAAAGTCGGCATCGACCTTGGACTTCGCGGATGCAGCCGGATAAATGGCCTCCAGTTCGGAAATGGTGAACGGAGCCTCTTCCGGATAAGCACCGGTAAAGGACGGATCAAAATACGGAAGCTCCGGCTTTCTCTCCTTCAGTTCTTCGATGATCAGACCGATCTGAAGACCCCAGTCGCCAAGATGCGTATCGCCGATGGTCTCGTGTCCCATATACTTTAAGATGCGCTTGATGGATTCGCCGATGATCGCGGAACGTAAGTGACCGATGTGAAGCGGTTTTGCAACGTTCGGTCCGCCGTAGTCCACGATGATGGTCTTCTTTTCCGGAAACTCCATGCCGAAATGATCCTTCACAGCCATTTCGTTACAATAGGACTGAAGGAACGCAGTGGAAATGTTCATGTTGATGAAACCGGGCTTTACAGCCTCAGCGGTCTCGAATACGGCATTGCCCTCCAGGTTACGGACAACATCCTCTGCGATCTGGATCGGTGCCTTGTGGTAAGCCTTTGCGGCTGCCATCGCACCGTTGCACTGATACTCGCAAAGGTCCGGCCGGTTGGAAACGGATACCTTGCCGTAGGTTCTGTCATAGCCGGCTTTTTCGAAAGCCTCGGCCATTACGTTGTTAAGTAATACGGAAAAATTCATAAACTCCCTCTCTATTTGAAGTTTTCATTGTCTTTCGGATCCGTTAAAAACGGCATCAGAAATGCTTCCTCCAGGTCTTCGGATAAACGAGCATCAGCATCGGGATGATCTCCAGACGACCGGCGATCATATCAAAGATCAGAACAAGCTTGGCTAGCGGTGAAAATTCGGCGAAATTCAGATACGGGCCGACGCGGGAAAGACCCGGTCCGATGTTGTTGAAGGTCGCAAACACCGCGGAAATATTGGTTTCCATGTCAAAACCGTCCAATGAAACGATGAACACGGAAAGTACGATCAGAAACACGTAAATGATGAAGTAGCTGTTTACGGATCGGACGACGTTACGGTCCAGGACCTTGCCCTCCAGGCGTACGGGACGTACCGCATTCGGATGGATCAGAAGGTGCAGTTCGGAGCGGGCCTCCTTCGCGATGACGATCAGACGCGAGACCTTGAAACCACCGCCGGTGGAACCCGCACATGCGCCGCAGAACATGATGAACAGGACCAGGATCTTACAGGACTCCGTCCAGTAGCTGAAGTCGACGGTTCCGAAACCGGTCGTCGTGATCAGCGATGCCACGGTGAATGCGCTATGGTGTAAGCTGTATCCGAATGTAACGTTCTGATGCATGCAGGTCGAAAAGGTGCAGATCGCGATGAACACGACGATGAGGCTGAGATATACCCGCATCTCCTCACATTTCAGCGCATCCTTCCACTTCTTTCGCACAAGAAGGAAATATACGTTAAAATTGACGCCGAACAGGATCATCCAGATCGTGATCAGGACCTGCGTGAACGTACTGTAATCGTTCATGCCCGAATTACGGACCGCAAATCCGCCGGTACCCGCGGTACCGAATGCGATGCAGACCGCATCAAAGAGCGGCATGCCGGAGATCCAATACATGATCGCCGCGGCAAGCGTCATTCCGCTATAGATCAGATACAGATATTTTGCGGTATCGCGGACCTTCGGAACCAGCTTGGAAACGGAAGGACCGGGCGATTCCGCCTTCATGATGGCCATGTTATAGCCGCCGTTTGCAGGAAGCAGGGATAGCAACAGGACCAAAACGCCCATACCGCCGAGCCAATGGGAGAAGCTTCTCCAGAACAGCAGGCCGTAGCCCAAAGGCTCGACCTCGTAAAGGATCGTGGAACCGGTCGTTGTAAAGCCGGATACGATCTCAAACACGGCATCGAGGTAGCTCGGGATCTTTCCGCTCAAGAAAAACGGAAGCGCGCCGATCAGCGAAAGCAGGATCCAGCCGAGGGCGGTGATCACATAACCTTCACGTGCATAAAAACTGCCGCGGTCTTCTTTTTTGAGCGTCATCGGAATACCGAACGCGAGGCAGGCCGCAATGGAAACGAGGAACCATACCCAGCTCGACTCCCCGCAGCAGATCGCAATGAGGAGCGGAATGGCCATGGACACCGCTTCGATCTTCAGGACCCAGCCCAAAAAGTAGGAAACGATCTTAAAATTCATAGTTTCACCTTATGCCAGAATGTCCTTGATATCGCGGATACCGCCCTTTGCGGCGGTGATAATGACGACGTGGTCGCCCTTCTGCATGTAATCGTTACCACCCGGCTGGATGAATTTATCATCGCGGATGATCATGGCGATCAGCGTCTGGGGCTTTAAGTTGAGATCCTTTAACAGGATGTTGGTGACTTCGGATTCATCGCCAAGCTCGTATTCCTGCGCTTCCACTCTTCCGCCGGCGACCTTGTACAGGGATTCGATGTTGGAGTTTCTGGAGCTTTCCTGCGCACGGACAAAACGGACGACCTCGTTTGCGGTGATCATCTTCGGACAGACCACGGAGCCGACGTTAAGGCTGGGCGGAATATCTGCGGGATCCATGTGATTGACCTTTGTGATGAGGCGGATGTCCGGAATTTCATCGACCGTGAGGCTCATGATGATATTTTCCTCGTCGATGCCGGTGACGCTGACAACACAGTCGGCGTTCTGAATGCCCTCTTCGAACAGTGTACGCTTGCTGGAACCGTCCGCATTGATGACGGTGGCGTCCGGGAAGCTTTCGGAAAGAGCTGCGCAGGCATCCGGATTGATATCGATGAATTTCAACTGATAACGGTTCTGGTTACGTCGAGATTTCAGATACTTGGCGCAGTAATTGGCGACCTTGCCGCCACCGATAAAGAAGACGGAACGGTTCGGACGTGTCTCCGGACGGCAGAGGCGACAGAACATCGCAGCGTCGCTCGGCTTTGCGATGAAGGAAACGACATCGCCGGCGGAAAGGACCGTGTCACCGGAGGGGATCTGTACCTTGCCTTCGCGTTCGATGATGCAGATCAGCGCGGGAATACCGGCCTTTTTCTGCAGATCGCGAAGGGCAACGTCGCAGAGAACGGAGCTCTTGGAGATTTTGATCTTGACCATGTCCACGCGGCCCTTGTAGAAGGTCTCGATCTCAAGCGCGGACGGGAAACGGAGAAGACGTACGATCTCATGTGCGCACATCTTATCGGGATTGATGACATAGGAAATGCCGAGCGCACTCTTCAGATATTCGATCTCATCCTCGTATTCGCGGTTACGGATACGGGCGATGGTCAGGCAGTGCCCCTCCTTCTTTGCGAGAAGGCAGCACAGCATATTGGTCTCATCGGAGCCGGTCGCGGCGATCAGAAGATCCGCGTTCTTAATGTCCGCTTCCTTCTGGACCTCGAGCATGGCACCGTTTCCGCTGATACCGAGAACGTCCAGGTTCGTTGCAAGTGTTTGCAGGACCTTATCGTTTTTGTCGATCAGTGTGATATTATGACCTTCGTTATTGAGCTGCTCCGCAAGCGTCGAACCGACCTTGCCGCAGCCGATGATGATAATATTCATTTTGCGGAATCCTTTATGACCTTATCAAGAGTTTTTCTGTCGGCGATGACAACGATGCTGGCTCCCTTCGGAAGAAGCTTGTCGGCATCCCAGTTGATAAACAGGTCGCCTTCCACGCGGATGGCCGCCACATTGATGCGGTGGCTGCGTCTGAGATCCAGTTCGCGGAGGCTCTTGCCCTCCCAGTCCTTGCGGAGTGTGATCTCGGCAAGCAGGATATCGTCGGAAAGCTCGAATACATCGAGATAATCCTTGTTGAGAAGCGTATGTACGACGCGCGCGGCAGCGTCCTTTTCGGGGATAATGACGCGGTCTGCGCCGATGCGCTCGAATACCTTGGCCTGACGTTCATCCGATGCCTTTGCGATGACGAGCGGAATGCCCGCCTCTTTGGTCAGCATGACGCACATGACACTCGCGGAAAGATCGCCGGTCGTGGAAACGACGGCGGCATCAAAATCACTGAGACCCAGATTTTCCATCTGGCGTGCGTCATTGACATCGGCCACGGCCGCCATGGTCACGGTATCCGCAACGGCGGAGACCTTCTCGGGATCGCGGTCCACGGCAAGAACGTTGTGTCCGGCCTCCGCAAGCTCTTCCGCAATACTGCGTCCGAATTTGCCGATACCGAAGATAACATAGGATTTTACGGTTTCTTTTTTCTTCATATCAACACCTTTAGGTCACGGTTTGATCAACCGATCGTAATCGTCTGTTCGGGGAACTGAATATTTCGCTTTCCCTGAATGCTGGCAAACGCAAGTGCCAGTGAGATGGGACCTACACGGCCCAGATACATGCAGATGATGAGGATCACCTTGCCCGCGGCACCGGTCGTACCGCTGACACCGCGGCTTAAGCCCGCAGTACCGAGTGCACTGGCGATCTCGTAAAAAATATCGATAAAACTGCTCTTGTCCGCAACTGTCATTACCATGATGGCTGTGCAGAGAACAGAAATACTGATCAGAAAAATGGCTGCCGCACGGCGTACAAGCGTGCCCGGAATGGTGCGGTTGAAAGCCGTGATACGGTCACGGCCGCGGATAACGGACAGCGCCGAGAGGAAAAACAGGAATACGGTGGAGGTCTTCACACCGCCTGCGGTACCGACGGAGGAACCGCCGATAAACATCAGAATCACACAGAGCATAACGGACCAGGGACGAAGCTTTCCCTGCGGAATCGATGCGAAGCCGGCTGTTCTTGTTGTCACGGACTGGAACAGGGAAGCAAGCAGCTTTTTGAAGAAATTCATCGGTCCGAGCGTATCCGGATTGGTCCACTCTCCGATCAGGAACAGGAACCAACCGCCCACGATCAGAATGAAGGTCGCGGTCAGGGTGATCTTACTGTGAAGACTTAGTTTTTCAAAGAAGCGGTCCTTCCTGATCTCGCCTTTTTTGAGTCGTTTGATCGTATTGATCACGTCCCACCAGACAATGAAACCGATGCCGCCGAGGACGATGAGAAGTATCGTCACGAGGTTCAGCCAGAGGTTGCCGGCATAGGCTTCCAGGCTGACCGGGCCGATGATATCGATGCCCGCGTTACAGAATGCCGATATGCTGTGGAAAAATGCGACGAATATGCCGTAGGCGCCAAAGTCTTTAACAAACACCGGAATGCACAGGAGGCCGCCTATAAATTCAACGACAAGCGTGCCGAGAAAAACGTTTCGCAGGAACGACGGAATACCGGAGATCGTATCCAGATTGAACGCATTCTCGATGAGAAGACGCGTGGAAAGATTTGCTCTCCGTTTGATCAGGATCATCGCGCCGGTAATAAAGGCAACAAGTCCCAAACCGCCGATCTGGATCAGGAGCAGGATCACGATCTTGCCGAAAAGGGTCCAGGCCGAGAAGGTATCCACTACAACGAGTCCGGTAACGCAGACCGAGGTCGTTGCCGTAAAGAGTGCGTCCAGATAGGAAATATCCGTCCCTTCGGCATGAGCTGCCGGAAGTGCGAGAAGGATGCTGCCTGCGATGATCGTGATCAGGAAACCGAGCAGGATCCTTTGCGTGTCCGATAATTTAATTTTTGAAATGAATGCTTTCAGTTCATTCATGAACAGTCTGTACTGCCTTTCTTCCGGAGCTTATGAGCTCCTCTTCAAATTCTTCGGGATGCGTCAAATAAAAATGCTGGTGATAATCTTCCGCATCGTAGAAAGCCGTAAAGGCCTCCACGGCCACAAAGACATCACGTCCCGATGCGTTTTTCAGCTCTTTCAGCTTCTCTTCGGTGATCTCCCGCTCTTCCTCCGTTTCATAGTAAACGGCCAGCGTATAGGAACGTCCGCGGTCGATGAACTGCCCTTCACCGTCAAAGGGATCGGTATACGTGAGGAAAATGTCGAGAAGCTGTCCGTAGGTCACTTTTGCTTCGTCATACGTGATCTTGACGGTCTCCCTGTGTCCTGTCAACTGGTGCTTGACATCCTCATAGGAGGGATCCTTTTCAATGCCTCCGGAGAAGCCCGAAACTACGTCTTTTACGCCTTCCGTGTCCATAAACACAGGAGTGATGCACCAGAAGCATCCGCCCGCAAAATAAGCATTTTTCATGCGTTTTTCCCTTAGTAACGGTCTTTCATCTCCATCTCGGTATACGCCTTGACGACAAGATCGTATTCCCTGGCATCCGTGATCATTTCCGCTTTGAAATCATCACCGTCCGCTGTGATGCGGTAGATGTAAAGCTCGTCTTCGTTAATGTATTCGCCTTCCACAAGCGCTGCCGCGCAGTAGTTCTTACGATCGACTTCAAATTCCTCGACGACGGCCATTTCCATGTCCTCGCCTTTTTTATTCTTTACGATAAATGTGATGTATTCGTTGTAATCTTCGTTCACGGAAACCTCCACCGGGTCCGCAAGGGCCCAATAACGCATATTATGAATTATCATAACACATTTTGGCAAAAGATTAAATACCTAATCTGAAAGAAGTGTTTTGCAATGATATTAAGATCCGAGACCACACTTTTTCTGTACGTAAACAGCGGAATCTGTTATAATGAATTAACAGAATTTTCGAAAGGAGGTACCGCGGTGGCTGAAAAGATCCGTTCTTATATTGCAATCGACTTAAAGTCCTTTTATGCGTCCGTGGAGTGCATGCACCGGAATCTGGATCCGATGACCGCCAATCTGGTCGTGGCCGATGTCTCACGCACGGAAAAGACCATCTGTCTTGCGGTCTCTCCTTCCCTGAAGACCTACGGCATCCCGGGACGTCCGCGCCTTTTTGAAGTCGTGCAGAAAGTGAAGGAAGCGAATGCGGAAAGACTGATCCGCGCGCCGCACGGTACCTTTACCGGAGAATCCGCGGACATTAACGAGCTGAACCGCGATCCGTCGCTTAAGATCGCTTTTCACACAGCCGTTCCCCGTATGGCGGAATATATGCGGATCAGTACGAAGATCTACAGCATTTATCTGAAATACATCGCCCCGGAGGATATTCATGTCTACTCGGTCGATGAAGTCTTCATCGACGCGACGGATTATCTCAATACCTACGGGCTGACGGCGCATGAGCTTGCGCTCAAGATGATCAAGGACGTGCTGAAGGAGACCGGAATCACGGCGACTGCGGGCATCGGAACGAACCTTTATCTGGCCAAGATCGCGATGGACATCGTCGCGAAGCACATCCCGGCCGATGAAGACGGCGTCCGCATTGCGGAGCTCGATGAAATGAACTACCGGAAGAAGCTCTGGAGCCATCGGCCGCTTACAGCCTTCTGGCGTGTGGGCCCCGGCATCGCTAAAAAACTGGAGCAAAACGGCCTGTATACGATGGGAGACATCGCCCGGTGCTCGATCGGAAAAGACAACGATTTTTACAACGAGGACCTGCTATACCGTCTTTTCGGCGTCAATGCGGAATTTCTGATCGACCACGCATGGGGCTACGAGCCCTGCCGGATCAGCGATATCAAGGCCTATACACCGGAGAACAATTCCGTGGGCTCCGGACAGGTCCTCCAGCATCCGTATGATTTTGAAAAAGCGCGTCTTATTGTGCAGGAAATGACGGATATGCTCGTCCTGGACCTGGTGGACAAGGGGCTTGTATGCGACCAGATCGTGTTGCATATGGGCTATGACATCGACAATCTGAAAGAGGGACGGAACTACCTCGGAGAAGTGAAGGAGGATCGTTACGGCCGCCGGATCCCAAAGGATGCGCACGGTTCGGTGAACCTCGGAAAACAGACCTCTTCTACCCGTCTCATCATGGAGAAGGTCCTGAAGCTGTATGATGAGATCACGGACCCGGCGCTTTTGGTACGGCGGATCTATGTGACCGCAAACCGCGTAGTTCCTGAAACGGAAAAGAAGGAAGTCTTTGAACAGTTCGATCTGTTTACGGATCCCGCAGAACGTGAAGAAAAGAATAAACGGGAGGCGGAGCTTGATGAGCGCGAAAAGCGGCTTCAGAAGGCGCAGCTCGAGATCAAGAAAAAGTTCGGAAAGAATGCGATCCTGAAGGGAATGAACCTGCAGGAAGGCGCAACGGCCATCGAACGGAACGGACAGATCGGAGGGCATAAGGGATGATCGGAAATACGAAGAACTATGACGATATCATCGGGCTTACGAACCATCGCTCGAAGAAGCATCCGCCGCAGCCGATGACCTCGCGCGCTGCCCAGTTTTCGCCTTTTAAAGCACTCACAGGCTACGAGGATTCCACGGATGAAGCGGCCCGGCTCGTGGATGAAAAAGTCGAGCTTACGGAGGAGGAAAACGAAAAGATCCGCCGTCGGTTAACAAGTCTCCGGGAAGAAGAGGCCGGACATCCGTTGGTGACACTGTCCTGCTTTGTTCCCGACCTGTTTAAGGAAGGCGGATCTTATACGGTCGTAAGCGGTACACTGAAAAAGGTCGATGACCTTGAACGGGCGCTTACATTTACGGACGGAAGGACCGTCCGGTTTGAAAACATCATCGGTTTTCCGGAGGATTGATGCCTTAGGCGAAAATCCTCCGTTTTTATATTAGGGTCGTGACCCTGTTGAG